>CALVRC010000009.1 GCA_944358445.1 uncultured Bacilli bacterium
GCATCACCTTCTATTTTTTGATATATCCACTATAGCACATACAAACGTTCTTGTAAATAACTTCTTGCAAACTTTTATCTTTTACAAAGCAAATTCCTAATAAATAAAAATAATAATCCCTGATATATATATAATATTTTTATCATCTTTACCTTTATATTTTTTTGTATAAAAATATATAACACATAAACTAAACAAAGCCGCCAAAGAATTAATAACCCCTAAATGAAATTCCGATTTAAAAGATAACATGATTAAAATAGTTATAACTGCCCCTAAAACTCCTTCTGAAAAAAGCAAACCATTTAAATATTCTATAAAAAGAAGCTTTTTTCCTTGTTTATTTTTCAAAATTTTCTTAAGAAAACCCAATAAATCATAAACCTTATCAGATTTAGGAAGTTTTTTCAAATAAAAAGAAGCCAAAATTTGAATAACAGAAAATATTAATATAACTAAAGCCGCAAGCTGATAATTAGTAACAGAAATTAATGAACCTAACAAAAAAGGTACAAAAACACTAATCAAATATTTAATAACATTCATCTTAAATTCAAAAGAAGCCCTTTCAGAATTTTGAACACAATCCGCATGATATAAATTAAAAGGCAAATAGAAAAACATTGATGAAAAACCATAAGTAAAAGAAACCAAACTATAATAAGTTGTAATCTTCTCACCTAAAATCATAATCAAAAACACACATAAAAACCTTATAAAAATACCCAATCTAAAAGTAGAAAGTGTACCTTTTCTCTCAGTAATATATCCCGCAATCATCCCAAAAATACATAGGAAAACATAATTTAATATATTAAAAAGTGAAAGTGTAGTTACATTTTCTAAAGAAACTGTTATAAAATAAGCAGCCAAAAAAGGGCCTAAAAAAACATTAATTATTCTCATACATGCATATATAATCATAACTAACTTTTCATTTTTCATATTCTGCCTCCTAGTATAATTTTATCACAATTAAAAAAACAATATAAGTTATTCTAAACTCATATTGCCAATAATCATATCCTTTACATTTCTTGAAAACAAATCAATAAAATTTGCCTTTTCAACATCCTTAGTTACAGTAAGTTTTAAGGTTTTAACATTATTATCATTTTCTTTAATAGTAAGTGTCCCGACATTATCTCCCACTTTTAAAGGCGCTTTTAAAGAATTAATTTTAATATCATAACTAAAATTACCACTCTGTTCACTTTTTTTCTTAACCATATTAGTATCACCTATAGGAACAACTCTCACATATTCCTCTTTACCATTTTCAACTCTATACTTTCCGAGAGAATTTTTATTTTTAAGCATATTTATAACTTTATATTGTGCGAAAGCATAATCAAGCATCTCACTTACTTCTTGATTACGTATTTTACTAGTTTCTTCTCCCATAACTACCGCAATAACTCTCATACCATCCTTCTCTGCCGTTGCTGTCATACAATATCCCGCATCCTCAGTATAACCAGTTTTTAAACCATCAACCCCATCATAAAATCTAACTAACCTATTGGTATTAACAAGCCATATTTTCCTATCAGTATTTTCTCTTAAATAGTCTTCATAAATTTTTGTGTATTCTAAAACCTCTTTATGTTTTACAAGTTCCATCGCAATAAGCATCATATCTCTACTACTAGAATAATGATTCGCATCATCAAGTCCATGAGGATTCTTAAAATTAGTATTAGTAAGCCCAAGCTCTTTAGCCCTTTTATTCATCATACTAACAAAATTACTTACATTTCCAGCAACAGTTTCCGCTAAAGCCACCACAGCATCATTTCCAGAAGCAATTGCAACCCCCTTAAATAAATCGCGTACACTCATCTTTTCACCAGTTTCAAGTAAAATTTGACTTCCACCCATACTAGATGCATTTTCACTAACTTGAACAACTTGATCCCACTTAATTATTCCATTTTCAATAGCTTCTATTATTAAAAGCATGCTCATCATTTTAGTCATACTAGCTGGATGTAACTTTTCATCAGCGTTCTTTTCAAAAAGAATCTTACCAGTACTAGCCTCAACTAAAATAGCAGACTTTGCTTTTTCTGCCAATTTCAAATCATTCTCCGCACTTACTGTAACAGAAGTAGAAGAAAATAAAATCAAAAAAATAAACATCATTATCAATAATCTTTTCATAACTAATCACCCTATTAAAAAATATGTCAAAATAACTTTTTTATGTATCACAAAAAAAATTGTTCAAATTTATGAACAACTTTTTTCTTCAAATTCATAACTATATTGATTATTAGATTCTTTATAAGTTATTTTTACTGCACCACATATTTTTTTGCTAGTTTTAGGGTCTTCCAAATCAGCACTATCTATATAACCCTCATCAGCTAATACTTGAACATCTACTGAAATAGATTCACCATCATCATAAGGCATTTCACCAGCATTAATTGTTCCCCACTGTTCAGCCGCCTTTTCTAAAGTATCCTTTTGTGTATCTGAAAGTGAAGATTTAGAATCATTCATAATTCCAATAACTGAGGTAGTAACTAATACTGCAATAATTCCAAGTAATACAATAACAACTAATAATTCTATCAATGTAAATCCTTTTTTCATCTCTAGCAATCTCCCTCATATTCATAAACAAATTGATAATCTTCATAAGTAATACAAATCTTAGTATCAGAAGGAACTTCTCCTCTATCAACCATATTTTGAACCTTCTTATCCTCTAAAAAACCAGAATCCTTTAATTCTCCAATAGTTACAAACTTTTTCTCATCATTTCCCTGATAAATTTTTCCATCTTTTTCAATTAAATTACTTACTCCCCATTGCCTAGCAGCACTCACCACCGCATTTTTTTGCTCATTATTAAGCCTAGTCTGAGTTCTATTTAAAATACCAGTAATACTTGGCATAACAATCATCAAAATAATACCTAAAATAGCAATAACTGCTAATAACTCAATTAAAGTAAATCCTTTTTTCATAAGCGCCTCCACTACTATTAATAATATCATAAAGCACCATAAAAATAAAGGTTAAAAAATCAATTTTTAACCACAAAAGGTTCTTACTCAGTCCCTTTACCAGATAAATTAATATTATTTGATAAATTAATTACAGGAAAAACATAATTTTTCATCTCACTAGTTAAATTAGAAGTAATCTTATTACCATCCCACATTTTTAAAGAATAGTCTGAAGAAACAGATGGTGTAATAAGCCAAAAATAAGTTTGAATACTATTAAAAATATAATTTGTTGAATGACATTTTTGAGAAAATCGTATAGAGGAAGTGATTATCTATGAAAAAACTAGATAAAAACGACAATGACTATTATTATATAATTGCTAGAATAAATATTAAAAAATATAGAAAATTAGCAAAACTAACAACCCAACAATTAGCCGACAAGTCAGGTTTTACACATCAATTCATAAGAGATTTAGAATGTTTAAAACTAATAAAAAGACCTAAACTTGACAGTTTAGGAGCTATTGCAAACGCTTTAAATATTAATATTAAACAGTTATTTGACGATGTTAATCAAGAAACATTAGAAAAAATAAAATAGTTGTACAAAAGTACAATTTTTTTTATAACAAAAAACATAGATCTTAAAAAGAATCTATGTTAATAAATACACGTTTATCATGGTTAAGATAACTACTTGCTTGAACAATAGTTCTAATAGCATTTATAATCATCCCTTTTTTACCGATTACTCGACCCATGTCTTCATTACTTACTAAAACTTCAACTGTGATTTTATCATCATCATCAAAAGCTTTCACTGATACCATATCTGGATTTTTGACTAAACTTTTAACCAAAAACTCTGTTAAACTACCTAACTCCATAACTATTTACTTTCTTTTGAATATTTCATTTCATGGAATTTTTGATTAATTCCTTTTTTGGTAAATAAACTTTTAACTGTATCAGTAGGAATAGCACCATTTTGAAGCCATTTTAAAGCAACTTCTTCTTTTATATTAATTTCAGCTGGTTCAGCAACTGGATTATAAGTACCAACTAATTCAATATACTTACCATCTCTTTTTGTTCTAGAATCAGCAGCTACTATACGATAAAATGGTTTTCTTTTAGCTCCCATTCTTAAAAGTCTTAATTTAACAGCCATAATATCCCTCCATTTCTGTTACAAATTTTATCATAAAATAAAATAAGTGTCAACCTTTTTTAGTTAACACTTATATTGTATGTGTTTATTTAATATTTTAGTTTTCACTTTTTTTAATTCCTTCTCATTATTAACCAAATCAATATATTTAGGAATATCGATTAAAAATCCTTTTGGAACATAAGCTACAGGAATAAATAAAGACTTTCCAGCATCATCACCATTTGCTTTTATAATTTCACAATTCTTTAAACCAGTTTTTAATTCAGCTCCATTATTAAGCCAATAATAAATCCAGTGCATTGCAACACCATGAGTAAAAATTAAAATATTATCATAATCATCACTATCACAAATATTTAAAACATTCATAGCAAAACCATATACTCTATTTCTAACATCCTTTTGACTTTCTCCACCGTAGTAAGGTACACTGTCAGCCTTACCAGATTCCAAAGCTTTGAAAAAACCACCAGTTTCAGGAAAATCTCTCTTTACATCTTCTTTTGGTCTAGCATAATGAACACCAGAATCAATTTCCCTAATTCGTTCATCTATAATAACATCTAAATCTTTATTCATATTCTCTGATGCATACTTGAATGTCTCGAGTGTTCTCCTATATGGACTAACAAAAACTAAAGATTTTCCATTAATCAAATTATTTAAAAATATTCCAGCTTCTTCAGCTTGCCTTACACCATAATTTCTTTCTAATGGCATATCTCTATCCTCAGCAATCTCTCTAATGCCTCTTTGACAATTATAATTTGCATTGTTTGCTGGTGTAAAACCATGTCTAATTAAATAAATATTCGCCATAATCAACCTCCAAAATTTTTCTATTTATTCAACATTTTTATTTTATCTTTTTTATCATTAATATATTCATTAATATCAACCATAAAACCTTTAGGAACAAAACTTACTGGAATAAACAAAGTCTTCTTATCCATAACAGAATACACCTCACAATTCTTCATATCATGATCTATCCCTTCACCTGTAAGATGATAATTTAAATAATGATTAACGGTTCCATGACCAAACACTAATATATAATCATATTCCGAAGTTGACGCTATTTTTTTTATTTCAAAAGCTATATTTTTAACTCTTTCTTTAACTTGATTCCTACTCTCGCCACCAGTATATACTGCATTATAAAAATCCTTTTCAGCATCATCAAAATATTTCTTACTTTCTGGATACATTTTTTTAACCTCATCTATTGTATGAGCATAATGAACACCAGAATTAAACTCTTTTAATTCTGAAGAAACCCTAATCTCATAATCACCATGCATTTCAGATAAAGCATATTTTAAAGTTTCTTGAACTCTAAAATAAGGGCTAGCAATAATTAAAATTTTACCTTCTAAACTATTTAAAAACTCACCTAATTCTAAAGCCTGCTTTACACCATAATCCTTTTCAATTGGCATATCTTTATCTAAAGCAATCTGCCATAAACCTTCCTGATTATTATAACTAGCATTATTTGCTGGTGTAAAAGCATGCCTAATTAAATAAACATTTGTCATAATCAACCACCCTAAAAATATTATATCAAAAAAGTGCGAAATATGCGCACTATTCTAAATAATCTTCAGATACTTTTTCATCAATTTCCTTTAAAGTATCCTCATCTACATCATCAACTATCTCATCCCAAGGCTCTTCATCATCCTCAACTGCAATCTTAACCTTAGTCTCTCCAACAATCTCTACACCAAGTTCCTTTTCAATATTAAATGATATTGTATTGTCATCTTGAATATTTACACCAGAACATGTTGGCTGCTTTAAAGACCTAACAATAATATCAGTATTACCAGATAAATCGGCATTTTCTCTAAGTCTTACATTAAATAAATCATTATATTCAATTTTTTTATTAATGACTCCTGTTTTACTATCATTCTCATAAGAATACCAAATATTTATATCAAATGACCCATCAACACCAACTTTATCCCCAGATTTATAACCTTTAAAAATATGATTAATTACCCAACATCCTAATACAGTAGTCGGTTTATTATCCACCTTAACCTCATAACTATTTTTAAAATGTTTCTTTCCCTTACCTATAATTGCCTTGGTTACTATTTCTTTATATGATGCCACTTTATCACCCCTCACTTTAAGATATGCATTAAAACCTAAAAAGTACACAAAAAAAGAAGATTTAAATTATCTCCTTTATAATTGGTAAAAATTGACTTAAATTTGGAGTAGCCATAATCTTCGTATAAATCGCTAATTTTTCAAGTCCCCCCACTTTATCAATATCAACACTATTACTCACATCAACATCCGCAAAATTATCCGCTTTTTTACTTGTATATTTTAAATCAATATTACTTTCAAATAACACTTTATTATTTTTAGTTTGTTTATAATACAAATTATATGTATATTTAGTCTTATTATCATTTACATTAAAAACAAACTCACCATTGCTTAAAGTACCATCATTTTTATTAGAAATAGTATATATAAATTTGTTTTCTTCTTTTCTATCAAAACTAATATTCCCCAATTCACTTAAAGCCTCAGCCTTAATAAATTCATTAGTTTTATCATTAATATATAACGAAATTTCTAATTTATTACACAATTTCAATTTATCTTCTAATTTAGACATATAATTATCTAAAGATTTCCTAATATCACTGTTTTTAACCATTTTCATATTTGCTAATACTGAAACAAATTCATCATTAGCTTTTAATGTATTTATAAAAGTTTCTAATACCCTATTCCTATTATTCTTATCAATAACAAATTTAGTTCTATAACTTCTAATAACTTCACCATCTACATCTAAATTTTCTTTAGAACCATAGACTTTTTCATCTGCAATAACCTTATCAATCGCTTGATTCACACCTTTTAAAATAATTTTTATATCATTACCATCTGTAAAATAACTAAGTTTATTAGATGAAAGTCTAAAATAATTATCACTAACTATCGGTGAATATATATATGTATTATCACCATCACCATAAACCTTAGCACTTACAAAATCATCTCCATCATAAGTAGTTTTTAAATCTATATAATTTTTATCACTAGCACTATCTTTAACATAATCTGCACTAAAACTAACCTTACTCAAATTATTATAAAGTTCAGAATTTTCATCAGTACTTTTAATATTAGAATCTAAACTAATATTTCCATCAGTAATATCATATACATTATCATTAACATTCTCTTCTAAATAAGCAAATAAACCATCTACTGTCTGAGTAAATAATGTTTTAGGATTATTACTAAAAAACATAAAACCAAGTATAATTGCAATTATAAAAATCAAAAATATAGCTATAAGCCATGGTAATTTCGATATCTTTGCTTTCGCACTATTTTTAACAATATCAGTATAATCAACATTAATGTTTTCTGAATTTGCATCATCATCCATTAAAGAATCATCTAAAACATCATTTGTTCTATCTTCAACCCTTTTAACAAATTCTTTTATCTTATCCTCAGTATCTTTCATATACTTATCTCCTACTCTTTACATCAATAATACCAAAATAACAAATTTTTTTCAATAGAAAAAGATATAACCAAACAATAGCTATACCTCTATTTATCGTGAAAATGTTTTAACTTTAACTTTTTGTTCATTTGATTTTCTATATTCAAGTTCCTGCATTACTAACCTTAAAAACAATTTCTTTTGTTGTTCAGTGGTCAAACTAGCAAGCATTTCATCAGGTGTAGGTAAGCTTTCACTTTGCTCTATGACTTTAGAAGTAACTTGAGTAAGTGATGCATATTCCATTGCTTTTTTATTTAATTTTTCTTTTCTCTTTTGATATGGACCAGCAATATACTTTTCCACTCTATCTATATTATAATTTTGAAGCATAATACAACTACCATTAATAAAAATAGAAATACCTTCTTTTACTAATCCTAAAATAGATAAAATGCTAATAATACTTCCAAACGCACCAAATATATTACTTTTAGATAAAACAAGTAATAAACCCTCTACTAATATTTTTATAAAATTTCGTTTTAATCCCATACTATGTAGTTTTTTATTAAGATTTAACCAATATAATGTTTCTTCTGGATTATCTTTATTAAAATGGTAATTCATATTTTCTCCGCGGCTGTTTTCTTTTTTTATTAACATCAAACTACGTTTATACCAAGAAATAATTTTAACCTTTTCTTCTTCATTTTTTGTTTTTGCTAATAAATTATTATATTGTTTTTCCAATCTTTTAATAGCATAATCATATAAATGAAATTTATTAATAACTTTAAATTTTGCTTTTTCTAAATAAAATACCGCTTTTTTAAATTTTTTCAAAAACAAATTCATCTATAAAACCCCTTATAAATTTAATTTTTTAACTACTTCAATTTTAACAACTTCGCCATCTTCATAAACGCCATCACTTAATGTATCTAAAACCATTTTGTATTCTTCATAATCAGTATTACTTAATTTTTTTAAATAATCAGCTAAACTTTTTTGTAGTGCCTCTCTTTCCTCATCAAAACTAAACACACCATCATTTTCAGATAAAATATTTAATCTATCACTTAATTCATCTTCTATATCAAAATCGGAAATATTTGCACTAACCAAATCTTCAGATAATGCTTCTAACTCTTCTGTAGATAAAGTTTGAACATAACTTATAGCTTCTTTATATTCTTGATTTCGGCCCATTTGATTTAATGATATAGATAAAGCCATTGAAGTTGCCCCACAAACTACAGATGATGCACACACATTTGCATAAATATCATTATCATCAAGAAATGCCAAATACATAAATATCACACTACTAGGCGTACTTGCTACCCCAGATAAACCTAATACAACAGCAATATTATAATAATCCATCATTTTCCCTCCTCATTTAAAAATGTGAACTTTATTATAACATTAATTATAATTTTGTCAAATTAACACTAACCTAACCTAACCCAATTTAAATATAAAGAAAAAGATAGCCTTAAGCTATCTCTCCATCCATACTCCAAGTTTTAACATCAGTAATTTTTACATCAACAATCTTTCCTAACATATCTTTAGAAGCTTTCACATTAACAAGTTTCATTGTATCTGTATATCCAGCAAGCATATTACTATCTTTCTCACTAACATTTTCAAGTAATACAGGAACAACTTTTCCTAAATATTTGTCATTTGCCTCTTTCGCATATTTATTCACAAGTTCATTTAATTTGTGTAATCTCTCTTCTTTAACCTCAAGCGGTATATCATCTTTCATTTTAGCTGCTGGCGTCCCTTCTCTAGGTGAAAAAATAAATGTAAAAGCTGAATCATATCTGCAAACATTCACGACATCTAAAGTTTCTTCAAAATCTTCTTCAGTCTCGCCTGGAAAACCCACAATAATATCCGTCGTAATAGAAGCGTTAGGTACAATTTTCTTAATCTTATTAAATAACTCTAAATAAGATTTTTTAGTATATCTTCTACCCATTAATTTAAGTATTCTATCAGAGCCAGATTGCAAAGGCAAATGAATATAAGGCATAATATTAGGATATTTGCTGATAACCTCAATCATTTTATCTGTAAAATCCCATGGATGTGAAGTTACAAAACGAATTCTCTCAATACCTGTTTTAGCTACCTCTTCAAGTAAATCACCCATATCGAATTCTAATCCTAAATCCTTACCATATGCATTAACATTTTGGCCAAGCAAAGTAACCTCTTTATATCCAGCATCCTTTAAAGACTTAACTTCTCTTATTATATCTCCAAATCTTCTACTTCTTTGTTTACCTCTTGTATAAGGTACAATACAGTATGTACAAAACTTATCACATCCATACATAATATTAACAAATGCCTTATACTTACTATCCCTTTTAACAGGTATATCTTCTATAATATCCCCTTCACAGCTATATACCTCAACTTCTATCTTTTTATTATGCATAGCTTTATTCAAAATTACTGGTAACTCATGAATATTATGTGTACCAAACACTAAATCCAAAAAACTATACTTATCTAAAATCTCATTCACAACTACTTCTTCTTGAGCCATACACCCACAAACACCTGTAATAATATTTGGTCTATTTTCTTTCATATGCTTAAGTCTTCCAATCATACCAAATACTTTATTATGAGCATTCTCTCTAATAGCACAAGTATTAAGTAAAATCAAATCAGCTTTTTCCATATCATCAGCTTCTTTAAAACTCATTTCCTCTAAAATAGCCTTAATATTTTCTGAATCATGAACATTCATCTGACAGCCATATGTCTTAATATAATATGTTTTTCCTAAACCTAATTCTTTATAATCATCATCAATCCTATATTTTCTAACCTTAACTAAATTCTTAGTCCTTTTCTTAGCTTCATCTAAACGTGGTGTTAACATACAATCACTCCTAAGGAAAATAATACCATAAACACAAAAAAAAAGCTAGTATAAAACTAGCTATACCTCACCAATAACAATTAAAATCATTGGCTTACATTCTGTCTGTTCATAAAAATACTTTCCAACCTTATCCCTAATTCCAAACTTAACCTTAGAAAAATCTACATAATTAGATTTAGTATGTTCCAAAATAACATCTGTCGCAATTTTTTCAGCATCTTTAATTAAATTAATATTATCACGAACAAAAATAAATCCTCTAGTAAGTACCTCTGGCCCTGCTAGAATTTCCTTAGTTTCCTTATCAATAGTCGCTGTAATAATAACAATACCACTATCACTTAAAAGTTCACGGTCTTTAAGAACAAGTTCACCAACATCTCCAGCCGCAAGCCCATCAATTAAGATATCATCAACAGCCTCTTTCATACCATTATCTACAAGCTCGCCATTTTCGAAATAAGCTACTTCACCATTTAATCTAAGTAAAATATGATCATCGTCCATTCCAACTTCTTTAGCAACATTCGCATTTGCTACTTGATGACGGTATTCACCAATTACAGGCATATAATATTTTGGTCGCATCAAATCAATCATAAGCATCAAAT
The DNA here is from genome assembly GCA_944358445.1 of uncultured Bacilli bacterium. Classification (GTDB taxonomy): domain Bacteria; phylum Bacillota_I; class Bacilli_A; order RF39; family UBA660; genus Coprosoma. The sequence continues at coordinate 11,165 of CALVRC010000009.1, forward strand.
CCTCAGAAGAAGCATGATGTGATAAATATTTTCTCTTAGAAAGCTCTACAACATTAGCTCCAATTTTAGCAAGTCCATCTAATAACTTAGTAGCCGTTCTTTCCATTCCATCATCAATTGGAGAAGCAAATATAACAGTATCATCAGGCGTAACTGTAATAAACTTATCATAACCCCTAACAATTCTTTTTAAATTAGAAAAAGGTCTTTCTCTTTCATCAGATATAATGACAACAATTTTATCATCTCTAACATGGTTAATCGGTAAAATTCTCTTCTTATCAAAATTGACATAATGCATATCAATAGCTTTTAAAATGACACTTTCTAAACTTTTACCCATAATAACCACATTACGATCAGTATTTTTTATCTCATTAAATAACTCTTGAATCCTATAAAGTTGAGCTTGATAAATATTGTATAAAATTCTACCGTCAGTTCTATTTAAAATTTCCCCTAAAGCCTCACCTGTTCTATGGTGAGGAGAAGTAAAACCTTTCTTATCCGCATAAATAGATTCTGAAAGCAAACATAAAACACCTTGTTTACCAACATAAGCAAGCTTACCAATATCTGTCTTATAAGGTCCAAGCATAGTTGAATCAAACACAAAATTACCCGTATAAAAAATAGCTCCATCAGGTGTATAAAGAACGTAACCAACATTTTCTGGTACCATATGTGTTAAAGAAATTGGAAAAACACTATTTTTACCAAAACTAATTTTTCTATGTGGTTTTATAATCTTTAAATTTTTAATACTTAAATTATCCGCTAATAAATCATCTTTAACAATTTCCAAAGTAAATGAAGTACCATAAACTGGAATATCAGGCATTTCCTTTAAAATTTCTGTTAAAGCTCCCATGTTATCATAATGACCATGTGTGATAAATATACCCTTAATATTTTTTCGATTTTTTTTAATATAATCATAATTTGGAATAATATAATCTACTCCAAGCATCTTATCATCGGCGTATTTTAAACCCGCATCAAATATAAATATATCATGGTCGGCCTCAACTACATACATATTTTTTCCATCTTCGTTTAAACCACCGAGTGCAAAAATTTTTATTTTACTCATTTTTTCTCCTTTCTTTTCATGTTTAAAAGCCTTATTAATTATAACAAAAAAAGCTATAAAAAGCAATTTTCAAAATAAAAGATAGGATTAACCTATCTAAATTAAACTCTAAAAAATTTATATAAATATCTTATCTAACTCTTTATTAGGCAGTAACATCTTTACTCCCTTAACAATCTTAATTTCGTAATTTCTAGTTTTCGTCTTAAGCATTTCACCATCAATACAAAAACTCTTCTTAGGTATTTCCTTAAGTTTGATTTTCAAATTATCCGTCCTAAAGAAATAAAATCCAGGCACTTTAGTAATATCACTAGTTTTAAGTAAATATAAACTTCTAATAATATCTTTTTTCGTTGTAATATTTGAAAGTAAAACTTCAAACTTACCATCATTCATTTTTACATCCTGTAAAATTTCTAAACCACCCATTCTACTTGCATTACAAATTAAAACAAAAGAATAAAGTCCTTTATATGTTTCTCCATTAGCTATATAACTCATTTCAAATAAATGAGTTTTTTGATTAAATGATTTAATAGCATTAATCATATAAGCTAAATATCCAAAATTTTTCTTTAATTTTCTAGGCGTATCATAAGCTACATCAGTAAACTTTCCGAGACCTGCTACATAAACAAATGGTACATCATTAATAGAACATATATCAAGTTCTTTAACAGTACCTTCTAAAATCATTTTTAAATTATTTAAAGGATTCTTCCCCATTCCAAAAGTTGCTCCTAAATCATTAGTAGTTCCAAGTGGAATATGAGAAAGTAAAAGCTTATGCTTTCTTTTTAAATTACCTGTAACTACTTCATTAAAAGTTCCATCCCCACCGAGTGAAATTACTAAATCTATAGTATCAGAAAGCTCTGAAATAATTTTCTTCGCATGTCCAGCATACTTAGTAAAAATAATATCAACTGTATAATCATAATCATTTAAAATCTTTTTAAATTTTTCTGCTAAAATTTCTTTATTATTTTTACCACTATTAGGATTACATATTAAAACACTTTTTTTCATAGTAAACCACCATTTTCATTATACATTATTTTATGTAAATAGCAAAATTAAATATGATAAGATTTTTCCTTTTCTATAATTTTCAAATACATATCAGGAAACACAAATGAACAATTATTATCATTTTCAAGAAATCCCCTAATTACTCTAAGTTCACTCAAAGATTTATCATTAAGATAATCTTCAACCATACCTTCTTGCTGAGCCATATACAAGTCTAAAAACATCTCATCTTCCCTTTGATGAAGACAAAACATTATTGGCATAATTAAATTAACTACTGTATAGTTAGTTTCACACATTTGAAGAAATTCAAACAATCTAGAAATTTCATCATAATCATATTTACTAATTTTCTTCTCAAGTTCTATTTCACTCTTATCGCCATCAATTAAATCTTCTAATATATCTTTATTTTCATAATATTTTTCATCAAATAGATTTATATCAACACCATCATTAGGTTTAATTCCAAACATAATTTCACGTCCTTAAGTGTATATAATACCATTATTATCACAAAAGTCAAATTAAAAAGGAAACTATATAATTTCCTCTTTAATATTTGGGTTCTTAAGTACTTCTATCAATTTATCAATTTCCTCTTTACTATTATAAAAATATAAACTAATTCTACAAGTATTTTTAATATGAATTTCTTCCTTTAATATCTTCGCACAATGATTACCTGCTCTTGTACATATATTATACTTATCTAAATAAATAGATAAATCCTGTGGGAAAATACCATCGTAATTAATTGTTACAATTCCACTTTTACTATGAGCATTATAAATTGTAATCTGTGGAATCTCCCTTAAGCCATCAATCAAATATTTCTTTAATTCTAATTCATAATTATGAATATTATCAAAACCAATATCCATTAAATACTTAATAATATAGCCAAAGCCAATTACTCCAGCGATATTAGGTGTCCCAGCTTCTAACCTATCTGGCATAGTTTTATAAATTCTAGTTCCGTCAGTACTAAAATCAGCATTCATTCCGCCACCAAAAATAATTGGTTTTATATCATTTAATAATTTTTCTTTTCCATATAAAACACCAACACCAGTTGGACCACACATCTTATGAGCAGAAAAAACTAAAAAATCGATATCTAAATCTTGAACATCAACTTTCAAATGAGGTACACTTTGAGCTCCATCAACTAAAACCAATATTCCGTTTTTATGTGCTAACTCAGTAATTTCCTTAATAGGTCTAACATCACCAACAACATTACTAATATGAGCAATTGAAATAACTTTAGTTCTATCACTAATAGCTTTTTCCACGTTTTCAAGTAAAACCTCATGATTTTCATCTAACTCTATATACTTAATTTTTAATTTCAACTTATCAGCAAGCTCAAACCATGGAAGTAAATTGGAAGCATGTTCGCTTCTAGTAAGTAAAATCTCATCACCACGAGTAAGCACATTTTCAAAATAACCAAATACAATTTTATTAATTGAATCTGTAGTTCCACTAGTAAAAGCAATTTCTGAAGCTTTTCTTGCGTTAATCAAATCCTTAACCAAATACCTTGTTTCTTCATATTTCTGACTAGCTTTAATACTTAATGTATAATCGCCTCTATGAGCATTAGAACTATAATTATTATAATAATCAGAAATAGCTTCACTTAAAATTTTTGGTTTTAAAGTAGTTGCTCCATTATCAAAATAAATAATTCCAGAATTTAAAATATTAAAATCATCCCTATTCATTTTTATCACCTCCAATACTTATTAATTATTTCTCCTAAAACATCCTTATAATATGTAACTCCATTTAAAAGAAAACCTTTAGTAAGTAAATTAAATGATTCTTCTTTAGATATTCCCCTACTCATCAAATAAAATATCTCATCAGAAGAAAAAGTTCCAATAAGTGCGCTATGATTTGCTACCACATCTTCTTCATCAATAAATAAGTTTGGTTTTATAATACATTTATTTTCAGTCATATTAATAATTCTCGCGCTTTGGTTTATATCACAGCCAGTAATACCATTAGATACAAATCCAGAAACATTAAATTCTAACTCACCATTTAAAATATTAACCCCATTATTTACTATGTTACTAACTGTATTATTCGCATTATGATAAACTAAAAAATTATATTTTTCATAAGTTTTACTAACCGTTTTTAAATTAAAATTTACTCTCGCCCTTTCTCCATTTAAATTAATGACTGTCATTTCCTTTACTTCTTTACCATCATTAATCTTTTCTATATTAAGAAAACAATCTTCTTCTAAATAATATTTATATTGAAATTTATAATCACCCTTACATTTATATTCATAAATATTTGCCTTAACTCCAGCCAAAATGTTAATATAAAAGTCTAATTTAACATCCACCTCATTTGCTTCAATCACTAAATTAGTATCCTTTAAAAACTTTAAATTAACGCTTTGAACATTTAAAAACTTACTAGCTTCTCCTATACTAACCTCTATACCATCATGATTTTCTATCTTTATATCTTCACCACTTATAATAATCTTATTCATTTACTTCTCCTATTAGTTTGTCGTATCCTTCATCTTCTATCTTCAAAGCTAAATTTTTATCACCACTTAAAACAATATGACCATCTTTCATAATGTGAATAAAATCAGGTTCAATATAATCAAGTAATCTTTGATAATGAGTAACTAGTAAAATAGCAGGCTTTTTTTCATGATAATAATCCATTACATTTTCACCAACAAGTTTCAAACTATCAACATCAAGTCCGGAATCAATTTCATCAAGTAAAACCACATCAGGTTTTAAAATTCTCATTTGAAGTATCTCATTTTTTTTGCGTTCGCCACCTGAAAAACCAGCATTTATCCCTCTATGTATCATCTCCGAATTCATATGTAATTTTTTAGTTAAACTATCAACTTCTTTGATAAAAGAAAGTAACTTAAACTTATCACCTTCTTTAGTTCTCAAAGCACTTCTTAAAAAATCTGCATTAGTTACTCCTTCGATTGCAAGCGGCATCTGCATTCCTAAAAAAATTCCAAGTTTTGCTCTTTCATTAACTGGCATTTTATTAATAATCTTACCATTATAAATAATTTTACCTTTAACAATTTTATAATTAGGATCCCCCATAATAACTTTAGTTAAAGTAGATTTACCAGTACCATTAGGTCCCATAATAGCATGTATCTCTCCAGATTTAATTTCTAAATTAAAGTCCTTTAAAATTGTTTTTCCAGCAACCTCCACAGTTAAATTTTCTATTTTTAAAATATTCATAATTAATCACCTCCTTATATTTTAACATTTTTTAAATGATTTTTGTATAAAATTCATAAATTTCACCATATTATGATACAATAAATATGGTGATGAAAATGGATTGTATTTTTTGCAAAATAGTAAATGGAGAAATTCCTTCATACACTTTATATGAAGATGATTTAGTAAAAGTCTTTTTAGATGCTAACCCTGATGTCAATGGTCATACACTAATCGTTCCAAAAAAACACTATCAAGACCTATTCGACATCGATAATGATACTCTAATTCATATTATGGAAGTAGCTAGAAAAATAGATAAACTATTAAAAGACAAATTACACACTGACGGTTTAACTTTAGTTCAAAATAATGGATTAAAACAAGAAGTTAAACACTTTCATCTTCATCTAAAGCCACAATATAAAAAAGAAGGAAAAAAACTTTCTCCAAAAGAAGTTTATAACATTTTAAAATAAGTTCTTATAACTTATTTTTTAATTTCTAAACATTTAACATATTCATAAAACTATTCTTTTCATATCATAAACTAGATAAGGGGGAAAGAAAAATGTTTAGAAAAAACATGGGCTTTGCAGGACCAATGAATAACTGTTGCCGTCCTGAGCCAAACTGTCCAATTATGGAACCAGTTATTACTAACTGTATTGAAAAAGAATTTTGTCACGAGGTAAAACACGTATGTCCAATTCATACTCATGTAATTAACAAACATATTTACAATCATACTTATACTCCTGAATACACTTGCTCTGAAGAAAATCAAATTATCAATAATGATCCAGGTTGCTGTTGTAATAAATTCAATAACAATGGTTTTTAAGCCATTGTTTTTATATATAATATATTAAAAGCCAAGGATTAATTCTCCTTAGCTTTTAATTTTTTAATTTCATTTTCATCTAAATCAGTAAATTTAGAAATATCAGATATATCCATGCCAGATTCTAACATTTTTTGTGCAATTTCTAATGCTTTTTTGTTTGATCCTTCTTTTAATCCTTGTTCCAAGCCTTGTTCTAATCCTTGTTTTAATCCTTGTTCTAAACCTATAGTTCTACCCTCTTCTAAACCTCGCTTTAAACCTTTTTCATGACCTTCTTTAACAGCTTCTGCATAATCGATTTTCTTCATCCATTCATCCATCTTTTCTTTGTCATATAATCCTATGATATGTTCATCTTCATTTAAATCTTCAATTATCTTAGCCATATTCTCTAACTCTTCATCTCCTTTAGAAATATCTCTAAGTTCACTTTTGCTAGTTATCTGAAACATAACTAATATTTTCTCTAACTTAGATAAACTTTCTTTACCATTATTATAGTATTTTTCTAAAGGTTTGACCATATTTATATGTATTCTTTTAAAATTTTCTTCATCAGTAAATTTTCCTGTATCATCTTTCATACAAAACTCGATAAATAATCTATCATCAAATCTATTAATTACATTAAAGTTTAATTGAAATACTTCACTATTATCCATAGCCATTCCAGATAAATATCTATCATATGCTATTTTATGATGATATAAATTATTTTTAGCTACCATACTTGCTTTCGCACTCTTGTTAGCTTCGATATTTATAATTGTCCCTTCAACTTTTACAATTATATCTGTTATTTTCTTCCTTTCCTTATAATTTTCTACTGGAAGTTCTGTATTAGCAAACACTAAATTTTCATAAATATAACTAGGTGAATATACCGTTACATGACTTATAATTAAAGAAAGTAAACTTCTAAAATCAGGGTTTTGAACTATAGATTTAAATATTGGATCAAACATTGAACTCATAAGAGTATCTGAATTTCTTTTTAATTTAACTTGATTTATTGTTTTTGACATATATGTCTCCCTTCTATAGAGGTTTACCCTCTATATATAACATACGACATTGAATAACACTTTTCCTTCTTAAATGCAAAAAAAATACTAAATTTAGTATTTTCTTAAAAAGGCATCTTAAAATTTCCACTTTGCATTCTTTTAACCATAACTTTCATTTGTTCAAATTGTTTCAAAAGCTTATTAACTTCTTCAACACTTCTTCCACTACCACTAGCTATTCTTCTTTTCCTACTAGCTTTTAATATATCAGGATTTCTCCTTTCCTCCATAGTCATAGATAAAATAATCGCTTCAATATGAGCCATTTGTTTAGGATCAATATTCACATTATTAAGTCCCATTTTTTTAGCGCCCGGAATTAACTTAATTAAATTTTCTAAAGGACCTAATTTCTTAACTTGATTTAATTGATTTAAAAAATCTTCTAAATCAAATTTACCCTTTTGTAATTTTTTAGCTGCCTCTATTGCTTCATCTTCATCAAATACTCCCTCAGCTTTTTCAATCATACTCATCAAATCGCCCATATCAAGGATTCTATTAGCCATTCTCTCTGGATGAAAAGACTCTAAACCATCCATTTTTTCAGATACACCAATAAACTTAATCGGAATATTAGTTAAGTGTCTAATAGATAAAGCAGCTCCACCTTTAGTATCACCATCTAACTTAGTTAAAACAGCTCCAGTAAGTGGTAATCTTTCATTAAATCCAGTAATAACATTAACCGCATCTTGTCCCATCATACTATCTATAACAAGTAGTATTTCATTTGGCTTAACTTCTTCATTAATACTTTGTAATTCTTCCATTAACTCTTCATCAATATGAAGTCTTCCTGCAGTATCGATTAAAACATAATTATATCCATTTTCCTTCGCATATTCTACCGCATTTTTCGCAATCTCTACCGGATTACCTTTCCCTTCACTATAAACCTCAATATTTAACTCTTTACCTAACTGTTTTAATTGATCAATAGCAGCTGGTCTATAAACATCACAGGCCACCATCAATGGTTTCATACCATATTTTTTGCGTAAAAGTAAAGCTAACTTACCAGTAGTAGTTGTTTTACCAGAACCTTGTAAACCACACATCATCAAAATAGTCATCGGTTTAACAACAATTAATGGTTCATCCTCTTTACCAAGTAAATCAACAAGTTCATCCTTAACTATTTTTACAAAAACTTCACCTGGTTTTAAACTTTTCTTAACTTCTTCTCCTAAAGCTTTTTCTTTAACATTGTTAATAAATTCTTTAACAACTTTATAATTTACATCCGCCTCTAATAAAGCAAGTCTTATTTCTCTTGTAACTTCCCCAATATTATCTTCTGTTATCTTTCCATAACCTTTTATTTTATTTAAAGCATTTTGAAGTCTATCTCCTAAATTTTCAAACATATTTTAATCACCTATATCATTATACTCAAAGCCAAAGAAAAAAGCAAACACCATGTTTACCGAATATAATTTACTATGGAAAACGCGGTCCACCAGACCAAATGCTTGGTGGACTTTATGTTTAAACTTAATTTTATTCTATAATCATCCCCGCTCTTCACTTGCCATAGGCACATGAAGAGCGTTTATTAGGACTCAGTTTGCCTAGCAAACTGGTCCTTTTATAAAGGCTTCGCCTTTACTAATTTATTCTTATTATTGTGTGCTTATTACACTATAGTGAATGGATCATCTGAAGTTCCACTTCCACTCAAAGTAGTATCAGATTTCAAAAAGACTACTGGGCGAGGAGCGCGATTACTGGCATAGGCATCAAAGTGGTCCACAACCGCATAGGAACTAAACACAATACCGTTCCAGGCGCGAGACGAACTGCCACCAGACTCGTCAGAATAAGCATTTATTGTCCAGTAATATAATCCACTTGCTGCTCCTTTATCTAATAAGTAATTGCTATTACATTCATTTGTACCATTAAATGAAGTTGTGACTGATGTACATAGTGGGTTTGTACTTGCTCTTAAGATATCTGATACGTTGGCTAGTCCTACATTTCCTGTCCATTGGTACTTTTTCTCTCCTGCTATATTTTTTTCTATACTATCTGCTTCGGCTCCACTTTCATCTAAATCTTCTACTGCTCCTATATTAAATGAATGAGAAGTCATTTGTCCTTTAGCTGTTTCATTTATATTATTTACATAATAATCATCGTTTAAATATATTTTTATACTTGAATCTTCGGTTACTGTTCCACTTTGTGAACCACTTGGAGTAGAGAATGTTCCATCAACTGCTGCATATACTCCACAACCTCGTGATGGATATGTACAATATGAATTCTTTTCTGTACTTCGGTGATTTGCTTCATCGAATGCTCTAGCTGGTAATGTGTCATTCCTGATTATTTTATATGTTCCGTCTGTTTCTTTAGCTATGATTCTCCATGTTTCACCATTGAATGTTATATAGTTATTTGGGTTTTGTCCTCTATAAACATATCTACCTTCTTCGTAAATATCTTCATATAAACCATCACCTTCTGTAACTACATTATCAGTAATATCCACAGAATTATCTATAATATTCCCTTTTGCCCTTATACTAAGCTGAGTATTAAAAGCCGCATATCCTACACATAAACACAAAAGTAAACAAAGTGAACTTATTATAATTATTTTCTTTTGTTTCTTCATTTGTCTTCTTCTCATAAAGTTACTCTCCTTTATCTTTACTATAACAATTATAACTAATTATTTATAGTTTTTCAATAACAAAAAAGGTTTTTTACAAAACCTGAGTAAATAGAAAATAAAATATAACTATAATACCTAAAACAATTCGATACCACCCAAATACTTTAAAGTCATGTTTCTTAATATAACTCATTAAAAATTTAATAATAAACATTGAAGTTATAAAAGCAACAAACATTCCTACAAGAAGTATTGTAAGTTCAATTCCAGTAAAAGCAAAATTAAACTTAACAAGTTTTAACAAAGAAGCACCAAACATAACAGGTATAGCTAAAAAGAAAGTAAATTCAGCTGCAACTGTTCTAGAAACTCCAAGTAATAATGCTCCAACTATTGTTGCTCCTGACCTTGATGTTCCAGGAAAAATAGCCGCAATTAACTGAAATATACCAATTAAAAGTACTGTATTATAAGATAGTTCAGCCAAAGAATTAATCTTAGAGCTTTTACCTTTATTTTTATTTTCAATTACAATAAAGGCAATACCAAAGACAATTAAAGCAATTGCTACACAAACATAATTATAAAATAGTTTTTCAAAAAACTCATCAAATAAAACTCCAACAATAGCTGCTGGCACACATGCCACCAATATTTTTCCCCATAAAGATAATATATTTTTATCTAAAGTTAACTTTTCCTTTTCTTTCTTAACTGGAAAAATCTGTCTCCAAAATAATATTACAACAGCTAATATTGCTCCTAACTGTATAACAACCTGAAACATATCATAAAAATCTTTAGAAACATCTAACTTAACAAGTTCATTAAGTAAAATCATATGCCCAGTACTACTTATTGGAAGCCATTCAGTAATACCTTCAACTATACCAAAAAATATAGCTTTTATAATTTCTAACACATCATCATCTCCTATTCACATTCTATATTTTCATCACGCATTTTATTAAAAAATTTAATTGAATTTTTTCTTATCATAAATTCATCTAAAATATCATCATCTAAATTTGGTACATCTAAATAATATTTAAGTTCCCACTCATCATCTTCATCTTTTAAAACAGTTATTTTCATTCCATCATCAAAAGCATACTTTTCATTAAATGAAGTCGCACTCTCTTTAACACTTTCCAAAGTTTGTTTACCTTCATCATCTAAAGCCTTATAATTTCTAGTAACTATAGCCTCTTTAACAACATCTTCATTATCATATGTTACATAAATGCTCGTAGTATCCTCTAAACTTTCACTTTTTTTAACCGTTTTACAAGTCTTTTCAAAATCCTCATTACTAACAATACAACCAGTTAAACATAAACTAACAAATAATATTAAAAACTTTTTCATCTAACCTTCTCCGGTTCTAACAAAGATAAAGAAACTTTATTTTTATCAAATTTAATCTCATCCACATAACAGTCAACAATATCCCCAACATTAACAACTTCCATTGGATGCTTAATAAACTTATTAGTTAATTTAGAAATATGAGCAAGACCATCATTCTTAAGTCCAATATCAATAAATGCTCCAAAAGGCGTTACATTACGAACAGTCCCTTGTAACTTCATACCAATCTTTAAATCCTCTAAATGTAATATATCACTTTTTAAAATAGGTTTAGGCATCTCATCACGAGGATCTCTATTAGGTTTCTTAAGTGATTTAACAATATCTTCTAAAGTATATACATCAGTTCCTAATTTATCCGCATACTCTTTAATATCAATATTAATATTTTGAACTTTATCAGTTCCAATATCATTTAAAGATAACCCTAACATATCAAGTAATTTCAAAGTAACATCATAACTCTCTGGGTGAATACTAGTTGAATCAAGTATATTCTCATCCATTATTCTTAAAAAACCAACAGCTTGTGTATATGTTTTATCAGAAAGTATTTTTTTAATTTCACTTCTATCTTTTATCTTACCATGATTATCACGGTAATTAATAATTTTATTTATATTTGTCTTAGTAAGTCCAGACACATATTTTAAAAGTGATGGACTAGCCGTATTAACATTAACGCCTACATTATTAACAGATTTTTCCACCACAAAATCTAAAGAAGAAGATAACTTCTTAGGAGTAACATCGTGCTGATACATACCAACACCTATACTTTCTGGATCTATTTTAACAAGTTCAGAAAGTGGATCTTGTAGCCTTCTAGCAATACTTATCGCACTTCTTTCCTCTACATGTAAATTAGGAAACTCACTTATCGCAAGCTTACTAGCTGAATAAACAGATGCTCCAGCTTCACTTACCAAAATATATTCGCATTTATGTTTAGCCTCTTTAATAACTGAAGCTACAAAAGCTTCACTCTCACGTGATGCCGTACCATTACCTATCGCAATAATATCAATATTATATTTATCGATTAAATCAAGTAAAATCTTCTTACTTTTATCTTTTTCATTTCTAGGTTCATGTGGATAAATAACCTTAATATCAAGCATCTTACCAGTATTATCAACTACCGCTAACTTACAACCCGTTCTATAAGCCGGATCAAACCCAAGCACCATCTTATCCTTCATCGGTGGCTGCATTAATAACTTTTCCAAATTAAGACTAAAGTTTTTAGTGGCTTCATCTTCAGCATGCTCAGTTAACTCACTCCTAATTTCCCTCTCTATAGAAGGACCAATCAATCTCTTATAACTATCTTTAATTGCATCTTCAATAACATAATTAAAAGGAGCTTCCTTTTTAATTATTTTTTCTTTCAAATAATTAATAATCTTATCAGTATCTATGTCTAAACTAACAGAAATAACTTTTTCTTTTTCTGCTCTATTAATTGCCATAACCCTATAAGGTTTCGCATATTTAACCCTCTCTTCAAAATCATAATACATCTCATAAACCTTATTTTCATCTATAGCATTTTTCTTTAGTTTAGTCTTAAGCACTCCTTCATTAAAAGTAAATCTACGTATCCATTTTCTATAAGAAGCATTATCACTTATCCACTCTGCAATAATAAAACCTGCTCCTATAATAGCCTCTTCAGGTGTCTTAACATTTTCATTCAAAAACTTCTTAGTTAAATCTTCTAAAGACACATTTAAAACAAAAGACATAATAATTTTAGCCAAAGGCTCTAGACCATTTTTAATAGCCTCAGTCGCTTTAGTTTTTTTCTTTTCCTTAAATGGCCTATATAAATCCTCAACCTCAACTAACTTACTAGCTTTCATAATTTGTTCTCTAAGTTCATCAGTAAGTAAACCTTTTTCATCAATTAATCTAATTACATCTTCTTTTCTTTTAAGTAAATTAACTTCATATTCATAAACTTCATTTATCTTTCTAATCTGTTCTTCATCTAAATTACCCGTAACTTCTTTACGGTATCTCGCAATAAATGGAATCGTATTTCCCTCTTCAAGTAACTTCAAAGTCTTTTCTACTTGAATCTCTTTAACATTTAAATCTTTACTTATATTTCCTATTATCTCTTCATTCATATTTATCTCTACTTTCTTTAAACATTATACCTTTTATTCTATTTAATGTAAATTAAATTAACACATTTTTACAAAGTAAAAAGTTAAGAAAAATCTTAACTAAAATTCATTTATTCAAATACTTTTTACCAACATTATTATCAATTAAAGAAGCCTTCTTAATAATCTTAAAACCATATTTCTCTTTAAGTTCATCAACTGTTTTTTCAAGAGAATTTCCATCTTCTCTAACTTTCAAATCTTCGAATAATGAAACTTGATGTAAAGAAGTATCTGATAATTTATCAAGTCTAACTCCTATCAATCTAATTCCATCTTCCACATTCATCTCACCTAAAATTTCACATGCTGTTTTATAGATTTCTTCCGTTAAATTAGTCGCATTAACTAATTTTTTTTGATGACTCATTCTCTTAAAAAACTTATCTTTCAAAGTAACAACTACTACTGAAGCATATTTTTTCTGCCTGCGTAATCTAATAGCTACATTTTCAGATAAAGCCAGTAAATATGGTTCTAATTCTTCCCTATTAGAAATATTATGATTTAATGTTGTTTCATTACCAATACCTTTAGGAACACTCTCTTCACTAACTACCATATCAGAGCCCTTACCATTAGCCGCATCAATCATATCACTTGCCTGATTTTTAAAATACTTATATAAATAATTTCTATCAGTATGCGCTAAATCATAAATTGTATTTATATTTAAATTGTGTAATTTTATAGCTGTTTTCTTACCTATTCCAAATAAATCATCAACTTTTAAAGGCCACATTTTCTTTTCTACCTCATAATCAAATAAAGTATGCACCTTATAAGGTTTTGAAAAATCAGAAGCCATTTTCGCACATAACTTATTATTACCAATACCAACATTAACCGTAAAACCTAAAGTATCATATATTTCTTTTTTAAGTTTATAAGCAAATTCTACCTCATCACCATATAAATGCTTAACTGGTGTATAATCTAAAAAACACTCATCAATACTCATTTGTTCAATATCAGGAGAATATTTACGAATTAAATTAAGCATACTGTCACTCATCTTTTTATAAAAATTATAATTAGGTGGATAAACCTTCAAATTAGGACATTTCTTTTTCGCACTAAATAAAGTTTCTGCTGTAACTACACCCCTTTTTTTAGCCGGCATCGATTTAGCTAAAACAATCCCATGTCTAGCTTTCTCATCACCACCAATAACTGCATAAGTATTTCTAATATCTACTTTCATACCTTGTTTCAAATACAAAACCGCTGTCCAAGAAAGAAAAGCATTATTAACATCTATATGCATAATAATTCGTTTCATAAGTATCACCTATAAACATTATACCACGAACATTATTTCGTAAAAAGCATAAATTAATTAACCAGATATATCGCAAATTATATAACTATTAGTTATAATTGTATTAAGAAACATTCAATAGTTGGGTGGTGCGACTTTTCTTTAAAAAGAAAGGAGGCAGATAAGATGGGCAAAAAAGATTTTTTAATTTTATCTTTAGTTCTTCTTGTTTTTTCTCTTATATTTCTACTTTACAAAATATTGATATAAAGAAAACCACCTAACACATCTGTGATTAGGTGAAACCATTATTGTGGCAACATCCAACATCGCAAAACTGGATGTTCCTTTTTTATTATATGAGATTTTTCTCATCTATATACATTCTATCATAATTTTTAATTTATGACAAACGTTTTTTAACGAAAAGTGATAATTCTCATTGAATACTATGTCATTATTTGTTATACTTATATCAAGGAACATTCAGTAAGTTGGGTGCACCAGTTCTTTATACAGAATTGGAGGTGATGTCTATGACAAAAAGAGAAAAAGCTCTTTATGCCATAATATCCCTTCTATTTATTTTAATATTCATCATATTATTTAAATAGAAAAAGCACCTAACTTGAGCTTTACAGCTTGATTTAGGTGCAACAACATAATTTGGGTGCATCCAACACGTAAGCAACTGGATGTTCCTTTTTTTTATTATATGAGATTTCTCTCATCTATATACATTTTATCATAATTTTAACTTTAAGACAAGATTATCCTTTAATTCCATGATAATATTGCCCAAGTTTAAATTTCCCTTTAGGTAAAAATGAATAAACTGATGTCTGAACAAAATCATTAGCCCACGTTTTCATTTTATCTCCTCCAGGAACAGCATCAACCATAACTTTATATAGTCCAAGCCTTTGAGCAAATATCATATCCAAATATAGTGAATCTCCAACCATCATAGTTGCATTAGGTGTAGCACCTTCTTCAAACAAACTATCTTTAACTAAACTAAAATCTCCATTAAATGGTTTTTTAGCCGAAGCCACAAAATTAACACATAATTTTCTAGCAACCGGCTCAACTCTTTTATATAAGCCGCTGGAATATAACCCTGGAACCATACCAACACACTTAATATAACTAAAAAGTTCTTCAAGCATCTCAGGAACTTTCACACTATCAAAAGGTAAAATAGTACAGTCAACATCAAAAATCGCATACTTTATACCATTTTCATATAACTTCAAATAATTTATATCATAAACACTTTTTTCATAAGTATCGGGTATAATAGATTCTAAATCCATAGATTTCTCCTCTTTTCTAGGTTTAATAGTATAACACATTAAATAAAAATGTCAAAATTACATCATTTTGACATCATTTTGACATCATTTTATTAACATACTTCAAAACTTCTTCCTCAGTTTTTTTAAAATCATCATAATTAGTTTCAAACCATTTAAGTTTCATCTGATTTCTAAACCAAGTATACTGTCTTTTCGCATATTTTCTACTTTTACTTTTAATAAGATCTATTGCTTCATCTAAACTAATATTACCATCAAAATAATCAAATAATTCTTTTGGTCCTATTGGTGTCATAACTGCCTTAGATCTAAGTCCTAAATCATATACCTCCCTAGCTTCTTTAACCAAACCTTCTTCTACCATCTTATCCACTCTTTTATTAATTTTATAATATAAAATATCTCTATCTGCTGTAAGACCAATAAATATTGTATCATAAAGTAACTTAAAATCTTTTTCTTTTTCACTATAAGGTTTTCCGTTTGCTTTATAATAATTAAGAGCACTAATAACTCTAACTCTATTATTTAAATGAATACTAGTATTAGGATCAACCTCTAAAAGCATTTTATATAGTTCATCATTACTTACACCTTCATACTCATCGTTAGCTTTGTCTTCAAACTTATAATCATATAGTGCAGCATTAATATAAAGACCTGTACCACCAACTAAAATTGGAATCTTACCTCTTGATAAAATATCATCAATAGCTCTTCTCGCATCCTTTTGATAATCAAAAACAGTATAATCTTCTCTTAAATCCTTTTCATTAAACAAATAATGTTTAATACCTTCAGTATCCTTTATCTTATTAGTCGCAATATCTAAACCTTTATAAATCTGTGTACTATCCGCATTAATAATTTCACCATTTAATTTATGAGCCAAAAATAGACTCAAATCAGACTTTCCAACCGCTGTTGGACCAGTAATTACAATCACCATATTATCACCTTACTTTATAAGCATACTATCGCCAAATGAGAAAAATCTATACCTTTCTTTAACCGCTTCTGCATAAGCTTTCATTATATTTTCTTTTCCAGCTAAAGCACTAACAAGCATAACTAAAGTTGACTTAGGTAAATGAAAATTAGTAATCAAATAATCAATACCTTTAAATTTATATCCAGGATAAATAAATATATCTGTCCAGCCAGAACATGCTTTAAACTCCCCATACAAACTAGCAATTGTTTCTAAGGTTCTAGTTGAAGTTGTACCAACAGCTATAATCTTATGACCTGCTTTTCTAGTCTTATTGAGTAAAGAAGCAACCTCTTCACTCATCACATAATATTCACTATGCATCTTATGTTTTGTAACATCCTCTACATTAACTGGCCTAAAAGTACCAAGACCTACATGTAAAGTAATATAAGCTATATTTACACCTTTACTCTTAACTTTTTCAAGTAAATCATTAGTAAAGTGTAAACCAGCTGTTGGAGCAGCCGCACTACCAATATTTTTCGCATAAACTGTCTGATATCTATCTTTATCCTTTAATTTTTCATGTATATAAGGAGGTAATGGCATCTCTCCAAGTTCATCTAAAATCTCATATAAAATTCCTTTATAATCTAATTTAAACCGGCGTATTCCCTCATCTAATACTTCTATACATTCAGCTTTTAACTTGCCATCACCAAATGAAACAATAGTTCCTTCCTTAATTCTTTTAGCGGGTTTAGTCAAACATTCCCAAACATTATCTCCTTCATCTTTTAAAAGTAAAACCTCTACTACCGCTAAAGTTTCCTCTTTAACTCCATAAAGTCTTGCTGGCATAACCTTAGTATCATTTAAAACTAAAGTATCCCCTTCCTCCATATAATCTATAATGTCAGTAAAATGTCTATGATTAATTTCTCCAGTTTTCTTATCCAAAACTAAAAGACGTGATGAATCACGCTTTTCTAAAGGTGTTTGCGCAATCAATTCCTCAGGTAAATAAAAATCAAAATCATCAGTTTTCAAATCAAATCACATCCTAAAATAAACTATCTTGCTTACCTTTCTTTAAATACTCGTAAGCTTTTTCCGTCACCATTCTACCCCTGCTTGTTCTTTTCAGAAAACCATTTTGTAATAAATAAGGTTCATATACATCCTCAATAGTAGATGCCTCTTCTCCAATACTGGAAGCTAAAGCATCAATTCCTACTGGACCACCATTAAACTTTTCAATAATAGAATTAAGTAAATTATAATCTGTTGCATCTAACCCAAAAGCATCGACCTTAAGTTTATCTAAAGCCGTTTTCGTAATATCTAAATCAATATTACCATTACCCATAACTAAAGCAAAATCTCTTACTCTTTTAAAAAGCCTATTCGCAATTCTAGGTGTACCCCTACTTCTTTTAGCAAGTTCATAAGCTGCATCTTCATTAATTGGAGACTTTAAAACTCTACTAGTTCTAAGTACAATATCTTTAAGCTCATCTTCCGTATAAAAATTAAGCCTAGACACAATTCCAAATCTATCTCTAAGTGGACCCGTCAAATCCCCTGCTCTAGTAGTAGCTCCTACTAACGTAAAAGGAGGTAAATCAATTGTAATATTTCTACTAGAAGAATCAGAACCAACAATAATATCCAACTTAAAATCTTCCATAGCTGAATATAAAATTTCTTCAATAAATCTAGGAATCCTATGAATTTCATCAATAAATAAAACATCACCAGGTTCTAAAGTAGAAAGTACAGCCGCTAAATCACCACTTTTTTCAATTGCTGGCCCACTAGTTGTTTTAATATTAGTTCCCATCTCATTAGCAATAATATATGCCATAGTTGTTTTACCTAAACCTGGAGGGCCATATAAAAGAACATGATCTAAAGCCTCACCTCTCATCTTAGCTGCTTTCATAAATATGTTTAAATTCTCTTTTAACTCACTTTGCCCAATATATTCATCAATACTAATAGGCCTAATAGAAGTCTCAAAAGTATCCTCCTCAAGCTCATCACCTGTAACTAATCTTGCCATCTAAACACCCCCTATTTTAAAAGTAATTTTAAAGCTTCTTTAATTTGTTCTTCTATATCCAAAGAAGAATCAACATTTTTAACAACTTTATTTATATCAGCATTTTTATAACCTAAACTCTTTAAAGCTTCCACTAATTCATCACTAACCTTAGTATTAACCTCATCTTGTTTAGCTAACTTTCCTTTTAAATCCAATATAATTTGTCTAGCGACCTTATCCCCAATTTTAGGAAATTTTTTCAAATAAAGTATATTCTCTCTTTCAATCGCATCAACAATTCCATCAGGTGAACCTAAAGCAAGCATCGGAAGAGCCATCTTACAACCAAGTCCCTTAACTGATGTAAGTTTTAAAAATAATTTCTTTTCATCAATAGTTTTAAAACCATATAAAGTTATTTCATCTTCCCTAACGTGCTGATACAAATAAACAGTATATTCTTTATCAACATCAAAAGAATAAGGACTAGCAGTATATATTAAATACCCTACTCCATTATTATCTAAAACAATATAATCACTTTCTATATCTTTAACAAATCCTTTTATATAAGCATACATAATACCACCTATTTAATTATAACACGTCAAGTTTGAAAATAAAAGTCAACCTAAAATTTACGGTTGACAAACTTTGAAAACATTAAACCTAAGAAAATCATATATATAATCACATATAGAAACATCACAATATCATTAAACGTTCCCAAATCAAACGATTTAAGAATTGCTGGTATACTCTCTGGTATAAAATCAAAAAAACCAAATGCATTATCCTTAATTATATACGTCTTCAAATAAGTAACAATC
Organism: uncultured Bacilli bacterium; assembly: GCA_944358445.1. GTDB lineage: Bacteria > Bacillota_I > Bacilli_A > RF39 > UBA660 > Coprosoma. Next base: position 31,020 of record CALVRC010000009.1, read on the forward strand.
CTTAAAAAAATATCAATCATAACAAAAGCATAAACAAATGCATTAAAATCCTTAAAAAATACAATTATAAGTATAAGTGTGATTATAAGTACAATCACTGGTACAGTCATAATACCCCTCCTATTAATTTATCATAATACTTCGTAAAATCTTCTACTTCACCATAAATATCAATAGTTAAAATACCATCATTATTTAATCCTCTAAAATTATAATAATTTGTTAAATCAATTTGATACATATAAACTTCACTATTTTTCTCATAAACCTTAACAATAATATTATATTGATTAGCTAAACTCAAATCAGCCTCCACATCTACTTCATACAAATTTAAAAATCTAGAAAGTGGCACAGCATAATCCTTAGCATCACCATTCATACTATAAGTTAAATTACCAATCAAATTATTAATCATACTCGGATTAATTTTTAATACACTTAAATTAAAATTCGGTATCAAAGTCATACTCTGATTTTTAACAAAATAAACACTTTCTCCATTATAGTAATAATGACTATTACCTATAACAAAATCTAATTTATCATCATAACTTTCACCAAAAACAGTTAAATTATTATTAGTATATGTAAATTTATAATTAGAAACAATTTCATTAACATTACTAGAAGCATTATAATTTGAATTATCTGGTAAACTTCTAACAAAAACAATCAAAATCACAAAAAATATAAGCCAAAAAATCAAAGAAGTTATTGGTCTTAACTTTGGATCAGCCCGCATTTCCTTAAATTTAACATAATAAGGATTCTCTTTTATCTTTTTTAACATCTTACTTCAAAATCTTTCCTATTAATTCTCCATGATAACCATTGATAAAATCAGTTGCCTTCATTCTTTTCTTTCCTTCAGGTTGAATAACCGTAAAAACAACTTCTCCATTAGAACACTTAACACCAAAGCCATCTTGATAAATTGCTGTAATTTCACCTATCATAGCAAAATCATAACGCTTATCTGTTCTATAACATTCCCAAGCTTTAATTATCTTATCTTCAAATAAAAAATAAGCACCCGGCCATGAATTTAAACCTCTAACTTGATTAACAATCTTTCTCATTGTCTTATTAAAATCAATCCTTTCATCTTTTCTACTTATATTAAATCCATATGTTACCTCTGATTCATCTTGTGGAATTCTTTTATTAGTGCCATCAATTATACTAGGTAATGTTTCCAATAGTAAATCACGACCTAATATAGAAAGTTTATCATGCAAAGTAGAAGCCGTGTCTTCCTCACTAATTTCTATTTTTTTCTGACTTATCATATCTCCAGTATCCATACCTTCAGCCATATACATAATTGTTACACCAGTTTCACTATAACCATCAATAATTGCGTGATGAATGGGTGCTCCTCCACGTAACTTAGGCAAAAGCGAAGCATGAACATTAATACATCCAAGTTTTGGAATAAGTAACAGCTCAAGTGGCAATATTTGACCATAAGCACAAGTAATAATTAAATCAGGTCCTAAAGAATTTATCTCTTGCAAAGCTTCTTTAATCTTATTTGGTTGTAAACACAAAATATTATTTTTTAAAGCTACATTTTTGACTGGTGAACATTTAACCTCCCCATGTCTTCCTACAGGCTTATCTGGCTGAGTCACTATAGCTCTAACTTTATATTTACTTATAAGACCTTCTAAAACAGGAACACTAAATTCTGGTGTACCCATAAAAATAATCACCGGATCTTTTTTTATCTCTATCTTATCAAAATCCATACTATCACCTTAATATTAATTTTATCACATTTTAAAATATTTAACTATACTTTTAACAAACATATTTATTTAATGATAATTGAAAAACTAAATAAATCATTACTATTTTGATTGGTGTATTTAAATTTTCATTTGAGTTATTTTAAAGAATATATCAAATTTTATTATATCTTTAATGGATTTAAATCAATATCCACATTAATCTTATTTTTATAATGCAACCTAACAAACTCTAAACTATTCAAAATATCTTTGGTACTCTTAAACTTAATAATAATTTGAACATAATAAATATTATTTATCTTAGGCATGCTAGAAGATGCTGGACCCAAAATAATATTATCTAAATTACTTTTTAAATAAGTAACTATTTTAGTAGCTTCAGCAAATACTTTATCATAATCTTTACCACTCACTTTAATCAAACAAAGATTATAATATGGTGGGTATTTTAAAACCTTTCTAATTTTCATTTCCTCATTATAGAAACTTTCATAATCATTTTCCTTTGCATACAAAATACTATAGTGATTAACATTAAATCCTTGAATAATTACCTCACCCAATAGCTTATCTCTGCCTGCTCTTCCTGCTACTTGACTCAAAAGTTCATAAGTCCTCTCACTACTTCTAAAATCAGGAATATTAAGTGATGCATCACCATTAATTACACATACTAAAGTAACCTTAGGAAAATCTAAACCTTTAGCTATCATCTGAGTTCCAACCAAAACATTATATTTTTCATTTTTAAAATCATCAATTATTCTCTTATGTGCACCTTTATTTCTAGTTGTATCCTGATCCATTCTAATAACTCTGGCTTTCTCAAATTCTTTCTTAATTAAATTTTCAAGTTTTTCTGTTCCCATACCCAAAGCATTAATATTTTTGCTATGACACTCTGGACATTCAAATAATTTAGGTGCAGTATAATCACAGTAATGACACTTCATAATATTATGATTCTTATGATAAGTTAAAGGAATATCACAATTTGGACATTTATGAGTAAACCCACAAGTCTTGCACGTAATAACTGTTGAAAAACCTCTTCTATTAAGTAAAACTAAAACCTGCTCACCTTTGTTTAATCTATCTTTCATTTTTTCTTTAAAAATTTCAGAAAATACCCTATTACCTTTTTTAAATTCATCTTTCATATCGATCAAATATACCTTAGGTAAACTTTTATTAACTCTATTTTTCATAACCAAAAGTTCATAAACCCCTGTTTTCACTCTAGTATAACTTTCAATACTAGGAGTCGCACTACCTAAAACAATAGGAATATCATACCTTTTTCCTCTTCTTAATGCAATATCAATTGCATTATATCTAGGAATATTTTCTTGTTTATAAGTAGTTGAATGTTCTTCATCAACAATAATAATTCCCAAATTAGTAAAAGGAGCAAAAATCGCACTACGAGCTCCTATAACAATAGAAACCTCTTTCCTTTCAATTTTTCTCCACTCATCATACTTCTCACCATTACTAAGCCCACTATGTAAAATAGCCACAACCTTACCAAACTGTTTCTTAAAAATCTCTACAACCTGCGGAGTTAAACTAATTTCTGGAACAAGTAAAATAGCTTCTTTTCCTTCTTTTAAAATCTTTTCAATAAGTTTAATATAAACAACGGTTTTACCACTACCCGTAACGCCATGTAATAAATAAGGTTTAAACTTTCCGAATTTTATTTTCTTCAAAACATTTTCCTGTTCTTCTGTCAAAATATAATCTTTTTTTTCTATATTAACATCATCAACAGTCCTATAAACTTCTTTATCAAACTCTTCTAAATAACCGTTTTTTATAAGTGTTTGACAAGCCGAAGTAGAAATTTTGTTAGCTTCACTCTTCAAAACTTCTCCATTCTTTTTTACATAATCAAAAACTTCTTGCTGCTTAACAGTTTTAAAATCGCCATCCCTTATTACTTTTACAAACCTAACCATTTTTTTATTAATATTGTTTTTTTCTCTTGCTTTCAAAGCTCTAGGAAGCATCGTCTGATAAGCTAAAGTTAAAGATGATAATGTTTTCTTACTAATATATTTTCCTAGTTCTAACATTTCCTCATTTAAAACTGGTTTATCATCGACTAATTTAATTATATCCTTTACCTCATAGTCAAGTTCAACCTCATCATATATCTTCACAATAAAACCTTCAATTTTCCTAGGCCCAAAAGGAACTAAAGCCCTCATTCCTATATTGGCATTCATTCCATCTGGAATATGATAAGTAAAAGTTTTTTCATTACCCTTAGTAATAACTTCAACTAATACATCAGCAAACACATTATCACCACCTTACCTAGCTCCTATAATTATACCACGCGAACACTTGTTTACACAATATAAGAAAGAAAAAATCACTAACTTAAAAGATGTGACTTTTCCAAACAATAATTTTCTTTTTCTTTATAATACATTTGATTAAATTCTATTGATAATTTATGAGTTTGTAAAAACAAATTTTTCATTGTATCAGAATATCCTAAAGTACTTGTAATAGAAAGAGCAAAAGGATGATTCGTAAAATTTAATGAAACATCATTATAATATCCACCACCTTCTACATACTCTCCATACTTATGAGCAACTTCTATATCACCACTCTTAACATATTCTAAATTAGCTGAATTCTTCATATCATCAACTAATTTTTTTGCATTTTCCTTACCAGTTAAATAATATTTATAAACTTCTTTAATATATCCATTACCTAAAGAAGGCGATAAATTTCCAAAATTATCAGAATATTTAATATTATAACCTAAATTAGCCCAATATTCTTTAACAACATTCCTGCCACCTAATTCATCTAAAAGCATTGAATACCCAATATTATCGCTATATTTAATTGTATATTCTAAAACCGTACCTATTTTATATTTTGTTCCAACACTATCTTTTTTAATAATCCCACTACCACTAGCTTTATATTTAGCTAAATAAGTAAGCTCTTTATTTAAATCTAACTTTCCTTCATCAGCTTGTTTATAAGCATATAAAACAGCTGGAAGTTTAGTGACACTAGCAGCATAAAGTTCCTTTTCTTCATCTTCACCAAAACTATAATCACTCTCTAAATCAGTATACATAAAATTCGCACTTACACCATTATATAAATCTATAATTTCATTCTTCTTATTAATTAATTCTTCACTAAAATCTTCTTCTTTTAAAACATCATTATCCATACATTTTTTAAATGATTCAGTATTTTTAGTAATATTTTCAGTAATATTATCAAATAATTTACCTGCTTCATTACTAAAACCGCCATTAGAAAAGAAAGATATATAAATAATCAATCCAATTATAACAAGTAAAACAAATAAAAATACATAAAAAGATTTTTTCATTTTTTTCTTTTTTCTTAACTTACTCATTGTACTTCACCATTTTAATTATACAAACAAATTAATATAATTTAAAGTTTTTTTTGAAAATTTACAAAAAAGAATATCTAAAAATAAATATTCATAATTAATTTACAATTTTTGAATTTCAGCAATTATTAGACCAGTAGTTTTTGAAATATTTTCTATACTCATTTTCATATTAAGTAAATTTTTTGCAATCTGTATTTTTTCTAAAGCGCCTATTTCAATACCTTCTCTTCTTCCTATCTCTTTAAATGTATTATTTATCTTCCTCATATCTTCTTCAACTGATAAAAATTGTTTATATCTCTTATTGTTATTTAAACCTTCTATCTTTTCCTTAAACTCTGTCATATATTTATCACCTGTCCCCGCCTTTTTAAGCTCTTCATTATCAAAGTCAAATATGGCTAAAAACTCATATTCTTTATTTATTCTTTCTTCTAACTCCTACATAAATTAATATACGATTATTTTTTCTTATTCCCTTTTTTCAAACAAAAAAATCAAAAAATAAATAATTCTTTGATTTAATTTAGTAATAAAGTTTTATACCAACTTCTTAATTTGGCAAAAAAAAGAAATCTTATTTCTTTAAGATTTCCATAGCTTGACGCATTCTCATATCATATTTAACAATATCAAGTCCACCAAATGCACTTAAGAATTCATCTTCTTTCATTTGGTATTTTTCAGCTAACTTTTTAGCTTCTTCTTTAGCCTCTTTATCATCAATTTCAATTTTTTCTTCTTTAGCAATTTCTTCAAGCATTAATCTATAAGTAATTCTCTTAATAGCTTCAGGTCTCATTTGATCTTTTAAAGCTTGTTCATCAGAGTTTGTAAATTGATAAAACTGTTCAATAGTAATTCCTTGCATTTTCAAATGATCGGCATATTGCTGAACCATTCTATCTAACTCTTCATTAATCATTGCTTCTGGAACATCAACTTTAACATTTTTAGCAGCAGCTTCTAATAAGTCATCTAAATATTTATTTTCAGCCTCCATTTCTTTACGGGCTAAAATATTTTCAGAAACTTGAGCTTCTAACTCTTCTTTAGTATTAATTCCTTCCATACCTAAATCATCAAAGAAATCTTTATCTAATTCTGGAATCTTAACTTCCTTAACCTCATGAACAGTAACTTTAAATATAGCCTCTTTACCCTTCAAATCTTCAGCATGATAATCTTCTGGGAAAGTAACCTTAACATCTTTTTTATCACCAGATTTAAGTCCAACTAATTGTTCTTCAAATCCTGGAATAAAAGTTCCGCTACCAATTTTTAAAGAATAATTTTCAGATTTTCCACCATCAAATGCCTTATCATCAACAAAACCTTCAAAATCAATAACAGCTATATCTCCATTTTCAATTTTTCCTTCTTTAATCACATCTTCAGCATATCTTTCACGCATATGATAAATCGCATCTTCTATTTCCTCTGTCTCAGCTTTTACTTCATCCTTTTTAATTCCTAAACCCTTATATTTACCAAGTTTAACCTCAGGTCTAGTTGTTAAAGTAAATAAGAAGACAATTTTTTCATCATTAACATCTTTTAAAGCTATATCAGGACGAGCTACTAACTCCTTAACATCATCAGCATGCTCCTTTAATAATTTTTGATATGCCATATCTGCTGCACTATCAGCTGCATCCATATATAAAGATTGTTTACCATATTTCTTAATAAACACATCTTTTGGAGCCTTACCAGGTCTAAAACCATCAATTTTAGCATTTCTATTAGCTTTCTTAAAAGCTTTGTCTAATGCTTCTTCCCATTCTTTTCCAACAATTTCAATTTCAATTTCTTTTTCACTTTTTGCCATATTCTAATCCTCCTTATATCCACACACCAAAGCCGATTGCGACCATACTAAGTAATAAACCAGCTGACCAAAATAATCTAACAACATCTGACTCACTCCATCCAAGTTTTTCAAAATGATGATGAAGCGGAGCCATCAATAAAACTTTAGTGTGAAATTTACTTATTGCAATCCATTGAATAATAACACTGAGTGTCTCAATAACAAACACGCCAGCTACAATAATTAATGTAACCTCATGATTAGTAATAATTGCTACACTAGCAAGTGCAGCTCCTAAAGACAAAGATCCAGTATCACCCATAAATATCTTAGCAGGATAACAATTATAAACCAAAAATCCAACTAATGATCCAACTAAAACAAAGCAAAATATTGCAATAGATTCGTTTCCAGAAGCCCAATTGGCTCCCCAAGTAATAATACCAAAAGCAAAGAAAGCTATAGCTGAAAGTCCTCCAGCGAGTCCATCTAAACCATCAGTAATATTCACCGCATTACTACTACCAACTAAAACGAAGAGTAAAAACATTCCATAAAGCCATCCTAAATCAAGCTTTATACCTAAAGTATGAATATCAACGATTGGTTCATTACCACTACTTAAAAACATATAGAAAAATACTAATGCCACAATTATTTGTAAAACTAACTTCCAAAATATACTGAGTCCTTCGTTAGTGTGTCTTTTTATAATTAAATAATCATCGACATACCCAAATATAGCATATGCCACAAAGACAAATAATACGATAAATAAGTTAGTCGAAAATTCGACTTTCCCTGTAAGCACCAGGGCTATCATTATAAGTACCGTTGGAATAATAAATATTATACCACCAGTCGTTGGCGTTCCATTTTTCTTTTTATGTCTTTCTCCTAATGTATTACTAACTTGCTGTCTAATATGTTTTTTCTTCAGCCATTTAATAGCAAAATAGCCAAAAACAACTGAGACTGAGAAACCTAACATAATTGACAGTACAGCTTTGGCTAATACTAACATATCCTCATCTCCAAGCAGTACAATTATACCATTTTTTAATATATTTTGTACATATTATTTAAAACATTTCTATAAGTTCATCTAAATGACATATAACCGGAAAACCTTTTCCATCCATATCTAAATCAAACCTTACACCAATTCCTAAATCTTCAGTCCATTCACGTAAATTTTCCGGATAATCATCTACTAAAATAGCATCTTTAACATTAACCATCATACTTTTAGGTAAATTTTTAGGAACTGGAATTATTGTAATATCTTTTATATTTTCTTTGATTAATTTAACCTTATATTCAGCTTCTTCCAAAGAAACAACATGCGTTAAAATAAACACATTAAACTTATTACTATCTATAATTTTTCTTATATTTTCAAAAGCATTATTAATTTCACTAGACTTTTCTAAAACTTCACACCAATCTAGATTTTTAAAAAATTGATAATAACTCTCATAATCCTTAGTAATATTCTCTTTTTCTGCCATTTTATAAGAAATTTCAATAGAATTATAAATAACTCCATCAAAATCAATATATAAATTCTTCATAAAACACCTCTTTAAGAAAAAAAGGGACTAATCCCTTATTTTAAAGCTTCTAATAATTCTGCTTTTTTCATAGTAGAATAACCATCAATATTTTTATCTTTAGCTAATTTTTTAAGTTCAGCTACAGTTAATTTACTTAAATCTGTATCTTCTTTTTTTGTTTCTTTTTTTTCTTCTTTAACTTCTTTTTTAGACTCTACTTTAACAGCTTTTGGAGTATATTCTTTACCATCTATTGCTGCTTTTGCTGCTTTAACAAGTTCTGCAAATGCTTTTGGGTCATCAATAGCAATCTCAGAAAGCATTTTTCTATTAATTTCAATATTGGCTTTATTTAAACCATCAATAAATTTAGAATAACTAATTTCATTTAATCTACAAGCTGCATTAATTCTTGTAATCCATAATTTTCTAAAATCTCTTTTTCTTGCTTTTCTATCTCTATAAGCATAAGCTCCTGAATGCATTACTTGTTCTTTAGCTGTTTTATATAATCTATGTTTACTACCGAAATAACCTTTAGCTTGTTTTAAAGCCTTTTTACGGCGTGCGCGATGAATAGTTCCACCTTTAACTCTCATTTAAATTCCTCCTTCTAATTACTTATTAATTAAAGTTTTTAATCTTTTAACATCAGATGAACTCATTTCTGATTCATGATGTCTTCTTCTTCTTGATTGATTACTTTTATGAGTTAACTTATGATTCTTCATAGCAGGTTGAAATTTAATTGAACCACTTTTTCTAACCTTCAAAACCTTAGATAACCCTTTATGTGATTTTGTTTTAATTTTAGCCACAAACATTCCTCCTATTTTTCTTTGTTTGGCGCAAGTATCATTGCCATAATACGACCATCAATTTTAGGTACTTGTTCAATAACAGCTATATCTTTAACTGCATCCGCAAAACGCATCAAAACATCTTTACCCAAATAACTATGCGTAATTTCACGTCCTTTAAAACGAATACTTACTTTAACTTTATGACCTTTTTGTAAATACTTACTAGCATTATTTAATTTAGTATTGAAATCATGAACATCAATATTTACAGAAAGCTTATACTCTTTCATATCTAAGTTAGCCTCACGTTGTTTCTTCATGTTTTCTTTCTGTTTTTTCTTATTTTCATATTTATAACGATTATAATCCATTATCTTACAAACTGGTGGTTTTCCACCTGGATTCATAAGTACTAAATCAAAACCTGCATAATCAGCCAAAGTAAGTGCATCTTTAATAGGTTTAACACCTAACTGTTCACCATTTGGACCAATTACCATAACCTCTTTTGCTCGTATTTGATCATTGATATACAAATCTTTATCTCTTGCGATACTAGACACCTCCAATAAAAAAGTGAATACAAAGTATCCACTAAAATGCACATTAAAATAAGTAATAAACTTTTTTGGCATTAAACCCATCGCCTACTCGCAATCGGGTGAGAAGTGGATACTTCTTCTTTCCTTTTTCAAATTACATAAATGATTATACATATAAATACTATGCTTGTCAAGTTTTTATATTACTTTTTCAAGTCGATTCATAAAACAAAAGTAATAAAAGTCTATAAAGTTCATAATTAAAAGAGTTTTATAAACTTTTATACTAATTCTTTAAGCAACCTATTGGGACCACATAAACCCCATCTTCTCTTTTATAAGCATAATCTGAAGTTGCTGTAACCACCATTAAAAATGATGGCTTTTTCATTTTACTTGTATCAATTAAGTTTGCTAAAGCAATTAAATCTTTAGCTCCTTCCTCTATTAATTTATCACCACCCAATTTTATTTCAATAAGTCCATAAGACCCATCTCTCAAATGAATCACAGCATCACATTCTAAAGAAGAAGAATCTCTATAATGATACAAATCACCATTAATACTTTCCGCATAAATTCTCAAATCCCTAATACAAAGATTTTCAAAAACAAAACCAAACGTGTTTAAATCATTAATTAAATCATTAGGTCCTATACCAAGAGCAGCTGTAGCAATAGAAGGATCAATATAATATCTCGTATTAGCACTTCTTATAGCCACTTTACTCCTTAAATTAGGATTCCAAGCAGGAACTTCTTCTATTACAAATATTTTTTTTAAAGCACTAATATAGGAATGAATAGTATCAGTATCTAAAGAAAAATCATTATTAATAACATCATTTTTTAAAGTTTCATTTGAAGCCTGACTACCAATATTTCTAGCATAACTTCTCATTAAATATCTAACCCTAGTAGAATCTCTTTTTACACCATCAACTCTAGAAATATCAGTCTTAACAACAGCATCATAATAATCAATTGCTTGATCAAGAGCAATATCTTTTTCCATATCTATACTTCTTGGCCAACCACCACGGCAACAAACATAAGCAATATCTTCAAATGATAATTTATTTATACCATTAATTTCCTTATTATTAAACAAATCCTTCAAGCTCACATCTCCAGTTGATTCTAAAGATTCAAACAGAGTCATCGGTCTCATTAAAAGAAAAGAAAAACGGCCAGTTCCTGTATGCGCAATTTGAGTCATGTCAGCAGGTACAGAAGAACCAGTTAAAATAAATTGCCCTTCATCCTTCCTATGATCAACTTCAAATCTAACAGCATCCCAAAGTTTAGGAGCTAATTGCCACTCATCTATTAATCTTGGAGTATTACCTTTTAAAAGCAAACTTGGATTAATATCAGCAAGCATTAAATTCTGCTCTTTATTTGCTGGCATGTCCATATATAATACACTTTTCGATATTTGCTCAGCCGTAGTTGTTTTACCACACCACTTAGGGCCTTCAATTAAAACAGCCCCTTTCCCTTTTAATTTTCTTTGTAATACCTCATCGACAATTCTTTTTTTATAATTATTCATCAGCACTCCTCCTAATACCATTTTATTCATTTATTATTTATCTGTCAATAAGCATTCGGTTATTTATGATAAATTTATTCGGTCATTTGTAAGAAAATAATTCGGTTGTTTGTAAATAAAATAAAGTTCAAATTTTTTGAACTTTATTTTCCCTCATCATGTAACTTATCAATAATATCTTCAATTTTTTGAGCATTCTTAATAGACTCATCGTAGACAAATTCTAATTCAGGAATTTGTCTAATATCAACTCTATCACGAAGTTCATGGCGAATAAAACCACTCGCCTCTTTTAAAGCTTTAGTAGTCAAATCTATCTTACTTTCATCTAAAACAGTAAAATAGACCTTCGCATAACTCAAATCACTACTAACTTTTACATCGGTAATCGTTACAAAATTAATATCTTTATTCTTAACTTCAGTAGCAATAATATAACTAATTTGCTCAATTAATGCATCAGAAACCCTTTCAGTTTTAATATTACTCATCTATATCACCCCAAATTTCTATTGCTTCTTCACAAGTTTTTTGCCCACCTGCTCTGTTATATAATAATTTAACGGTTTAGCATTATATTCATCTGCAAAACTATAAAGCATCTCGAAAGTATAGTTTTTAAAAGTTTTGTATTTAATAAATTGATATAACCCATCATCATTAATAACCATATATAATTGCATAATATATTTTCCACTTTTATTGTCGTTATCAAATTCATAGGCAAAACCAACACATCTATCAGAATATAAATTCAATTTTAATTTTTCAAACATTTATCTTTTAACCTCCACCATCTCATAAGCTTCAATTACATCGCCTACTTTAATATCATTAAATCCATCAATAGTAATTCCACATTCATACCCTTTTTTAACTTCTTTAACAACATCTTTTTCTCTTTGTAAAGATCCAATTTTACCATCATAAATCACAACACCATCACGAATAATACGAGCCTTAGAATCTCTTTTAATAATTCCATCAGAAACTGATGAACCGGCAATATTACCAACTTTAGAAAACTTAAATATTTGTCTAATTTCAGCTTGACCTAAAATATGTTCCTCAAACTCAGGATCAAGCATACCTTTCATGGCCGCTTCCATCTCTTCAACTACTTTATAAATAATGTTATAAAATCTAATTTCTACTCCTTCTTCTTTAGCTTTATCAGCAATCATCTTAGAAGGTCTAACATTAAAACCAATAATCAAAGCATTAGAAGCTTTAGCTAAAACAATATCACTTTCAGTAATTCCAGAAGCACTACTTCTAATAACATTAATTTTAACTCCATCAACCTCTATTTTTTGTAAACTATTTTTAACCGCTTCTGCACTACCATTAACATCAGCTTTAATAATTACATTAATTTCCTTTAATCCTTCACCTATTTTAGCAAATAAATCATCTAAACTAACTGAAGATTTTGCATTATTTTCTTTAACTCTAGCTTGCTCTTTACGAATAGCCGCAATATTTTTAGCTTCTTTTTCAGATTCAAAACTCATAAATCTATCTCCAGCTGCTGGTACCTCACTTAATCCAGTTATCTCTACTGGCTGTGATGGTAAAGCCTTAGTAATTTCTTCTCCCTTATCATTTTTTAAAGTTCTAACCTTACCAAAAGCCGTACCTACAACTATTGGGTCGCCTAAACGTAAAGTGCCATTTTGAACAAGTACAGTAACAACTGAGCCTACATGTTTATCTAACTTAGATTCAACAACTGTACCCATCGCATACCTATTAGGATTAGCTCTATAATTATTAATATCAGCTATTAACAAAATATTTTCAAGTAATTCCCCAATACCATCTCCAGTGATTGCAGAAATCTTAGTAAAAATAACATCTCCGCCCCACTGTTCTGGCATTAATCCAGCTTCTGCCATTTCTGTCATAACCTTATCTGGGTTAGCACCTGGTTTATCCATTTTATTAATTGCAACAATAATTGGCACTTTAGCAGCTTTAGCGTGGTCAATAGCTTCTTTAGTTTGTGGCATTACACCATCATCAGCTGCAACAATTATAATAACAATATCAGTTATACTAGCTCCACGTGCTCGCATTTCTGTAAAGGCTGCATGACCTGGAGTATCAATAAATGTAATTAATTTATCATCATACCTAACTTGATAAGCAGATATTGCCTGTGTAATACCTCCAGCTTCCCCTTCAGCTACATTAGTTTTTCTAATAGCGTCAAGTAAAGTAGTTTTACCATGGTCAACATGCCCCATAATAGTTACAACAGGCGGCCTTGAAACTAAATCTTCCTCTTTATCGTTCACTTCGAATTCTTCAAAATTAGCGACATTTACAGTTTCTTCTTTCTTTAATTCCTTACCATAATCCAAAACAATAATTTCCACATTTTCAAAAGAAATAGGACTATTAATATTAACCATCATACCTAAAGTAAATAGTTTTTTTATTATTTCACTCGCAGATACACCAAGTAAAGAAGCAAGTTCTTTGACTGTCATATTTTCTTTATATAAAATGACATTTTCATTTTCTACTGGAGTATTACTTTTTAACTTTTCTTTACTTTTATACATATCTTTTTTCTTTTGAGCTAAAGTTTTTTTATCATTTTTCTTAGGTAACTTTACAGGTTTCTTCTTATCAACTTTAACTGTTTTCATTTCTCTTTCCTCTAAAGCAACTTCTTCCTCGATTTCTTCATCGGAAACATCTTCATCAAAACTATTATCAAGCATTATAATTGCTTCTTCATCAAGCATATCATCTTCGTTTTTAACATCAATATCAAGTTCAAAACATTTTTCTAAAACTAAAGAAACCTCCCTATTAATATCTTCTGCATACTCTCTAACGCTCATCATATTTTAAGCACCTCTTTTCTAATTTAATAAATCATTTAAATCTTCAAATACCTTATCTGGTACCTCCACTTCTAACATTCTATTAAGAACTTTACTTTTTTTAGCCTTTAAAAAAACTTCTTTATCCTTTTTTAAATAAGCTCCCCTACCATTAGCTTTACCAGACTCATCAATAACAACATTACCTTCAGGTGTTCTAACAACCCTAATAAGTTCAGCCTTTGGTAATTTTTCTCTAGTAACTACGCACGTTCTCATTGGTATTTTTCTAACCTTCATAAATACTAATACCCTTTTCCTTAGCTTGCTTAGTAGTTTCCACATCAATCTTAAAATGTGTAAGTCTAGCCGCTAATTTAACATTCATACCTTTTTTACCAATAGCTAAAGACAAATTATCATCATCAGCTACTACTAAAGCTTCTTTTTTCTTTTCATCAGTTACAAAAACGTGCAAATCACGAGCTGGACTTAAAGCATTTTCGATAAATCTAGCCTCATCCGATTCGTATTTAACAATATCAATTTTCTCTCCATTAAGTTCTTCTATAATATGGCCAATACGTGAACCATGTTCACCAATACAAGCGCCAACTGGATCAACACTAGGATTTTCTGAATAAACAGCAACCTTAGTTCTATTACCAGCATCTCTGGCTACACTATAAATTAAAATAATACCTTCATTAATCTCTGGAATTTCAAGCTCAAATAATCTTTTAACAAAACCATAGTGTTTCCTAGAAAGTAAAATTAAAGGTCCTTTAGAATTATTCTCAACCTTAGTAATATATACCTTTATACTAGACCCCATCTTAATAGTTTCACCCGGAATAATTTCACTCTTAGGCAAAATACCTTGAGTTCTTCCTAAATCAATATAATAATTTCGAACATCTTCCATTGCCACTAAACCTGTAACCATCTCATCTTGTTTATCAGCAAATTCATTGTTAATAATCTCTCTTTCAGCTTCTCTAATCTTTTGAACAACAACCTGCTTAGCCGTTGATGCTGCAACCCTTCCAAAATCTTTAGGAGTAACTTCCTTTTCAATAGTCTCTCCAATCTTAATATTAGGAACTTGTTTTCTAGCATCTTCCAAAGTAATATAAATTCTATCATCAAAGTGGAATTCTTTTTCAACTTCTGTCTCATTACCATCTTCATCAGTAATAATTTCTTTTTCTAAAACCCCATCTTCCTTTTCATATTCTTTACTAAAAACAACCGTTTTATAAGAAAAAATTTTAATATCTCCTGTTTCTCTATTTATATCTACACGCACATTAGAAAGTGAATGATAATTTTTCTTATAAGCACTTGTTAAAGCAAGTTCCATTGCATCATAAATAACATCTTCATCAATACCCTTTTCCTTAGATAAATTTGCCAAAGCAAGTTTAAATTCTTTATTGTTCATCTATACCACTTCCTTTCTCCTTAGAACAAACATCCAAAACATAACTTTCATTAATTGGGTCTGCTTTATCAAGTATTGGATTTACAATTTCATTAACCTTCACACAATCCCCAACATTAATATAGCCAGATTTATCAATAACAAGTCTTAAAGTATTTATATTTTCTTCCTTACCATAAAAAACTTCATCTAAAATATAACCTGCATCCTCAATTGGCTTTTCTAATAAATTTCTAATCTTCTCTTCCAAAAAAGCACCTCCTTAAACTACATTAAAGAGTGGGATGTCCCACTCTTTTTTGCATTTCCACAATCATTATATCATATTTTTTCCCTTTTTAACACCCCTTTTAAAATCAAAAATCCTACATCGTAGATTTTTATTTGAAATTCCGTTTTATGGCAAAAAGCTGAAATAAGTTTGAATATAGTACAATAAAATGTAA
>CALVRC010000010.1 GCA_944358445.1 uncultured Bacilli bacterium
TCCCATTATTATATAATTTCTATTAGTTCTGTTTAATCTTTTATTCATTTGTTTACTTCCTTCCTACTACTATTATGAATAATTTATTCTTTTCTATTCCACAATTTAATTATAGAATATTTTTAATCATAAAGCAACAATTATTCATTATCCTATTTTTACTTTACATACCAATTTTATCAAAAAAACAAGTAATATTTTTGATAAATCATTTTCTTGATATATACTTGTCACTTTTTATTTACTATATGAAAACAACTTCAAATTAATGAAGTTATTTTAATTATTAATATAATTTAGCTCCTGCAGGAACATTATCATCAAGCATTAATAAATTTAATTTTTCTTTTCCTTCTTCTTGATGAACCGCACTTATAAGCATACCTTCAGAATTAATACCCATCATTTTTCTAGCAGGTAAATTTACAATGGCTACACATGTTTTACCAACTAACTCTTCTGGTTCATAATATTCATGAATTCCACTCAATATTGTTCTATCATGACCTGTACCATCATCTAAGATAAATTTCAAAAGCTTCTTACTTTTAGCAACCGCTTCACACTCTTTTACCTTTACAACTCTAAAATCAGATTTAGAAAATGTTTCAAAATCTACAAAATCTTTAAATAATGGCTCAATTTCAACTTTTGAAAAATCTATTTTTTTATTTAAATCTAACATTTTAGAACTAGTTTTTTTAACATCCATTCCTTTTTTATTTCTCATATGTGGGAATAATAACACTTCTCTAATGGTATCCGCACCTGTTATAAGCATAACTAATCTATCAATACCAACACCTATTCCCCCAGCTGGTGGCATACCATATTCTAAAGCCTCAACAAAATCAATATCCATTTCATTAGCCTCTTCATTACCAAGTTCTCTTTCTTTTAATTGATTTTCAAATCTTTCATATTGATCAATTGGATCATTTAACTCAGTAAAAGCATTACCAAATTCCATACCACAAATAAATAATTCAAATCTTTCAGTATATCTAGGATCTTCACTCTTACATGCTAGTGGACTAATTTCAATTGGATGACCATAAACAAATGTAGGTTCAATTAAAGTTTCTTCAACAAATTTTTCAAAGAAAGCATTAACAATATGTCCAAATTCAAAATGAGGTTCCAACTCAACATTATATTCTTCAGCTAATTTCTTAGCTTCATCTAAACTCATTTCCTTCCAAAAATCAACACCACATGCTTCCTTGATAGCATCAACCATATGAATACGTTTATAACCTGGTTTTAAAGAAATTTTATGACCAATGTATTCAATATCATAACTACCATTCACTTCTAAACATACAGTACTAAATAAACCTTCGGCTAAATCCATCATACCATACATATCACTATAAGCCTTATAAAGCTCTAATGTAGTAAATTCAGGGTTATGTTTTCTATCCACACCTTCATTTCTAAAGACTCTACCTATTTCATAAACAGCATCCATACCACCAACTAATAATCTTTTTAAAGGAAGTTCAGTAGCAATTCTTAAATAAAATTCCATATCTAAAGCATTATGATGAGTAATAAAAGGTTTAGCAGCAGCTCCTCCTAAAATTGGATTTAAAATAGGAGTTTCAACCTCAGTATAACCTAAATTATCTAAATATTTTCTAATAGTTCTTATAATCTTAGGACGCATAAATGCAATCTTTCTAGCATCCTCATTCATAATTAAATCAACATATCTTCTTCTATATCTTTCTTCAACATCAGTCAAACCATGGAATTTTTCAGGAAGAGGTTTCAAAGCTTTAACTAAATGAATATATTTAGTCGCATGAACACTAAGCTCGCCAGTATTAGTTCTAAATACATAACCTTCTATCCCAACAATATCACCAATATCAGAAGCTTTAAATAAATCATAAGCTTCTTCTCCAACTTCATTAATTGCTATATATATTTGAATTTGACCATACTTATCTTGAATATGGAAAAAACCAGCTTTTCCCTTTCTTCTTTTAGTCATAATTCTACCAGCAATTACTACATTATCTTTTAATTCTTCTAACTCTTCTTTACTTTGATTCGCATGTTCTTCCTTAATAATTTTAGAATTAGAAGTTACATCAAATCTAAACCCAAATGGTTTAACACCTTTTTCTATTAACTCTTTTACTTTGTCTCTTCTTACCTGTTCTTGTTCTGTAAATTCTCTCATTAAAATACCTCCAAACTACTAATAATTATATCATATTTTTTTTACCTTTTGATAACCTTCACTCAACTTCAATACAAAATCATCCGGTAATTTAGAAAAAGCTTGCTCTTTTAAATCATTAGGAATACCATAATATGCCTCTGCCATAGAACCTGTAATAGCCCCAATAGTATCAGTATCTCCTCCTAAAGAAACTGCTTTACGAACAGCGTCTTCAAATGAATTACTATCAAAAAAAGCAGCTAAACACTTATCAAACACCAAACAAGATGAATCAAATTTATTGTCAAGTCTTATTTTATCAAATTGTCTATGAATAGGATAAAATTTAATTATTACTTCTTCTTTAGTATAACCTTTTCTTCCTAAATAAATTAAATTAGTTAAAGCCTGAGCCGATACAATTGCAAGCGCAGAATCGTGAGAAGGAATAGTAGCTTTTTCAGTTTCCTCTAAAATAGTTTTAGAATCATCATACAAATATCCAATTGGTGATACTCTCATAAGTGCACCATTACCCATACTTTTTCCATCACTTTCACCCTTACACCATTTAATAAAATCTGGTGAAAACATATATCTAAAATGATTAGCTTTTGTATTAGGTTCATCTAAATAATACTTTAATCCATATTCCTTCAAAACACTTTCGTAATCTTTACCGTTCAAAATAGCATCCAATATAGCAATAGTTAAAATAGTATCATCAGAATAAAAACTATCCTTTTCAATCAAATTATCTTTATTTAAAACCTCTAATCTTCTATCTAAATTCTTACCACTTTTAAATTCATCATATTCATATAAAGAACCTGCTAAATCGCCTATAACAGCACCTAACATTTTCTTACCTTCTTTCTTCTATTTGTTTTAAAAGCACCTTTTCAAATTCTTTTATAGATAAAGTTTCAGTTTCTTTATGTCCAAACAAACGATAACTTACAGTTTTATCATCTTTCTCTTTATCTCCAATTATAACTGTATATGGAATTTTATGAGACTGACTTTCTCTCATTTTATAACTTAATTTTTCATCTCTATCATCTAATTTAATTCTAATATTTTTATTAGATAATCTTTTCATTAATTTCTCAGCACATTTCAAGTGATATTCATTATTAACCGGAATAATATTGACTTGAACTGGAGCAAGCCAAAGTGGAAGTACACCTTTAGTTTCTTCTAAATAATAAGCAATAAATCTATCCAAACTACCAAATACTGCTCTATGAAGAACAACTGGAGTTTTCTTCTTTCCATCCCTATCAACATAAGTTAAATCAAATTTCATAGGTAAACAGAAATCTAATTGACATGTAGACAAAGTATATTCATTACCAACAGCCGGTTTAACTTGAACATCTAATTTTGGTCCATAAAAAGCAGCTTCCCCAATCTTTTCTACATAATCAATACCAAGCTCATTAAGTACTCTTCTAAGTGTATTTTCTGCATGATCCCACATTTCATCATCTTGAAAATATTTAACTTTATCTAAAGGATCACGAAGTGATAATTCAAATCTATAATCTGTAATATTAAGTTCTTTATAAACTTCTAATATTAAATTAACAACTAACCCAAATTCATCTTTAATTTGCTCAGGAGTTACAAATATATGAGCATCATTTTGACAAAATGATCTAGCTCTTTCAATACCTTTTAAAGCTCCACTTGCCTCGTATCTGCAATCTCTAGCGATTTCTCCAATTCTTATTGGTAAATCCCTATAAGAATGAAGTTCATTACTATAAATCATCATATGATGTGGACAATTCATAGGTCTTAAAACAAACTCCTCATCATCAATTTTCATAGCAGGAAACATATCGTCTTTATAATGATCCCAGTGACCACTAGTCTTATATAACTCAACACTGCCAAGTGGTGGAGTCAAAACATGACGATATCCAAGTTTACGTTCTTTTCCCTTAATATAATTTTCTAACTCTTCCCAAATAATATACCCGTTTGGTAAATACATAGGTAAACCCTTACCAACTAAATCAGATGTCATAAACACGTTTAATTCTTTACCAATCTTACGATGATCTCTTTCCTTAGCCTCTTCTAATAAAGTCAAATGTTTTTCTAAATCTTCCTTAGAATCAAAACAAACACCATAAATTCTTTGCAAAACTTTATTTTTAGAATCGCCTTTATAATATGCTCCAGATACCTTAAGTAATTTAAAATTTTTACACTCTTTCACACTATCAACATGTGGGCCTCTACATAAATCCGTAAAATCGCCTTGCGTATAACAACTAATTACCTCATCTGAAGGAAGTTCATTAATAATATCTATCTTATAAGGATCATCCTTAAACTTTTCTAAAGCTCCTTCCCTAGAAAGCTCTTCTCTATAAATTCGTTTACCATCTTTAGCAAGCTTCTTCATTTCTTTAGAAATTCTATCTAAATCATCATCAGTCAAAGTATGATTCCCTAAATCCATATCATAATAAAATCCTTCTGAAATAACTGGTCCAACCCAAAATTTTGCATTTGGAAATAAATGCTTAACTGCTTGTGCAAGTAAATGAGCACAACTATGATTCAATACACTTAATCTTTCATTTTCTTTAATATCTATCATTTTTATCATCCTTTCTTAATTTTATGGTTCTTTTTAAACTTTTTTGCCTACCTTTTTTGTCGAATTTAACCTCTTCAACAACCATACTAATATAAGATAAACCAAGTTCTGTATCAAATTCATTATTCCATGAAACTTCCCTATTTGGATTAACATAAGGTGCCGGATTACCAAAAGCATCCTCAACTAAAATAATAGTACCATTCAATGTTTGTTCATTAGATACCAAATCAAAATTTGTTCTAATAAGATTAACACCATAAAGGGGAGCAACTTTCTTTAAATCTTTATGAGATAAAGCACAAAGTTCAGAAATTAATTTCTCATTATCAATCCCATAATAGTTTCTTAAAAAATGTCCCATATCCATTTTATGACTTTTACGTACCTGTTTTTTGTTCATATAAAAGCTCCTTGCAAATTAAATTGTCAAGGAGCGTATAAACGCGGTACCATCCTACCTTATAACTTAATTTATTAGATAACGGTAACTAACCGGAATAATCTTTCGAAAACCTGCTTCAAGGTAGTAATTATTAAAATCATCTATTTAGTTTCCACCAACACTAAACTCTCTATAAAATTACCTTTAATAATCATGTCCTCTTCATCACATTTAACTATATTTTATCACAGTATATGGCTTTGTCAACCCTTATTTTTCAAAATCTCACTCATTATTAAATTACTACTTACTAAAATAAATTCCTTTATATTTGACATATCAAATAAATATTTTTTCTTAATTTTAGAATTCTCAATTATCACACTAAATGCATCCAATAATTCTTGAAGTCTATCTATAGGTATCTCATCCATTTCAACATTAGGAATTTTAACTGGATTATAAAGTAATGATAAATCAAGATTATATTCATCTATTAATTTAACATTTAAATTAGTATAATCATTATATAAATATTTTACAAATGTATTTTCATCGTATTCTATTTTTGTTCCATCCATCAAAGTAATTAATCCCTTATATTTAATATCCCTAATAAAATACTTAAACCATAAATAATCAGTATATAAATGAACAAAATACCCAAGCATAAAATCACTATCCAATTTATTTCCATACTTTTCCAAAAATTTATTTATATCTGGATATATACTTTGTTTTGAATAAATAAAATGAGAAAGATCACGGCTCCATCCAACCACACGAGAAATATCAGGTGCAATAGAACCAAGTAAAAACTCATCATAATTTTTAAGCTCAATTTTTTTACTAATCTCACTAGCTACACACATATGAATAACTATACTAGCCACTATATCACCTTATTTTCTCAAATTTTTACTAATCATTTCTTGATATTCTGTCAATTGTTTTATCCTAGAAATAATTCTTCCAGCTTTAATAATTTCATCCCCCTTAGAAGTAATTGCTAAATGATTTTCTAAAGACTTTAAATCCAAATTAGAAGTAAAAAATGTTGGTAATTTTTCATCCATTCTATACTGTAAAAGTGGGCATAAAATTTCATCACGACTCCAAGATGTAACAGCTTCTGCACCCAAATCATCAATCAAAAGCAGAGGAACCTTTTTTACATAATTATATTTATTCCTAAATTCACTTTTTACCTCTGAATTAAAAGAAGCTTTTAAACTATTTAAAAACTCAGGCCAAAAAACAATCGCACTTTTAATTCCTTCTTTACCAAGTTCATTAAAAATAGCTGCTATTAAATATGTTTTACCACAACCAAAATTACCACATAAATATAGCCCTTTTTGATGAACATCCTTCTTATATTTTTTTATAAAATCAGTAAGCCACAAAATAGTTTTATATCTATTTTTATCAGTTTTATAAATCTTTTCGATTGATGCCTCTTTAATTTCCTTAGGAACATTAAAAAGCATTGTATTACTATTTACTCTTTCTTCCTCATCAAATTTTTTCTTATATTTACAAGGTTTATATACAAATTCTAATCCATCGCCACTTAATTTAGGCAATTTTGCATAACCTACAAGTTTATTCTGACAAGCAGCTAATCCCGGACAATTCTTACAATTAAAATATTCTATAGAACTTTCTTCCAAAAGAGATGTATATTTTTTAAGCACTTCTCTTTTTATTTTTAATCTACTAACAAACTCTTTAAACTTATCATTTTCAAGAGCTTCATCATAAGCTTCATCCAAAATATTTTCTAAATTACCTTTAATTAAATTATCTGATACCTTTTGCATATAATCACTTCCTACAAATTCTTTAAACTAGCTTCTAAAGCTGCAATATCATCCACACTTGCAGCCTCTTCCTCAATATTTTTATTAAACCACTCTGGTTTTTCTTCCTTTTTAAAGGTTTTTATATTTTGTTTTCTCTTAGTTCTATTTTCTTTTTTACAAAGGTTAATAGCTTCTTCCACCGTCTTTATATTAGCTCTCTTCCACTGATTAGCAATAGCTATTACAAAATTTTTAGTTAATTTATTATCATTAATCTTAAGTACATAATCTATTAAAACATTAACTACACCTGGTGTCAACTCATAATCAACCATCAAATTTTCAATCAATAATAAATCAGATCTACTAGGTCTTATTCCTTTATTTTTTCCAGTTAAAAAATCATAAGGAGATGTAGTTTCAAAAGTATAAATAAGTTTTGCCCTTTTAGACCCATCGCTTGTGTTTTTTCTTAAATACTCAGGCTGATTCTTATAAATTAAAGAAGGTTCAACATTTTGATGCTCAAAAGTATAATAATTGTGACAATTACTTCTAAGTAAATTTTTATCTATAATCTTTCTTTCATCAATTGAATTACGAATAAGTTCTGAAAGTTCTCCTTCATCCAAATTATAAATATAAGAAAGTTTATAAATTAAAGATTTCACTTCTTTAGTAATAGTTCTATGGTTTAAAATTTCACTAGGAATCATTCCTAATAAACTATTTAAATCAATTTTCTCATCAACAACCAAATCAAGTTGTTTCACTTTTCTAACATCATCAGTACCAGAAATTTCTAAAGAATCATTCACTTCAAAAGTACCAGAAAAAGAAGAACTAATATCCTCATATCCATCTAAATCAAAAGATGGCACTTTAAAAAAAGCTAAAGTCTTATCATATTCACTTTTACCAATATTACTCACTAAAGCAGTAGCTAAAATAGGGTTATCTATAAACTCATCTGGCTCTAAAGGCGAATATAACTCGTAAATATAATTATTAATATTTCCCTTTTTTAAATAAGTTTTTAAAAGACCAATAGCCTCCAACTTTTCTCTAGCTTCCAAAATATCCTCTAATTTAATACGCATAAGAGCCATTAAATTGTGATGATTATATTCTGTTGAAATAATTTGACTAGTATCCAAATTACTCCATAAAGTAAAATATAAATTAATAGCTACGCTACCTATAATAGGTTGATATAATTTTATTAAAATAAGGCGAGATTCATTATTTAAAATAGTTGCATTTTTAACAATATATGTATCAGCTGGTAACAAATTAGTCATTATCTCACCCTCTTCTAAATATTAGTTTATCATATTTTCAAACAAAACCAAAGAAAAACTTAGTCGAAACTAAGTTTTATTTTTATTTATTAGATTTTAATTTTTTATCACGGTAAATAATTATAGCAACACCACCAGCAATTATTAATACACCAACTCCCAAAATAATGAAAGAAATATTAGCTGCAGTGTTTGGTACATTAACTGTTGTTCCACAGTCCCATGCACCATATAAAGTCATATTATTATTTAAAGCCGTACCATCTACCCATTTACCAGTTAAATCTTCTTTTGTATACCAACCATTAAATTTACAGTTTTCTTGTCTTGTAGTTAAACCTTTTTCTTGATCGTACTTAGTACCCTTATCATAACAACTTGTACCAGGAGTAGGATCAGTTAAATTTGGATCTGGTCTAACATCACCAACAATAACATAATCTACACAAACTTTTGGTTTATCTACTTTAGCTGTTAAACTAACAGTCTTAGATAAATCAATATTTTCATCATATAAAACGGCTAATCTTTGATAAGAACTATCAGATGGCTCGTAAATATAAGATTTAGTACTAGTTCCAGTAGCTGAAACAGTTACTTTAATAGTTGTTGTTTGTCCTAAAGCATTAGAAGGTATTTTAACTAAGAATTTTTCACCAGCTTTAAATGTTGCTTTACTTTGTCCATTTACATCCGTAATAACTGTACCAGTAGGTGCTCCTGAAACTGAAACTTTATAAGAATCAGTACCTGTTAAAGTAGGAGCAATTTGTTCTGATACAAAGTAATTACCATCACTTGATAAATTCATATCCTCATTATTTACTTTAACATCTAATGTAGGATCAGCACTTGCTTTTGCATTTTTTGCATCGCTAACCAATTTTTTAATAATTGGTCTTAAATTATAAGGATCAGCAGCGTTAGTTGTAAAATCTTCACTCAACTTACCAGTTTGTCCAGTATCAGATAAATACCACCAAACAGCTGCTTGAGTTATAAATCTGTCAAATTCAGTATTTCCATATGGATGTTTATAAGGATATCCATTTTGAAGAATATAAGTTAATCCTGCATCGCCTTCTTTAACTAAAGTAAGATTAGTTTTTCTCTCAGGCCATTTTTTTTCTAAATCCATACAATAAGCAATTTTACCATCAGAAGTTTTAAATTTTCCCCACTTGTAATTTGAACCAATATAAGATACCATTGCTCCTTCTCTATCAACACTAGGATTTTTAGGAGCAGCATTTATAATGGGCATAGTTGTAACAGTAACAACTGCTACAAGTAAAAACATAATAAATGCATTTAATACTTTTTTCATATGTTTCATGTTTATTCCTCCTTACCGAACTTAACGACTTCTTCCTTTAACATTAGTTGATTCTTGTAATTCTTCTTGTTGTTTTTTTGATAATACCCATGCTTTTGCAAATAATTCCAAATCATCTTCATAATCATGTGGATTGATAATTTGTCCATCATTATATAATTTTTCTAAATCGTCATAAGTAATTTTTTGATTTTCTTTTTCTAAATCAGTTTTACCGTTTCTTTTCTTTTTATTCATAGCAACTCCTGCTCCTGCTAATGCAACACCACCAGCTGCCATTCCTAAAGCTGCAGCAGCTTGCTCAGCTACACCAGTATTTGGAAGTTCACTCTTAGGAGTATCTACTGGTCCACCTTTTTCAGGATCAGGTTCTGGATCAGGATCAGGTTCAGGATCTGGGTCTGGGTCAGGATCTGGATCTGGATCTGGGTCTGGATCAGGATCAGGATCTGGATCTGGGTCTGGATCAGGATCAGGATCTGGATCTGGATCAGGATCTGGGTCTGGATCAGGATCTGGGTCTGGATCAGGATCAGGATCTGGATCATCTGCACCAGGTTTATTTCCTAATTCACTATCAGGATCATGAGAATCTTGATAATTATCTTCTAAATCATCATTTTGACCTACATCTATAGTATCATCCTTAATATCAGTACCATTATCCTTATTATTCGTAATCACAATTTCACCATCAACTCGTGTATATGTGTTATCACCAATAGTAACTGATAATCCATCTTCATCAGGTAAACCATTAATTATTGGAGTTTCACCTTCAGGAAGTTTTCCTTGTGATTGTAAATCAGAAATCAAATCAGCTAATTGATCTGGATTTAAGCCAACACCTCCAACAACCAAATGATAATCACCATTTTCATCTTGGGCAACAAAGTATTCATCACGATCTATATCAACATGTATATCGCCGTTTTCATCTTCATAAACATCATCTTCAGTTTGATTTTGCGAATTTTGATCATCTTGAGTGTTTTCCTTTTGAGAAGTCCAGCTGTAAACCTCATTGCCATTTGCATCTCTAACAACAATATTTCCATCAGCATCCTTAGAAGCTGTATAACCTGAATTACCTAAGTTTCCTGTTTCACCAGGATTGATTTGAGAATTAATTGTATCATAATCAAATACATTTGAATTATTAACTACATCTTCACCATATTTATTAGTTAAATCCTCAACAATTTGATCTAATTGGTCTTCAGGAATATTACCAACTATAACTAAACTACCATCTTGTTCAATAATTTGATAGCCTTCATTTTCTTGTACATTTTCTGAAGTTTCATCAGTTTGTGTCTCTTGGTTTTGTTCACCACCCATAGTATTATCTTCTTGAACTGGTGGATTTTCTGATACAGTATTATCTATTTCATCTGATTCTGTATTATTTTCTAAATTTTCATCAACTGTTTCACTGCCAGTATCAATTTGTGAATTATTTAATTCATCATTTTCACTAACTTCCGTAGTTTCTTGTCCTTCAGTATCCACACTTGAATTTATTTCTGTGTTATCTGTAACTTCTGTATCATTGCCAGTATCTACTTGTGGAACTCTTGAATCAATTTCTTCATTTATTCCAGTAGTTACTTCATTTTCTATAGTATTTACAGTAGAATCACTGACTGTATTATCTGTAACCTCTGTAGTACTACCAGTATCAATTTGTGAATTATTTAATTCATCATTTTCACTAACTTCCGTAGTTTCTTGTTCTTCAGCTGTACCAACACTTAAGTTTGTTTCTGTATCATTAGCGACTTCTATAGGAGCAGCAGTTTCAACCTGTGGAACTCTTGAATCAATTTCTTCGTTTATTCCAGGAGCTGTTTGATTTTCAAACACACTAGATGTTTGAACATTCTCCTGTCCTAAATTAACATCTTGTGCTTGAGCTACTGCATCAGCAATTATAGCATCGTTTTCTGCTTGCATAGAATCATAATCCACAACTTGTTCATTACTAACTGGATTAGTTGTATCTACAATATTATTTTCAGCTGCCATAGCAGGTGTTGCACCGAAAAACGTTCCAACAAGTGCTGCAGCAACAGCAATTCCTCCAAAATTTCTTTTAGGCCCATCAAATAATGCACGTAATCTACTTCTAATAGGTCCATCTGTACTTTCAGCTCTTAAATGTTTAGCATTCTTATACAAAATAAATTTCATATTTATCCCCCATTTCCTAAATCATAAAATTAAGCATTATTCTCCTTGTTAATTTGCCAGATATAATATCACTAAACTAATTATTTGTCAAATTAACACAATAATAATTTAAACATATATAAAAGGTTCAATTTCGCTATATTCTTCTTTCAAAATTTCCATTTGAATTTCATCATAAAATTTTCCTTTAAAATAATGTGATTTATGTCTTGTTCCAAACTTTTTAAACCCTAAACTTTCATACACCTTGATAGCTCTTTTATTAAATGAATACACACTAAGCATAATATTATTTAAATTAAGGTTATTAAAACCATATTCTAAAAGTAACTTTATAGCTTCTTTACCGTAACCCTTACCACGATTACTATCATCACCAATAAATATTCCTAAAACTGCATTTCGATGAATCAAATCAGCCTCAATTAAACTTATATTACCAATAAGTTTATCATTTTCTTTCAGGACAATAGCAAAATTATACTTATTTTGATTTTCCTTAAGCCACTCCTTTTCACTTTCTAAAGTTGTAATTTTTGTATCCATTCCTATATTTTCACTAACAGTTGGATCATTCAGCCATTTAACATAAATTGCCGCATCTTCAACACTCATTGGTGACAAATATAATCTGTTTCCTACTAACTTTGGAAAATACTTCATCACAAACACCTTCTACACCTATAATTATAACAGAATAATAACATTTTTACCATTCTTTTTCAAAACTTTTATCTTATTTTACATCCCTATAATTACTATATAAAGATTGCTAGCTAAGTTCACTAACAATCTTTTTAAATTCATCACCACGTTCTTCAAAATTTTTATATTGATCCCAGCTTGCACAAGCCGGACTAAAAAGTATTGTATCACCCTCTAAAGAAATATTATATGCAGCATGAGTTGCTTCTTCCAAATTATCTGTTACCGTTACATCTATATTATTCTTATTAGCAAACTCTTTAATTCGCATTTTTGTTTCACCATAACATACAATATGCTTAACATTTTTCAAATATGGAAGCAAGGGCTCAAAGCTATGTCCTCTATCTAAGCCACCTAAAATAAGTACAATTTCATTATCAAATGATTTTAAAGCTGTTATAGTAGAATCAACATTAGTAGCCTTTGAATCATTATAAAATTCTCTCTCATTAATTCTCCTTGCAAACTCAATTCTATGCTCAACACCAGCAAAATTATTTAAAACCTCTTTAATAACTTTATCAGAAATATTAAATTCCTTAGCTACTAAAATTGCTGCCATTATATTTTCATAATTATGAATTCCTTTAACTCTAATATCAGAAAGACTAACTATAATATCACCTTTATAAATAATATTGTTATCTTTTATACAAATATCAGCATCACCCTTAGAAGAAAAATATTCTTTTCTAGCCACCAAGTTCTTAGTAAGTTTACAAACTTCTTCATCTCCACTATTTAAAATAGCTAAACTTTTTTCATCTTGATTATTAAAAATTCGTAATTTATTTAATTTATATTTTTCATAACTACCAAAGAAATCCAAATGAACCTGATATAAATTAGTTAACACTGCAACATCCACCTTGAATTTATCTAAATTAACCAGTTGATGGCTAGAAATCTCAGTAACTATAATATCACCATCTTTAATATCAGCTATTTGACTACATAAAGGATAACCAATATTTCCAGCCAAATGAACAGATAAACCAGCACTTTTCAAAAATTCATAAGCAATTGTTGTTGTTGTTGTCTTACCATTAGAACCAGTAATACCAACTATTTTTACACTAGGCAAATATCTATAAGCAACTTCTAGTTCTGTAATAATAGGAATTCTAAACTTATTAGCTTTTAAAACAACTGGGTGATCAAGTCTAACACCAGGATTTTTAACCACATAATTATAACTTTCATCAAAAATTTCTTCCTGATTCTTAGTAATAATTACATTAACCCCTAAATTTTCTAACTCCTTTATTAATTCTAAATCATCGCATTTAATATCAGTAATTAAAACATGATTATCCTTAGCCAAAAGTTTTGCAACTGAAACCCCACTTTTACCCATACCTAAAACAAATATTTTCTTATTTTTAAACATAATTTATCTCCTATCTAAAAAGGTTTTATTAAAACCTTTTCATAATTCTATCAATTTCAGACTCTAATTTTGATTTCATAATACAGTCAGCAAATCCATCCTGTAAATAATGAAGCCTAATAAATTCCTTATTATCATTAATCATAACCACAACAGGAATATTAAATTTCTTATTCTTCTTAAGCTCTTTTAAAACTTCCAAAGCGCTATAAGTACTAGTCTCGTCATCTAATAATATTAAATCATATTTAATATTAGAAGCAATTTTTTCAATAGCATCTCTACCAAACAATGACCCACTTACTGAAGCATCATGGTTTTCAAGAAAAGTTGTAATTTGTGCAAGTTCTTTAGCATCATCATCAACAACCATAACCCTTTTATTTCTATATAAACTTTGCTCATAACTTTCGAGTTTTTTAGAAATCTCAGTTTCTTTAGATTCAACAATCTTTTGTTCAAGTACTATACTAATAGTTGTACCAGATTTTTCTTCACTTTTAACCATAAAGTTACCACCAAGTAAAGAAATCAACTTTTTAACTTCTTTCAAGTTTAAAATATCTCCGTCACGATTTTTTAAATCAATACGCGAAAGTTCTTCACTATTTAAGCTTAAAATATTATTAACTTCTTCAATACTTATACCATCTCCGGTATCACTAATAGTAATAATAAGTCTGCACACACCATATTTAACAATTCCACTAACATCTAAATTAATTTCTCCAGTATTAGTATGTTTTAAAGCATTAGTTAATACCGAATTAACGGCTTGCTTTAACTTAATAGAATCACCATATAAATAACTAGGAATTACATTACTAATAGTAAAATTAAATTTAACGTCTTTATCTATTTGCTTTTCAAATCTATATTTAATTTCTTTGAAAATATTAACTGGATTATAACGGCTATCAAATATTTTTAATTTTTTAGTAGTCATACTAGAAACATCAAGTGCATCATTAATCAAATAATCAAGATTATTACTAGTATTATTAATATATTTAATACCTTCTTTAATTTCCTTCATATCATTATAATCCTGTAATTTTTCACTAATTTCTATAATATCTTTAACCGGTTTTTTAATATCTTGTGTCATTCTAAATAAGAAATTAGAAGTATCTTGATTAGACTTTTCAACTAATTTTTTATTCCTATAAAGTTCTTCCATCATCTGAACATCTGGATTTTCAATTGTAAAATACATAAGCACAGTTATAAAAGCAAATGTAGAATTAATTAAAATAATACCAGGATTAACATTTCTAATAATTAAAACAATAATCATCAAAACAATTAAAACGTACAAAGGATAATATTGTCTATTTTTCATATTCTTTTTATTTTTAAAAACGCACCAAATATCAAACAAAATAGTAGCTCCACCAAAAATCATTAATAAATTAGCAGATGGGCCGTAACTATAAACGTATTCACCATCACTATAATAATAAAGTGGTAAAACAAATGATAAGACAAATAAGACTGCATATATAATACCCAAAACAGCATTTATTCTTTTTTTACTATGTTTAAGTGAAAATTTATCCTTAAAAGTCACAAAAAATACATAACAGGTAAATACAAATAACCAACTTAACATATATAAAATAAAAATTCTATTGACAACAGCACACATTATTTCATGAAAAATTGAAACATGTTCATAAAAAGTAAAATAACAACAAATAAGTTCATTAAATAAACCGAAAATATTCATACAAACCATTAGTTTATATATTTTATTTTCAATATTATTAATTCTTCTTTTAGTAAAATACAAAATTGTAAGCATAATACTATAAATTAAACTACAAATTATAACTGATACACCTATTATCATAAACGTAACCTCCCCATTATTTACATTATATCACGTTAAAGAGCAAAATACCAAAATAAATTTTGATATTAGCTTACCTCACGGAAGCTTTTTCTATTCAGGTAAAATCTAAGACTCTTCCATAAACCAAATAATTGCAGTTATACTTTATATGACATACCATCACCTTCCATTTTTATTACAATCGATATAAAATATACAATTTATCTCATAAGTTTTTATTACCTATAATCTATTTTTTACAAAACAAATTCCTAATACACAAAAAAACAATGGTTTTTCCATTATTTTTTTATTTTTTGATTATGTTTTGCTATAGCTTTTTCATTAGCATCTTGTTGTAATTTTTTAATATCTATTTTTGCAACCGGAGTAAGTGGCATAACATCTAAACATTCATATGCACTAGGCCATTTAAAATCAGGTAATTTTGATTCACATAATAATTGTAAACGTTCTTCTATTTCTTTAATATCATTATACCCAGGTTTTAAAGTATAATAAACCTTTAGAAGTTGATCATTATCAATTTCAGGATTATCAAATCCAACAACCTTAACATCGTCAATAGCTGGATCAAGTAAAATAACATCTTCTATTTCCTTAGGTGGAGTTTTAAATCCAGTATAACGAGCTACAAATTCCTTAGAACGTCCAACAATATAAACTACACCATCTTCATCTACAAATCCAATGTCACCAGTATGCAACCATGTTCTACCATCATGTTCAATTAAAGTATTTTTAGTTGCTTCTTCATTATTATAATAACCTTTCATTACATTAGGTCCAGATATACATATCTCACCAGTAAATTCATCAGGCACATTATATCCCATTTTATTTGGGACATAAGGAAGTTCCTTATAACTAACACTACCATCTTCATTTTCTATTGTTCTAAAAGTAGAAACCACACACATTGGCATTGTTAAACCTGCAGATTGAGCCTTAGCATATTCTTCAGTTCCAGGAGCAGACGCCGCTCCAGCACATTCAGTCAATCCATATCCAACCCTTAAACATGTTGGCCCACCATGAGTTTCCAAAAATTCATTAACTGTTTTTTCATGATTAACATTAATATTTTTTCCACCTAAAATTGGTGAATAAAATGCTGAAAAATCAATATTTTGTGCATCAGGATGTTTTATTAATTCAGTATAAAAATTAGGTCCACCCGCCATATGATTAATCGGTTTTCCCATCTTATTTCTTCTATTAAAAGCTTTAATCATACTTTCAATTGATGGCTGCGGCTCTAAAACAGTTTCCATACCTTTAGCAAGAGGTAAATGAAGTCCATCCACAACACCAAAAGCAATAAAATCAGGCATTAAATCATACCAAGTATGTTCACGTTTAAAATCAAAACCAGCATTTATACATTGATATACAGCTCCATTGATTGTATCATTGGTAAGTTCTACAAGCTTTGGTTCGCCAGTAGTTCCTCCTGTACCAATAGTAACAACAGTTCTATTTTGCTCGTATTTTGGTAAAGTAATTTCTCTTACATTTCTACCATCTTTAAGAAATTGCTTCCAATTTATACAACCTTTAGCAAAATCAGTAGTTTTCATATTTTTAGCATTCTTAAGTAAATCCAAATTATTCAAAATAGCCATCAAAGTAACTGAATTACTAGGTGATATCATAATAAGCTCTTCACAAGATGTATTCTTTTTAGCATTTTTTAAAGCATCATTTGTTGCTGTCGTTGCAATTACAAGTTTTGAGTCAACCCTATCAATTGCATGTTCTAAATAACTTGCAGGATATCTCGGATCAACCAAATTAGCCACTGCTCCTATTCTACTCAATGCATATATTAAATAAAATGTTTCAGGCTGAGTTGGCAACATTAAAGTAACAAAATCGCCTTCTTTTACCCCATATTCTTTTAAAGATTGAACAGTCTTATTAATATTATCAAAAAATTGTTTATAAGTAATTCTCGCTCCTAAATAATCAAAAGCATAATTTTCTAAAAAAAACTTATTATTTTGATAAATATAATCATAGATTGTCATCAAAGGCATTGCGTTTCCATCGTATTGAAAATTTTTTTCATGATTTTTATCAATAGATGGAAAACCAGTCTTCTTATTTACATCTAACAGCTCACTACTTTGTATATTTACGTTATCCATTAAATTCCCCCCGATCAATTGTAATATACAAATAAAATATAACATTTTCTAGCATTTTTTACAATAATATCAATCAAAAAATAAAAAAAACGAATAATTTTTTACTCGTTTAACCTCATTTGCGTAAAGTTTTTACTTTATCTATTTTCTGTTTCTTTTCTTTTTCTAATCCTTCTAAAATTCCTTTATTCATATATATTTGATAATTTAATTCACCAATTTTAATTTTTTTAACAGCATAAGGAAGCATAGCACCAACAACATATCCTCCCATACTAGCAAACATCATTAAATCAAGTGCCGGTACTTTAACTCTAGCCATGCCAACAATAGCTCCAATAGATCCACATATACAAACATGAGAAAACTTAACTTCTCTATCACTTATTTGATTTTTTTTGTCAATATATCTATCAATTAATTCTTCTGTAACATCTATATTCATATTTATCTGTTTTAAACTTTTTTCTTTCAAAATAATCACCAATTAGATATTATAAAGATTATTAAATTAAAAATCAATCATATTTTCCAATTTCACAAAATTATCTACAAAAGTATTGAAAGATTTTTTTTATTTTGATATAATGTTTTTGTCGCATGGCGAGATAGCTCAGTTGGCTAGAGCATACGGTTCATACCCGTAGGGTCGAGGGTTCGAATCCCCCTCTCGCTACCAATATGTATTTAACTAGATAGAAATATCTAGTTTTTATTTTACCTTGATATTTAAAGGATTTTAACATCATCATATAATAATTATACTAGTTACCTAATATGAATATTAAATATCCATAAAAAATCTGTAGTTAAATTTTAGTTATTTTTTATAAAAAATAATTCAAATTTACTTATATTTAATCAAATCTATTCAAACTTACTCAAGTTTTACAAATAATAAAAAGCCTTAAAAATAAAGGCTTTTTTGATATTTTACACTAGACTACTAATTAGAACTTTTTTCATACCCGATAGGTTAAAGGTTCGAATCCCCCTCTCGCTACCAATTTTGATTATTTTACTAGGTTTTAAGCCTAGTTTTTTTATTGGGAATATCTAAACAGGTATTCCCATCTTTTTTATTTTAAGAATAAATGATATAATTATCTAAACAATAAATAGTAATGTGTAGAGAGGATTAGAAAATGAATTTAGAACAATTAAAAAAAGATTGCATAAAAAAACAAAAGAAAGGTATCCATTTTATTCTTGCGTCAATAGTAATATGGACTATGGTTTTAATGGTACAATTAACAAGTTTTCCTATATTAACAAAAAATCTATTAACATTTTGTTGTACAGCACCATTATTGCCAATATCGTTTTTAATATCCAAAATATTGAAAATACAATTTCAAGATAAAAGTAATCCATTAAATAATTTAGGTATATTATTTTCTGCAAATCAAATGATATATCTTTTAATAGCAATGTGGGTTTATCCTACATTGCCAGATAAAATGTTAATGGTTATTGCTATGATTTTTGGAGCTCATTTATTACCTTATGGTTGGTTATATAATTCAAAATCATATATGGCATTGTCAATAATTATTCCAATATTATCTCTAATAGTTGGTTTGAATTTTGCAAGTTATATTCTTGCAATGATGATGATAGTAATAGAAATAATATTTAGTGTACTTTTATTATTTGAAAATAAGAAAATAGGAAATAATAGTTAAATAAATAGTAATTTGAAAGTGAGATAGTTATGAAAAAAATATTTGAAAAGCACGAAACATTATTTTGTATATTGTTAATAGTATTCTATATAATAGTAAATTCATATTGCATACAAAATTTTGGAATAGAAGATTATAGAAGTACAATCATAAATACAATATTTTCGTTAGTGTTAATTTTTGTGATAGTAAAACTAAAAAGAGTTTCTTATTATGGACTAGCAAAAGTAAGCAATTTAAAAAGATATTTATATTTTATACCATTATTATTGATTATATCAGTTAATCTATGGAATGGTATTAACATCAATAATACACCAAACGAAATAATATTTTATATTTTAACAATGATTAATGTTGGCTTTTTAGAAGAAGTTATCTTTAGAGGTTTTTTATTTAAAATGATGGAAAAAGACAATGTTAACAGAGCGATAATTATAAGTGCCTTTACTTTTGGTATAGGTCATATTATTAATTTGTTAAATGGTGCGAATTTAATTCCAACTTTAATGCAAGTATGTTATGCAATTTCAGCAGGGTATTTATTTGTTATAATATTTTATAAGAGTAAATCTCTTATTCCTTGTATCATAACTCATTGTTTAGTAAATTCGCTTTCTATATTTAATGTTGAAAACACAATATCATTATATGTAGCACCTATATTTTTAACAATAGTACCATTAGTTTATGCAATTTATATAAATAAAAGCATAAAAAAACAAGACATATAAATTACAATTTAGGAGTGAGATTTAATGAATAAGAAAATATTAGAAATTAAAAATTTGACGAAATATTATGGAAAAGTTCTAGGAGTAAAAGATTTATCGCTTACTCTTTATGAGGGAGAAGTATTTGGCTTTATTGGACCAAATGGAGCAGGAAAATCAACAACAATTAGGTCAATTATGAATCTCATTAATAAAACAGAAGGTTGTGTTTTACTAAATGGAAAAGAATTAAACAAAGATAATATTGCCTTAAAAGAATTAATCGGCTATTTACCAAGTGAAATTCATTTATACGAAGATTTGTCTGTGAAAGAAATGTTAGATTATCATGAATCATTTTATAAAAAGAATTGTCATAAAAGGAGAAAAGAATTAGTTAAAAAACTAAAACTAGATGAGTCTAAAAAAATAGAAGAATTATCTTTGGGTAATTCAAAAAAATTAGGCATCGTTCTAGCATTTATGCACGAACCAAAATTACTTATATTAGATGAACCTACAAGTGGATTAGATCCAATTATGCAACAAATATTTTATGATTTATTGAAAGAAGAAAAAGATAAGGGAACGACAATTTTTTACTCAACACATATATTAAGTGAAATTTCTAAAGTTTGTGATCGTGTTGGAATTATAAAAGATGGTCATCTAATAACTGTGGAAACAATGGAAGAAATGCAAAAGAAAAATTTAACATTTGTTACACTAGAATCAAATGAAATAACAAAAATTGTGGATGATTTAAAGTTAGATATTCACCCAAAAAAAGAAAATACAATCAGGTTTAAAAATGGATTATCTTCTGATAAACTTATAAAATCACTTGCTAAATATAAAATAGATAAAATATTAATAGAAGAAGCAACCTTGGAAGATGTATTCTTACATTACTATAAGTAGGAGGTAGATTATGTTTAAAAGAGAAATGAAAGTTAATTTTAAAAGTTTTCTAATATGGTTATTGTTATTAATTGGAATTTTTACAATATCATTTTCAATTTATCCATCCATTATAAATAGTGATAATATAAAAATGATGGATGAAATGATGGAAATGTTTCCAGCAGAAGTATTAAAAGCCCTTAATATGGATATTTCATCCATTGATAGTGTATTTGGCTGGTTGAAGTCAGAGGGCTTTGTGTTTGCATTATTGCTAATAGGATGTTATTCTGGAATTCTTGGATCTAACATCTTATTAAAAGAAGAAAGTGATAAAACAATTGAATACTTAAATAGTTTACCTATTAAACGAAGTACCATAGTATTAAATAAAGTTTTATGTGGATTATTGTATATAGTTTTAATGGTTGGAATTCTTGGAATATTTAATTATATAGGACTTTCTTTAAGTGGAGAATTTGATAAGAATTTATATATTTTACTTAGCATTACACCAATATTTTCTTCGGTAGTAATATACTTTGGATGTATGTTTTTATCAACTTTCACACATAAAACAAAAAAGATGCTAGGTATCAGTCTAGGGATAGTTTTAATCAGTTATGTATTACAAGTATTATCTTCTCTTGCAGAAACAACAGAATTTCTTAAATATTTCTCTGCTTTTACTCTTGCTGATATAAGAAATGTAATAATGGATATTTCTATAAATCCTTTGTTGATATTAATAAGTATTGGTTTATCTGTAATGTTTTTAGGATTAACTATAATTCGTTATAATAAAAAAGAATTGGTATAATTGTTAGATAAATTACAATTTATCGGTTAAATATTTATAAAAAATTTGTAGTTAAATTTTAGTTATTTTTTATAAAAAATAATTCAAATTTATTTATATTTAATCAAATCTATTCAAACTTACTCGAATTTTACAAGTAATGAAAAGCCTTAAAAATAAAGGCTTTTTTGATATTTTGCACTATATCACTAATTAGAGCTTTTTTTTCATACCCGTAGGGTCGAGGGTTCGAATCCCCCTCTCGCTACCAATATGTATTTAACTAGATAGCAATATCTAGTTTTTGTTTTACCTTGATATTTAAAAGCTTTTAGCATCATAATATAATGATTATACTAGTTACCTAATATAAATATTAAATATCTATAAAAAATTTGTAGTTATATTTTAGTAAATTTTTTATAAAAAAATTAATTGAAAATATTAACAAATTAATCACTATTAATGATATAATAATAGCTATATCTATAAAAGGAGGGAAAATATGGAATACAATATCTATTGTGATGAAAGTTGTCATTTAGCAAGCAATAATAGTAAATATATGTTAATCGGAGCAGTTTATTGTCCAAAATTTAAAGTTAAAAAAGTTAATGAATATATAAATCATTTAAAAAATAATTATAATTTGTCCAACAAAATAGAATTAAAATGGAATAAAGTTGACAAAAAAACCGAAAAATTATATTTAGATATTATCAATTATTTTTTTAATAATGATGATTTAAAATTTAGAATTATTGTAATTGATAAAACAAAATTAAACCACAAAAAATATAATCAAACTGAAAATGATTTTTATCACAAAGCATACTATGAAATGTTAAAATATATTATTATTCCTGGTAATTCATATAATATATACCCTGATATAAAAGACACACATTCATACTACTATCATCAAATAACACTAAATTATTTAAGGATTAAAATGTCTGACACTAATAAAAAAACCATAAAAAAAATACAACCAATTAAATCTTATGAAGCACCAATATTACAAATTAATGATATTTTAATTGGAGCATTATCATATTATTATAGAAACCTATCAACAAATAGTATAAAACTAAATATTATTCATGAAATTCAAAGATTATATCAGAATAGTTTTGATATATCATCATCCTATAGTAATACTAAATTTAATATATTTATTTGGAAATCAAAAGATGACAGAAACTAAAAATAAATGTGGATTTAATGGCCCATTACCTAAAACTACTACAGATGATGAATTATACGATTATTTCATAAAAAATATATATTATGGCAATTTAAAAATAAATGGAATGAACATTAAAGTATTTACTACCCCATTTGAAGATAATAAAATGCAAGGATTTTTTCATTTAACCACTAAAACTCAAAAAAAATTAGGAATAAAAATAAGAATGAAAGAATCTCGTGCTTATTTTATAAATTATGTTGCTCCTATGATAAAAAATTATTCAAAATGCCCTAATTGTGAAGATACAAAATGCAATAAGATTAAAATATGGACTGCTCCATATAAAAACACAAAAAGAACAAAGTTACTATATAGTAATGATTTATATAGTTATATAATCATTCTTGAAAAAAAGAAAAGTGATATGTACATAATAAGTTCATACTTAATTGATGAACCCAAATATTTACAAAAAGTATTAAAAGAATATAATGAATATAAAAAAGCTTCTTAATTGTTTTTAAGAGGCTTTTAAATATAATATAAACGGACAACGCAACTAATAGATAGTTGCGTCTCCAGGACTCATATAACACTTGGTCATTGAGTAACTAAATTGTAGCACAAACTATATTTAAAGTCAATCCACGGATTTTATATGCACCACATTATATAGTATTCCAATAAACAATAAAATATACTTTATATTGTAAAATTTCAAATTAAAAAATACCAATTTAGTAAATTACAATTTATCTATCAAGCATATATAAAAAATTTGTAGTTATATTTTAGTTATTTTTTATAAAAAATAATTCAATTTTACTTATATTTAATCAAACTTACTTATACTTACTCAAACTTTATAAACCCTCAAAAATAAAGGCTTTTTGGGTATTTTGTATTATATTACTAATTAGAGCTTTTTTTCATACCCGTAGGATCGAGGGTTCGAATCCCCCTCTCGCTACCAATATGTATTTAACTAGATAGCAATATCTAGTTTTATTTTTCCTTGATATATAAAGCCTTTCACCAAAACTATATAAATAATTATAGTATTTTAAAATGAAAAATGATATAATAATTTAAATTTTATTGAGGTGATTAAATATGTTAAAAATTGGTACAATAATAGGAGGCTATTTAAAAGGAAGTCAAATATATAAGCTTAATGATAATTGTATAGGCGTATTTTGGAATGATACTTTTGTTATTGAAATTAATAACAGTTCTATTGAATCATGTCAAAATATAAATACAAATCAAAAAAAATCTTTGCCACTTTCTTTAGCCGGTGATATTATATTTGGCACTGCTGGAGTTTTAGCAATGGGTAACAAACAAACATATACAATAGAAATAACTTGGATTAATAAAGAGAAATCTTTAATACAAATAAATTCAGCGTCAGCTTACAATTATTTTATAGCCAAAACATATGACAATGGAAAAAATAAATACTTTACAACAAACTATGGCTTAGATAAACCTCCAATAATTCAAACAATAAATTCATGTGAAAAATATATTCAAGAAACTCACAAAAAAATCTGTAATGATCTTTTAAACTCCAAAAATACATATACACTTATGTTTCTTATTCCTTACTATAAAGCTCAATACGAAAACAATTTTTCTATGTTAGATACATATAAAAAATATGAAAAAGAATATAAAATAGTTGCTGAAATACTAAGAAAAAAATTAAATAGCATCCTAATAGAAGTAATGAGCCAATTGGATCTATTTAATTACTATGAAGAGTTAAAAAAATGCGAAAATGATCCTGTTAAAAAAAATTTATTAATGAAATTTAGGCCTGATTTAGATGAGAATAAAATTAAAAAAGAATTAAAATCAGAATATATAAAAATGTTTAATCAAATTAAGCAAGAAAATAAAAAAGAAATTATTGAACCTACATTAGAAAAAAAACTAATAATCTCTAAATTCTATTCATTGGCTAAACAAATTCACGAAGAAAATGGATACATCTATTTTGCTAAAGATAAAGAAAGCCAATATATACAGCTTAAAAAATATTGCAATAATATGTCTCCCCTTCTTTACCAAAATTTAGAAAAAATTATAGATCAAACTGTTACGGAAGAAGACATACCCTATCTTTACTTAGTCGATGTTAATGATATTTTTGGCAAATTTCCCACCCACTATAGGCTAAGTGCCATTGTTAATTGCTACTTTGGTAAAAACTATTTTAACCAAGCAAACACAGAAAATAATAAAACTAATAATACAAATTTTAACAAATATGATGAATTAAAAAAGCTAAAGGAATTATTAGATATTGAGGCTATCACCCAAGAAGAATTTGAACAAGAAAAAGCTAAAATTTTAAATAATAATTAGATATATATTTCAATTAAAAATAATTAAAAAAAATCAAAAAACTAGATAAATAAGATTCACTTCTCATTCATCTAGTTTTTTTTAAAATAAACCATAAATAGTTCCATCAGCATCAATTTTCATATTTTCATAAGCTGGATTTTTAGATAAACCTGGCATCGTCATAATCTTACCCATATAAACAACTATAAACCCAGCTCCACTATTTACCTTCAAATTTCTAACCGTTATTTCATAATTATTAGGATAACCAAGTTTTTTAGGATCATCACTTATAGAATACTGTGTTTTAGCCACACATATTGGTAATTTATCTAATTTTAATTTTTCTATTTCCTTTATATTTTCTAAAGCATCCTTTAAATAATTCACCTTTCTAGCATGATATATTTCTTTAGATATTTTTTCAATCTTATTTTTAATACTATCATTTTCATCATAAAGTAAATAAAAATCTTTCTCTTTAGTACATAATAAAGCTATTTTTTTAGCTAAATCTAAAGCTCCTTCTCCCCCATTTTCATAAGACGATGAAATAGCAAATTCACATTCCAAATCTTCACAATATTTTTTAACATATCTAATTTCTTCTTCATCATCAAACGAAAATTTGTTTAAACAAACAATAATGTTATCTAAATACTTTTTCATATTTTCTATATGCACTTTTAAATTACAAATGCCCTTTTCCAAATAATCCATATTTTTAGTATTTAATTCACTCTTACTCATTCCACCATTATATTTTAAACTTCTAATAGTTGCATTAATAACAATTACACTTGGTTTTAAATTACCTTTTCTACACTTAATATCTAAAAACTTTTCAGCTCCTAAATCAGCTCCAAATCCAGCTTCCGTAATTACATAATCAGCTAACTTTAATCCTAACTTAGTCGCAATCAAACTATTACATCCATGCGCGATATTAGCAAAAGGTCCACCATGGATTATAACAGGATTATTTTCTAGAGTTTGAACCAAATTAGGTTTAATAGCATCTTTAAGCAATATTGTCATAGCGTCCTCTACATGTAAATCCTTAACAAATAAAGGTTTTCCAGTAATATCATAAGCAAATAAAATAT
Source organism: uncultured Bacilli bacterium (assembly GCA_944358445.1). GTDB lineage: Bacteria > Bacillota_I > Bacilli_A > RF39 > UBA660 > Coprosoma. The sequence continues at coordinate 26,667 of CALVRC010000010.1, forward strand.
TACTAATTTTTTCCTTTAAATCCATCAAATCTTTAGCTAAACATAAAATAGCCATAACCTCAGTAGCCACAGTAATAGAATAGTGATTTTCATGAGCCACATCCATACCTAAATCTAAACCTACCGTAACCGATCTAAGTGCTCTATCATTCATATCAACACATCTATCAAATAAAATTTTATTTTTATCAATATTTAAACTATTACCTTGAAATAAATGATTATCAATAGCCGCACAAAGCAAATTATTAGCCGCACCAATTGCATGCATATCACCAGTAAAATGTAAATTAATATCATCCATTGGGACAACCTGTGAATATCCACCACCAGCTGCCCCGCCTTTAATTCCAAAAACTGGTCCTAAAGAAGGTTCTCTTAAAACAGCTAAGCTGTTAAACCCTAGTCTCCTCATTCCATCGTGAATACCAATACTCATAGTGGTTTTTCCTTCACCAAAAGGTGTTGGATTAATTGAAGTAACTAAAATTAGTTTTCCATTTTTATTATTTAAATTATTTAAAATATCCAAATTAATCTTAGCTTTATATTTCCCATAACATTCTAAATAATCCTTATCAATATTTAACTTAGAAGATATATCTTCTATTTTCAACATTTTGCATCCTCTTGCTATTTCAATATCCGTCATTATATCACCTCTTACAGATATTATACAGCATTTTAATAAAATAAATTAACTATTTTTGCAAATAAATTATGCGAAAAAGGAGCACTATAACGAAAATGTGGTTTATAAGCAGTAATTGCATCATATATTTTATTTGAAATACTATTTAAACTTTTTCTTTCAAATAAACTTAAAAATATATTCTCACTTTTTCTAATAAGTTCAATTTGGCCTTTAAAAAAAGATTCATAGTCCATTAAATCATATTTTTTATCAAAAGCAAGTTTATTAAAACCTGTTCTATATAAACCAGGTTCTACTAAAATAATATCTAGCTTAGAAGTAAGCAATAAACTTTCATAATGCATAATTAAACTCATCATAGATAAAGAAGCTTTACTAGCGCAGTAACTTCCTAAAAAAGGTATAGGCATTTTACTAGCCAAAGAAGAAATTACAACTATTCTTCCTTTTCCTTTATCTATCATTTTTTTAGATATCTTTTGAATAAGTTTCAAATTAGAAAAAACATTAACCTCAAAATTTTCCTTAACCTTCTCCATAGGTATTTCAAATAAAGACCCACTCTCAGCCACTCCAGCATTACAAACCAAAATATCGATATCTAAATCGTCTATTTTTTTTAAATCTTTAGTTATATCTAATTTAATACACTTAATATTTTGACTATTTATATATAATCTTAAAACCCTTTCTCGTTCACTATCCGTATGTACTGTTACATATAAAAAATAATTTTCTTTTAATCTTTGTATAACAGGATAAATAAGCCCACTACAAGCCCCTGTAATCAAAATTTTTTTCATAAATATCACCTACATTAATATTTACAAAATAAACTAAATTATGCATTTGACACTAATCTAAATTACATGTATAATACGTTCTATCAATTTTTAAGGAGGGGAATATAAATGAATAATAGTGAATTTTATAATACTATTAGATTTATTTCAGAACACAAAAATACCATAGCATTAATAAATATAAATGAATTTAGAAGATTAAAAAGAATTAATGGAGAATATAAATGGATACCTTTTGAAATAGGTAATCTGAAAGCATTACCAATAAAAACAACAGACTTCAAAGAGAAATTCAGAAACACTAAAGAAATTGTCAATATTGAACTAACACCTGTATGGACATATCTTACAAATGGTAAAAATATTATTACTCCAAATATTGAAACATTTGAATTAACTGAGTATAGCAACTCTCGTCCAAGATACAAATTGTCAAGAAAAATATATAATAATCATCACTACTTATCAAACACAACATGGAAAAATATTTTTGATAAAGCTGTAGCCCAAGAAGAAAATGCAATAGAATGGAAGAAAAAAAGTACCTCCAGCTTACTCACACCAATTGATGAACCTTTATTAAAAATGTTTTTATCAAAATATCAAGATGAATTAGAAGAATTTAATAGTCTTTATGAAGAAAGTGTAAAAACAACCAAAGAACTAAGAGCATATCAAAGAAAACTAAAATAGCCCCATATCTGGAGCTATTTTTTACATCATATTATCTAACTGATCTGTTAACTGCTCTGCTTGATGAGCAGCATTACCAAAAGCATTTTTTACAGCTTTCATCATTGGTTTATTATATTTTTGATAAGCCAATGTAATCGCACTACCCATTGCCATCAAAGCCACATTTTTCATCATATTCATTTTATCACCTACTTGTCAGAAACATGATGTCGTATGTTTTTAAAACATACATTTATATTCTAAGTATTTTTTTCAAATTTATACTTAATTTTTTCTAAAAGTTTTGAATTTCTAATATACTCATGATTATTTTGAACACTTAAAGCAAAAGCATCTGGTTCACCAATTAAAATTAACTTTCTTTTAGCCCTAGTTACCCCAGTATAAACTAATTTTTTATAAAGCATTCTTCTATAAGAGTGAGTCATTGGCATAATTACCATCTCAAATTCACTACCTTGACTTTTATGAATACTAATTATAAATCCATGTTTTATTTTAGCAAAATCTTTTGGAGTATACTTAACTAAATTACCATCAAAATCAACATATATTTCATCTTTTTTACTTTTACTAGTATTTCCATATTTAATATACTTTATAACTCCAATATCACCATTAAATACATTTTCCTCAGGCATATTCACAAGTTGCAAAATCTTATCATTTTCCCTAAATACAATATTTCCAGACTTAATTTCTCTTTTTTCAGATGAAGCCGGATTAAATACATCCTGAAGTTCTTTATTTAAAGTATCAATACCATTTTCACCCTTGTACATAGGAGCTAATATTTGCAATCTTTTATAATCATATCCCTTATCAATAACCTTTTCACATAATCTTTTTAAATTACTTTTAATATGATTAGCTGAACACTTTAAAAAAGTATAATCATTATATGAATTTAAATAATTTTCACTAAGAATACCATCTTTAATTTCATAAGCTAGCGAAATAATATAAGAGTCCTCTCCTTGTCTATATAAATGCTTTAAATGAACAACATCTATTACATCACTACATATTAAATCTTTAAGCAAATTTCCAGGACCAACACTTGGTAATTGATCATAATCGCCAACTAAAATTAACTTAACATTTCTTTTTAGTCCTTTAAGCAAGCTATCAAATAAATTAATATCTATCATACTAACTTCATCAACAATAACCAAATCTACATCTGATTTATTCTCTTCATTTACCATAAATTCTAAAGTTTCTTTATTCCATTTTAAAAACCTATGAATTGTTGAGGCAGGCAAAAAAGTCGATTCACTCATTCTTTTACTCGCCCTACCAGTAGGCGCAAGTAAAGCCAAATGTTCAGTAAACTCATCATAATCGAGTTTATTAACATGCTGATAAAGTTCAGTAATAGCTTTAATGATAGTTGTTTTACCAGTTCCTGGCCCACCAGTTATAATCAATATATTATTTTCTAAAGCTTTAACAATAGCTTTTTTTTGTTCATCATTATATTTTATATCATTGATTTTTTCAAGTTCCGATAGTAAATTATCTAAATTTTTATATTTTTTTAATGGCTTAGATGCCATATCATAAAGTCTCTCTGCAATATTTGCCTCCGCGTTCCAAATATCTTCCAAATAATAATCATCACCATCTATGACAATATAATCCATCTCTTCTAACTTTTTAAAAACCTCATCATAATTATTATAATCAATATTTAAAAACTTATTAACATTACTAACAATAACTTCTTTACTTAAATAACTATCACCATTTTGATAAATCAAATTCTTCATAACATATAAAGTAGCCGCTTTTACCCTTCTATCATCTGCTGAATCAATATTTAATAAATAACCTGCTTTATCAATTTTTAAAAATGATATATCAGATAAATTATAAGAAATCTGATAAATATTATTATCAATAATCTTCATTGTATTAGTCTTATATTCATTATAAATACTAAGAGCTTCCCTCATTGAAAATCCCAAATCAATTAACCTAGCAATTGTTTGATGACTTTCCTCATATTTTTTCAAAATATTAACTATTTTTTTTATTTTATTTTCCGTCAATTTTGGTATCAAATAAAGACAACTTTCATCTTCCAAAATTTTATCTATTGCATTATCTCCCAAAGTATCAGCAATACTTTTAGCTAACTTTTCTCCAACACCAGGAAATAAATCGCTAGATAAAAATTCTACAATAGCATCTTTCCCAGTTGGTTTCATTCTTTCATATCTATTAGTTTGAAATTGAAAACCATACCGTGGATGATTAACAGCTTCACCATATAAAATATAAGTATCATCCTCATTAAGTTCATGAAAATAGCCTGTAAAAGTAATAGTTTGATTTACATACTCTTCTAAAATATCATCATTAGTTTCTCTAACCTTAAAAAGGCCAATAACATAACCTTTATCTGATTTAAAAATACTTTTTCTAAAATTACCTTTAATATAGCTATCCATTAAATCACCTTCTTATTCATTATAACAAAATTAAAAGACCTTTACTAGGTCTTATACCAACATTTGTTCTATAAACTACATTTGTCTTCCAATGCTATCACTATTTTGACTATAACTTTTAGCGAGATCTCTCGCTTCTATTCCATTAAAATTAGATACTCGTGTTCCATTAGAAGTTGTAATATATGAAAAATCAGGATTTTCTGTTACATTTAAAGTAGCTCCCTCTGGTAATGGTTCTGTAGCTACTACTGTCGAATTTTGAATCATACTTTGATGTTGCATATAACTAACAGCGGTCACATATCCAAAAGCTGAAGCAGCAATAACCGCAGCAATAATTGCACTTCTAATTTTATGTGATGACTCTCTTTGAACACTATAAGACATATTTACCTCAGGTAAACTTTCTACATCAATGTTATAATTATTTCTATATGGCTCAGTATTTACCATATTATTTCTAATACTATTTGGATACTCGTTCATTTGTCTCACCTCTATTAATATTATAACAAAATTATCAGATTAATTCAAAACTTTTTATCTCACCCAAACAATAAGGATACTCTACTTTACTAATTTTGACTATAACTTCTTGTTTTAGTAAAGATTTATCGCCTAAAGCTTTAACCATCAAATAATTAGGAGTATGACCAATCAAATAACCATTTTCATAAACTTCAGGTATAAATGAGACATCAAAGCCTATATGTTTATTCATATAATCAATTTCTAAATTCTTAGAAATTTCTAACAATTTATTGACTCTATTTTTTTTAACATTACCAAACACTTTATTTTCCATTTTACTAGCCACAGTACCTTCTCTATCTGAATAAGGAAAAACATGTAATTTAGTAAAACCTATTTTTTTTATAGTATCTATGCATTCTTCAAAATCCTCTTCACTTTCTGAAGGAAAACCCACAATAACATCAGTTGTAATATTCATATCAGGTTTAATGCTTTTAATTTTTTTAATCTTATTAATAAAATAATTTTTATCATACTTTCTATTCATAAGGTTTAAAATTCTATCAGAGCCCGATTGAAGAGGAATATGCATATGATTTACTAAAATATTGCTATTTCTTATAACACTCAAAACCTCATCATTTAACTCAGTTATTTCAATCGAAGAAATTCTAAGTCTTTTAAGACCATCTATTTTAACTAAATCTTTAAGCAAATCAGCAAAACTATAATTACCATCATGATAATGTCCAGTATGAATACCAGTTAAAACAATTTCCTTATGACCATTTTCAATTAATCTTTTAGCTTCACTAATTACCTTCTCATGTTTTTTACTTCTAACATGACCTCTAACATACGGAATAATACAATATGAACAGTAATTATCACAACCATCTTCAATTTTAATATATGCTCTAGTTAAATCAAAATTATTTAAGCTCATATCCTCAAATTCAGCATCTTCCATATCACCAACTATATTTATTTTATTTTTATATTCTTCAATTAAGCTTACAACATCAGTTTTATGAGTATTACCTATTATGATATCAGCATCAATATCTAGTTTATCCTTTTTATTTTGAATCATACATCCCATAACAGCCAGTATTGCATTTGGATAATTTCTCCTTAAACTTCTAATCATTTTTCTAGATTTACTATCAGCAGTATTAGTAACAGTACATGTATTTATAATACAAACATCTGGATTCTCTGATTTAATATATCCATGATTTTCAAGTAAATTAGAAATCACTTCACTTTCATATTCATTAACCTTACATCCAAGTGTAATTATTTTATACTTCATATAAACCCTCCAAAAGAAAAAAGCCATATGGCTTATAAATTTTTTCTAAACTCCTTAAGTGAATTCAAAAAATCAATATTTTGTTTCTTTTCACTTTTTACCAAATCCTCTTCATAAGCTCTACCTATTATACCATTACTTTGGCTTTTTGATAAGCTTTTTTTATTTTCTCTTTGAATACCATAAATTGGTGAAATAATATCAGAATTTTTAAATCCATGACTTTCTTTTTTAGGCTCTACATCTAAATTAGTTCTTAAATTATGCTCTTTATATGTATCCATTGCTGCATTAACCATAATATCAGCATTATTTTCAGCATGTTCTTCATATTTATTAGTCTCTTGTTTTAATTTTTCAGCTTGAGCCATCAATTCCTGATAACTAATAATAGCATTTTCTTCTTGTTCTCTTTCAAACTCATCAATATCATCAGTTTTTTCCTCTTGTTTTTCTAAATCCATACTCATTTGTTGATAAACTCTTTCTAACTCTTCTTTTGCAGCTTTCTGTTCATCAGTTAATTTTGATTCTTCTGTTATTTTTTCTACCTTTATTTCATCAGTATTATTATCTTCATTATCAAACCTTTCATCTTCACTAATCGGTTTTACTCTATCTCCCCTAATGGCAGCTCTAAATATGATTGTAGCCACAATTATAATAGCAACAAAAATAACACCAATAATAATTAAATCTCTATCCGCAATTTCAAATAAAATATTCATACAATCCACTCCAAATACTAAAGTTCAATAAAGCTTAAAAGAAATAAAAAACAAATTATTTTTGTTTTTTAAGACCCACTAGGCTCACATACTATATATACAGTTTACCACAAACCAAAATCATTTTCAAAGGTTTTAAAACATTTTCTTACATATTTTTTAAAATGGTTGATTTTTTTAAAAAAAAATTCAAAAAAGATAGACCAAAGTCTATCTTATGATAAAATCATTGAAATAATAAACATAACTAATCCATAAAATACTGTTGTTATCAAATAAATATATCCATGTTTATTTTCATCTTTCACCCCTAAATTTTCAATACCTTTATATACGTAAACCATATTTAAAGTTGAGCCAAGTAAGAAAATAAGGAAACCTAAAACCGGATGAATAAACATAAAAATTGCAGCAACAAGTAAGGCAGTAGTTGTAATTATGGAATTAATCCCATACATTGTAAATACTTTTTTGAAACTTTTCTCTCCTTTAAACATAACAGAATTTACTAAATATAAAAGTCCAGTATAAACAAATATAAAGGCAATTGCAATAATTAAAACTACAAAGAATATTTTCAAATATGGTATTTGCATTCTTCCCATACCAACTGTATAAAGGGTTAAAGCACCCATAGAACTAGTTGCATCAGCTAAATTTTTAACTAAAGAAATAACAAATAAAGAAATTGCTAAAGAAAATACTCCAAGTAATATTAAAGCTAAATTAAAATTACTCTCATCAGTATATTTTTTAATAGTACTAATAGGCTTAACAAACATTCCCTTTAAAACTTCCGATAAATTTGTTCCTAAATTATTTGCTTGCGACTGAACAGTATTTGCCCTACAATCACAAACTTCTCCTTCCTCTAATTTTTTACCACAATGTATACAATATTTTGCCATTAACTCTCCTCCTTAAAATCTTGAAAAATAAGTTGCTAAACTTGTCATATCTACAAGTTTAAAGCCATTATTATAATCAAATGTTAAATAAGCAGTATCATCGTCTGAATTTGAAATAATATCATCTGAAAAATAATCTTTTACTGAATATTTATATTCCAAACTAACTGTTACATATAAATATCCATCTTCTGTAATTGAAAGCCTTTCAACATCTAAATCAGTTAATTCATAAGATTTTAGTTCACTACTCTTAACAGATCTTGCAAAAGAACCATAAGCATCTTCCAAATCAGTTAAATCAGAATCTTTATATTCATAATCTTTTTTAATATCACTAAAAGATTTAGAATCAATCGCTGATTTATAAAGTTTATTAACATTCTCTTTAATTGAACTTTCTAAATTCTTCTCATCTTTATCAGATAATTCAAAAGTATTAATAGTAGTGCTATAACCACTAACATCTATTTTACTCTCAGTAGTAAGTCCATTTTTTAAAGTAATTTTTGCATCATAATCACCTTTAAAAAGTGTTGGAATTACATAAGTATCATATCTAGTACTATCACTATCTTTTTTATACTTAGAAGAAACCTCTACACCCTCTAAACTTAAAGTTGCCCCTTTAAATACCGTAATCTCATAATCTTCTTCAATTAAAGAACTGCCATCACTAATTTTCCAATTATCAAATATTAACATTTTATTTTTCTTATCTTTAACCAAATAAATTGTTTTTTCTAAAGCAGATTGTCTTCCTTCTAAAGTATAACTAATTTTAACTTGTGCTGATAATCCGTCATTAGATATTTGTTCACTAACAACTTGATAATTAACTAAATCTTTATCATCATTATCCACAACCTCATTAAAAATTTTCTTAGAAGTAAATTCGCTATCGGGAACATTGATATAATCATAAAGCTTATTTGTATCATCATTCATTAAAGCCACAAAATAACCTTCAGCTATTTTTGATGGTGTATAATTATTAGATAAAATTATTCCTCCACCACCCAAAACAACCACTAAAGCTATAACAACGGCAATAATAATTTTATTTTTTTTGCTCATCGGTTTTTTAGTCTTCTTAGGTAAAATTACTTTGCTTTCTTCAGCTATCTTAGTTCCACAAAACTCGCAAAATTGTGCCTCCTCCTTATTTTTTTTACCGCACTTAGGACAAAACATAAACCCTACTCCTTTCTAAGATAAAGTACCTCTCTATCTGCTTTAATTATATACTATTAAATTAATTTTATCAATTATTTTTAATATATTTATCAAACCCTTCAGTCATAGTAATTTCATCATTTATCCATAAAGCTTCAGCATGATAATCATTAACTAATTTTTTTCCTTCATCCATATCCATCAAATATAAACTATTGACAAGCATATTAGCTGTTAAATTATCATCAGCAATCACCACTACCCCGTCATATTTACTTTCTTTCTTACTAGTTTTAGGATTAACCATATAACTTTTAAATTTACTAACTGTATTTCTAGTAGCCATAGATTTATTTTCTAAATTAATTAAATATAAAACCTCGTCACTATTAGGTTTATTTATACTAATAGAATACTCACCCTTATCATAATAATCACCTGCTGTAATATCACCATCTTCTGACACAATATATTTTTTAATATCATTTTGTTTAAAATAATATAAAACCTCATTAGTCGCATAACTACCTATAATATTTTCAAAATTAAAATCAATATCATTAACTAATTTATTCTCTTTAATTTCTACCTTTTCAATTTCACTTTTAAAATTATATTCTTTATCACTTTTTATATTTTCAAGTAACTTTCCACTAGTAACATCAATATATCCATCAGTTTTATAATAAAGAATTTTTCCATATTCAACTAAAGTTTTTTTATCCTCATCAAGCTTCCCACTTAAATCAATATCATCATATTTCTTATATATATTATTTATTTCTTCAGTTATCTTTTTATGATTAACCTTATCATAAATCTTATAAGTAATAGTTTCCCCATAATAATTAAATGTTTCCATATATATTTTCTTTTCGTTAAAAAATAAAATCCAAATAAATAAAATAATTATTACAACTAAAATTATATAATTTCTTTTATCGAGTATTTTTTTTACCATATTATTCACCATTTAAAGTATAACAAAAGACCAAGCATATAAGCAAGGTCTAATTTGTAATTATAAATGGATTACCCTCAGTTCCATCTCCTATTAAAGTGATAGAAGATGTTAGATATAGAGTTGGGGAAATACCAGCAACTGAAACTCTCGCTGTAAGCCCAGGCATGTAACCTGCATAACTACTGCTACCCTCAACAACTATAACAAATCTATTATTACCGTCATCAGGAGAAATAGTCCATAAATAACCTCCAGATGGTACAATACCATACATCCAATTGGTTGTTAAGCATGTTGCTCTATTTGTATTATTTATATTCATATTTTCACATTGTTCTTTATTTGTATTTGCTCTTAAATATTCACTTGCTGTTATTGTTCCTACACTTGCATTTTGGGATTGTGTTCCATTTTCATCATTTATTTGTCCAGCTAAATCAGTATTGTTATATGTTACTCCACCTATACTCCATGTATGTGATACTATTTTATCCTTATTTATTGTTATTGTTGGTAAATATGTATCATTTAAATATGTTTTTATATCTGATGTTTCCCATGCATTACTATCTCCAGAATCAAAAGACATATTATCAATACTTTCATTTCTCATTATCTTTAATGTATTATCAGCCCCTATAGAAATTATTCTCCACATTTCATTATTAAAAGTTATATAATTATTTGGATTTACTCCTTTATAAGTATATTTCCCTGGTTCATATTCATCTGCATACAATCCATCACCCTCAGTAACAACCAAATCTTTTAAATCTTCTGTAGTTAATATATCTCCAGGCCCTGGTCCTACAATGCTTCCATTACCTTGTTCATATGTTAAATCTACTTTTAATGTACTATCTAAATCAGCAGGTTGACTTGTTACAGCAGTATTGTATGTCACTTTTACTTGCATAGTTGCAGTTTCTCCTACATTTAAAGGATCTCCTTCATTTACTCCTGAAGTCTCAAATAAAATTGCACTATTACTTGCATCTGTTTTACTTATTGTTTTTAATACTGCATCTATAGTTCCCTGATTTTCGATAGTAATATCATATGTTATTGAATCTCCTGGAGACTGTAATGTTGTTCCAAAAGTTGCACTCGTATCATTATATGTTGTTACATCTGGCTTATCGGCTGCTCCTCCACTTTTACTTGATACTTCTATACCAGTTATTTTTACTAAGAAATTACTTGCTATATTTGATGTTCCTGATATTTTAAGTTGACTAGAAAATGCCGCATATCCTACTCCCATTATGACTAATATCATACATAAGCCGGCGATTATATAATTCCTATTAGTTCTACTTAATTTTCTATTCATTTTCATACACTCCTTTATCTTACAAAAACAGTATAAACAAAAAAACAAGTAATATTTTTGAAAAATCATTTTCCTTGATATTTACTTGTCATTTTTTATTTACTATATGAAAACAATCATATTTTATAACTAACATATTATATTTAATGAGAAAGATAAATTAAACTTTATAATACATTTGATTTTTACTAGTTGGTTTATCAGGAATAGTAAGCTTAACTAATCCCTCTTTAATTGCCGGTTCAAGATAATTACCTCTAAGTGTTTCCTTAGATTTAATTCCTAATTTATCCATAATTTCATTCGCACTCATAGGAACATCATATTCCATAACATCTAATAATTTTTTAATATAAATATTAGAATTTATAATCGTATCTTGTGAAAGATTTATAATTTCCCCTAACACTTCATCAATCATTTTAAGCATAAACATTATAAATTTATTTGAATTACCACATTTATTACATTCATTAATTGTTTCGTAATATTCATCTTGATATTTAAAAATTTGTGTTTCAATTGGTAAATATTCAAAAAACTTTTTATATTTTGAAAGTATAACTGTTTGCCATAATCTAGCTGTTCTACCATTGCCGTCATTAAAAGGATGAATAAAGACAAATTCATAATGAAATATTGAAGAAAGTATTAACGGATGAATAATATCTTTATTCTCATTCATCCAGTCAAAAAGATTATTCATCAAAATAGGAACTCTATCCGCAGGAGGTGCCATAAATATACATTTATCACCATCAAAAACACCTTCATCACCTGTTCTAAATTCACCAAAGTCATCTACAGTTAAATAAGTCAAATATCCATGTGCTTTCTTTAAATCATTCAAACTGTATGGATTATAACTTCCTATTTGTTCATAAGCTTTATAAGCATTTTTTACTTCCTGAACTTCTTTTTGTGGACCAAGAACTAACTTACCATTAATAATGTCTTTAACTTGTCCTAAAGATAAAGAATTAGCCTCTATTGCTAGTGAAGAATGAATTGATTTAATACGGTTATTTCTCCTAAGTATTGGCATCTTATCTAAATAAGCATAATTACTTAACTTACCTATTTTTTCCATAATAGAAGAAACTAAATTTAACATATCATTACTTATTTCAAAAGGTGGTACATATTTATCCATTTATATCGCCTCTTTAATATATATTATACCAAAAAAACAAGATAATTTCTAGTTATCTTGCTTAAATCTTGCTTATTATCTTACTTATTTACTAAATCTTTTTCTAAAACATATTCATAAACTTTCTTTAATTTATAACCTATTTTCTTTATATCTCTTTCTAAAGCTACCTTATATCCTTCCAAAGTTAAATCTGGTAATTTATCTTTTAAAATTAATTTTATCTTATACTCAAAATCATCGATATTCTTAGCTTTATAAACATTAACACCATCTTTAAGCCAATCATCATAAATGGGAATATCACTAATTAATGTTTTTGTTTTCATAGCTAATGCCTCTAACAAAACAATCCCCTCAGTCTCTTCCTTAGTTGGAAAAATATATAAATCACATCCAGCATACGCATCTTTAAGTTCATCGCTTTTAACATAACCCGGAAAAATAACATTATCCGTTTTATTTTTAATAGCTTCACTTATTTTAACAGGAATAAGTGAAGGTTTAGTATAACCAAACCAAATAAATTTATATTCTGGCATTCTTCTAGCAAGTTCTAAAAACTCCAAAATACCTTTTCTTTCAATATAGAGTCCAACAGCCATAATAACTTTATCATCATTACTAAAACCATACTTTTCCCTAAACCTTTTTCTACTATCTTTATCAGCTTTAAAGAAATCCAAATCAATTCCGTTAGAAATTGGAATAATTTCCTTACCCAAGTCATATTTTTCTAAAACTCTCTTAGAATATTCTGTTGGAGTAATTAATAAGTCAGCTGATCCGTAACATATTTTAAGCCACTGACGAAATATTGGCGAAACTCCATTAGAAAGTTTAAAAGAATTACGAAAATCTTCTTCAGTTGAATGCGCATGAAAAATAACCTTCTTACCCATCTGTTTACACTTTTTAGCAAGCATTAAAGATTCGGGAAAAATGGTATTAATATGTACAATATCAAAATCATCATCAGGATTGGTTGTATAAGGAACATGCACTAAATCCAAAGCTTTCATTTGATGAACAATAGCCTTGCCAACTCCACTTTTTTCAACATCTTTAAACTTTCCAGTATGTAGTAATATTTTCATAATCTCCTCCTAGGTATTTACATTTACTAGTATAACATCTTTACCAATCTTGTCAATTTGAGACCATTTTATTTTAAAAGCAGCTCCACTAAAAAAAATAAATCTCCTTCTTTGCACACTCATTTCAATAATCTTCCCTTCATTATCTAAACTAACATCAATTATTGAACCAACCTTTTTACCATCAAAAACATTGATAATATCCTTACTTTGTAAATCAGAAAGCATCATACTACTACCCCCATATAATTATATTAAAAACAAAAGAAGAAAATGAATAAATCATTTTCTTACCATTTTAGTTCTTTCAAAAGTTTTATGTACCAAATCATCTAAAACACCACTTTGTTCCAATTCTGCTTTACGCATTAACACATTTTTAGCAAATCTTAATTTAAGTAAAGTATAAATTAATTCTTCTTTTAAAACATTAGTTATTCTTGTAAAAGGAACGCTATTAATAACCATTCCATCATTATTTAAAATTTTAATATTTTTTTCAAAAACTTTAAATTTAACACCATCTTCAAAATAATTATTACAATTCAAAATTTTAAAATCATCATCAGCAATAACAATTTCTCTTTCACCTTTACTAGAAAATGGATTAGCCAAAAAATTAGCCGTCAACTTATTTTTTAAATCAAAAATTGCCCATGTTCCCGTAAACCCTGTAATTGCAAAAGCTTCATCACTCATTACATCAGGTATATCGCTAATTCTAATTCCCTCTGGATGTTTATAATAAACACCCATTCCTCTATTTACTCTTTTAACATTACCATTATCCAAATTAATTGTACCATCTAAATTTAATAAAATAGGTGTAGAAATAGCTGGAGTAATCATTCTTATAATTGATTCATTTGATAAAAATCCATTATTCAAATTATCAAATAATTTAATTAAATCTTTAGAAGTACTAAATATACCAGCATGACCTGGATGTATTCCATAACTTTCCATAATTCTAGCCTTAGAATCGTTTACTTTCTCACCTTCTCTCATACCAGTTAAATTGCCAAAACTAATATCATAAGAAGTGTCTAAAAGATTCATCTCTTCATTAAAATAATTATGAAAATAACAATCAGAATCCGGTAAAATATCTTTCAAAATAATAAATGGAATATCACTATAAACAAAAGTACTATCTTTCATAATTTTAGTAGCTAAAAGCCTTCTTTGAAATTCTTCTAAAGAAATATCTTTATCATCTAACCTACCGTCTGTTCTTAAATCATAATAAAATTTAGCCATTTTTTCTATAGGAATATCTAATTCATACTTACCATCTTTATAATCTGAAACTAATCTATTTAAATCAAACTTTCCTTCCTCATTAAGTTTAAGTGTTTCTATAACTGTAAATAATTTAGTCAAACTAGCTAAATCAAACCTTGTATTTTCATCAACTATCATATCATCATTTACTTTACCATCATAAGTATAAATAGATACACCACTTTTTTCATCTTTAATACCAGTAGATAAACCAGGAACAAGTAAACTTATTGCCTTAACCGTTTTTAAATAATCATTTATTATTAAATCATATATTTCTTTAGGAAAACCATCATTCATCGAAATAAGTTTATCTTTGACTGTATCAAACAGTTCTACTAAATAATGATAATTACTTAAATTACCATTTTTAACTAACTCATAAATTAATTTATATTCTTCTGAAATAATAATATTTAAATATTCCTGTACATCCATAAAATCACTTCCAATAAAAATGTATTATAAACATTTATTGTTATTTGTCAATTTTTGAACTCTCTAAAACTAATCTTTTAAACAAATTTAAATTTATATCTTCTAATTCAGGATGAAATTGTACACCAACGCACCACCAATCATCCCTACTTTCGATTACTTCAACTACCTTATCTTCACTTACTCCGGTAACCTTAAATAAACTAGTTTGTTCATCAAACAATTCTTCTCTCGCCATAGAATTATGAAGTGATGGCATATACAAAATATCATCTTTATATATTTCATATATTTTTGAATCTTTATCTAGAATAACCTTATGTTTTGATTTATCAATATCTTTAATTTTAAAAGGATCTAATTTATTATGACCTTTTTTATCATACAAATAATATTTTTCATCACTATAACTAAAATTTTTAGAAATAATGTCATAATCAATATTTCCCATATGCATTTTCCTAAACCATTCATATCCAGCCATTGTCTGCATACCTAAACAAACTCCTAATACTGGAATTTTGTGTAAATAAGCAAAGTGGAGTGCACATATATGTGAACTACCTAAATGGGGTCCTCCTGAAATAACTAAACCATCACACAAATTCATTTCCTCTTCATTAAAATTTTCTAAAGGAAAAAGAAGTCCAATAGGTATTCCCCCAGCTTCCATAATTCTTTTAGAAAAATTATCCACAAATCTAGTTTGATTTTCAAAAGGATTTTCTAAATCAAATCTTCTAGGAGAAAGTATTCCAATTACCGGTTTTTTCACTAAACATCACCCACCTTAAAAATAACTTATTAATATCATAAAAATCACAAAAAAACATAGACAAAATATTATATTCAAGAAAAGTAAAAAAGAACTATTACTCCTATGACTAGCCAAAATAAACTTATAATTTTTAGGATTAACTTTTATTATTTTTTTTATACTTTTTTTATCCAAATAAAGAATAAAAGAATTTAAAACACCAGCTAATATTAACCTCACAAAAATCCAAAGAGTTAAACTCATAAAAAGTCCGAATACAAATTGGTACCACATAGCAAAAGACTCAAAAAATCTATATACATAGTAAAAACAAACTACTTCTATAAACGATAATAATACTCCGGTTATTACATGTCCTTTATATCCAATATAAAATGTTCCAAGTAAATATGGCTTCCATAATTTTCTATTATGAATCATATCATCATAATCTTTTTCATAAATTTCTAAATCAGATTTTTTATCATCATAACTAACACTGATTTTATTACCACTTTTCATATATCCACATTTAATACATACACCATCTATCATCTTACATTTACACCTAGGACACTTCATATTCTCACCATCTAAAGTATAGCACAAAAGAAAAGCATACCTCAAGTATAATTATTTAATTAACTTTTTTATTTTAGCAAGACCATTTTTTTCTAAACGTGATATTTGAGCTTGACTAATACCAATTTCCTCGGCCAATTCCGTTTGCGTTTTCCCTATTAAATATCTTTGTAAAATAATATATTTTTCCTTTTCTTTTATTTTATTCAAAGCATCTTTTAATGAAATTCTAGTTTCTAAATCATAAATTTCATCATCATTCGAAAGCTGATCAGACAAATAAATAACATCTCCACCATCATTATAAATAGGCTCAAACATACTAACCGTATCCTTTAAAGAATTCAAAGCCTGAATCACATCCCACTCTGACATGTTCAATCTTTTCGCTATCTCTAAAGCAGTTGGTTCTCTATTATTTAAAAAAGTAAGTTCGTCCTTAATTTTAAGAGCTTTATAAGCTAAATCCTTGATACTTCTAGAAACTCTTAAACTACTATTATCTCTTAAATACCTCTTAATCTCTCCTATTATCATTGGTACAGCATAAGTACTAAATTTAACCTCATGATTTAAATCAAAATTATCAATAGCCTTAATTAATCCAATAACTCCAACTTGAAATAAATCATCCATATTATCTACTCTACCAGAAAAACTTTTTAAAACAGACAACACTAACTTCAAATTGCCCTTAATCAATTCATCTTTAGCTGTCATATCACCACTGTGATATCTATCAAAAAGTTCTAACATTCTTTCCAAAGTCAAAACTTTAATATTAGCTGTATTAACATTTACAATTTCAACCTTGTGTTTAGCCATATATTTTCACCTCATTTTTATAATGAGTGAAAATAATATTTTTTAAACAAAAAGTTTAAATATAATCAAAATAATAATAAAAGGAACAACAAAAATTAATAAAGAAATTAGTCTATTTTTTAAATCAAGTTTTAATATTTTATCTAAAACAAAATATAAAACAAATAAATATAAAATCAAAATTATTATTAAGAAAATATATGAAAATATAAAAGAAATAGAAATAAATAAACATGAACATATAAGACCAAAAATTAAAATAACATTTAAAATTGAAAACAAATTAAATATATAAATAAATTTTTTGTTTAAAAATTTACTTAAAACAAAAGAAATAATGAAAAAAAATAAAATTGAAATGATAAGACCAATCATAAAAAAGTTAGTCTCTGATGGTCTTCCAGTAGACTCTGTTATATAAGCTCCAAGTACTCCCGTACCTTCTAAAAATTTATCCGCACTCACCTCAAAAGTATTATCTTTTAAAAGTGAATAAAAAATTCCTATAAACAAACTTGTTAAACCAGTAATAACAACAGATATATAAAATAAATTTCTATTCAAATATTTTTTAACTATCTCCATTTAAATCACCAAATTTCAAACACTTTTTAACACAAGTTATATACAAAATTAAATAAGCTAAACTTACCATATAACCCGCTAAAACATCACTCGCATAATGAACCCCTAAATAAATCCTACTTACTCCAATTAAAATAATTAAAGCTCCAAGTAACACTGAAAATATAATCTTAGCACTCTTAGCTAAATTAAAGTGCCAAAGCAAATAAATAATAAATCCATAAAACCCAAAAGCAGCCATCGCATGACCAGATGGAAAACTATATCCAACCTCATCAATAATCATAAGTTCATAAGGTCTATCACGCATAAATAAAAGCTTAAGTACAAAATTTAAAACAAAAATATTAAATACATTTAAAAATATAAACCCACCATATCTTTTGTTTTTAAATATAATTAAGAATACTAAAGATATTATTCCAACCATTATTCCACTAGCAAAATTAGTTATAAACTTATAAAAACCAGAAATAAAATCCGTTTTATTAAAAGTAACTATTTTATAAATAAAACTATCAAAT
The DNA here is from genome assembly GCA_944358445.1 of uncultured Bacilli bacterium. GTDB lineage: Bacteria > Bacillota_I > Bacilli_A > RF39 > UBA660 > Coprosoma. The sequence goes on from CALVRC010000010.1 coordinate 45,423, forward strand.
TCTCCAGTCTTACCTTTCAAAACAAAATAAGCTAAAAAACTAAATATTAAAATAGCTATTACAAAAATCACCCATTTTATTTTCTTCATCCAATCACCATCTTATACAAAATTATATCATTACCCTGAACAAAATGCCAAAATAAATTTTGACATTAGCTTACCTCACGGTAAGCTTTTTCTACTTCACAGAAACCTAAGGC
>CALVRC010000011.1 GCA_944358445.1 uncultured Bacilli bacterium
CTCTCCACTATATCACGAATAGTTATATTTGTAAATAACTTTTTGCAAACTTTTACCTTTTACAAAGCAAATTCCTAGTATATAAAAAATGATACTAATTAATTTTCAGTATCATTTTTATCATCATTTAAGCTTTTGATTTCATCTTCAGTTAGACCAGTTGCCTTTGAAATATCTCCTATACTCATTTGCATATTAAGTAAGTTTCTAGCTATTTCGATTGTTTTTTCCTTAGTTCCTTCGGTCCTTCCTTCTTTTTTCGCATCTTCTATCTCATTATATTTGACAAGGGCATCAAACTTATCTTTCTACCATTCATGTAATATAAATCCATCTTTACTCATACTTACCGCCGCCTCCATTAACTTTTTAACTTTATCTTTAGAAAGTATCTGCCTTGAAAGTTCATATAACCCTGTAAACGTCCTAGAAGTTAATATTGTAAGCCATATGACATCTTTTTCTCTGTTACTTTTATTATAATATAAATCTCTATACCGTTCAAGACTCTTCACAATCATACATTCATCACTAGAATATATTTTATATGTCTTTAATCCATATAATACAATTATATCATCTAATATTTTTTCAAATGGATAAGCATTTAAATTAAGTTGGTATAATTTTGTACTTGTAATAGATTTAAAATCTTCATCATTTTCTGGAAGCATACTTGATAATTTATCTTTATATTTAATATTACGCTGTAATACATTTTCAAACTTACTTTTATTCATTTCTATATCTACATATATTTTGCCATCTAAAACAACATATATATCAACTATTCTTCCTTTTTCTTTCATGTTTTCTTTAGGAAGTTCACCGTCCATAAGTCTTATATTACATTCTTTATCTATATCTAAAGGAATAACATCCTTTAGAAATTCTTTTAAGATATCTAGATTAGTGCGAAATATTCTTTTAAAAGCTTTATCATAAGTTAAAGGAACTAAGGTTAATTTTTCATCTAACTGCTCAAAATATTCTGTTTCTAATTTAAAATTCATAAACCTCCTTCTAAGAGGTTTTACCCTCTATATAGAAACATATGGCGTCAAACACCCAAATTCCTTCTTAAATATTAAAAAAATCAAAAAATATTTTAATTTTCTGATTTTTTCTTTTCTCTCATCTTTACAGCTAACTGTCTAATTTTGTTAAGCCGATGATATACACCTGATTTGGTAATTTTATTACCTGTTTCCATACTAATTATTTGACTAAGTTCAACCAAAGAAGCTTCTGGATATTTAACTCTATAATAAGAAACCTCTTTTTCTTTATCATTAAGTAAATCATATACATCCATTTCTTTAAGTAATTCTATATCCTTAACTTGTTCATTAGCAGTTTCAATAATCTTATCCACATTAGCTTGTTCACAATTATTAAGTCTATTAGTCATATTCTTATGATCTCTATAAATTCTAATATCTTCATAATAAAGTACTGCTTTAACCGCGCCAATAATTCTTAAAAAATCACCAATCTTTTCAGCTTCTTTTATATAAACAACATATCTGTGTTCCCTGTGTAAAATCTTACTATTCAAATGAAAATAATTTAAACTTTTTTGAACAAACTCCGCATACTCTAAATTATCCAAATTAAATTCTAAATGATATCTCGAAGTTTTAGGGTCATTCACACTAGCTTTAATTAAAAATAATCCCTTTAAATAAGCCATTAATAAATCTTCATCTGCATATATAAAATCTTCTGGTACATTACCACATATTCCCAAAGATTTCAAAATATCCGTAACTTTATTTTTAACATCTAAAGTATAAAGTAAATTTTTATTATAATTATATCCTCTTTTAACACTAACCTTAAAATGCACATTAAATAAATCCTTAAAAAGTGAATAAACAAGTCTAGCTACTGCATTATTTTCTGTAACAATTCTTATTCCATCACTATAATCACTATTTTGAACAATTGCAGATAACTCAGATATTTTTTCAGTTTCTGCAATATCTAACTTACTAACTTCATCTTTAACAGTAGCTGTAAACGACATCTAATCACCTCTAATCTAATAAGTAAGAAAGTATATCAATTGCCACTCTAAGTGTATTATGTCTAATCATACCATTATCAATCATAATGTAATCATTATCAATAATATCCAAATTCATCTTTTCCAAATTCTCATAATCCATCTCTACTAAATCTTTTTGTTCGGTTGTTTCATAATTTTTAACAATATCCGCATCTATCTTTCCATTATTTAAAATAACTGTATCAATCTTATGTTTACCTAAATAACTATTCAAAAGTTTAACATGATCACTAACCTTAAAATCATCCGTTTCTCCCGGTTGTGTCATAATATTACAAACATACATTAATTTTGCTTTACTATTATCAATTTCCTTCCTTACTTCTTTACAAAGTAAATTAGGAATAATACTCGTAAATAAACTTCCCATACTTAAAATAATTACATCAGCATGACGAATAGCTTTCAAAACATCAGGATTAACCTCTGGTGTTTCCTTATAATAAACCGCTTTTATTTTTCCATCATCCTCAGTAATATGATGTTCTCCCATAACAACCTTTCCACTATTCATCTTACCCATTAAAGTAACATTATCTTCAGTAAGTGGTATAACCTTACCTTTAAGTTTCAAAAGCGAATTAACAAGTTCAATACCACCAGATACATTTCCGGTAATTTCAGCTGCTCCTGTCAAAAGTAAATTACCTAAAGCATGACCATCTAAATCACTTGATGTATTAAACCTATAATCAAAAAGTCTTTTAATTTCCTCCTCATTTTCAGATAAACTAATTAAAACCTTACGAATATCCCCAACTGCTGGAGTATGAAATTCCTCCCTAAGCCTACCTGTACTACTACCATCATCACAAACAGACACAATAGCTGAAATATCAAAAGGTAACTTTTTTAAACCGCGAAGTAACTGACTCATTCCAGTACCTCCACCTAAAACTGCTACTTTCATAAATTTACGCTTCCTCTCTAATACTTAAAGCTGCCACAGCTCCATCACTTGCAGCTGTAATAATTTGATAAAAATCTTTATAACGTACATCTCCTATCGCATATAAACCTCTAACACTCGTTCTCATCTTATCATCAGTTTTTATATATCCATTTTCCGTTTCAACATTTAAATTATTTAAAAATCTAACATCTGGCACACCGCCTATTGCAATAAATAATCCACTAATATCTAAAACTTTTCCATCGTTAAGTAAAACTCCTAATAAAAATTCATCATTAATAAATTCACTAACCTCAACATTTTTTAAAATAACAATATTTTCCCTCGCTTTAACTCTATTTTGTAAAACCTCACTTGCTCTTAGATTCTTACGTACAATTACATAAACCTTAGAACATAAATCAGATAAATATAAAGCTTCTGTTAAAGCACTATCACCACCACCAATTATAGCAACCTCTTTATCTCTATAAAAGGCACCATCACAAGTTGCACAATAGCTAATACCTTTTCCAATAAGTTTCTTTTCACCTCTAACCCCTAATTCTTTAGGCTTTCTTCCTGTTGCTACTATAACATAATCAGCATTATAACAATCATTCTTACCTTTAATCTCAAACATATCATTTAAAGAAACATCCAAAACTTCATCACGAATAATAGATACTCCCATATCTTTAATCTGTTTTTTCATCTTTAAAGCAAGCTCTCCACCATCAATAGATTCATAACCTAAATAATTTTCTATTTTATTAGTCTTAAGCATTTCTCCTCCAGGAACATCTTTCTCTATTATTATTGGTTCTATTCCAGCCCTTTTTAAATATAAAGCTGCATTCATACCAGCTGGTCCAGCCCCTATAATCACACATTTAAGCATTGACATCACCTTCTTCATATTTTTTAGATTTCTTTAAACTGTAAATAAATATAACAATACCAATTATTATCATTATAAGTGATACTAACTGAGCTACTCTAAGTGATAAAAACATCAAACTATCAGTTCTTAAACCTTCCACAAAAAATCTTTCTACTCCATACCAAACTAAATAAAAACTAGTTAAATATCCAATATTCATAAATTTCTTTCTTCTTACAATAAGCATTATTATAAAACCAATAAAACACCAAACTGATTCATATAAAAATGTTGGAATATAATAGTTACCATTAATATACATTCCTTCTATAATAAATTTAGGTAAGTGCAAACTTTCTAAATAATTTAAACTAGTAATTACGCCATGAGCTTCACCATTAAAGAAATTACCCCACCTACCAATTGCTTGAGCAATAATAAGTCCTACAACCAAATAATCTAAAATTTTAAGTAAATTAATCTTCTTTTTATAACAAATTATAGCAATAGTAATTAATCCAGCTATTATTCCACCATGAATAGCAAGTCCACCATTCCAAACCTTAAATATTTCTAACAAATTATTTTGATAATAATCAAAATTAAATATTACATAATAAATTCTAGCCCCAATAATACCAATAATAACTGTTAAAAAAAGCAAATTTACCATAAAATCCTCTTCAAATCCATGTTTTTTTGCTTCTTTTATAGCTAAATTAGAGCCAATTAAAATAGCAATAAAAAGTAAAATAGAATACCAATGTATAGAAATAATACCTAAATCAATTATCGGCTCCATTTTTTTCCTCCTTAAAGGTAATTTTCTTAAACACAGTCATATCTAAAATAACATTCAAAACTGAAATACATATAGCAACGATTACTGCAAACCAAATACCATAAATAGAAAAATGTTTTCCTAAAATAAAACTAACAATTTTTAAAATAATTAAATTAATAAAAGGATAAAATAAACCTAAAGTAATACCAGTAATTGGAATAGTAAGCCATACCAAAAAAGGTTTTATTGTTTTGTTAAGTAAATATATTAAAACCGAAGCTACTAAACACCAAAAACCATAATAAGAGTTATCAATATAAAGAGTATTTTGAAAAATAAGTGTCATAAGCATCAAAATAACAGTATAACCCAGTATCCTAATAACCCAATCAAAAAGTCTTATAAAAAAATTATGTTTCCTTCGCATACTATTTCACCTTTCACTATTCATTATATCATATTCCAAAACTCCTAGCAAAAGAAACAAAAAACAAAAAAAGACTTTGAAAATATCAAAATCTTTACTCGCTTTGCATTTCAAATAAAGCATCTCTAAGCTCCATAGCTCTTTCAAAATCCAAATTTTTAGCTGCCTCTTTCATTTCGTGTTCCATTTCAAACATCAATCTTTCTTTATCTTTTTTATTTAATTTCTTTTCTTTTTTCTCTTTGATTTCAAACTTATTAGAAATAACTTCACGAACCTCTTTAATGATAGTTTTTGGAACAATTCCATGTTCTTTATTATAAGCTTCTTGAATACTTCTACGTCTATTAGTTTCCTTTATAGCCGCATCCATAGCCGAACTAATCTCATCAGCATACATTATAACTCTACCATTCGCATTACGTGCAGCTCTACCAATTGTTTGAATCAAACTACGTTCACTTCTTAAAAATCCTTGTTTATCCGCATCCATAATGGCAATCAAACTAACTTCTGGAACATCAATACCTTCACGAAGTAAATTAATACCGACAACAACATCATATTTTCCTACTCTTAAATCATGAATTATCTGCATTCTCTCTAAAGATTTAATTTCATTATGTAAATAAGCTACCTTTATATCTAAATTTTTAAGATAAACTGATAACTCTTCAGCCATTCTAATTGTTAAAGTCGTAATCAAAGTACGTTCATTTTTCTCAATTTGACTATGTATCTGACTAACCAAATCATCAATCTGATTTTTAGTAGATTTAACCTCAATTTTAGGATCTAATAAACCTGTAGGTCTAATAATTTGTTCAACAACTTTATTATTAACCTTTTCCATCTCATAATCACCAGGTGTTGCTGAAACAAAAATTGCTTGTTTTATTTTACCTTCAAATTCCTCAAACTTTAATGGTCTATTATCTAAAGCACTAGGAAGTCTAAAACCATAATCTACTAAAGCTTGTTTTCTCATCCTATCACCATTATACATAGCCCTAACCTGTGGTAAAGTAACATGGGATTCATCAACAACAAGTAAAAAATCATCACCAAAAAAATCAATCAAAGTAGTTGGCATCTCTCCAGGCTTTCTTAAAGCAAGTGGAGCTGAATAGTTTTCAACTCCTCTACATGAACCAGTTTCCTTAAGCATTTCAATATCATAATTAGTTCTTTCTTTTAATCTTTGATATTCTAATAACTTATTTTCGCTTTGAAATTTTTCTAATTGATTTTCCAATTCTTTTTCAATATTTTGAATAGCAATCTTTAATTTTTCATCATTAGTAACAAAATGACTAGCTGGAAATAATGTATATGTTTTTTTATCATTAACTAAAGTTCCCGTAACTAAATCAAACTCACTAATCCTATCAATTTCATCACCAAAAAATTCAACTCTAATCCCATGAGAATGCTGACTTACTGGAACAACCTCTAAAACATCTCCATGAACCCTAAAAGTTCCTCTTTTTAAATCAATATCATTTCTCTCATAAAACATTTCAATTAATTTTTGAATAACCTCATCACGGTCAACCGTTTCGCCAACACTCAAAAATAACACCTTTTTCTTATAATCTTCAATTTCACCAATACCATAAATACAAGAAACAGAAGCCACTACAATAACATCCTTATGAGCCAAAAGTGAAGCTGTCGCATAATGCCTAAGTTCATCTATCTCATCATTAATAGAAGCATCTTTTTCTATATAAGTATCAGTTTTAGCCACATAAGCTTCGGGCTGGTAATAATCATAGTAACTAATAAAATATGACACATGCGCATTTGGAAATAACTCTTTAAATTCTCCATATAACTGACCAGCCAATGTCTTATTATGAGCTAAAACTAAAGTAGGCTTTTGAGTTTTCGCAATAACATTAGCTATCGTAAAAGTCTTACCAGTACCTGTCGCACCAAGTAATACTTGAAATTTTTTACCTTCCTCTACTCCTCTAACAAGTTCATCAATAGCCTCCGGTTGATCTCCACTAGGACTAAACTTTGATTTAAGTTCAAGCATAATATCCTCCCCTCCTAAAAACAACTAATAAAACTACAAGTATTTTATCATTTCTAAAAATATAAAACAATAAATTAAAAATAGATAAAGCACTTTATCAATACAAAACTATAATTTCTTATAACTTTCTACAACAATTAAAATTTTTAAATTAATAATTCTGACAAATAGTTTTAACAAAATTCTATATTTTTTATAATTGCTATTCATTCAAACACCTCTTCATATAGTTTTTTGTGATCACAGTTAAAGGATAACAGTTATAATAAAAATAAACAAAGGTGCAAAAAATTTTTTTGTACCCTTGACTTTTCTAATTTTATCCAAATAATTTTGAAACAAAAAAATAATTCAAACAAATTGAACTATTTTCTTAATATTTTTCGAAGTATATTTTTTCTTTAGGCATTACTTCAAAATCTTTTTCATAAAATTTTATTCCCATTTTTTTCAACTCTTCATACTCTTTCTTATCAGAACAATAAATAACACACATTTCTTCATGAGTAATAGTATATAACCAACAATAACCATCTTTAAAAAAAGTAACATCTTCTGGAAATTTTGGATTACACCAACTATAAAAATTTTTCTTTGTTAATAAATATTCTTTTAAAGAATCATCAAATTTATAAAATTGAACTTCAGATACATTATCTTCTCTACTAGGCAAATGGATTGATATTCCACTAAAAATTGAATAATCACAATTTCTTGTTTTTAAAATTGAATTTTTAAATTGTTTTTTGACATTATTTTTAGTTTCATTCAATACTAAAATATCATCACCTCTAAATGGAGACTTACAAAACGTAAGCATTACTGCATCACATCTTTTTGATGCATATTCAATCAATTTTTCATACATCTCATCAGTTATCACATTCATCACTAACATTATATCACCTCTCTAATTTATTACATAAAAATGTAAAAAATAAATATATTTTTTATTATTTATTCGTCATTAAAACTAATTAAATTATAATAAATAATTCAAAATCATAGTAATTGATTTTGAATTATTTTTTTAATATTTTTCGAAGTATAATTTTTCTTTAGGCATTACTTCAAAATCTTTTTCATAAAATTCTATCCCTATTGCTTTAAGTTCTTCATACTCTTTTCTATCTTTACAATAAATATCACATATATCTTCATGTGCTACAGAATAAAGCCAACAATAGCCATCTTTAAAGAAAGCTATATCTTCTGGAAAATCTGGATTTAACCAATTATACAAATTGTCGTTCTTTAATAAAAATTCCACTAAATCTTCATCAAATTTATAGAATAAAATATTACTGCCCATTTTTTTGTTACCAACCCATGGATAATATCTTCCAGTATATACCCATTCATTACCTTCTCTATCTTTTAAAAATGATTTTTCTAATTCCTTTTTTACTTTACTTTTTGTTTCTTCTAATTCCATAAGTTTTTCCCCTCTAAAAGGTACTTTACAAAAAACAAACATTACTGCATCACATCTTTTTGATGCATATCTCACTAAATCTTCATAAACTTTTCCTTTTATATCACTTATAACTTCCATATTTTCATCTCCTTAATTATTATATCATCAAAAAACTCCAACAACCTTACCAATTTTATTCACAATAATCCTTCTCTCTACAAAGAATATTTATATAGAAGATACAACATCTGTTTTAAAAAGCCAATCTTCCATCTTTTTGCCAGAAATTATAAGAATAATAAAATTAACTGGCCAAATAAAGTCCAAAATATTTCTCAAAATAATAATCTTTTTACAGGGGATCTTACTATCATCAGTAACCACTTTTAAATGAAGAATTTTTTTGCCAACACTTGCATTTTTATACAATAAATCTTTAAAAGAAAAAAAAACGAAAAAAACTATATAAAAAATATCCATAAAAACATTTCTAATTATACCTCCAACAAATAAATGAAAAATTAACATCAATGAAGGCACTGCTACCATAATAATTACAAATCCATAAACTAATATATCAATATAAAAAGCTACAATTCTTCTTACAACATTCATATTACTACATCCTATATCGAAAATATTATATCATAAAAAAGACTGATAAAATTATTTAACTTCATGACAGTCTCTTTTATATCGATTATCATGTGATAATTCTTTTGGTTTATAATTTTCATAATATATATAGCCTATTGGAGTTCTAACAAAAGACTTTTCATAAAATTCAATTCCAAGAGACTTTAATTCTTCATATTCCTTTTTATTTCTACAATTTATCCAACAAAGTTCCTCATGTATTACAGAATAAAACCAACAATTACCATTTTTAAAAAAAGCAATATCTTCTGGATAATCTGGACTTAACCATTTATAAAGATTTTTATTACTTAATAAATAATCTAATACTGCCTTATGAGTTTTATAAAAGAATACTTCGGTATCGTTTGCAGCATCTCCTGGATATCTATGAAAACTACCACTATAAACCCAACAATCTCCATTTCTAATCTTCCAAACCGACTTTTTTAACTTATCTTTTACAATTTGGGCATTTTTTTCCATCACAGATAATTCTTCACCCTCATATCCAACTCTCGAGAAAACAAACATTACCGCATCACATTTTTTAAATGCATAACGCATAAACTTTTCATATAACTCACCTTTAATTTCATTTTTTACTTCCATAATATCACCTTTTTCTTTTATATTATTTATGACTTTCATTTTTTAACTATTTTTTTAATATTTTTCGAAGTATAATTTTTCTTTAGGCGTTACTTCAAAATCTTTTTCATAAAATTCTATTCCTATTGCTTTAAGTTCTTCATACTCTTTTCTATCTTTACAGTAAATATCACATATATCTTCATGTGCTACAGAATAAAGCCAACAATAGCCATCTTTAAAGAAAGCTATATCTTCTGGAAAATCTGGATTTAACCAATTATACAAATTGTCGTTCTTTAATAAAAATTCCACTAAATCTTCATCAAATTTATAGAATAAAATATTACTGCCCATTTTTTTGTTACCAACCCATGGATAATATCTTCCAGTATATACCCATTCATTACCTTCTCTATCTTTTAAAAATGATTTTTCCAATTTCTTTTTACTTTACTTTTTGTTTCTTCTAATTCCATAAGTTTTTCCCCTCTAAAAGGCACTTTACAAAAAACAAACATTACTGCATCACATCTTTTTAATGCATATTCAATCAATTTTTCATACATCTCATCAGTTATCACATTCATCACTAACATTATATCACCTCTCTAGTAAAATAATATTTCTATTTATTACATAAAAATGTAAGAAGTAAATATATTCCTTTTATTATTTATGCATCATTGACATTAAATTAATTTAATCATTCAAACACAATATAATACCAATTATTATCTATTCTTTTAATAAAAGAAATATATTTGATTTTTTCCTTTATTGTTCGTTCTTTATCTTTACTATCACAATATACAAAAGCATTTCCACCTGTAGGTACAAACCCTCTCAGAAGAAAAAACTGAATAGTTAAATTATTTTTATCTTTATAAATAACAATTTCTCCACCACCAGAAGAAAGATTTCTATATTTAAAAGGCAATTTTAACAAATTATTATCACTAATTTCAACATCATTGTTTTTTATATAATTAATAACAGCCATTCTATCATTTAATTTAAATTTATAATCAAAATAATACTTACACTTTTGAAAAGGGAAAAAAATATTAATTAAAAATAATATTATAAAAATAATCAATAAAATATAATTACTCCTTTTCTTGTTTTTTAAAGTACTAATAATAATATATATCAAAAAAGCCAAATATGATATTATCAATATCAAAAAGTCAAATATAATAAATATAAAAAAAGTATCAAAAAGTTTATTAAAAAACCATCTAAATAAAAAAAATAAAAAGGTCAAAATAAAACCATAAATAAATACTTTATTATTTTTTTTCATTATTTAATCTCCTAAATACAAAAGAAAATAGTTTTGCACGTTATAATTTATGTAAAAAAAATTTACATTCATTATATCATATAATATCTGAAAATAAAAATTATAAAATATACTCATTATTAGATAAAAACTCATCTTATTTTTTTACTTCTTCATATCATAAAATGGAAGGAGGAAAAAATGAACGAAAATAATTTTGAACAGCTAAATGAAAAATTAAATAATTGCAACAACAGACTAGACAAAGATGAATGTCTATGTAAAGTTTTAGACTGTATATGTAAGAAAGGTGATTGTGGTCCAACAGGACCTACCGGTCCTACTGGCCCAAGAGGAGCTACAGGTGCTACTGGTATTCAAGGCCCAACAGGCGCTACTGGGGCTACAGGTGCTACCGGCGCCACTGGTATTCAAGGACCAACCGGACCTACTGGAATACAAGGTCCAACAGGCGCTACTGGGGCTACAGGTGCTACAGGTGCCACTGGTATTCAAGGACCTACCGGTCCTACAGGAATGCAAGGTCCAACAGGCTCTACTGGGGCTACAGGTGCTACAGGTGCCACTGGTATTCAAGGACCTACCGGTCCTACTGGAATGCAAGGTCCAACAGGCGCTACTGGAGCTACAGGTGCTACAGGTGCTACTGGGGCTACAGGTCCAGCAGGAACTCCAGCAGAAAAATTTAACAGCTATGCAATGGTACATGATGAAACAGATTCACAAGTACCAATAAATAATCCTGTAAAATTTCAAACAACAAATATATCAAATAAAATAACTTACGATCCAAATACAGGTGATTTTTCAATACCGGAAGAAGGAATTTATATTGTTCATTGGTGGATTAATGTAAGACACAACGATAATAAATCATCTAATTGTGAACCAAAAACGATAGGCATTGAATTTCATCAATATTGGCCAAATGATGTATTAATAGCTCACTCTTCTACTCATAATAAACTAACATGCTGCGATACTGGAACTGTAAGTGGTAATGCTATATTTGCAGCTCTACCTGGAGCTAGTTATAGATTTATTAATACATCTGACATTGATATAAGATTAGTGCCAAATGATTTATATTCAGGCTCTGTTTCAATTACTAGAATATTATAATTAATAAACAGTATGCTTTATCTAAGCATACTGTTTTATAGTATATAAAAAGTAAAGTTTAATAAAAAAAATTGTATTTTTTCTTTCTCTTTTTCAAAAAATGATATAATTATAATGGAGGGATAAAATGAAAGCTGCAATATTAGAAGATATAAAAAAATTTAAAATAGGTGAAATTGAAAAACCAACACCCGACAATAATAAAGTAATTATTGATATTCTTAAAACAGGAATATGTGGTTCCGATATTCATAATTGGGATGCTGGAGCGCCTAAAGGATTAGTTATGGGACATGAATTTACTGGTAAAGTAGTAAATCCAGGTAATAGAGCTGATTTAAAAATTGGAGATAGAGTTACCGCATTACCAATATCACCATGTGGACACTGTGAAGCATGTGAAACAGGAAATCCACAATATTGTCAAGAAACATGGACACATGCCGTTGGACTATCATTAGATAATCCAGGTGGATTAACAAGCACTATAGCCGTAAGACCTGATATGGTAATAAAATTACCGGATAATGTAACTGATGAAGAAGGAGCTATGGTTGAACCTACCGCAGTTGGCTTACATGCAATTCATTTAGCTGATATTAAAGTTGGAGATAAAGTATTAGTTGTTGGTGGAGGAATTATTGGTCTAGTTTCTGCCATGTTTGCCAAATTAGAAGGAGCAGAAATTGTTGCTGTAAGTGAAACCAATGAAGCAAGAGGAGAAAAATCAGTTAAACTAAATGTTGCAGACGTTTGGTTTGATGCTAAAAATGAAAATTTCTTAAAAAATATCTTTACTAAAATACCGGATGGCTTTGATGTAGTCATTGACTGTTCAGGTAATACAAAAGCTGTAGAAAGTGAATTAATGACTGTTAAACCTGGGGGAACAATTGTCTTAGTTGGTGTATCACCAAAACCAATTGAATTTGCATCAATTCTTGCTGTTATGAAAGAACTTACTATTAAAGGAGCTATTGCTTATACCAAAGATGAATTTAAAAATTGTATTAGTTTAATGGCAAATAAAAAAATAGATGTAATGAAATTTGTTGATGACATTGTTCCACTTACTGAAACACAAAATGCCTATGAAAGATTAACAAGTGGTACAGATGATGCTGTAAAAATAATGGTAGACCCAAATAAATACTAAAAAAATGGAAATTAATCCATTTTTTTTACATTATTTAAAGATTCATCAAATAAAATAAAATGATTATAATCAGCTTCTACTTCTATTCTTTCAGGATAAATCCACATACAAACATCACTTGGTAAACTTTCCATAGGTAAATCAGAAATTCTCATAATATCTTTCAAATAACTATCTGTTCCCACTCGTTTAAAATATTCGCCATTAGAAGTCCACAACATTATATAGTTTCCTTTTTTAGGAAAAATTTTTGAAATATAAGTAGAAAAATTCTTTTTAAACTTATTTAATTCTTTATCACTAAGTACAATATTACCATTTCCTAGTTCATAACTAATTTGATTAACTCCACTATTTTCAAGCTTACCAGTCCAATAAGTCGAAGCCACCTCTAACATTTCTCTCTTTAAACTGTCTTTTTTTAAATTTTTTTCAAAAATAGCTATACCACTTTTATTTTCAAGTTTATTAAACATAATAAATTCCCCCTTAAATACGGAAAATATTATACAACTTAAAGATTTTTTGTCAAATTAAACACTTTTTATTAATTTATCAAAATTACTATTTATAAAATCATTATCATTCATAACTTTTTCCACATACTTATTAAAATTTTTCTTATTAATATTATCATTTTTAAAAACTTTTAAATAATTAGAATAATTATCCACAATATTATTTCTATTTACATAATAAGAAGAACCACTAAAATTAAAAGTAATGCTATTTAAATTATCTATTAAACCAAATAAAGAAACACTATTATATATAAGAGCTTTATTAACATATAAATTATCATTAAATTGAAAATCAGTTATATGATAATCTATTATCAAATCAGTATCATCAATCTCAAAAACATAACCATAATTAGAAAGCGGTAAAGAATTAATTAAATTTCCTGTATTACTATTATCACCTATATATTTACTTTTATATTTTATAATATTATCAATACCACTTAAATTTCTATTAAAAGGGCTTCTAGGTACTGTTGAAAAATCATACTTTTTTAAATTATCCACAATATAATATTCATTTGGAGTATCGTGATTTATTCTAAATAAATTATAAAATAAAGTATCATATTTAATAATATCATCACTAATATAAGTAACCGTTAATCTAAACCTAGGAACACATTTATTTTCTATAACATTTAAATAATCAAAAAATAATAAACAACCTAAACATAATAAAGTAACACCTAAAGTCAAAATCCATTGCCAAATAACTTTATAATTTTTTAAACATCTATTAAAACCAGCTATAAACACACATAAACCAATAGCTGTATAAATTGCCCCCCAGCTACTTTCTGGTGAAGTAACAAGCAAAGCAGATATAATTAAAAATAACCCTAAAACCATTATAAAAATATAAATGTTTTTGAAAATTTTATTAATTACCAAATTAGAATAATTAGTAATGTTAGAAATATTTTCATCAGCCTTTTGAACATCCACGTCTTCTTCACCACTTAAAAGTTCATTCAGACTAACACCTAAAGCTTCACTTAAAGGTTTTAACAAAGATAAATCAGGCATATAATTTCCATTTTCCCATCTTGATACAGTCTTATTTGTAACTCCTAAAATTCTAGCAAGTTCTTCCTGTGTCATATTTTTTTCTTTTCGCTTAAGTGCAATAAACTTTCCAATTTTTAAAGTATCCATTATTTCCCACCTCAAAAAAAGAATATCAAAACTAATCAAAATTTAGTACCCCACAAACAGCGAATAACTAATTTAACATAACTTTTTTTTACATTTTATTACCTTTTAAAGCAATATATATTATTTTTTTCAAAAATATAAAGCATATGTTAATAAAATAAAGTATTTGTTTTAAAGTAATAAAAAGTAATATTTTTAAAAGATTATAGATGAATATAATAATATGTAAATAAAGTGTAAATCATTTTTTTCTAATTTTAATTTCATCATCTTTATTTAAATATCCAATCAAAAGCGAAGAATTCTCATCATGATTTTTCACATTTTCTATTACTTTTTTCTCATCATAATTTGCATAACAATACTTACAAAAATGCTTACACGAATTATAAACCCCAATATCCACCATTTCGGCACATCCACAATCACGTGCCTTCCACTTAGGAAACTTTTTCCCAGTTAAAGAAAATGCAAGTTCTTTAGAAACACAAGGACTAGAAATAAAGCCATACTCTGATAAATCATTTTTTTCAAAGCACGTCTGTACAGTCATTCCATAATTACTAGCTATTTTACTAAAATTTTCACCAATAATTTTATAAATATTCTCATCAAATTTTATTAATTTTAAAACTTCCATATTATTTCTAACATTTTTATAATTATCTACAAATGATACAATAATATGTTTAATATATCCATTTAACTTTTCACATAAACTTTTAAAAGATTTTATATGAAAATTAATATCATATTTTTCGTTAATTAATATAGGATCATATCTAACATATATATTATCCACACCAATCATATTAGATAACATTTTTATTCCATTAATAATTTTACCCTTAGGTATAACATTAGGTTCTATATCCTTTCCATAAGGAGTCAAAGTTACATGAAAAATAATTGGTTTATCAATTTTATTCAAATCATCTAAAATAGGTAAAGGATTTTTCGTACAAAAAACAATCAAATCAACATCATCAAAATATATTCTACTAACTAGTTTAGGATAAAAAGGGTTACGCACATCAACATAACCCTCATTATACCTATTCATAAACCACTCACTATAAAAAGCTACAATATCTGTTCTTCCACTAACATTTAATATCATAATAAAATTATACCAAAAAATTGAGCATTAGCTCAATTTATTATATTCTTCATCACTAACCGCCTCACACCACTCATTAGAAGTATTTTCACCAGGGACCTCAATAGCAATATGACTAAACCATGAATCTTTCTTAGCACCGTGCCAATGCTTAACATTAGCTGGAATCGTAATAACCTTACCAGGCTCTAAACTAACAGCATCCTTTCCTTCTTCTTGATACCAGCCATATCCAGCTGTACATATTAATAACTGTCCACCACCATTAGATGCATGATGAATATGCCAGTTATTTCTGCATCCTGGTTCAAAAGTAACATTTGCTAAAAATAAACTTGTTTCATTTAAATCAGTCAAAGGATTTAAATAACTTTGTCCTATAAAATACTGTGCAAAAGCATCATTAGGATTACCTAAACCAAAAACATTTACCTTTTCAAATTCTTCTTTATTCATCTTTATAAACCTCCTTAGCCATTCTAAATGCAGCCCAAGCATTTGGCCATCCAGCATAAAAAGCCGCATGGGTTAAAATTTCAGCCATCTCATCTTTAGTAATACCATTTTTCTTCGCATTAATTAAATGACTTTGAAAACTTGAATCTAAAATTCCTTTACTCATTAAAGCCACTACTGTAACAAGAGAACGATCTCTTAAAGAAAGTTTATCTTCTCTAGACCATACTTCACCAAATAAAACATCATCATTAAGTTCAGCAAATTTAGGAGCAAAATTCCCTAAAATATCTCTTCCTGCAGTTTGTTTAACCATTATTTACCAATCCTTTCTAAAAAACTATTAAACTTATCTTCCTCTAATAACTCATCATTATTATATTTTAAACTAACTTTATCTTTAATACTTACCTTACACACTCTTTCAATATCTTCAAAAGTATGTCCTAACCAACCTCCATTAGTAGCAACAGCATAAATCACCTTTCCAGATAAATCATATTTATGTAAAAAAGTATTAACCGGTGAAGCAAATGTATACCACCAAACTGGCATCATCAATATTATTGTGTCATATTTATCTAAATCAACATTCAAATTTTGTATTTTAGGTTGATAATTCATATTAACTTCCTCTTGAGCTTCATTAACTACCTTATCATAATCATCACTATAAGGTTTTACCGGTTTAATTTCACATATATCATAACCATATTTTTCTTTAATTTTATAAGCTAAAGCTCTTGTATTACCAGTATAAGAATAATAACAAATTAATCTCATTTCTTTTCCCCCTTTCTTTTTTCATAAAGATCAATTTTATAATTTAAATAATCTAAAGTATCTTGTTTTTCCTTAATTTCTTTTTCTAACACTATCTTCTGATTTTTAAGCATATCAATCCTTAAATCTAATGTTTCATTACCTTCCTCATAATATTTTAAAAACTTCTTAATATCCATTAAAGAAAGGCCAGCAGATTTCATACATAAAATAAATTTTAAATCTTTAATATTTTCATCAGTATATTCACGTTTCCCATTAATTTTATTAATATTTTTAAGAAGTCCTATTTTTTCATAATATCTTAAAGTATCAATTGACAAATCAAGTTCTCTAGCAACCTCACCAATACTCATTAGACCACCATCCTAAAGTAATTATATAACCTAGAGCTAACTCTATGTCAAGAAAAAAGAAATATTTAATATTTTTAATCACCGAACATATCAAATATTTCTCCAAAGATAGATTCTTTTTTTCTTTTAGTATGTTTACCATTCTTTGAATACTTCATATCTTTATCATACTTTTCACGTTCATCATAATCACTATAATTAGAACGTAAAGTTTCATTCTCTTTTTCTACTAATTTTTCAAGTTCTCCCCTATCAAGCCATATTCCGCGGCATTCAGGACAATAATCAATTTCAATACCTTTCTTTTCGCTCATAAGTAAAGTAACATCTTTACAAACTGGGCATTTCATACAATTCCTCCAATCTAAATAAAGTATATCATATTTATGTGAAATAATCTTGAAAAATTTATTTTCCTAATAAATCATTAACTTTTATATCACTACTAACATTTAATATAAATTGTTTCAAATCCTTTTCATCACCAACCACCATACCATAATGAATAGGAACAACTAATTTAGGCTTTATCTTATTTACAAAATCAGCTGCTTCTAAAGCATCCATCGTATAAGTTCCACCAATAGGAATAAAAGCAACATCTATATTTTTTAAAACAGATAAATTATCCATAATAACATCCGTATCACCCGCAATATAATATTTCTTACCTTCAAATTCAAGTACATAACCAACCCAATTACTTTCTTTTAAATGAAAATTTTTATTTAAATTATATGCATAAACTGTTTTAAATCTAATAACACCATAATCATATTCTTCACAAGGTTTTACTTTAATAACCTTATCCTTACTAAATCCCATTTCTAAACACTTATCATATATATCATAAGGACCAATAATAACTGTATTATCATTTTTAATATTTAAAATATCTTCTTTTGAAAAATGATCATAATGACTATGGGTTATAAAAATATAATCTGCATCATACTTTCTATCCATCTTTATCGGATCAAAATATATTTTAATATTTCCACTAATTAAAATACTACTTTGAATATTAACTGAAATCATAAAAACCTCCTAAATTAAATTATTTTCTTTTAAAAACTCATTTGCCACAATCTCAGGATTTTTACCTAATTCATCAACTTCATAATTTAACTCTTGAACACTTTCATTAGTTAAATATCCCCCTAAATTATTCATAAGTTCTTCAAGTTCAGGATATTGTTCTAATACAGAATTTCTAATAACTGGAACCGCATAATAAGGGGGAAAGAAATTCTTGTCATCCTCTAAAACAACCAAACCAAACTTTCTAAGTAATCCATCAGTTGTAAAAGCATCAATAACCTGACTATTATCATTCATAAGTGCGGTATATCTAGGACTCCCATCTATTGCAATAACATCTGCAAAATCAAGTCCATAAACTTTATTAAGACCAGCTAACCCATCCTCTCTATTAACAAATTCTAAAGTTGGAGAAATCTTTAACTCACTAGCATAAGGAACAATATCAGATATTGTTTTCAAATTATATTTTAAAGCAGTATCTTGCCTAACTGCCAAAGCATAAGTATTATTAAAATTCATTTGTTTTAAAACAGATAAATTATATTTACTATTAAACTCTGATTTAACTGTTTGATACACCTTATTAACATCACTAATAGGTGAATATTTCAAAATATCTGTATAATCAGTACCTAGATAATCAATATATAAATCAATATCTCCTCTTTGAATTGCTGAAAATACGACCTGAGCACCACCTAAATTACATTTTCTATTAACTGTAATATCCGTATTAGCTTCAATATAATCAGAAACCATTTCACACAAAATATTTTGTTCTGTAAAATCCTTACCACTCACCGTAATTGTCTTTGAATTTTCATCATTAAACTTAATCTGACTTAAAAACACCAAACCAATCACAAATAAAATAATAATTAAAATAACTTTTTGTATTTTACGTTTCTTCAATACCTCTTCCCTAGAAAAATCTTTCATTTGAATACTAACAGGAGTCACTAACTTTTCAATTAAACCAAAGAAATAATCAACAATTAAAGCTAAAATACAAGCCGGAATTGCCCCAGCTAAAATTTGATAATTATTAACCGTTCTAATACCAGAAAATATCAAATAACCAAGACCTCCACCACCAATAAATGCTGACATAGTCATTAAACCTACTGCTGATACAGCTGAAATTCTAATACCAGCCATAATAACTGGTAATGTTTGAGGAATCTGAATTTTAAACAAAATTTGACTTTTAGTAAGACCAATACCCTTAGCAGATTCAATCATTGACTCACTAATACCATTAATACCAGTATATGTATTTTTAATAATTGGTAATAATGAATAAAGTATAACTACAATAATAGCGGGAATAGTTCCAATTCCGACAAATGGAATCATAAAACCAAGTAAAGCCATCGAAGGTACTGCTTGAATAACTGAAGAAAGACCTAAAATAGGTTTATCCAACTTTCTAACATAACTAATTAAAATTCCAATAGGAACACCTATTAAAATAGAAAGACCAACAGCAATAAAAGTAAGCTCAATATGTTCTAAAAAAAGTGAAATAATTTGTTCGTGATTTTGAACTACATAATCTATAAACTCCATATTATTCCTCCTCCAAGAACTGTTGACTTAAAGCCATAATTAAACTACTTCTAGTAATAAGACCACATAAATGATTTTCTTCATCTAAAACTGGAATATTAGAAAGTCTACTTTCTGTAACTAACTTAGCTAAAGTACTAATAGAATCACCTTTCTTAACTGTTGGAATATCCTTAAGCATATATTCACTAGCTTCTTTATTCATTGCTTCTTTATCTGTAACACTCTCCGCATACAAAACTCCAAGAAAATTCTTTTTATCATCAATAACCATCAAACTATCAACCTTCATCATCTTCATTTTATTAAGACAATAAAATACCGTATAATTTGGAAAACAAGTAACTGGTTTATCAATCATAATATCCTCAACCTTAATATACTTAGGACTTGTCCAAATTCTTTTCTTACCAACAAAGTTTTTAACAAAATCATTTGCCGGATGTTTCAAAATATTTTCTGGAACATCATACTGAACTAACTCACCATTATCAAAAATTGCTATTTTATCAGCAAGTTTAATAGCTTCATCCATATCATGAGTCACAAACACAATTGTTTTATGTAATTTTTCTTGTAATTTAAGTAATTCATCTTGTAAAGCAACTCTACTCATTGGATCTAAAGCACTAAAAGGCTCATCCATTAAAATAATATTAGGATTAGTAATAAAAGCTCTCGCAATTCCAATACGTTGCTGCTGACCACCTGAAAGCTCACTAGGATATCTATCAAGTAAAGATTCATCTAATCCAATCATATCCATCATCTTTAAAGTATCTTCTTTAATTTTACTTTCATCAACCTTCAAAATTTTAGGAATAATAGTAATATTTTCACGAACAGTCATATGTGGAAAAAGACCTGTTTGTTGAATAACATACCCCATACCCCTTCTTAATTTTATATCATCAATTTCTTTAATATCTTTTCCATCAATGAAAATATCACCTTTAGTTGGAACAATTAACTTATTAATCATTTTAAGTAAAGTTGTTTTACCACAACCAGACTCTCCAATCAAAACAGTAAATTTTCCAGTTTCAATATTAAAAGAAATATCCTTTAAAACAGTATTATTTTTATAAGATTTTGATATTTTTTTTATTTCAATCATCGAATCATCTACCTCTAATCATATTATATCACGTATAACAAGAAGAAATTAGAATTAAAAAAAAATTAGACACTTAAACTGTCTAATCCAAATCAATTTCACCTTCAAACACTATACGTGCAGGACCTTTCATATAAACATGATTATCTTTTTCACTATAATTAATTTCTAACTTTCCACCAAGTAAATTAACTATAACTTTTCTACCAGTATAACCATTCAAATAACTTGCAACTACTGAAGCTGAAGCACCAGTTCCACAAGCGAGCGTTTCTCCTGCACCACGTTCCCAAACACGCATATTTATTTCATTTTGATTAATAACTTTTATAAATTCTACATTTGTCCTATTAGGAAAACACTTATTGGTTTCTATAACTGGACCTATTTTATTAATATTCATATTATCTATATCAAAATCAAAACACACAGCATGTGGATTACCCATAGAAATAGTAGTAAATTTACCAAAAGAAGGAATATTAACACTAGCAAAAGAAATACCATTAATTTTTTCTTCATTATAATTAATAACAGGTATTTCATTACCATTTAATATAGGTTCTCCCATATCAACATTCACCAAAGAAACAATTCCATCTTCTAATATTAATTCTAACTTCTTTAAACCAACTAAAGTTTCAATAGTAAGCTTAGTTTTATTAGTATAACCTTTATCATATACAAATTTACCAACACATCTAATTCCATTACCACACATTTCAGCTTCTGATCCATCAGAATTATAAATATTCATTTTAAAATCTGCTATATCACTTTTACTAATTAAAATTAATCCATCTGCTCCAATCCCAAAATGTCTATCACTAAGTTTTTTTGAAAGATTAGAAGGATTACTAACATGCTGATTTATAGCATCAACATAAATATAGTCATTTCCAAGTCCTTCCATTTTAGTAAATTTAAGCATTATCATCACCTCTTGATGTCTTATAATTTTATATTTATCTAAACTACTTGTCAATCTTTTTTAAATATAAATCAATATTATATGCACCCATCTTACCAGATTGAGCAGCAAAAGCTACCGTATTTTTTTCTTTAATAATATCTCCTCCAGCAAATACACCAGACAATGAAGTCATTTGATTTTTATCTGTTTTAATATATCCATCCACATCAATTTTTATACCAAGTTTTTTTGTAAGTCTTTCTAAAGGTCTTGATCCCACAGCAAAAAATACATAATCAACAGGATAAATAAATTTATATCCATCATTAGTAATCAAATAAACTTTATAATTATTTTCATCAGCAATTATTTGCTTAACATTACTATTAAACATAAATTCTATTTTTTCCTTTTTAGCTATAGCTACTTCATTCTTTGAAGCCTTCATCATTTTCTCTTTATTTCGGTAAACAACTAATACATCTCCACCAAACCTTTTAGCTACTCTAGCCATATCCATAGCAGTATCGCCACCACCAACGACAATGACATTTTTACCTTTTAAATCTATTTTTCTTTTACTTTCTAAAAATTCATTTGCTCCATATACATTTTCTAAGTTTTTACCTTTAATACTAGGTATTTTTGAAATATTTGCGCCAAAAGCTAAAAAGACCGCATTATATTCATCCCTTAATTGTTTTAAAGAAATATCCTTACCAAGTTCTAAATTAAACTTAACTTGAATGCCTAAATTTATAATTCTCTTAAAAGTTTTATCACATACACCTCTATCTAATCTAAAATCAGGAATACCATGGGTAATAAGACCACCTAAATAATTATGCTTTTCATAAATAGTTACTTCATAACCTAATTTTCTTAAAAAAGCTGCACAAGACAAACCAGCAGGCCCCGCACCAACTACTGCGACCTTCTTACCATTATTCTCCATCATATCGCTAAAAAGAGGATAATTTTCTTTCATAGCTTTATCACCAATAAAAGCTTCAATTTCACCAATTTGTACAGGCTCACCTTTCAATCTTCTAACACAATTACCTTCACACTGTCTTTCAAATGGACATATTCTTCCACAAATAGATGTTAAAACAGTTGTTTCACTAAGTACACTAAAAGCCTCTAAAAAATTACCTTCCTTAGCTAACTTAACAAAACTAGGAATGTCATTTCTTAAAGGACAACCTTTCTTACAAGGTTTAACAGGACAGTTCAAACAATAATCTACTAATTTTTTTATCTTATTCATAACCTATTCCTTATTAATTGTAAATGTTACTTTATATTGATTACCTAAATCAAGTTCATCAACATTTACAAAATATCCACTTTGCTCAATCTTATCAGCACAATCTCTAAGTAATTTTACTATTTCTGCAAAATGTGCTTGATTATTAACCGGTTTAACATCTTGAACCATTGAACTAGCCATTGTTCCAGCAGTATCAGAATGAATAGCATATTCATTTAAAGCATTATCAGAAATAATATCAGTACTTGGAATAGCAGACTCGGCAGAAGGAATATTAACCTCACTCACTTGTGGATTAATATTTGAAACCGGCTCTACTGGTGTATTTATACTAGAAATAGAAGGTTCTGGCACTGAAGCAGAAACTTGTGGAGCAATAGGCTCTGCGACTGTTGGAGCAGGTGTTGAAACCGCTTTTTTCTTTTGATTAAATCTTCTGAGGGCATCCGCCACTGCTGATGAAATTTCCTTCTTAGTATCATCAGAAACTTCATCTTGATTATTAACTACTGGTGTAACCTCTGGAATACCCGTATTAGCGTTCACCTCTGAAGGAGAAGAATTTAAAGGTGTTACTGTAGGCTCAACAGATACATTAGAAATAGGAGTAACTTCTGAAACTGTATTTACTTGAGTAACATTGTTTTGTAAACTACTAGATGACATAGTTGCTTTAACAGAATCATTCACATTGTTTTGAACATTATTAGTTGGATTAGGTTCAATATTAACATGTTGATTAAACATACTATCAAAAGTTACCCCTGAATTATTCACCGGTTGAACCTTCTTTTGTTGTTGAGGTTCTGGCGCAACATTTATAAACCTATTATTTTCCAAATTAACTTGATTTAATCCTTCATCTTCTCTAATTATTGGTTCACTTTGTATATCATTACCTAGTTGCATTAACCCTGAAATATCCTTAGGTGTCTCTTGTGGTATATTAATATCTTTAGCTTCACGCATAATTTTATCTATATCCATATTATTTCCCCTTTCATTTTCCGATAATTCTATTTTTTCAGTTTC
Source organism: uncultured Bacilli bacterium (assembly GCA_944358445.1). Lineage (GTDB taxonomy): Bacteria > Bacillota_I > Bacilli_A > RF39 > UBA660 > Coprosoma. The sequence goes on from CALVRC010000011.1 coordinate 24,672, forward strand.
ATCAAATAAATTTTCAATCTCATCTGGTGTACTTAAAATCGGTTTTACTTCTTCATGTACTTCTTCTTTTACATTAACCTTTGGTAAATCTATATTAACAGATTTTGCTACTTTATTATTAATATTTTTCTCTTCTCTTAATTTTTCAATTTCCTTATCAGTTTGTTTAACAGTTAATCTTTCCTCAACAATACGATGAAGCATTTCTACCTGTGTATCTTTATCAGGGATTCTAAGTAAACTTCTTGCATGTCTTTCAGAAATTTTATTATTAAGTAAATAACTTTGAACTTCATCATCTAAATTCAAAAGCCTAATTTTATTAGCTATTGTTGATTGAGCTTTTCCTAGTTTTCTAGCAAGTTCTTCCTGAGTAATATATCCCATGTCTAAAATCCGTTTATAAGAAACGGCCTCTTCAATCGGGCTTAGCTGTTGCCTTTGAATATTTTCAAGTAGTGCGATTTCTTCACTATCTTTATCAGATAAGTTCACAATAATAGCAGGGATGGTAGATCTATTAGCTAACCTACTAGCCTTAAAACGCCTTTCACCAGCAATAATTTCAAATTTATTGCCAACAGGTCTTACAACAATAGGTTGAATAACTCCATATTTACCAATAGACTCCGCTAACTCTTCTAGTTTTTCTGAATCAAATCTAATTCTTGGTTGAAATCTATTTGGCAAAATTTCTTGCATATTTAAAACAGTAAGCTGACCACTTTCGAACATAATCTACCCCTCCCTTCTATTCTTTTATTTTATCATACTATTTTTCGGGAAATAATTCAACAAAAATGACATAAAAAAACAATATTAAAATAATATTCAATATTGTTTTACAAAATTATAAAGATTTCTTTTTAATTTCCGCATACCTTCTAGGATATTTCAAAGAAGTTTTCTCTAATTTTAATACATCAATTAAAGTCCTATTACTTTCTTCATAAGGTAATTTAAATTCTAAAACATCATTAATTTTTGACTTTAATACCTTTAGTGCATTAATTCCTTCATTACTATCATTTAAACCTCTCATTGCAATCAAATGACCATTAATTTTTAAAAGTGGTACTCCATATTCAAGTAAAATGGGAAAACTTGATAATGCTCTAGCTGTAACTACATCAAAACATTCTCTATTTTTCTTCGCATACTCTTCAGCCCTAATATGTACCAAAGTAATATTTTCTAAAGATAATTCATTAATTACAACTTCTAAGAATTTAATTCGTTTATTTAAAGAATCAACCAAAGTCATATTCAAATTAGGAAAAAATATTTTTAAAACAATTCCAGGAAATCCAGCTCCTGTTCCTAAATCACATAAGCTTTCTATTTTGTCTAAATCAATTATTTTAACAATCGTTAAACTATCATAAAAATGTTTTAAAAACACCTCTTTTTTCTCAGTTATTGCTGTCAAATTAATTTTTTCATTCCACTCTTTTAAAAGTAAAGCATACTTTTCTAATTTATTTATTTCTTCTTCAGTAACCATAATTCCTAATTTTTCTACTTCTATTTTAAATTCATCAATATTCATTAACTAACCTCTTTTCATATACATAGTTAAAATTGAAATATCAGCAGGATTTACCCCACTTATTCTCATAGCCTGACCAATTGTAAGTGGTTTAACTTCTTTTAACTTTTGTTTAGCTTCACTAGCTAAATTATGCATCTTATCATAATCAATATCTAAAGGTATTTTCTTATCTTCTAATTTTTTTAATTTTTCAGCTTCCAATAATGATTTTTTAATATAACCCTCATACTTAGCTGATATAGACACCTGTTCTAAAACCTCAAAGCTATATTTATTATCTAAAAACTTAGTTAAATCTATAACATTAATTTCTGGTCTTCTAAGTAAATCATATAAAGAAACACCATCTTTTAATTCTTTAGTACCTAAATTAACTAAATAATCATTATTTTTAGGAGTTAATCTTTTTTCTTTAAATTCTAATGTTGCTTTTTCTATTTCCTCCTTTTTATTTAAAAATCTTTCATATTTTTCATCGGATACTAACCCAAATTTATGACCATATTCTCTAAGTCTTAAATCTGCATTATCTGTTCTAAGTAAAAGTCTATATTCCGCACGTGATGTTAATAATCTATAAGGATCTCTTATACCTTTAGTAATTAAATCATCAATCAATACACCAATATAAGCTTCATCTCTTCTTAAAATAAATGGTTCTTTACCTTCTAATTTTAAAAAAGCATTAATACCAGCCATTAATCCTTGACAGGCAGCTTCTTCATAACCACTTGTACCATTAATCTGACCAGCTGTAAATAAATTTTCAATTAACTTTGTTTCCAAATTAAAATTTAACTGTGTTGGATAAATTGCATCATACTCTATCGCATAAGCATATTTTAAAATCTTCGCATTTTCTAATCCAGGTAAACTATGAACCATCTTCTCCTGCACATCATAAGGCATACTAGTAGAAAAGCCTTGTAAATATATATCATCATAATATAAACTTTCAGGCTCTAAAAAAAGTTGATGTCTTTCCTTATCACTAAACCTAACTATTTTATCTTCAATAGATGGACAATATCTAGGTCCAACACCTTTAATATCAGATAAACCTCCATACATACTAGATTTATTTAAATTATCTCTAATAATTTTATGTGTCTCATCATTAGTATAAATTAAATAACAAGGCACTTGTTTATTTATATCATAAATAGGTTTATTATCAAAACTAAAAGTATGATAAACACTATCACCATTTTCAATCTTTGTTTTAGAAAAATCAATACTATCTTTATCTATTCTAGGTGGCGTTCCAGTTTTTAATCTTTTAATAATAAAACCTTTCTTAGCCAAATTATCACTTAAATAATTAGATGGTCTCTCACCATGCGGTCCTTCTCTATGACGAGTATCCCCTACCATAATATCCGCATTCATATAAGTACCGGTTGTTAAAATAACCACTTTAGAATTAATCTCTGTACCATCTTCAAGTAATACTCCACTAACCTTATTGTTAGGTGTCATTACATCTTTAACTAAAGCTTCTTTAATATCTAAATTATCTGTACTTTTTAAAGTTTCAATCATATTTTTCGGATACGTAACTTTATCTGCCTGCGCACGAAGAGATCTAACAGCTGGACCTTTAGCTGTATTAAGCATCTTTATTTGAAGTAAACTCTTATCAGCATTATTTCCCATCTCTCCACCTAAAGCATCAATTTCTCTAACAACTATACCTTTCGCACTTCCACCAATCGATGGATTACAAGGCATATCCGCAATATTATTAATATTTCCTGTAACAAGTAATGTTTTATGTCCTTTGCGGGCACATGCCAAAGCTGCTTCACATCCAGCATGACCTCCACCTACTACAATAACTTCATATTTCATATTTCTCACCACCAAATACTAGAGTTAATTTTACATCATCAAAAAAACTTAGTCAAATAAATGAAAGCCTAATTTAAAAATAATAAATTATATTGTACTTTGTATAACGGTTTGTTATAATTATATAAAGGAATATTCAATAAGTTGGGTGTACCAATTCTTAATATAGAATTGGAGGTGATACAAATGACTCAAAGAGAAAAAGCTCTTTATGCCATCATATCACTTCTATTTATCTTAATATTACTTAAATAGAAAAAAGCACCTAACTTAAGCTTTGCAGCTTGATTTAGGTGTCCAAAATATTTTGGTACATCCAACATTGCAGCCTTGGATATTCCTTTTTTATTTTATGAAGTTTCCTTCATCTATATACATTTTATCACAAATTTAACTTTATGACAAATTAAATATAAATTTTATTTTCCAACACAAAATCTACTAAACAATTGATCCAATAACTCTTCATCATAACTCTCGCCAATTATCTCACCTAGTAAATTCCATATATCTTTTAAATCAATTTCCACCATATCGATAGGATAATTTTCTTCAATTCCTTTTCGAACCGCTTTAACGCTATCTAAAACTTTTCTAAGTATAGCCCCACTTCTCGCACTAGTTAAATAAGTTAAATCTGTTGTTTCTATCTTTTCTAAATTAAATAATTTTTTAATTTTATTACCTATCTCATCAATATTATCATCATTTAAAGCACTTACATAAACCACATTAGAAAGCTTATCATCATCGATTTTTTTCTCTAAATCTGTCTTATTAACTATTGTAATATAATTCTTACCTTTTAATTTATCTAAAATCACTAAATCATCATGACTTAATTTTTCATTATAATTAACTACAAATAAAATCAAATCAGCTTCATCTATTAATTTTAAACTCTTGTCTACCCCAATACTTTCAACGACATCTTCTGTTTTTCTAATTCCAGCTGTATCGATTAAATTCAAAATTAAGTTATCTATTCTAAGGGTTGCCTCAACACTATCACGAGTCGTTCCTTGAATATCCGTAACAATCGCTTTATCTTCACCAATCAATCTATTAAGTAAACTACTTTTTCCAACATTAGGCTTACCAACAATTGCCGTTTTAATACCATTTATCAAAACTTCACCATTTTTACTTTCTTTCAAAATCTTATCAATTTTACTTTCAAGTTCACTTAAATTAAAATCGATTTTTTCAATTGTCATCTCTTCAATATCTTCATATTCTGGATAATCGATATTAACTTCAATATTTGCAATTATTCCTGCAAGCTCATCTCGGAGTTTACTAATCATATTAGAAACCTTACCACCAACTTGATTCAAAGCTATTTTCCTTGAAATATCTGTTTTAGAATTAATTAAATCCATAACCCCCTCTGCTTCTGTTAAATCAATTCGACCATTTAAAAAAGCTCTTTTAGTAAATTCCCCAGGTTCAGCTAATCGACACCCATTCACAAGTAATAATTCTAAAATTTTATCAGTTGTCATAATTCCACCATGTGCATTTATCTCAACAACATCTTCCTTAGTAAAAGTTTTAGGAGCGCGCATAACACTTACCAAAACTTCATCCACCTTTTCATCACCATCCATTATATAGCCATAATGAATAGTATGACTTAAAGCATCTACAAACTTTTTATTAGAAAAAATCTTACTAACTATTGAAATAGCATCATTCCCACTAACTCTAATAATAGAAATAGCCCCAACACCTTGTGCTGTTGAAATAGCAGCTATTGTATCATCCATACAATCACCTCTTTCCAAATCTAAAAAATTTTTTTACTTTATAAACAACTCTAGCTAAACCCAAATATTTTGGTAAAGCTTTAATATTTACAACTACGTCCATCGAAAGTCGTTTATCAGCATACGTAACCACCCATCCCTCTTTATATTTAGGAGGAATAATATTAAGTGGAAACATATGCCTTTCAATTATATTTGCAATTCTCTCATTCATAAGTTCTGGAAAAAACTTATAAGCATTTTCCATAGCTTCATGAGCATGAACAAAACCGTGTTGTTTAAAAAATGGAATTTTTTCATGAAGATGGTCTTGCCATGGTTCTTTATAAAAATCATGAAGTAACCCACCAATAGCTGCATCAGTATAATTCCACTTTCTTTTTTTACATATTCTATATGATAAATAAGATACAACTAGACAATGCTCATATAAAGAACAATTCTCATGATGTATCCAATTTTTTCTTTTCTGAAATTCTAAAGAACTAAGTATTGGAGCAACAATTTTTAAATATTCTTCATCCTTAACTAGTATCTTTGTAATGTCTTTCTTTCTCATACCAAAGCTCCTTTTCCAAAATATTATAGCACAAAAAACAGTAAATAAATTACCGTTTTATTCATTCATATATAAATTATTAGAATAAAATATAGGATCACAAGTCAAATTAATATTTAATCTTTTTAAAGTATTTAAATCACCATTGTAAACCATAAATGAAGCATGCGCTTCTAATCCAGATAACTTATTCAAATTTTTCAAAGCGTCTTTAACAATTGGATTAGTTACAGAACAAATACTTAAAGCAATCAAAACCTCTTCTAAATTTAAAGACCTAGATGAATGATTACTTAAAGGTTTTAATTTAAGAATTGGTTCAAGTACAGCCTTAGAAAGTAAATCTGCATCATCTGGAATATTAGTTAACTCTTTTATAGCATTTAAAATTAAACTACTAGCTGGACTCAAAATTTCGGTTTTCTTACCAGTAATTATTTTACCATTGCTAAGTTCTAAAGCAATAACCGGCAAATCAAAAGACTTACTCTTTTCCCTAGCAACCTTTATAACAGGTCTTTCCTCTATAGGATTAATTTCTAGTTCATTCATCAAAAGCTTAATTCTTTTACTAACATCCTCACTAGAATCACCAGTTTTATAATCACATAAAGCTTTATAATACCTTCTAATTATTTCTTGCCTACTAGCTTCACAAATTACTTTATCATCATCTATAGCATATCCTATCATATTAACACCCATATCTGTTGGTGAATAATAAATATCTTTACCTGTAATTTTATGAAGAATTGCTTTTAAAACAGGAAAAACCTCTAAATCACGGTTATAATTAACAGAAGTAATACCATATTTTTCTAAATGAAACGAGTCTATCATATTAACATCTTTTAAATCAGCAGTAGCTGCTTCATAAGCCACATTAACTGGATGTTTTAAAGGTAAATTCCAAACCGGAAAAGTCTCATACTTCGCATAACCAGCCTTAACTCCTCTTTTATATTCATGATAAAGTTGAGATAAACAAGTAGCTAACTTTCCACTAGATGGTCCAGGAGCTGTAACCACCACTAACTTTTTAGTCGTTTCAATATAAGGATTAGCTCCATATCCCTCATCACTTACAATAACATCAACATCTGTTGGATAACCTGCTGTTGGAGTATGAACATAGGTTTTAATATTTCTTTTTTCTAATTGATTTCTAAACTTTTTACTACTTTCCTTACCGCTATATAAAGTAATAACCACACTATTAACAGATAAACCCAAATTTTGAAATTCATCTATTAACCTTAAAACTTCCATATCATAAGTAATTCCATAATCAGCTCTAATTTTCTTTCTCTCAATATCTTTTGCATTAATACAAATAATTATTTCAGTAATATCTTTTAACTCAGAAAGCATTTTAATTTTAGAGTCAGGCTCAAATCCAGGTAAAACCCTACTAGCATGATAATCATCAAATAATTTACCACCAAACTCCAAATATAATTTATCAAATTCATTAATTTTTTCTTTAATTCTTTTACTTTGAATTTCAACATATTTCTCATTATTAAAACCTTTTTTCATAACTCACACCACCCTATTATAAATAATAGCACATCTATAAACGTATTTAAACACACAAAAAGAAGAAATTAATCTTCTTAACATTTTTATGACATTTAATTTGTAATAACATAAGGATCTTGTTCAGTTCCGTTTCCTGATAATGTTATATTAGGTGTAAGATATAAACAAGGTCTAATGCCAGCAATAAAGTCATCATCATCACTATCAGCAGATTTTAATGTAGTAAATCCATATACAGGTACTCCAAAAATTTGATCAGTACCTATTGCATTTACCAAATTATACGCATAAGCGGGTGATATCAAATAAAAACTATCTGATTTATTTTCTATCACAAGTGATGATAAATAATTAGGCTTAAAAACTGTATTTGCCGAAGAATTTGCATTTCTAAATTCGCTATAACTTAACAAACCTATTTTACCATTCCATTGAAATTGTTTTTCCCAAAGCATTATCGTTTCCAAATCAACTTCATCTTTAGATGTCACATCAAGTGGCATACCAATATTCCAAATATATGAAACTATTTTATCATTATTTATTAAAGAGTTTAAGTATTCTCCATTTAAATAAGTCAACAAAGTACTATCTTTGTCTACAGTGCCTCTTTCAAGAGTACCAACACTACTATGTTCCACACCAATAAATTCACTAGGACTTCCTACCATATTTGCCGTTGAACTCCAAATATTACACCCATCTCCATTTGTATTTTCATTTAAACAATAACCTGTTGTCCTATTATCCGCTTCATCAAAAACACTCTCATACGTAATTTTATCTCTTATAATTTTTATAGTTCCGTCTTGTTCTTTAGAAATAATCCTCCATAGTTCATTATTAAACATTATATAATTATTTGGATTTGTGCCCTTATATGTACATTTTCCTTCTTCATATGTATCAAAATACAAACCATCACCTTCAGTAACAGTATTTACTTTTATTCCACCAAATTCACAATTTTCACTTTCCTTAATATTTCCTTTTGCTCTTATACTAAGTTCCGTATTAAAAGCCGCATACCCTACACACAAACAAAAAAGTAAACATATAACACCAGTAATTACAATTTTTTTATTTCTATTTCTTTTTTCTTTTCTAGTTAATCTTTTTCTCATAAAAACTCCTCATAATTATCCTAAAAATGGATATACTATCAATAAAATTATATATCCTGTTTTTGGATAAGTTAAGACAATTTTATACACTTGTTGGATAATTTAACTGGTGATATTTATGATAGGCAAAGTATTAAAATACATGAGAAATAATAAGAATTTAAATCAAAATGAAATAGCAAAATTAATAAACACAAAACAAAACACCTTATCTAGATATGAAACCGAAACAACTGATATAAATTTTGAAACAATAGAAAAAATAGCTACTTTATGTGTCTACTCAATATATTTTAAAAATGACACTACTGGTGAAACATTCACAGCAAAAGACTTAGATAGAAAAGATATCTAAGTCTTTTTTTATCAAAAAAGGAAGAACTTAATCTTCCTTTATCTTAATAACTACATATCTATTAGGAGCTTCGCCTTCACTTTGAGTAGCTAAATCATCATATTCAGAAATTATTGTATGCACAATTCTTCTTTCATAAGAATTCATTGGATCTAACTTAGCTTCGATTTTAGTTTTCAAAACCTCTTTAGCAATTCTTCTAACTTCTCTTTCAATATTCTTTTCTCTTTTAGCTTTATATCCAGAAATATCTAAATTAACTTTAATATCAAAATTTCCATATTTTCTAAGTGACTGTCTTAAAATAGTCTGAATCGCATTAAGCGTTTTTCCTTCTTTTCCAATTAATATACCACTATCATCAGTAATAATAATAGCTGAAATAATTCCATCTTTTTCATTTACTTCTACATTAAATGAGGTATTCATATTATTAGCTAAGTCATTCAAAAATTCTTTAACATATTTTTTAACATCATATTTAGTAACAACATAAACTGTATACTTTTTCTTTCCAAAAAGACCTGAAGAACTTTCTTCAACATAAGAATATACTTCATTAGAATTAACATTTAACTCTTCCAAACATTTATTAAGCGCTTCTTCTTTGTTTTTTGATTCGTTTTTTACTACCTTTAACATTTTCCTTCATCCTCCTAATCACTTCGGCTTGAATAATAGTAAATAAACTACCAGTTATCCAATATATAATAATACTTGTTGGCATTGTAAATGAAGTAATTACAATAAATACAAGCATTACATTCATCATTACTTTCATCTGATGCATTTGTTCTTCGTTACCACTACTAACACCAGAATTTAATTTGAATGAGAAAAATGTTGTCAAACCTACTAAAATTGGAAGTAATAAATAAATCCATCCTCCATTAGTAAAACTATCTATAAATACTGAAAAATCAAAATTTCCTCCAAACAATCTAACAAAAGGACTCATTCCTAAATTAAATCCTAAAAACTTACCTTCAAAAACAATAGGAAGTCTGTTTAAACTTTCCAAAAAAGCAAAGAATAATGGCATTTGAATAAAAGCAAACAAACAGCCCGACATTGGATTAATATCGTATTTTTTATAAATTCCCATCATCTCTTGAGCTTTCATCATTTGATCTTCTTGACTTTCACGTCCACGATACTTTCTTTCAAGTTTCTCTAAATCTTTTTGAGCAAACTTCATATTTTCAGATTGTAAAGCTGATTTCTTACTAATCGGAAAAATAATTAAACGAATAATTAAAGTAACAACAATAATTGCTACACCATAATTACCAAGTAATTCACCTACTTTAATAATAAACCAACTTAAAGGTTTAATAAAAACAGTTTCCCAAATTCCACCATATTCTCCAGATGCTGGAGTAAATTTTTCACAACTTGGAAGTTTATCTATATTTACTTTATTTTTTTCATAAGTCTTAATAACATCTTCATTTGTTGGTTTACAAAGTATATTGGATGCTAAAGTTTGTCCTGTTGTTGCTTCTTTAACTGGTTTTCCATCTTTATCTTTAACATATGTAGTACAACCAGATAACGAAAATGTCAGTAAGCCTATTACCATAAGTAATCCAATTTTCTTACGCATCTTTCCGCTCCTTTACTAAATCAAGTTTTCTCAAAGCAAAATTCAAATTTTTACTCATTTCACTAAAACTTCGACTTAAAATTCCCTTACCAACTATTATAATACAATCAAAATCATTTTTATAGTCATTTTGTGAAACAATTTCCTTAATTTGTCTTTTAACTCGGTTACGAACAACCGCATTACCAATTTTTTTGCCCACTGAAAATCCAAATTTATAAATAGAAGGTTCCCTTTTATCTATATATATAACATAATCTTTATATTTAAAAGGCTTATTATTTTTAATAATTCGGTTATAATCACGATTTTCCTTAACAATATTTATTTTTTTCATAACCACACCTAAATTACTAATAAAGCCACTGCACGACAGCAGTGGCAAATTAATGAGATAATACCTTGCGGCCTTTTTTTCTTCTTCTACTTACTATACCGGCTTCCATACGCGCAAAAAATCCCATTTTCTTACTTCTCTTACGAGTATTTGGTTGAAATGTTCTTTTTGACATCTATTACACCTCCTAATAATTTCACATCGCTTAATAAATTATATAGATAAAAAGCATCTTTGTCAATTTAAACAATAAAATTTATTAAAAAATTGTTACAATTATATCAAAAATTAAAGAAAAACGCAATAGTTGAGTTTTCCACAGTAAAAAATTTTCTAAAATTATCCACTTTTGATTTCCACAGAAATTAGTCCTATATTATAAACTAATTTTTTCATTTTTCAACATATGTGTAAAAAAATAATTTATGCACAAATGTGCAAAATTAATTTTCCACAATTTGTGTGGAAATTATACATAATCCTCCATTTTTCGACATTTATTGCATGTTAAAAACTTTTTTATAGTTTTTCCACAGTTTTTATAGAAAATTATGTAAATTTATTGTAAAATGGTTATAGATTGTTTATAACTATGGGGGTAGTAGTATGGATTTAGAAAATATGTGGTCCGTTTTTTTATCTAAAATTGAGATAAAATTAAAGCCAGTATTATTTCAAACCTGGTTTCAAGAAACAAAATTAATTGACCTAAATAATGAATATGCCATAGTTGAAGTTCCTTTAGATGTTCATAAAAAGCATCTTCAAGAAAACTACGGTGAAATAATTAAAGAAACATTTATGGAAGTCACCGGATCTATCTTCAAATTTAAATATGTTACACCTGACGAAATAACCGAAGATAAGCCAAAAAATACAGTGATAGAAAATAATGAAGCTGTTTTTGAAAGTGGATTAGATAGCAAATACACATTTGATAACTTTATATCTGGAGAAAGTAATAAATTTGCCAAAGCTATTGGACTTGCTGTTGCTGAAAAACCAGGTGCTATGTATAATCCATTATTTATATATGGTAGTAGTGGACTTGGAAAAACACACCTAATGCATGCAATAGGAAATTACATCATGGCAACATCCAACAAAAAAGTATTGTATGTTACTAGTGAAAAATTTGTTGATGACTTTCTTAATATATATAGAAAAAGCGAAACAAGTAATTTTAAAGCTGTAGATAACTTCAAAAGAAAATACCGTGATATAGATGTATTAATGATAGATGATATTCAATACTTAGAAATTGCTAGTAAAACACAACAAGAATTTTTCAACACATTTAATGAATTACACACTAAAAACAAACAAATAATAATCTCTTCAGATCGTTCACCAGATGATTTAAAAAAATTAGAAGAAAGACTTAGAACAAGATTTAACTGGGGATTAACTATTGATATATTACCCCCAGACTTTCAATTAAGAATGGCAATATTAGATAAAAAAATAGAAGCTCAAGGAATAGGAAGTTTTGTTCCAGAAGAAGTTAAAGAATATATTGCAAATAACTGCACCACTGATATTAGAAAATTAGAAGGTGCTTTGACTAGAGTATTTGCTTATGCTACTATAATGAATGGTTCTGAAATAACATTAGAACTTGCCGTTGAAGCATTAAAAGACTATATTGGAAAAAACATTATATCAAGAAACAAAATAGATCAAGTAATACAATTAGTAGCAAACAATTACAATATTACTGTTGAAGATATAAAATCTAAAAAAAGATTATCCAAAATAGCCGTACCAAGACAAATTGGAATGTACATATGTAGAGTTCATCTAAAAGAATCATTACCAAAAATAGGTAGTGAATTTGGTGGAAAAGATCATACAACTGTTATGCACTCAGTAGCAAAAATAAAAAGAGAATTAAAAAAAGACAAAAACTTAGAAGTGGAAATATCAAAAATTATTAACCAAATTAAGTAGTGTAAAAAAAACTATTATTAACTAATTTATCCACATGTAAAATAACTTTATTTTCAATGTAAAGTTATACTTTTCCACACTTATCCACATCTATAATAAAAAATAATTTAATTAATAATAAAACAAAAGGAGGAAAAAATATGAAATTAGAAATTAAACAAAATATTTTACTAGAACATTTAAATTACGTTATAAGAGGAATATCTACTAAAAACTTAAGACCAATTTTAAACTGTATAAAATTTGAGCTTACGGAAGATGGATTATATTTAATGAGTACAGATAGTGAAATATCTATAAAAACATTTATTGATAAAAAAGATATAGAAAAAATAGATACTTTAGGAGAAATAGTCGTATCAGGAAGATATATATATGAAATAATTAGAAAATTACCAAATGAAATGATTAATTTAGAAGAAGTGATTGACTCTAAACTATATATAACAACGCATAATTCATCATTTACATTAAATTGTAGTAATGTTAATGAATTTCCAGACTTAGAATTAGAATTTAATCAAAATCCTATAGTATTAAATCAAAAATTATTTAAAACAATTATAAGTCAAACCTCATTTGCAACATCAACAAGTGAAACTAGACCTGTATTAACTGGATTAAATTTTAAAATCGAAAAAAATACTCTAGAATGTACAGCAACTGATTCATACCGCTTAGCTGTTAAAAAAATATTACTAGATAAAAATGTTGTGGAAAATTCTAATATTATAATTCCAACTAAAAATTTAAACGAATTAGTTAAACTAATGAATGAAGATGAAGAAACAATAGAAATGCACATTTTTGCTAATAAAGTAGTATTTAAATTTGGCCAAATAAATATGATGACGAGATTAATTAGTGGTACATACCCAGATACATCTAAATTAATACCGGAAACATATGAATTAACCATGAAAGTAAAATATGATGATTTATATAGTGCAATTGATAGAGCATCATTATTAACAAATGAAAGCGATAAAAATACTATAAAATTTGAAACCACAAATGATACAGCTATTATATCTTCAAATATTCCAGAAATTGGAAATGTTGAAGAAAAAATTACTGTGGAAAAAAATAATGATAGTGAAATAAAAATTGCTTTTAACTCTAAATTCATGATGGAATCAATTAAATCATTAGAATCAGAAGAAATAGAACTAATGTTCAATGGAGAGATTAAACCAATAATATTAAAAAATGTTGAATCTGACGATTTAATTCAACTAATTTTACCAATTAGAACTTATTAAAAGTTCTTTTTTTTTGAAAAATTTACCAAAAACGACAAAATGTAACAAAATTCGACCTTCAAAATGAGTATAAGAGAAATGTCTTTTAAAGACGAAGGAGGATTTATGAATAACGAACAATATGAAATTTCTTCAACAACATGTGCACTTATCCCCAAATTTGATTTATCCACAGTAATAGTTGAAGAAGAAAAAAGCATCCATATATTAATGCCTATTCAAAAAATTATTGAATATAGCTGTGCTTACTATGGAAGTTCATTCCAAGGAAGAATTATTGGTTCAAAATATGCCTTGGGTAGTAAATATAAATTGCCAATTATCATAGAAGAATCAAAAGAATTAATATTTTTTCCTACTTTATCAGCAGAAAATGAAAATTGTATATGGATATCTTTAAATAATATTATCAATTACCAAAACTGTGGAAATTATACGGAGATAACTTTTAAAAACAATAAAAAAATAAAAATTGAAATATCATATCGATCATTTGAAAATCAAATGCTTAGAGCTACAAAATTACTATTAATTTTAAAAAGTCGCAAAAATGAAGCAAAATTATAATAAAAATAGGTCTTATTTTACCTATTTTTGCTTTTTATGGCCCATTTTATGGTATAATGGTTATGAGGTATAGGAGTATGTTAGAGACTATAATTTTAAAAATAGTTACTTAAAAATAGGTAGTGAGGTAAAACATGGTCATAAAAACACTAAATATTCAAAATTTTCGTAATTACACATCTTTGCACCTGGAACTAGACGATAAGATAAATATTGTCTATGGTGAAAATGGCCAAGGTAAAACTAATCTCTTAGAAAGTATTTATCTTTTAGGTTTTACTACCTCGCATCGTTCCTTCACTTCTGATAATTTAATAAAATCAGGTGAAGAAAAAGCCATAATTAAAGGTAAAATTATTAAAGAAATGCCTTATAATTTGGAAATTGATTTAACTAGAACAAAAAAAATGGTAAAAATTGATGACAAAGTTGTAAGCAAACAAGCTGACTATATAGAAAAGATGAATGTCATAATTTTTTCTTCTGAAGATTTAGATTTAATTAAAGGTTCTCCAGGTGAAAGAAGGAAATATTTTAACCTAGAATTATCACAACTATCAATTAACTATTATAGTGCCCTATCAGATTTTAACAAACTTTTAAAAATTCGAAACGAATACTTAAAAGAATTAAATTTAAACATGAATGTCGATTTAAATTATTTTCATATTCTAACAGATTATTTGGTTAATAAAAGCATTTTTATTTATCAAATGCGTAATAAATTTGTGGAAAAATTAAATAAAATTTGTCCACCAATATTCGAAGAAATAGCTGGTATTAAAGGATTTAATGTTAAATACATTCCTTCAGTTGAATTAGAAAGCTTTGATAAAGAAAATATTAAAAAAGCATTAGAAGATGCCTATAATAATCACTTAGAAAAAGAAATAAGACTAAAATCGACATTATATGGCCCTCACAGAGACGATTTTACTTTCAACATAGAAAATAACAACCTAAGAGAATTTGGCTCTCAGGGACAGCAAAAAATGGCCATAATAACCATAAAACTATCTGAAATAGAAGTATTTAAAAATTTTAAACAAACAAGTCCAATTATTTTATTAGATGATGTTTTTAGTGATTTGGATAATACTAAGAAAAACAATCTATTAAAACACATTAATAAAGACATGCAAGTGATAATAACAACGACAGATTTAGATAGTATTGATGAAAAACTCCTATCCAAAGCAAAACTTATCCATATCAAAAATGGAAAGATTGTCAAAAAAGAGGTGGAAAAATGAACGAAAATAACGAACACTATGATGTGTCCGACATCCAGGTCTTAGAAGGCTTAGAAGCAGTTAGAAAAAGACCCGGAATGTATATTGGAACAACAGATGTCAAAGGACTTCACCATTTAGTATGGGAAATAGTTGATAACAGTATTGATGAAGCTTTAGCAGGTTATTGTGATGCAATTGAAATTGTTATTAATAAAGGTAATTCAATCACTGTAAAAGATAATGGTCGTGGAATCCCCGTTGGTGTTCACCCTAAAACAGGCTTATCAACTGTTGAAACTGTTTATACTGTATTGCACGCAGGAGGTAAGTTTGGTGGTGGCGGATATAAAGTTTCTGGTGGACTCCACGGAGTTGGTGCCTCTGTAGTAAATGCTCTATCAAGCTGGACAACTGTAACAGTTTACCATGATGGTAAAATTTATGAGTCTAAATTCAAAGATGGTGGAAAAATTGAACAAAAATTAACAGTAGTTGGAGAATGTGATCCAAATAGAACTGGAACTACTGTAACATTCAAACCAGATGCTGATATATTTGATACAGATATCTTTGACTATGAAACTTTAAAAGTTCGAACAAGAGAATTAGCTTTTTTAAATAAGGGATTAAAACTAACACTAAGAGATGATAGAGACGAAGAAGATACTACAGGAGAAACTTTTCACTATGAAGGTGGTATTAGTGAATATGTTAGATATTTAAATAAGAACAAAACCCCTATTCAAAATGATATTATTCACTTGCAAGGAGAAGATGAAGGCGTTTTCTTTGAAGTAGCAATGCAATATAACACTGGTTACACCAGCAACATCTATTCATTCGTTAATAACATAAACACTCACGATGGTGGAACCCATGAAGAAGGAGTTCGAAGAGCTTTAACTAGAGTTATTAATAACTATGCAAGAAAAACAGGATTATTAAAAGAAAAAGATGATTCTCTAAGTGGTGACGATGTTAAAGAAGGGTTAACCATGATTGTTTCATGTAAACACCCTAACCCACAGTTTGAGGGTCAAACAAAAGGACGTTTAGGAAACTCTGAAGTAAGAAAATTAGCTGATAAAGTTTTCTCAGAAGGTTTTGAAAGATATTTATTAGAAAATCCTGATGAAGCAAAATTAATTGTGGAAAAAAATATGACCGCTGCCCGTGCCAGAGTAGCTGCTAAAAAAGCTAGAGAACTTACTAGAAGAAAAAGCGATTTAGATGTTATTAATTTTGGTGGAAAACTAGTAGATTGTAAAGATAAAGACCCATCAAAATGCGAAATCTTCTTAGTCGAGGGAGATTCAGCTGGAGGATCTGCAATTAAAGGTCGTGATTCAATGACACAAGCCATATTGCCATTAAGAGGTAAAATACTAAATGTGGAAAAAGCTAGACTTGATAGAGCCTTATCAAACGAAGAAATAAGAACAATTATAACCGCATTTGGTACAGGAATAGGACAAGAATTTGATTTAAATAAATTAAGATATCACAAAATTATTATCATGACCGATGCTGATGTCGATGGATCACACATTAGAGTACTCTTATTAACCTTATTTTACCGTTTCTTTAGACCAATAATCGAAGCTGGGCACGTTTATGCAGCTCAACCTCCCCTATTCTGTATAAAACATGGAAAAACAATTAAATATGTATTAAATGAAGAAGAAAGAGATTCATATCTCGCATCATTAAACCCAAATACTAAATATGATATTATGCGTATGAAAGGTTTAGGTGAAATGGATGCAGAAGAATTAAACGAAACGACAATGGATATAAATAAACGTGTACTTAGAAAAATAACCTTAGATGATGTTATGGCCGCTGACGAAGCCTTTTCAAAACTAATGGGTGAAGAAGTCGGACCAAGAAGACAATTTATAGAAGAAAATGCCGCGTTTGCGGAAACAATAGATGTATAAGGAGGTAACTTATGGACCACACAAGAGATAGATTACAAGAAAACAACATTGTTAATGAAATTGAAAGTTCATTTATTGAATATTCCATGAGTGTTATTAAGTCACGTGCCCTACCAGACCTAAGAGATGGTTTAAAACCAGTTCATCGTCGTATTTTATATTCAATGTATGAATCTGGATATACACCAGATAAACCGCATAAAAAAAGTGCTCGTATAGTTGGAGACGTAATGGGAAAATATCACCCACATGGTGATTCTAGTATATATGAAGCCATGGTACGTATGGCTCAAGATTTTAGTTATAGATACATGTTAGTTGATGGACATGGAAATTTTGGTAATATCGAGGGATATGGTGCAGCAGCTATGCGTTATACAGAATCTAGATTGTCAAAAATATCTTTAGAATTATTAAGAGATATAAATAAAAATACTGTGGATTTTGTACCAAACTTTGATGAATCCGAAAAAGAACCGTCAATCTTACCATCACGCTTTCCAAACATATTAGTAAATGGAACAATGGGAATAGCTGTTGGTATGGCTACAAATATACCACCACATAACTTAGGTGAAGTAATAGATGGTTGTATCGCATATATTGATAATCCAGATATTGATACATCTGGATTAATGCAATATATCAAAGGTCCAGACTTTCCTACTGGTGCAACTATTCTAGGAAATAGTGGCATTAAAAAAGCTTATGAAACAGGAAGAGGAACAATTACTATCAGAAGTAAAGCTACCATTGAAGAAAAAAATGGCCGTCATTATATAATAGTTGACGAAGTTCCATATGGAGTAAACACTTCCGATTTAAAAGATAAAGTAGCTGAACTTGTTCATACAAAAGTAATAGATGGTATAGCTGATTATCATACCGACTTAAAAAACGGTATAAAAATTACTATTACATTAAAGAAAGATGCTAATCCACAAGTTGTACTAAATAACTTATATAAACATACACAATTTCAAACAACTTATGGAATTATCCTATTAATGCTTGATAACAATACCCCAAGAACCTTAGGACTAAAAGATATCATTTCAAAATATATTGATTATCAAAAAGAAGTTATTATTAGAAGAACAAAATTTGACTTAGACAAAGCAGAAAAAAGAGTTCATATCTTAGAAGGATATAAAATAGCTCTTGATAATATTGATGATTTTATTCAAATAATTAAAGAAGCTAATACAGATACAGAAGCGAAAACTAAGTTAATAGCAAAATATAGCTTAACAGAAATTCAAGCTGAAGCTATATTAGAACTAAAATTACGTCGTTTAACAGGCTTAGAAAGAGATAAAATAGAAGCTGAATTAAATGATTTATTAGAAAAAATAAAATACTATAAAGAAATTCTAGCATCAGAAGCTAAAGTATTAGAAATTATTAAAAATGAAATGCTAGAAATCAAAAATAAATATGGTGACGAGAGACGCACAAACATTGATATGACAGCAATTGACTATATTGAGGATGAATCACTCATACCTGTGGAAAACATCGTTGTAACACTCACAAATAAAGGTTATATAAAACGTATGACTAGTGAAACATACAAAACTCAAAACCGTGGTGGTGTAGGAATCAAAGGTATGACAACAAACGAAAATGATTTTGTGGAAAAGTTAATATCTATGACAACACATGATTACCTAATGTTCTTTACAAACAAAGGAAAAGCTTATAGAGTAAAAGGATATGAAATCCCAC
This sequence comes from uncultured Bacilli bacterium, assembly GCA_944358445.1. Classification (GTDB taxonomy): domain Bacteria; phylum Bacillota_I; class Bacilli_A; order RF39; family UBA660; genus Coprosoma. The sequence goes on from CALVRC010000011.1 coordinate 44,049, forward strand.
AATATAGTAGACAATCAAAAGGTATTCCAATAGTTAACCTATTACCTTTTGATAAAGATGAAGAAGTAACAGCAATGTTAAAAATCAATCAAGAAGAAGAAAATAATAATATTGTATTTTGTACACAAAATGGATTAATTAAACGAACTGCCCTATCTGAATTTGAAAATATTAGAAAAAGTGGAAAAATCGCCATTTCTCTAAAAGAAAACGATCAATTAATTTCAGTTAAAAAGACAACTGGGGAAAACGAAATAGTAATTGCCTCATCAAATGGTCGTATGATTAGATTCAACGAACAAGAAATTAGAATTATGGGTAGAACTGCCTCAGGTGTTAAAGGAATTGATTTAGGTGATGGTAAATGTGTTGGTTGTGAAATAGCAAATAACGATGAACAAATATTAGTAGTTACAGAAAAAGGCTATGGAAAACGTACTAATATTAGTGAATATCGTATGACACACCGTGGTAGTAAAGGTGTTAAAGCCTTAAATATAACTGATAAAAATGGAAACATTGTATCATTTAAAATAGTTCACGGTGATGAAGACCTAATGATAATTACTAACAGTGGTATTATTATTAGATTATCAGTAGAACAAATTTCAAACACTGGAAGAGTAGCTCAAGGTGTTAGATTAATTCATTTAAAAGATAATCAAACAGTAAGTAGTATTGCTTTACTTGATAAAGAAACATCAGAAGAAAACACCGTTGAAAACAACGAAGAATCAGAAAATTAAACAATGTTTCACGTGAAACATTGTTCAAAAGAACGATTTTGTCGTTCTTTTTTTATAAAAAATATAAATATAAGTAGTAGATAGAACTTATCCACAGCACTAATGTTTCACGTGAAACATTAGTGCAGACATTAGTAAAAAAATTTTTATAAAATTAAAACATAATAATACTTAAACAAAACCATAGATATCCACAGTACAATGTTTCACGTGAAACATTGATTAAAAAAGATATAATCAAAAAAAACAATTTAATTAGTAAATAGCTAAAAATATATTTTAGATTAAGCAAATAAAGTTATCCACAGTCTTAATGTTTCACGTGAAACATTAAGACAAAGAATAAACAATTATTAAAAATAATAAGTTATAAAGGTTTAATTAATTAATTAATTAATTAATTAATTAATTATTTATTTATTTATTTATTTATTTATTTATTTATTTATTTATTTATTTATTTATTTATTTATTTATTTATTTATT
>CALVRC010000012.1 GCA_944358445.1 uncultured Bacilli bacterium
TTTCAATATTTTAGCTCACTAATTTTTATATTTAAAAATGGCCAATAAGCTTATATTTATTTGCTTTTTTGACCATTCTATGTTTTTTTCATGTTTTTATCCTGAGCATTTTTCTAATTTTGTTGTCAAAATTCTTTTTTGCGTGTCTAATTTTACACGAGAAAAAACTTTATAGATTTTTTTCATGCCTTTATCTATAAAGTTTTTCTTTTTTTATTATTTTATTCTTTTTTACTGTTAAGTGAAAAAAAAGAACTATTTCTAGTTCTATTTTTTTCCAACGTATGAACCTCCTACGAAGTTTGCAGCAGCATCAGCACTGTCTAATTCTACATCGCTTTCTGTTCTTGAGCAGAACATTGAATTTGAATCAAAAGTATCTGTTCCTTCTTTCATAGTAGTACAGTAATATTGACCAAATTTCAATTTGTAAGCAATGATATTACCATCTGCTTGGATAGTAACATAACCACCTTGTGGCATTTCACCACTTGCTGATACGGCTTGGTTATTGATATATCCTTTACCATATCCTCCACCGGTTGCAGTTACAGTACCCCAATCTGTGGTTTGAGTACCTTTACTAGAACCTTTAGGGAAGTTAACAGTAAATGGAATACCTACTGGATCACTATCTACTTGAGCTTGTGAATATGCAACTCTAACAGCATCGATAGTTCCCCATGCTTTATCGACAGCTGCATTTCTTCTTGATTGTTCAATAACATTCAAAATGATTGGAGTTGTAATTAAGGCGATAATAGCTAAGATAACGATTACGGCCAATAGCTCAATCAAAGTAAAACCTTTTGAATTTCTTCTCATCTATTTCACCTCCTCGCCACTATTCTGTTACTAATATACCACATTTTTTTACATAAATCAATCTTTTTTGTTATTTTAATTTGTCAATTATAATATCTAATTCTTGTTTTTCTTTTTTTAATGTTTCCCTTTCATTTTCAACGATATCTTTAGGTGCTTTATTTATATAATTCTGATTTTCAAGTAATTTTTCACGTCTATTAATTGACGCTTCTAGGCGATCTTTCTCTTTATATAGATTTTCTATTTCAGCTGTTTTATTTAATGAGTTATCATAATATAAAGTTACATTATCGCCCATAAAATTGAAAACTAAAGTGTCAAGTGATTCGTGATTTACAAGTTTTGTATTTTTTAGTAATTTATTTAAAATAGTTTCATTGTTCTTTAAAATTTCATTTGTATATTCAATATGGTTTTCTTTAATGTTGTTTTCAAGTTTTGCTTTTCTTACTTTTTTAACAAGTTCAATTATCTCCTCCATATCTTTACTATTTTCAAAGATTTCTTCTTCATTATATTCTGGATATGTACTTAACATGATAGACTCTTCGGTGTTTGGTAGTTTGGTGTATATTTCTTCAGTAACATAAGGCATAAATGGATGAAGCATTTTTAAAATAGCTTTCAATACTTTAACTAGTATTGTTTTAGATGTATTATTCATGTTTATTTTAGAAAGTTCAATATACCAATCGCAGAAATCATTCCAAATAAAATTATATAAAGTCGATCCAACAATATTAAATTCATATTTTTCCATACTGTTAGTAACATCTTTAACAGTCTCATTTAATTTAGTTAAAATCCATTTGTCCGGCAAAGTTAAGTTATCCATAGTTTCTTCATAGTCGTTTTCAATGTTCATCAATACAAACCTTGAAGCATTCCAAAGTTTATTTATAAAGTTCCATGTTGATTTAACTTTTTCAGGATCATATTTCACATCCATGCCCGGAGCAGAAGATGTAGTTAAGAAAAATCTTAAACTATCCGCACCATATTTTTCGATCTCATCCATTGGGTCTACTCCATTACCTAAAGATTTACTCATTTTACGTCCTAAATTATCACGTACTAATCCATGAATTAAGCAATCTTTGAATGGTCTTTGACCAGTAAATTCTAGTCCTTGAAATATCATACGACTAACCCAGAAGAAAATAATATCAAATCCAGCAATTATAACATCGTTTGGATAATATCTTTTATATAGTTCGGTATCATCAGGCCATCCCATGGTACTAAATGGCCAGAGCGCTGATGAGAACCAAGTATCTAAAGTATCTGGGTCCCTAGTCCATCCATCTTCTTTTGGTGCTTCCGTACCAACATATACTTCATCATCCTTATACCATGCTGGAATACGATGTCCCCACCACAATTGTCTAGATATACACCAGTCATGAGAAATTTCTAACCAGTGATTTAAGGTCTTTTCAAATCTTTCTGGGAAGAAGTTTACTTTAGTATTTTGATTATGTTGATTTTTTAAAGCATTTTTGGCTAGAACATCCATTTTAACAAACCATTGCTTAGATAAATATGGTTCAACAATGGCATCACTTCTTTCAGAATGTCCAACTGAGTGAGTGATTTTTTCAATACCTAGTAATAAACCTTGCTCTTTTAAATCTTCAACAAGTTTTTCACGGCATTCAAATCTATTGAGCCCTTGATATTTGCCTGTTTTTTCATTCATTGTGGCATCGGGATTCATAATAACGATTTTTTCTAAGCCGTGTCTTTGTCCTACTTCAAAGTCATTTGGGTCATGAGCTGGAGTTATTTTTACACATCCAGTTCCTTTCTCAACATCAGCGTGTTCGTCAGCAATAATTGGAATTTTTTTACCAACAATTGGTAGAATAACATTTTGTCCAATTAGGTGTTTATACCTTTTATCATTTGGGTTAACAGCAACAGCGGTATCACCAAATAAAGTTTCAGGACGCGTTGTCGCAACATCTAAGTATTCGTCAGTTCCGGCGATATAATATTTTAGGTGGTAAAAAGCACCTTCCTCATCTTTATAAATTACTTCTTCATTAGATAAAGCGGTTAATTGAACTGGATCCCAATTGATTATTCGCTCACCTCTATAGATTAATCCTTTATTATATAAATCAACAAATACTTTTCTTACGGCTTTAGATAAACCATCATCTAAAGTAAATCTTTCTTTTGTGTAGTCTAAAGCAAGACCTAATTTAGCCCACTGATTATGAATGTTTTCGGCGTACTCATCTTTCCAGGCCCAAGCTGCTTTTAACCACTCTTCTCTATCCATACTTCTTGGGTCAATTCCTTCCTCTCTTAATCTTTTATCGACTTTAGCTTGAGTGGCTATACCAGCGTGATCCATACCTGGAACCCATAATGTATCAAAACCTTTTAGTTTTTTATATCTTATTAATATATCTTGAAGTCCAGTATCCCAAGCATGACCTATGTGAAGTTTACCGGTTACATTTGGTGGTGGAATTACAATGGCATATGGTTTTTTGTTGATATCTCCAGCAGTAAAATATCCTTTGTTTTTCCAATTTTCGTATTTGCCTTTTTCTACTTTTTTATGGTCGTATTTTTTATCTATCATACTTATCAATCCTTTCATCTATATATTTCAAAGTTTCCACATATACCTGCTCATATATATGTTTGTATTGTAATTTATCATAAAACTTGGTTAAATTTTCTTTAAATTCTTTTAAACATTCATTATAATTTATATCAAATACAAAAGAGAATTTTGTGATAATGTAATCATTTGGTTTTTTACATAGATGAATATCTACAAGCTGATGTTTTTTTCACACATTCTAATACTTCTTTAGTGATTGGTTCACCAGTTTCTTTTAACCTCATGTCGTTACAATATCCAAATAAAAATAATATATCCATTTTATCGGCATCCCTAATTAATTTGGCATGCATTAATTTTCTTTTATCTTCTGTTTAACTTATTGTGGTTTTTAATGGCAAATTTTATAATATCATAATATTTTTGAGGAATATTAAATTTTTCTATTTCTTTATTTTCAAATAAAAGTTTAATACCCAAATCTGCATGGTCTATTATACTATCTTTCATTGTATGATATTGCTTTATTTGTATAAATCTACCAATCGTTAAGTAATCCTATAATTTTAACTATTTCAATATCTTCCTTAGAAAATTTTAACTTTCTAGCATATTTTTCACTAAGTTTCATGACTCGGTATGAATGATTATATTTTGCCTTAATGGTTTCATCTTTCATATCAAAGTTATAAACATATTTCTCAAAAGTTTCTATCATATTAACATCCACCTCTTTATAAACAAAAAAACTTATAAATTTAAGGACGTTTTGCACGTGGTACCACCTTAATTTATAAGTATTACTTACCTTGATTAGTTTAACGCACTTCTACGTATTTTCCTACTATTATTTCAAAAAATCAGCTTGGTCAAGCTACCTTCAATACTATCTAATATTAGTTTACATCAACCACTAACTTTCTTTAAATAGATGAGTATTTACTCCTCTTGGTCTTGGCTTTGTTATTTATTATACACATATTTTTAAATTATTACAATAGTTTTGTTCCGCAAAGGAAACATGTAGTAGCTGTTGGAGATAATTTGGTTCCGCATTTTGGGCATACTTTTGGTTTACTCTTATCTACAATGATTGGTTTTTCTTCAGGTTTTGTTTCTTGTATTTTTGCTTCAATGACAGTTTCTTGTCTTTCGTCTGGCTCTAAGGCATTATTTGAAAAGACATTATCATTGTTTTCTGCAGCATAAATATTTATTTGTGGTTCTTCATTTACTGTATTTTGAATTTGATTATATGATTCAGGATTAATTACAACTTCATTTGGTGATTGATTATTAGTGTAATTAGTTTGTTTATCACTTTCGTTTTCAAAAAGTGCATTTTGGTTACTTATAAATTCTTCAGTTTCATCATACATATGAAGCATATATTTTGGATGTTTAAATACTAATTCAGGAAATTTATACATTGGAAAAACTACATACCAAACAGCATCGCGTGGGTCCATTTTATATGCTTTTAATAATTCGGCTATTATTATTTTATACCAATATAGATTATAAAATGGAATTAAAGTTTTATAAAAAATGTTTTTTTTCAAATCTAATATATCAACTAAAATAAGTCTATTATAAAATGGTACATAAGCTTTCCATGCTGGTATTTTCATTTCTTTAAATAATTTTCCTAAACAAATTTTTACGGTTATAAAAACAATAAAAAGTACTATAAATAGCAATAAAAAATATTTCCCTGTTCCCTCAAACATTTTTTAGCCTCCTTTTATTATAATTATAGCATAACATTTTTAGTTTAAAAAGTAGTTATTTTCTTTTTCGTGTTTTAATGTTGTTTCTTCACCATGGCCTGGATATATTTTAATATCATTTGGATAGGTTTTTATTTTATCTATACTTTTTTTCATTTCTTCGTTATTTCCACCTGGAAGGTCTGTTCTACCAACGGTTTCTTTGAATAGGAAATCACCAGTAAACATTATTTTTTCGTTTTTAAAATAGTATGTGACACTATCCATAGTATGTCCTTTAGTGAATATTACTTCAAACTCAAATGGATTAAGTTTGTATGTTTGTTCTTGTGGATTTTTTAATATTAAGTTTTCTTTAAAATGATTAAGTGCGCCTATGTGATCTGGGTGATAATGAGTTATTAATATTTTGATAATCTCTTTATTTTTAATTGTTTCAGCTATTTTTTCATAATCATCTCCTGGGTCTATGATTATTACTTTACCATCTTTTTCTAAAATATAACAGTTGGTTTCTAAATAGCCAACTTTTAATGTTTTTATATTCATTTTAATCTATTCATTTTGGTTATGGTATTTCTTAGTTCACCATTATCTATATTTATTTTATTATTTTGATCTGATGGTTTAGCTTTAATATTATCTTCTTCTTTTATTTTTATATCAGTTGGATGAAGTTTTGATCTTAATTCTTTTGGGGTTTGGTTAAATCCTCTTTTGACCATACCTTGCAAAACTTGATTTTTATTATTTTCATTTATTATCATATTGATTTCCTTTCTAACACTTTCCATTTTCTATATAGTTTTTTACTGGTCCATAAGTTTTTCTATATCCTTTTATTAATCCATATTTATTAATGGCTTCTAGGTGTTTTTTTGTTGGATATCCTTTATGGTTTTTGAAACCATATTCGGGATGTTTTTCATCTATTTTATATAATAATCTATCTCTTGTTACTTTAGCTATTACACTAGCTGCGGCAATTGACATACTTTTAGCATCACCTTTTATAATTGGTATGACTGGAATATCAATATCTATTGGCATGGCGTCTGATAAAACGTATTCTAATGGTATTTTCTTTTGAACTTCTTTGATTGCTGATATCATGGCTTTACGGCTAGCTTCATAAATGTTTATTTTATCTATTTCTTCTGCTTCAATTATTCCAATACCATAGATTGTATTTTCTATAATATAATCATAAAATAAATTTCGTTTTTTTTCGCTTAGTTTTTTGGAATCGTTTAGTCCTTCTAATTCAAAGTCTTTTGGTAAAACTACACAAGCAGCGACAACTGGACCATATAAGGGGCCTCTTCCTGCTTCATCAGTTCCACCTATGATATTTATTCCTTTAGAATAAAGTTCTTTTTCATATTGCCATAAATCCATCATTTTCGCCTACTTTCTTTTTACAATTCTATAATTTGGTATTTATAATTTAAATTATCTAAAAATTTGAACATATCATCTATTGTTATAAAAACGGTAGCGGTGTTTTCATTTGGATGAAATGTTATGATTTTTTCATTTAAGAGTGCTTTATCAATATATACTTTAATGTCTTTTTCTTTATTATTGATGAGTCCAAATAGGGAAACAATACCAGGCTTTAGCTGCATTTTATTTTTAAGAGCCTCTTCATTGGCAAAGTGCAGCCTATCTTCGGTTATTTCTCCTAATGATTTCAAGTCAACTTTCTTGTTATCATCAAGAATGACTAGATAAAATTTACGGTCTTTTTTCCCGGCTAAAAATAATGTTTTGGAAAGAACTCCTTCATGGCCTTCGACATATTTATCGGCAAGTTCAGTGGTGTATGCGGGAGGATGATTGACGATTTTATAATTAATGTTCATGTTTTTTAATGTTTCTAATACATTCTTCATATTTTCACCTATAATACTTTCCATAAATAAATTTATTCTTTTTTTCTAGTTTTTGTAGCATATTTTTTTGTAATTTTTGTGCTAATCCAGTTTTTATATTATTTTCATTTGATAATTGGTCAACTAATATTGCTTTAATTCCATATTTTTTTGCCCCTATAATATCTGAGAGCATTTGGTCTCCAATAGCAGCACTATTTTCTTTTTTTGAATTTATTTTTTTTAAGGCGTTATCATATGCTTCTTTGGTTGGTTTTCCAGCATTTGAAATTGATAGAATATTTAATTTTTCTGATATTGGTTTGACTCTTTCTTCATGATTATTGGAAAAAAGTAGTATCTTAAAATTTTGTTTTTTTAAGGTTTCAAATAATTCAACAGTTTCTTTTGGAATATTTAAATCATCAACGTAAGTAATAGTGTTATCAACATCAAAAAGTAATGTGGTTATTTTTTTATTTTTTAGATTATCATAATCGATTTCATAAATGTTTTTATAATAACTATCAGGAATAATAGCGTTTATTTCTTTTTTTGAACCCAACATCACTTTAATAAATGTTAATAACATTAATATATGTTTTTTTTTCATATATATTAAAAATAATCACCGAAGTGACTATTTTGTTTCCTTTTCTAATTTATTAATTACATTTTTAGAAACTTCGATTACTTTCTTCTTGATAGCGTTTGCTGATTTTTCAATAACTGGTGTTCCTTTTTCGATGGCATAATCAACTAATTCTTCAGCAGCATCCTGAAGCTTTTTAGCTTGTTTTTTTGCTTCAGACAAAACCGTTTCTTTATCTAATTCAGCTATTCCTGCTTTTAATTCTTCAATTTTGTTTAAGGCTGTTTCTCTAACTTCGTCCATTTCAATATTTTTTACTTTATTTACTAAGTCATCAAACATTCTTTTTAAATCTTCTCTTGTTTCTGAGCCCTTTTTAGGGGCAAATAATAATCCTAATGCTGCTCCTACTCCAGCTCCTAACACAAATTTTCCAACACCATTACTTTTCTTCGTCATTTTCACATTCCTTCTTTCTATTAAATAATTTACCAATCGCATTAGATAAAACTACAATGATTTTATCACTAAATCCAACAACGGCATCAGTAGTATTATCAATAATACTAAATAGTCCATTTAATTTTTGGGATTTTTGGCTAACATCATCAACAAGTTTATCTACTTTATCTAATGTTTTGATAGCATTGATAACTAAAATTATTAAAGCAATTACTAAGACAATTAATAATATGTAAAATAACATATATAATAAATCAGCAAAACTAATAATCATTATTTATTCCCCTTTTCATACATTGAATCTATTAAGCTAAATAGTTCTTTGTCACTTATTTTTCTTGGCTGTCTTTTTGGTTTATCTTCATTTTGAGATGTTTTTTCCATTTCTTCTTCTAAAAGATCTGTTAAATCTTCTTCTTCAACTACACCATGTCTTGGTTTTTCTGATATAGTACTTGCGTCAAAGTTAAAACTGTCTTCTTTTATTTTTGAATTATTCTCTTTGACCTCTTCAGTGTTTTCAAGAATATCTTCTTTTGTACTTTCTTTTTCATTAAATAGCACTCTATTTCCACCGAATAATGTGGTTTCAATATCTGCCTCTAATCCACCATATGCTTTATTTCTTATAGCATCAACATTGGCTTCTTTAGAACTATAGTATGAGGATCTTCCATCGGTTTTTGAAGAATATTCATCTTTTTGATAACCTTTATCTAAAATTCCATATACTGGTGATATGATTGGTGATGGTCTGAACACTCTTTTTTCTTCTTTTGGTGGATTATAAACATCTTTTTTAAACGAAGATTTTTTTCTTTCTTCTTTAGGTTCTGGCTTAACATCAATAGAGTCAAAGTCATTATCATCAAAAAATGGAAATTTATATTCACTTTTTTGGGGTTGTTCTATTTTTTCTTCTTTTTCAGGCATATTTTCTTCAGTAATTTGTAAGTCTTCTGTTTTATAAATTTCTGAACGAGATTTTTTTGGTGAAGGAATTTCAACTTGAATTACTTCTTTTTGGACCCCCTCTTTTTTTTCTTCTTTTTCTTCTACTTCTACTTCTTCAGTAAATAAATTTTTAAATTTGTCAATTAGTCCCATATATTACACCTCTACTCTTCTTCATAATTTAAGAAACTATTATCACTTTCTTCATTTTGTGAACTAAATTCATTATACTTTTCTTCTTTGTTTTTCAGAAAGTCTTCTTCTAATGATAATTTTATTATATTGTGGTTGTATTTTATTGTCGATAAAATGTATGAACTATTTAAAACTGTATTATTAATATCTTCTTCTGGTACTAAAGCTTCAATTCTTGCATAATTATAAACAAATTCTATTAAATACAAATCATTTTGTTTAGTAATTTCTAAATAACCTATTTTACCATCGTTGTTTATTTTCCTTGAATAATATTTACTATTATTTACTTTATAATTTACAGCTTTTCCGTAATAGTAACTTATTTCATCTAAATAAAGATAATAATACACACCATTTGAATATAGTTTATCATTAGATCCACTACTGTCGATATAAGTTACTCCTCTCGGTACATAATACTTATATCCACGTCCCACACGGTTATACAAAGTATTTTCTTTGGATAATATAACATCGACAATATTATCAATACTAGTAGTATCAATTCTAACAATTGTACAGCCAGTTAGAATTATGGTAACTAGTCCTAAAAGAATTATTTTCTTCATATACACACCTGCTTACTTTAAATTATACCAAATTTTGTTTTATTTTCATAATAAAGCCGTTACTTTACATGTAAAATTGTGTCTATTTTTCTACCTCGACCATATATATTGGCATACCTAAAGATACAAATTTTTGTTCATATTCGGTTTCTACATTATCATAATCATCTTCGTGGAGATTTAAAGAAATATTAATTATTTGATATCCATAATTCACAAATGATATTAATGAGAATTCAAATAAATGTCTATTATCTGTTTTTTGGATAATGTGTGGCTTACTTTTGAAAATTTTATCATATCTTTCTAGGAATCTTTTACTGGTTAATCTTCTATCTTCGTGTCTATTTTTAGGCCAAGGATCTGAAAAATTTAAATATACTTTATCAATTTCTTTGTCAAATATACTTTCTATTTCTGTTGCATCAAATCTAATTAATTTTAAGTTTGATATGTTTATATTTTCTAGTTTTTGTGTTGCTCTTAGAATAACGCTATCAAATTTTTCAATTCCAATAAAATTAATATCCGGATGTTTCTTAGCCATATTAATAATGAAATCTCCTTTGCCTGTTCCTATTTCTAGATGAATAGGATTACTATTTTCGAAAATAGTTTTAAATTTTCCTTTATACTCTTCTGGATGTTTAATTATATATGGAGATTCGTTTATTTTTTCTTTTGCCCCTTTGATGTTTTTTAATCGCATGTTTTATCACCATAAGTATTATAGCATAGATTGGTACCAAAAATAAACAAATGCATATAATTAATTAGAATATGAAAGGAGCTAGAGAATATGAAAAAAGATCGCGATTGTGGGGGAATGGCCTACCCTGTTTACCCTCAGATGGTCCCTAATTTTGGAGGTATGGTGATGCCTGGTCAGATGATACCAATGCCTGGCAATATGGGAATGGGTAATGTTCCACTTACTAGTGTTCAAAGCACTATAAATAGTAATGATTTAAGTGCTTTATCTAATCAAATAAGTAATTTAGAACAAAGGGTTACTAGATTAGAGAATACAATTAATAAAACTAATTATAATAATTATAATTCCTCAAATTATCAGATGATGTAAAAACTCAGGATTGTTGTCCTGAGTTCTTACATTTTTATTATATTTTCGCCTAAATTAGTTGCACTAACAACCCTTTTTCCTCCCCATTCATTAAACCAACCATTTAATCCTGGGTTATCACCATATTCTCTAAATGTTTCTCCTAAAACTTCAAATTCAATTACGTTTTTTCCGTCATTATGTCCCCATTCGTTGGCTGGATTGGTATCCCATGGTACAACTTCTTGGGATTTAATGTCAGCTATTACACATGGTATTTTTGTGCCATCATCTAGATAAAAATCTACTTTATCTCCAACATTGCCATATGTTGTGGTGCAGGCTATTAAATATCTATTATCATATGTAGCAATTCCATTATCATAGTTAGAACCAGCTTGAGACCATAAATCATAAACCTTTTTTTGATCATATGCCCACGATTGATCTTGATAAACTGTTACTGTATAGCCGCCTCCGCCCATGCCTTCTGGTATTGATATTTTAGTATCATTTTTTTGGGCATTTATTTCTTCCAATTTTTGTTTAATTTGTGATTTGGTTTCATCAATTACATTCTCTATATTTTTAGATGCTAAAGCATTTGCTAAACTTTTTTGTACAAGATTATCTTCATTATAAATTTCTTCAGGATTTTCTTTATATTTATAATTTATTTTATCTAATAATGTATTTTTATATGTTTTGACACTAGACAAGTTAGTAGTACTTGATTTAAGTTTAAAATTCATTTTATTTTTAAACGCTTAATGTTTCAATTTGTGTATTATTGTCTGTACTATCTGGAAGTTTTACTTCTTTGATGTTTTGCATACTACTAACTAGTTTTTTTAATTGTTCATTATTTTCTTTTTGTTCATCATCTTGTAATCCTTCGAAACTTATTTGGTCTATTTGATTATGATTAAATAATAAAATTTTATTTGAATCAATTAACCCTTCGGGGTATATACAAGCACTATAATCGTACATTTGCTTATTTTCATTGTCTACCGGACAATATCCTATTATCATTATTCTTTTTTTAGCATTTTTTAAGGTAACAACTGTTCCTATTGGTAAATATTTCTCTTTCATCTTATTTTCCCTTTCTCAGATACTATTTGATCATAATTTATGTTTTTTTTTATAGAATTTTCATCATATTCAATAACTGTTACTGGTATTTGTAATTTGTTTTTTAATTCATTTTCTAATTGTTTGTTTAAACTTTTATAATATTTTTGCTGATTCTCATAATTTATATCAAAAGTTTCATCATCCATGCCCTCATCATTAAATTCATCATATCTAAAGCCAATTACTAGTGCATCATTTCTAGCAAAAAAACTTGATGAGGTTGGACCAAAATTTGTATCAAATGGTTCATTTACATTGTTATGGATTTCCTTTATGATTTTTTTAAAGGTGTTATTTATAAAAGTTATTGTTTCATTATCCATAGTATAATCTTGATTATTTAATTTATTTTTTAAAAAATTTTTTTCTTCTAAAGTTAATCTATTTAAATAAATATTATTTCTAATATAATAGTATGTTAGGTTACTATTATTATAGTATTGATAAAAATCTTGCTCACTTTCATCTATTTTAATAAAATTTAAATTACTATTTTCTAATAAATCATCATATTTTTGTAAACCCAATAATTTAATATATTCATTCAATAGTTTTCTATATAATGTACTTAAGTTTAAATATTCTTGTATTTCAATATCTGATAATGTTTCAATATTGAATGTTGTTATTGATGTTTTAAAATTATCTTTAGTTATATTTTTATACATAAATTACACCTTCTTTATTTAATTTGTGATGAGGATACTGTAAATCCTGAGAATAGTAAATTTTCCCAATCAATACGAAATTTTGATCCCCATGAACTTACTATGATGCCTTGTTCATTTACTCCGGTAACAAACATAGCATGGCCAGAATCCCAACCACTAGTTGATACATCATTTACGCCATTTACTAAACTATGCATTGTAAAATGATTTAAATACTTTAAATTAAATATGCTTAATCCAACATTTTTATCATTTTCTAAAGCTTCTATAATGCTACTTTTTAATGAATCTATATCATATAATATTGGATTTCCTGTTTTACCATCAAAATTATTTAAAATTCTTTGTCCTGTTAACGTGTCATATTTATCAAAAGTTTTTTTCCCTGTATTAGGATCAGTATGTATTGTATCAACTTTTGATACACGGTGACCTAGATATTCTAAATCATAAGTTAAATTGTGATCTTTTGATTTCAAAAAATTATTTATGATATCCTTCTTTTTTCCACTTATACTATATGAAAGATATTGTTGATTTGATGTATCTTTTTTTACTATGTTGGCTTTATTATTACTATATTTAAATAAACTTCCTCCATTCGCTTCATTATTAATGAAGGTATATAAATCTACTAGTAATAAAGAATCATTCAAGTTTCCATCTTGAGTATACATAGGATAGCCAAAAATTTTTTCAAATTCTTGTGGTTTATTTTTAAAACTATTAAATATTTCATTAGCAAATTCGGCATAACTACATGCCCCTGATGAATCTAAATTTTTGATAATCCAAATACTATCTTTATTATTGAAACCTAATCTTTTTAAATATTTTTTTACTTCTTCATAAGGTTTATCTGTACTGTTTATTTTTTTTAAAATGCCTTGATCAACTCCATAATTTCCATTGTAACCTTTAACATTTTCAAAAAAATCTGAAGCATTTTTATAGTTTACATTATTATAAGTTATTTTTCTATTTTTGAGATTTACAAATTCACTAGCTGCTGAAAAGCTACCAGCTAAAATTCCATTTCCCAAAATAGCTGATACTCCCCCGTTTTGTTCTATCGTTTCAAAAATATTTTGATTATTATATATAGATTGAATACCACTTCTAACTGGAATATCAGCTAGACCGCTTATAACATCTAGTCCAACTGTTTTAGCTCCTTGTCCAGCTATTTTTGCACCAAATATCCACTGAGCAGCATCCCATCCACCAGCAAGTACACCAGCTGTTATACCTGAATAGAAACCTGCTCCACTTTTCCAGGAATCGGCTGTTGTCCTACCAAACCCAGATACTCCTGATGATATTGCTCCACTTGTAGTTATACTTGCTCCTGTAGCCATTCCTCCTACTGCTGCTGTGGCGATGGTAGCACTTAAATATCCAACTCCATTAGCAAAGTTATAACCTGTATTTCCGTACTGCATTACTTCTAATGCTGTTTCGTTGATTTTCTTTCCAAACTCATTGTTAGTATAAAAATTTTCAAAAGCGTTATTTACGTGCTCTTCTTTTACAAATGCTTGAGTTTTATTCCAGTTATCTTCAGTGGTGTTTGACTCAGTAAATAAGTCATATAAGATAGTAAATGGAGTTGATACAGCTGTTAAAACGGTTGCTCCTGCATCAAAAATATTTTCTCCAAAATTAGCTATTCCATTTACTACCCCACCTGTAGCCATGGCAGCGTTACAAGCAGCACTATATAATACGTTGGTATCGATGTTTTTTTCATTGTATATTATTTGATCATTTATTTTTTCATAGTTTTCTTTTGAAGGATTGTAATCTTCTTCATAATGATAATCAACTTTATTTATTTTAATATTATTAAAAGTTTTTATACCTGTTAGGTTGACATTATTACTTAATTTAAAATTCACAGTTATTCTTCTTTTTTACCTTACATTGTTACTATCACTATAATAAGATTCCATATCCATTAAACTATATCCTAGATTGTTAAGATCACTAAAACTTCTTTTAGTAATTTGTGCTCCTGAGGATGGGCTCGAAAATTCAGCACAATAATACCCACCATCGTAATTACCAACAATTAAAACTATATGTCCAGAATTAATTAAAAAATCTCCTGGTTGTCCATTTTCATATGATTTTAAATTTCCGGTATTTCTCGCCCATGCTTCTTGATTACCTGTATAAGCTGTATACAGCTTATTTGAGGAATCAACTGGTATTTTAAAACCACCATTATATAGCGCCCACCAGGCAAAACTACTACAATCTAGATAAAATTTTTCGTTTACTATTCCTTCTTGATCAACTGAATTTGTTGTTATATTTACTTGTCTTAGTGGCTGACTATATCTCAGTCTTTTTCCTGTGGCAAAATTATATCCACTTATTAATGTAAGTCCCGCAGCTACCACTCCAGATCTTGTTCCATAACCTGCAGTATTAACATTATCTTTAATATATTGATTAAAGTTTTCAACATTTTTAAAAGATGTGGCACCTAAGTCTACATCTGGGTCAGCATTAGATAATGATGAATTTTTAGATGTTTCATATAAAGTTTCTAAGGTGTTTTGTTTTAAAGTTTTATAATTATACTCTAGTGCGTTATATTTATTTGCACTTACACTTTCTTTTTCGGCTTTGAAATTAGGGTTATATTCAATTTTCCATAAGCCATTTCTAATTGGGTTTAAATATGTAAAAACATTAGCTTCAAGAAATTCTAATGTAACATATCCTTCATATTTTGAATTTGGATTATAAATATATATTTCCCCAGTATTTTTATTTATATGATCTAAGACAAAGTAATGACCTAATGGGCCACCACTACCCATTGGTGAATCTTTAGTTACATTAACTAAAATTTTCTCTCCTGATTCTAAGGTTGATATAACTTGTTTTATATTGATTTTTTCGGCTGACAATCCCCAATTACTAGTAAGCGCATGGGTTTTTGATGTATCGGCTAATACATCACCGTCACCACATGTTTGCATATTCCATAAATCATCTCTAATGACATCTTTGATAAATTTAGTAACATCTATTTTATTTCCTGTATATAGGAAATATATTCCCATTAATGATGATATCAGACATCCAGAATCACCCATTGTATAATTTCCAAGGGGGATATTTTTAAGGTTTGGATTGTCTTGCTTATAATCACTAACGTTTTTTAATTTTTGAATATAAGTTGGATCTAAACCCTCTAAATTTGAGATGATATTTTGAAAATTAGTTCCTAATTTTTGAACAAAATGTTGTTGCTCTTTATTCATTTTGTTATATGTTTCTAAGTTATTATAATTAGGTGGTCCATATTCTCCTTCATCATGAATATAATTTATATGGGCATTTTTACTAGTACTATATTGTTTAATATCCCCTAAGTCTACTAAACTTTTTAGTTTAAAATTCATAGCCATCCATCCTTTAATTTAAATCAATATAAGTGTTATTTGCTTCTGTTTCTTTTTCGTTATTATTGAAATTATTATTTAAATTAAAATCTATATTATTTGTATTTGCATTTGTTTCATTTGGTGTGCTTAGATTATTATTAGTTTGAGTTATGTTTATGTTTGCAGAATTTGTACTTGTGCTTTTTTCAGAATTATTAAAAGTTTCATTTGGTTTTTGAAAGTTGTTATTTGCACTATTTATTGTTTGATTTTTTTCAGAAACGATATTTTGATTTTCATTTTCTATATTTATATTATTAGTGCTAGTCGTTTTAGAACTTTCATTATTTGTAAAATTGTTATTTTCTTCAAAGTTATTTTCTTTTTTAGTATATATTTTATTTGCTTCTGAATTGTTGAATGAATTTGATGTTTCATCGAAGGTTATAGAATTGCTGTTTACTGTTGTTCGGTTAACAGCGTTTACAAAATTGCTATCACTTTCTTCAATTTCGGTTTTTTTTCCGGAAGTAAATTGGCCTACAGAATTATTTGTAAATTCAGAGTCTTTCTCATGGTATTCAATGTTACTATTATTAGTACCAAGATTTTGACTATTTAAGGCTTCATCTATCTTACTTTTAGAACTAACTAGATTAACATTTTGAATATTGCTTATATAATTCATTGGTTTTAATACTAAAAGTTCTGTTCTTGATGATGATTTAATTTTATTATAAGCTGCACTTGTTAAACCAACTACTTCATTTAAATCCTTTATATCTTTTTTTAATTCTTCACAAATATCCATCAATTTATAATTCATACTTTTTAGTGCGCCAGCATAACGAAAGGATGCTGGAACATCCATAGAATCTAGCTGAGTTTTTGCTTTTTTTATTATTGTATAAGATGAATTGCAATAGTCTATTAATGTTTTAGAGTTATCACTATTATAATTGAAAGTTGTTGGTTCAAAACCACATCTTCTTGCAATATTGATTAAATCATTGTTGAATTCTAATATGGTATTGGAAACTTTATTTGTTTGTTCATTATAATCATCAATTTTAGTTTTATCAAGGTTATTTTGATTCATAAAAACAGGTGTGTTGGGGTCATCCCACATAGTAGTTAATTTTTTTAATTTTGTAAATATTTGATTTTCTATAGCTACAATTTTATTATTAGTAGTTACTAATGTTTCATGTAGTTCTGTTAACTCTTTTATATTTACATTAATTTTTATCATTTTCTTTCGCCTTCTTTGCTTCTGCCTGTTTTTTTGCTTCTTCAGCTGCTTTTCTTCTTGCTTCTTCTAACCTTCTTTGTTCTTGAATTAATTCATTAATTTTTCTTCTTGCTTCTGGAATGTATATGTTTACTAGATTGTTATATTCGCTTTTTAAATCTGCTTGAATATTTTCTAATTCTATTTTTTTATAACTTTTAGCACTAATATTTATAGATATTTTTGAATAATTAATAGCATTTTCTAATTCTGTTATACTACTTTGAAGTGTGCCAGCTAAATTATTAAGATTATTTAATAATAATTGGTATCTTCTTATTTCTGCATTCATAAGTTTCCTCCTTTGTATACTCATTCTTAAATAATGGCTATTTAATAGCCATTATTTAAAAATAGTATAAAACTATTTTTAATTAACCATTCCATTTCATATCGCCTAATTGTCCTTCAATATCGGCTTGGATATTAGAACTACCGTATTCAGTACTAACTTGTTCTTCTGATTGTGCATAAGATGTTTGAGTTAATTTTTCTAATGCGGTATAAATATCGTTTGCAGCAGTAACAACACTTCCTAAAGCACCACCAATTTGTTCAATATATTCGTTAATTTTAACTGATTGTTGAGAACCTAAGAAAGCTGTTGATGCATCGATACCAGCATAGATATCTTGAAGACTAGTTTTAACATTTGTTAAATATTCAGTCATTGCTGATTGAATAGCGTTTAAAGCTCCATCTTTAACACCACGGTCAGAAGCTTCGGTTACAGAGGCTGGTCTATACTTGATAATTTCATCATTTTCAGTAATGGTAACTTCTTCGAAGTTAGCTGCAAAAACAGCTGGGCTTGTTGCTCCTTCTAAAACATTTTTTTGTTGGAATTCATGCCATCCAGTACCAAGATTTTTTAAGTTTGTATTTAAATCTCTAACTATTTGACATGCAGAAGTGTACATTTTGCACATACGTTTACAAAAAGTATCTTCATAAGATTGTTCGTCTTCACCGATCCAATATTGTTGCATGGTTTGTGATACAGCTGGCCATCCGTCAGCAATTGTATTTCCACAACGATTATAGGCTTCGGCTAAATTTTTCATAAGTTCATTTGCTTTGGCAACATTATATCCAATCATGTTATCCCATCCTTTCTAATTTTTAGTAACAACATCAAGTGACATACTAATGGTTTCTTCTTGATTTTTATAACTTAAATTTATATCTTTTAGTATTTCTATATACTTATCTAAAATTTTTGTTATATTATTCATTCCACCATATATATTTTGAACATTATTAGATATGTTTTCTAATTCGTTATTAGTAGATATTTCTGATAATCTATCTACAGTATCACTTAATGTTGGCAATACTGATTTTATATCTGAAATATCACCATTTAAAGAATTGATTAGTCTATCTAATTCATCTGCTTGTATACCTTTGCCACTAATCATTGTTACACCTCCCATGAACTTTTTTCTAATTTTTTTGATAGGGAAAACTAGTAAAAACCCGTGATTTTAAAAGAATATAATTTGTTTGCCATTTCTTATGTTGGTATTACTAACATTAGTGTTTAAATCGTAAAACTTACCATCACTACCATCCATAATAGCATAGTTATTATTTGAATTCAATTGATTCTCTGAAAGAATGTTAGCTGCTTTACAGATTAAATTTGCTATTTCTCCTACTTTTAAATCTAGTGGTATATATATATCGTAGCTTTTATCTAATTTAACAACATATACATTAATCAGAACTTTGTTTGTCATTTTCGGTCAACTCCATTAATTTTACTAAAACACCTTGTCCATTTTTTACTACCCAAGCAAATCTGTTATCAATTTTTTCCGTGTATGCTCGATTGCCACCAGTTAATCTAATTACTGTTTGGTCAGATACTCCAGATCCAATCCATATACCAAAGTCACTTCTAACATTACTTGAATACCATAATTCTGTACTTAATTTTCTTATTCCATAACTAGAATCAGCGATAATGATACTGGAATTTTCTAAAGGTGTTATTTTTTCTATTACTTTATTCAAAGAATTTCTATTTGTATTTGTAATTAATTTATCATTTCCAGCAATGATGAACACTAGTTGGTTTTCTGGATTATTTTCTATATTTTTTGTTATATAACTGATGATTCCTTCAGCATTTATATCAAAATTACGGTCGCAGTATCCGGTAACTGAATCTATAAATTTTGATAAGACTTTATTCAAGTCAATTAATATAATCTTGGTATTTTTAACTTCTTGAATCATAGTTATTAAACTTTCCATAAATGAAACTATGTTTGAAAGATCGGTCGATGAAATCACATTTATTTTAGCATTTTTTAAATTGATTAGTGATGGGTTTAAAGATTGTCTTTCGATACCAACCGGAATATTTTCCAATCCTTTCAAATTACCAATTATTGCTTCAAAAGAAACTTTATCTGGAAGAACCGGTATAGCAGGTGCAAATGTTTGACATTTTTCTTTAATTTCATTTGCTTTTTGTTTTAAGAATGATGATAAATCGTCACCTTCATAGATTTTTGATGTTTGAAATTCATAGACATTTTCTTTTTTAAACATTCCTCTTCCTTTGAAATCAGCAGGATATAAATTTCCAATTTTTCCAAATAAATCTATATAATCATTTTTACCTGTTAATTCTAGTGCAAATACGTTGTTTAAATTACGCATGATTCTACTTGGAAAACCATGTGACGAACTATTGGTGATAATAGTTATTATTCCATATCTTTTTCCTTCTCTAGAGTATCTCACTACTTCTTCTTCGAATCTACCATACATTTCGGTAAATGATTCATAATTATTAATAATAAAAACTATTAATGGGACTACTTTGCCACTATGTTTGCAGTAATCAAAATAATCACCGTTGTAATCTGCAAATAGTCTTTTTCTTTCAATTATTAAATCATTTAAAACGGCAAATGATTTATTTATTTTTTCTGTATCAACAGCAAACATGACGTCTCCTACTTGTGGGAAACCATAAAACATTCTTAATGTTTCTGAGCCAAAGTCCATAATATATAAATTGACATTTTCTGGTTTATATCTAGTACATAATGAATAAATGAAACTATTTAAAAACATTTCCCTATCTTCTGAATTTCTACCAAAGATAACTGTATTAGCTTCTCCATCAAGCGTTAGAGTTAAAATGTTTTGAGTTTGATTTGCTGGGTCATCATATTCTCCTATGATTGCAGATATGTTTTGATTAAAATTAAAGTTATATTTACTTATCAACTTATCTATATATATATTTTCTGGAATTCTTTTTAGCCATAAATTGTCTGCGTGCAAATCCATTTTTTCAGCCATTAAACAAATATATTTTAAGACGTTTGATAGTTGATCTCCATAATTATTAGTTACAACTTGTTTTTTATCTTCTGTTACTTCTGTAACTGGTCTTATTAAATTATCAACTACAACAATTGATTCATTTTCATTCTGATTTTCAAAATCTGATGGGATGTAAGCTGCTCCGGCATATCCAGACTGTCCTAAAACAAATAATTCGTCATAACCAACTTGTAAATAAAATCTACCTGCATTTTGAATTTCAGCAGCATCTGGTTTTTTTATCATTTCATTACTGTCTGATCTATCTTGAACTTTTAGACATACTCTAAATTTTGAGTTTGACCATATCTGATCATTTACTACTCCTGATGGTTTTTGAGTTGCTAGTATTAGGTGAACCCCTAATGATCGACCAATACGAGCCGCACTTATTAAATCGTCCATAAAATCAGGTTGTTGACTTTTTAATTCAGCAAATTCATCACTGATAATAAACAAATGTGGAATTGGTTTATCTAATTTTCCTTCTCTATAGAATCTTTGATATTTATATATGTCAATTGTACTTTCTCCTAATTTATCTCTAGCTTCGTTAAATATTTCTTGTCTTCTTCTGAGTTCGCTATTAATACTTACTAACGTTCTATTTAATTCTGATTTATCTAGGTTTGTTATAACTCCTGATAAATGAGGTAATTTTAAGTTTAGTCCTTTATTGTCAAAGGCACCAGCTAAGCCCCCACCTTTATAATCAATTAATATAAAAGATACTTCTTCTGGACTATAATTTAAAGCCATTGATAAAATATAAGTAATTATAAATTCACTTTTACCACTACCTGTCATACCAGCTATTAATCCATGTGGGCCATGATATTTTTCATGTAAATCTAGATATATTTTACTATCATCGGCACCTACACCAACTAAGGCTCTAAGTGACTGAGTTGGATCGTTTTTCCGCCACCTTGTTAAAGTATTTAACTGCTCTACTTTTTTGAAACCAAACATATCTAAGAAGCTTAATGATTCTGGAACTTTTTTTCCTTCACTTTCTATTTCAACATAAAGGTTTGCTAGTATCTCACAATATTTTGAATAATCTATATAATAATTAATTTCATCTTTGAATTCAGTCACACTATATTCTTCCGAGTTGTTTTTTAGTGCTTCTGATGATTCATTACCAATATTTATAAAATCTAAACATTGACTTGGTAATTGACTAAGCTTATTTTCTAAAATTATAAAACCAAACCCTAAATTTAAATTATTATCTAATATTACGTTATCCATATTTAATTTTCTTACTTTGGAATAATTATCAGTAATTATTAGATAAAATGGTTTATAATTAATTGTTCCTTCTTCATTTTCCACACTTTCTCTTTGCTTTTCGTCATTAATTCTTTTTACATATTCATTAATAATATAGTTATCAATTATTTTCATTTCATCTTGGGTTGTTGCAAAGAATCGAATATCATTATTGTTACTAAATGTATGAGGAAGTTTTTTGAATGGTTCCCATATGCTTTCGTTTTCTTCATCTATTAAGAATACTAATTTTAAATCATCATAACTATGGAAAGTTACTAATTGTAATAATGAGTTTCTAGTAAATTCAAATATTTTATCTTTATTTCCCATTATAGCTGTAGCTAAATTATTTTTAAATGAATATCCGATTGGAACATTATGTAGTTTACTAGCTTCGTGAACTATTTTTTCAGCTTCATCTTTTAGTTCATCTTCATCCATTGAAAATTCATCTTCTGAAAATACTATATTCGCATCTAATGGAACATTTCCATGCCCTATTCTTACCGACAAAAAGTCTTTTTGAGTATTTAATCTGTTCCAGAGTTCAATACTTTTAGTATCAATTATTTGACAACATTTATCAACTGGAATATATAATTCTCTTAATATTTCGCTTTGTTCATCACAAATATTCTTTATTTCTTTCTTTTTTCTTTCAATATATTCATGATATTTTTTTACACGTTTCTTTTCTAATCTTTCTGCCTTCTTTTTTTGATATTTTCTAGTTAACATTGGCCATAGTAACATAGCTGTAAGCATAACTCCAGCCGTAACAAATGTTGTCCATGTATTTTCAAATGTGGTTTCTCCTCTTGCAATTCTTATAGAGGCATTAATTATTGAAACAAATGAGATAATCCCCATAGTAAGCATTGGACCAATCACTAATATAAACGGCATTTCTTCTTGCTCTCTTTTTTGTGGTGGTGAGGCAACAGGAATATCTACGGTTTTAATATATCTTCTAATTCTAGGCTTTTTAAAAAAGTAATCTTCCTTGGATAATGGATATTGTTCATTAGAATTATCACTTTGAAAGTGCTGATATGGAATATTTACTTCTTTAAGTTTATCCGTTCTTATTTGTACAGCTGCTGCTGGATTATTTATTATTAGATAATTACCAACAACGATTATTTTTAAACCTAATATCGTTAATATATCACCACTGTGAAGTGCAGTTTGTGGTTTTTGCAATATAATATTATTTAAGGCAATTAATCCGTTATTTATAATAATTAGCTGAAAGTTGGTACCATCATTTTGCAATATAATATGTTTATCATTTATATATGGGTTATTATATACAATATTATTATTTGAATCTTTTCCAAGTGTTATTTGGCTATTTTGTTCAGCTGCAAATACCTTAAAAGATTCATCATAGTCTGGCTCAGTGCATATAATATAACTATTTACATTAGGGTTGTTTGATTTAAGATAATAAAACGAATTAACCGAAAGTATTGTTTTCATTGATGGACTACCATTTTGAATAATACTTATACCAGAACTAACTGACATAACCCAATCATTATTTTCAGAGTTTATACTAACTATTTGATTTTGATTATTGTCAGTTAAGATAAAACTTCCTTCTATATTTACTGGTAATTCTAGGGTTTTTTTTTCTTTATTACTATATAAGGTTACTTTCATGCAAACACCTCATTTTATTATTATTTGTTCTCTATTCTTATTAATATTTTAACATAAAAATACACACAAAAACAAGTGAAACAATTTATATTTCACTTGTTTTTACAAAATAGTTTTTATTTTTTAGAAATACTTTGATATATTTTATTTAATATTTCTGCACTCTTAGAAAGTTTAGCTTCTAATTTTCTGTTTTCTTTTTCTAATCTTTCATTTTCTATGCGATATTTAGATACTTCTTCTCTTAAAGTAGATAATTCATGATTAATTTCTTCTTTTTCTTTTGAGGTTTCATTACTTATTTGATCTAGCTTTTCAATTTCCAATTGTAATTTTCTAATTTTATCATCTTTAGCATCAATTTCATTTTGCATGTTTTCATATTTACTTACAAAATTAGAAACAGCAGAAGTAATATCTTCAAACGACTCTTCTTCAATGTTTTCATCCGGAATAGAAGTTTTTTCTGGTTTTAATAATTCAGGCTTGATTTCTTTTGGTGTATTTTCTAAGTCTAAATCTTCCATAACTGAGGATAGATTATCAATTTCATCTAGTAAGTTTTCTGCTTCTTTTGGAGAAATTTTAATCATTTCATCAACAAATGTTGGTTCATTTTCTGATTCTGTTTCTTCAATATTGTTATCAATATATTTACCATAAATATTTAACTCAGTAATTTTACTCATTATATCTTCAACATTTACAGCATATTTATTCATTAAATTACGAATATTTTTATCTTCTGTATAACTTTCTAAGAAATCTTTATCGTCAGGAATTAGAATGTTTGCTCTAAACATTTGTTTTTCTTCTCTACCTTGCTCTCCATCACTGAAAGCTAATCCTAAATTATCAATGACTGAATTTATAAAATCATCTTTTCTTTCTACAGCTTCATCGAATGGTAATTTTTTAAATGATTTAAATACTTTTTTATTATCTTCTCTAATATCGCGTGCTAGTTTTTTGATTGCTAAAAATCTTTCTTTTTCTAACATCTTTCCACCTCTTTATTCTTTTATACTTTAAATTATGCCCTGGAATCATATTTTCCATCTTTTGTTGAAACAATTATATGTTCATTTGCACTTATAAATAAAGGAACTTTGACAGTTAAACCATTTTCTAAAGTAGCTTCTTTAGTAGCATTTGTAGCAGTATTACCTTTAACTGCTGGTTCGGTTTCAGTTACTTCGTATTCAATTTTTTCTGGTAAATTAATTCCCAACACTTCTCCTTTATAGAAAGTAACTTCTACTTCTAGTCCTTCTTTTAAAAATTTAGCGTTATCTCCCAAACTTTCTTTAGCTAAATCTATTTGTTCATATGTTTCCATATTCATGAAATTATACATATCTCCACTGCCATATAAGTATTGCATTGGCTTTTTTTCAATAATGGCTTTTTCGAACTTAATGTTCGTGTTGAAGGTTTGTTCAATTGTTGCACCAGTTCGCAAATTTTTAAGTTTAATGCGGACAAAGGCAGGACCTTTTCCTGGCTTAACGTGTAAGAATTCTAAAATTAAATAGATATTCCCATCAATTACAACTGTCATTCCATTTTTAATATCATTAATATTTATCATACTTTACCTCCATGAATTATTTTTTTTCATTGTGCTCTGTATGCTTACCACATTTAGGGCAATATTTGTTTAACTTTAATCTTTCTGGTGTGTTCCTTTTGTTTTTTTCTACACGGTAATTTTCATTTTTACACACACTGCATACTAAAGTGATATTATCTCTAACTTCACCTTTTTTTGCCATAGTTATCCCTCCTTTTCGCATTTCTTATAATATTATATCAAATTATGGATAAATTTCAAAGTATTTTTTAGAAACTCTATCAGCTAACCTTTTATTTATAGATGATTGATGTTTTATACGTCCATTATTATGTGATATATTTGGAGATACTATAGTGAATGATACTTTAGGGTCATCATATGGGGCATATGCGACAAAGGTAGTAGTAATAGTTTCTGTATCAACTTTTTTATCATCATCGGTATCAACGAAGCTTTGGCTTGTTCCAGTTTTACCGGCTGGTTTATAAGCTTCATTTATATATCCATTACCAAGCCCATATGTCATAACAGCTCTAAACCCCTCATGAACTCTATCCATGTATTTTGCTTCAGTATTAACTTTATTTAATTCTTTTTTATTTTGATCATAACTTGAGGTATCTCCATATAGTCCTTTATATAAGTAAGGTGTCATTCTAGTTCCGTTATTAGCTATTGTATTTATATACTGAGAAACTTGGATTGGAGTATAATTATCATACTGTCCGATTGAAAAGTCAAGTAACAATCCTGAGGTCGTATTACTTCCTTTTAATCCAGTTATTTCGTTTGGTAGATCTATACCAGTTTTAACACCTAAACCAAATTCAGCAAAAAGATTTCTATATGTATTAAAGGCTTCTTTATCAATTACTAATGGTTTATTATATTTGTATGTACCTTTACCTACGTTGATAGCTGTATAGTATTGATATGTGTTTGAAGAGTATGCTAGGGCGGAAATGTCGTTTAATCTTCCTAAGTATTTCCATGAACATTTTTCTGGAGTGGCGGCAATTTTGACACAGTTATCATATCTGACCTCGCCTATTTTTAAGGCACCTGTATTATAGCCTACTATGTGGCTAGCGCCTTTTACTACTGAACCCATAACTGCTGTAGATTGAGTAATACCAGATGTAAAGTCAATAACACTATATGTTCCATCATCATTTTGTTTTAATTTTTTGCCAGCCATGGCTAATATTTCGCCTGTTTTGGGATCACTTATAATGACAAATGATCCTTCATAATATTCAGTATTGGCTTCTTTTTTTGCATTTAATACTTCTTCAGTTAAAATTTCTTCTAAGGCTTTTTGAAGTTCAATATCAATAGTTAAAACAATATCATTTCCTCTTTTTCCTTCTTCTAATAATTTATATGAACCATCATTCATGACTTCATATTTATTCTTTTTTCCTTTTAATATATCTTCATATTGGTATTCTAAGTTACTAGTTCCTACTCTATCGTCTAAACTATAACCTTTTTCTAAATAATAATCTTTTAGTTCAGCTGGTATACCACTTTTGCTTGATGATACGTTACCTAGAATACTTCTAAATACATTTCCGTATGGATAAGTTCTTTCCCAATCTAGTTTGGTGTTTATCCCTTTTAATTCACTTATATTTTCAGATACTAAAGCGTATTCTTCATCGGTAACATTTTCGTTTTTTATTGTTTTTTCATCATATGAATATCCTGTATTCATAAGGGTGTATATATAAGCAGCTTTTTTATCCAAATCATTATATTCAGCTAGTTCTTCAGGAGTAATTCTGTCTATTTCTAGCTGATAAATTTCATCATTTGTTAGTTTTCTTTCTTCTAGTTTTTGCCATTCTTCATCGGTTATTTTGGCTTTAGCTTTTTTTGGATTATTTTTTATCCAAAAGTTTCTAAAATCGTAATCATTTAATTTAGAATAATCTAAGTCTATCATGTTTGCTAGTTTATAAGCTATTTTTATTTCTTCTTTTGATGTTACTCCTGATGGTTTTTTATAATAAATTACTTTTGATGGAATATTATCAACAATTAATTTCCCATTTCTATCATAAATACGGCCTCTTGGAGCTGTTTCACCATAAATAACTGTTTTTGTAAGATTTTCAAGTTCAGTTTGATATTTTTCTTTTCCAACTACTTGAACAACAAAAAGTGAAGTAACTAAAATTAAGAGTGCTAATATAATAATGACGTTTAGGATGTTGTAACGTTTTTCTATTTCTACTTTAATGTCTTTATTTACTTTATAGGTATTAAAATTATAGGTTTGTTTGCTTTGCTTTTTAGAAATTCTTAGTGATGATTTTCTTTTGTCATTAAGTTTTTTTAATTTTTTTATTGGATTTACTTTTATATTTTTTTTCACTTTTTATCACCTCGCTTTATGTTTATACATATTTTATAATATAGGGGGAATTTATGAATAAATTACTAATTGAAAACTATATAAAAAATATTAAGAAAAATGATATTTATGAATTTGGTTTAAAAAACAATATAGAACTTAATGAAAAAGATGTAGATATATTATATCACTATTTAATGAATAATTGGCAAGATTTGTTATATGGAAATTATAGAGAGTTGTTTTCAGAATTAGAAGTTCATATTGATAAAGATAAATTTTTGAAAATTAAGGATTTATTTAATTTTTATTTTAATAAGTATCAAAATTTATTATAATAATTTCTAATTTTTTCTAAAAGTTTTTCGTCATATTTCTTTTGTCTAATCATTTCTATTTCTTGTTTATATGGTGGATAAGTTCTATCTTTACCACCATTTATACTAATGTATGGAGTTTCTAATATTTTAGGAACTTCTTTTAGTTTTTCGTTATAAATTATTTTTATGATGTTTTGAAAACCTAGGGTACCTAAGCCAATGTTTTCATGTCTATCTTTATGAGCACCTTTTTCGTTTTTACTATCATTTATATGTATGCAACCAATTTTAACTAAACCAATTATTTTGTCGAAGTCTTCTAGTAATTTATCAAAATTTGATATGTCATATCCAGCATCATTTAAATGACATGTATCTAAGCAAACAAGTAATCGTTCTTTATATATTGTACCATCTATAATAGTTTTTATTTCTTCAAAGGTTTTTCCTAATTCGGTACCTTTTCCAGCCATGGTTTCTAGGCATATAATTGGACCTTCTTTTTTATCTAAGACTTTATTTAATCCTTTAACAATATTTTCTATTCCTTTTTCTACACCTAAACCGACATGACTACCTGGGTGCATAACGACTTTTTTTATTCCTAAGGTTTCTGCTCTTGTTAATTCTTGTTTTAAAAAGTTTACAGCAAAGTTAAATTTATCTTCGTCTTTATTGTTTGCAAGATTTATGATGTATGGTGCATGAATTATAACGTCTTTTATATCAATGTTATTTTCTTTCATTAGAGTTTGAGCTTCTTTAGTTTTTTCTTCGTCTATTTTTCCGCGGATAGTGTTTTGTGGGGCACCTGTATAAAACATAAAAGTGTTTTCACCATAACTCAAAGATTCTTTAACTGAGCCAAGTAATCCTTCTTCTTTAGTAAATGATACGTGACTACCTATAATTAATTTTTCCATTAAAAATCACCTAGAAATATAATACCACATTTCTAGGTTACTCGCCTACTAAATCACCTAAAACTTTAAAACTTCCACCAATTAATTTTTGAATGACTTTTTCTGTAGCATTTGATATAGAAAGTCCAGCTTTAGAAATGGTATTTTGATAGTTTTTATTATTTATGTCAATATATTTTTCGATGTCAACGTTTTTACCTTCTTTGACATCTTGTTCAAATTTTTGTATTTGGTCATTGGTTAAGGCCACTTTTTTACTATTTCTATATTCAAAGTAGCCTGTGCTTTGAGATAGGTATAAAGCGAAGAAGGTAACAAAACTAATTAGGATACAGTATTTAAATATTTTATTTAGTTTTTTATGATTCATTTATATACTCTCCTATGATTGGGGCGAGGAGTTCAATGGTGTTTAGTACTTCATCAATAGTGTTTTCTTGGGCGCCTATTTCTATTAATATGATATTTTGGTTTAAGTCTTGATTATAGATACCATTTGATCCTTGCCCTCCTTTGGTTATTACTCCTCTGGTTAGTGTAGGATATTTTTGTTTTAATTTATCATTGATGGTATTTGCGATTTTTAAATTTTTTTCATAGTTATCATGGTCTGTACCAATTACAAATGATATTTTAGCGCATGATTTATTATTTATAATTACTGTGGATTTATCTTTGGGTAAGGCATCGCGATGAAGGTCAATGATTAATTTATATTCTTTATATTTGTTTAATGCGTCTTCTAAGAATTTTCTACTTGCAATATAACTTTTATTATATTTCATATTGTTTAGGTTTAAGTAGTCTATAATATTATCTTCCATGACATCAGCTTTAATGTTTTGTTTGGCCAGTTTATCTTGAAGGATATAAGAGGCCATCATGACTCCTGGTTTTATGTTATATCCTTCTAAGGCATCGCCTTTATAGGCTTCACTTTGATGGGTATTATAAATATATACCGATGGATTTACTTCTAATTTTTCTACTTCTTCTATTTTAGGGTTAGTGACATAGGTCATGGAAGCTTCGTTTGATTTAAAATGAAAGGTGTTTTCTAATATTGATACTGGCTTATTGACATCTAAAATTTTAGAAAAAAGTTTAGATAGTATATCATCAGCTTTCTTTTCATAAAGAAGGTGGTAATTCGAGTCAACAAGTAATGCTTTGATAAAATCTTCGTTGGAATTTACTAATTTTATGTTCATAATAATATTGAAGGTTAATTCATAGCCTAAAAACATGATGAAGGCATAGGCAATTAATCTAAATTTGAACTTTCGTTTTTTCTTTAGTTTTACTTTTTTCAATTTTATCACCCCATTTTTTATAATTATATGAGATTGTTTTTAAATAAAATGTAGAAAAAAACAAAGTTTTTATCACTTTGTTATTTGTTTATGAAGAGCTTTATTTAATCCACTACTAATTACTTCTGAGAGTTTTGTAATAACAAAATCTTCTTCTTTTGGAGTAACCATAAGATTATAGCCAATAGGGTTTAATATTTCATAGATTAATTCTTTTGTTTCTGTTTCTGATAACGTACCTACCATACCTAGTATTTTTTCTTTTTCTTCTTTGTTTATTTTGAATTTTTGAGATAGTTTTAGGTAGTTTACATTAGCGGTTAATTTAGATGCGGGGTTATGGGTGCTGGCGGTTTGATAGGCAAAATGATCATAT
The DNA here is from genome assembly GCA_944358445.1 of uncultured Bacilli bacterium. Classification (GTDB taxonomy): domain Bacteria; phylum Bacillota_I; class Bacilli_A; order RF39; family UBA660; genus Coprosoma. Next base: position 30,516 of record CALVRC010000012.1, read on the forward strand.
AAATAATTAATTGTGTCGCTGACGATTGATGCGGCATCAACTACTGTTGGAACTCCAATAGCTATAGTTGGTATACCTAATATCTCTTTAGATATTTCTTTTCTTTTATTACCTACTCCACTACCTGGGTTTATTCCAGAGTCAGTCATTTGAATCGTCTTGTTTACTCTTTCAACAGAGGAAGCTGCTAGAGCGTCAATAGTTATGACAAAGTTTGGCTTTATAGTATCTACAATACTTTTTAATAAATCACTTGTTTCTATTCCGGTTTCGCCCATGACTCCTGGAGAAATTGCGCATACTCTTCTAAATCCTTCATCTAAGTTTCCATATAAATAGATATAATTGGTCACTAATGTTTTAGAAACTACTAAGGGTCCAAGAGAATCTGGAGTTGATTTTTCATTGCCTAAACCTAAAACTAGACACATATCGTCATCTTTAATATTTTGATTTTTTAACATTGTTTTTAACTCTTCTGTAAATATTTGAATGAGTTTATTTTGGTTTTCGCTATCAGTTACATCTTCAAATTCAATGGTTGTATAATTTCCTTCTTTTTTATTTATTTCTTTAGCTTCTTGTTCGTTTAGTGTAATATTTGTAATTTTAATATCATCTATTTGTTTAGTGGGTTTACTTTTTACTAGTTCAACAGCTAGGTCGGTTCTTAAGATACTGTTTTTTAAATCGACTTCATGAGCCATGTAATCACCTCATCTTTATTTTCTGTATATGAGATAGAATTATACAAATTTTAAGAAATTTTTTTAATTTATCGCTTTAAGGTTATAAAAATCGCAAATTTTTAGACTAAATGCAGGTTTATGAAGAACCATTTAATTTACAAGACTTATTGCTACTTTGGGATGTAAAAGCGGAAATAAGTCTTTTAATTTTGCCTAATATTAATTACTATTACTTAAATTTTTGCATGACAAAATTACAGAGGTTATTTCCGTTTTTCATACTGATTTCTGTTTTTTTAATATTATTAAAGCAATTGAATAATCATAAGATGTATATATTTATAGATAACAAACAAAGCTAGCTTTGTTTGTATTAAGTATTATAATCAATAAAATGTAAAAATCAAGGGTTTTATAAACTCACTGTCGTTCGCCCTTGATTTTACATTTTATTGTACTATATTCAAACTTATTTCAGCTTTTTGTCATAAAACGGAATTTCAAATAAAAATCTACGAAGGTTATAAAAATATTGAAAAAATGTTGCTTTTTCACAATAATTTTGTTAAAATGGATATACATGTGGCTTGGAGGTGAAATTATGGCCAACTTAAAGAATGCGAAAAAAAGAGTTTCTGTAAATATTAAAAAAGAAGAAAGAAATAACGAGTATTCTGCTAGTGCGAAAACAGCTGTTAAAAATACTCTAAGAGCTATTGCTAAAAAGGATAAAGCACAAGCTGAAGCTAATTTAAAAACTGCCATTAAAAGAATCGACAAGGCAGCAGGTGCTGGAGTAATCGCTAAAAACACTAGTGCTCGTAAAAAATCAAGATTAACAAAGAAAGTAAATGCGATGGAGTAATTTACTTTTTTATTTTATAGGGGTGATTAGATGAAAAAAATTCGTAGTTTTTTGGTTACGATTTTATTCTGTTTTCTTTTTATAGTTTGTTTTACTTATAGAGAAGATATTGTAAATTTTGTTATGAGTTCGGCTGTTCAAAATAAGCAAGTAGCTTTACCTAATGACAGTAATGAGGCTAACTTTAACAATTATGAATTTGGGTTTGTTAAGGAAACTGATGAATTTCATGTTAAGAATAAGCAAGATATTTTGAACGTTATTTATACTATTTTAAATCATGGTATTAATGACTTTACTTTTTACTGTGATAAGGATTATAAAAATTGTACAGATGATTTAGGTGAAATTTCACGTGACCAGGTACTACTATCGACAATTAATAATTTTGTATCACCTTACAATAGTTATGAAAGAGTTTATTTTAAGATTACTTCTTATGGTGAGGTCAATATGTCAATTGATAAATTATACTCTGATGAGGAAATAAGGTCAATTGAAAGTAAAATTGCTGAATTCGAAACAGTTAATATTAAAGATAATATGAGTGTTAGAGATAAGATTAAAGCTTTTCATGATTATTTAATAAATAATAGCATTTATGATCAAGAAAGAGCTAAGGCTATTGAAGATGGTAATGATATTGAAGGGAATAATTCACATAAGGCAAATGGGCCTTTAATTGATGGCATTGCTTTATGTAGTGGTTATAGTGATGCGATGAAAATATATTTAGATAAATTAGGGATTCCTAATTATAAGATTTCTAATTCTAATCACATATGGAATTTGGTTAATTTAGATGGTGAATGGCTACATTTAGATTTGACTTGGGATGACCCTGTCACTACTGATGGCTCTAATATTTTATTAGATAGATTTTTCTTGATTACTACAGATGAGTTACATAAGTTAGACTCTACTGGTCATAATTATAATTCTGTTTATTATCCAGAAGCTTAAAAACAGGGGATGTTGGGAAATTAAATAATTAATTTTCTTAACGTTCTTTTTTTATAGAAATTAAAAAGCACTAAGAGAAATAAACTCAAAGTGCTTATTTGTGATACAGTGTTCTTGTTCAAGGAAGTGTATCACATGAAATATTTTACTATGAAAAGACTAATTTTACTAGTTTCCTTAGATAAATATAATGGGGAATTTGATAAAAGTGTCTTAATTTTATATTTTATATTTTAGAATCTGTTGAAAAATATAGAAAAAGAGGCTAGGAATTTTTACTTAATTTCCCAACAGCCCCTGTTTTCTATTATATATGGGTTTTTCTCTGTTCCCTCTCCTTTTAAAGTTATGTTTTTTGTCAAATATAATGTTGGATAAATATCTCCAGAAATATTTGCATTAACTGATGATAAATCTCTCATCAACCCTAATGGGCGAAAATCAGTACACCATATACTAAAAATTTGATTACTATTATCGTTACTTGGTGAAATAGTATAAATGTCGGCACCCATATTATAAATCCAGTTGGTGGTTCGACATATAGCATTATTTGCATTGTTCATATTGATATTTTCACAGTATTCAATATTAGTATTTGCTCTTAAATATTCTGATGCTGTTATCATTCCTACATTTGCGAATTGAGACTGTGTTCCATTTTCATCATTTATTTGGTCTGCTAAATCAGAATTATTTGAGCTTACTTCTCCTATACTCCATGTATGATATACTATTTTATCATTGTCCTTTTCAATAAAAAAAGACCGTTGACATATATCAATTGTCAACAGTCTGAACCAGTCATTAAATGATTGGTTTTAATATTGGGTTATTGGTAAAGTGATTGTTACTTTTGTATATTTATTTTCTTTTGATTCATAGTCTATATGTCCATCATGGGCTTTAATTATTTGTTCGGATAGTGATACACCTAGGCCTGTTCCTTTTGTTTTTGTTGTATAAAATGGTTCTTTGATTTTTTCTAATAATTCTTTACTCATTCCTTTACCATTATCTTCAATAGTGATTATTAGTTTTTTATCTTTTATTTTTTCATTGATGTTTATACTACCCTTTTTATCTTTTGGAATAGCTTCAACACTATTTTTTAATAAATTTATGAATACTTGAGTTAATCTATTATAATCAGCATCTATATAAATATCATCATCTATAGTATTAGTAGTTAATTTTATATTATTTTTATGGCACAACATATCTATATTTTTAGTTACTTCTTCAATTAATAGGTTTATATCAATTATATCTTTGTTTATTTTTACTTTATTCATAGCTAGAAAATCTTCTAGGAGTAATAAAGTTCTATTAATTTCGTCTTTTAAAATTGGAATATATTTTTGAAAATGTTTAGGGTTATCTTTATCAAACATATCTAAATATCCTTTACATACGGCAATGGGATTTTTAATTTCATGGGTTATTTGAAATAATGATGTATGTATTTGTTCATTTTGTTTAATTTCTTTTATGTTCATATGAAGTTTTAAAACATCTTCTGTTTTGTTTAAAAGAGTAATTATAATAAGCGCGACTGCATAAAGATATATTCCTTCTATAATTGTTTCTATGATATAAACTGGAAAAGAATAATTTAAATAACTTAATAAAATAATTGTTATTGTTACTTTTAAGGTTGTAAAGGTTAAAATAAAAGTATGTGTTTTTAACTCTTTAAATAATCTTAAGTAAAATAAATAATAAAGAAGATATTCTAATATGATTATTGGTAAAAAGTTTTGATAATAATTGTAATAGTAAAATATCATGAATATTGAAATAGTTATAATAGAGATTTTTGATTTTTTGAGGTATGCGACTAGTAAAGAAATATTTATAATTAAAAATGGTATATTTTCATATAATGGGGCTGTATATTTTAAAAGTAGATATAAGATTGAAAAGATTGTGACAACTATTAGTAAATCATTTTCTTTTTTATTAAAAGTTTTTGTATATGCAAGGTAAAGTAAATATATAGTTAAAGGCAAACTAATTAAAATAGCATCTAAAATCATAATATCAAATATTTTCATTTTTATCACCGACATTATTTTACAAAATATATAATGTCGAAGTTTGTCGAAAAAAGAAGTTTTGGGTCAAAAAAAGAAAGAAATTAATCTTTCTATTTACACAAAGTACCGCAAGTATCTACATATTTATAATCATATTGATTATTACTACTATCAAATGTTATTCTAACACACCCTGTCATTGGTTTATCAGTTGTTGGATCTATGACATCTTTTTTGCTATCTAGATAACCTTCTTTTTTTAAGAAATCTATACTTAAATCACAGCTTGTCTCTGGCAATTTTCTTACATTATCTGTTCCCCATCTATCTGCGGCATCAACTATTGTGTTTTTTTGTTCTTCTAATGTATCTTCTTTAGAATTATTTATAATTCCAACTATTGTTGGAACTGTTATAGTTGCGAGTATTCCTAATATGACAATAACTGCGAGTAATTCAATAAGTGTAAAGGCATTTTTTTTCATAGTATCACCTAGTCTAAATTATACGTTCTTTATGATTAACTGTCAATAATGATTGGTTACATTCTCCAAAGATTTCCTTTTTTTGACAATGAGTTTTATTAAAGATTTATATTTGCATTCACATCTAAAATGTGCTATGATGTATATAGATGAAGGAAACTTCATACAATATTAAAGGAACATTCAATACCTCAATGTTGGATGTACCAAAGAGTTTTTGGACACCTAAATCATGGTAGATGAGCTAGGTGCCTTTTTCTATTTAAATAATATAACGAATATTAAAATAAATAGAAGGGAGATTATGGAATAAAGAGCTTTTTCTCTTTTAGTCATAAGCATCACCTCCAATTCTAAATTATAGAATTGGTGCACCCAACTTATTAAATGTTCCTCAAGTTAATTATAACAAAATGTTATTAAATGTGCAATGGTTTTTTTACATTTTGTTAATTTTTTTAGGATGTGATTTATAATGAAAAGTGTTGGAATAATTTGTGAGTATAACCCATTTCATAATGGGCATTTATATCATATAAATGAGGTTAAAAAAATGTATCCTGATTATGCTGTTATTGCTGTTATTAATGGTAACTTTACTCAAAGAGGTGATATCAGTTTAATAGATAAGTGGAAAAAGGCTGATATTGCTTTAAATTATGTGGATTTAGTTATTGAACTTCCTTTTGTATTTGGAACGCAAGCTGCTGATATTTTTACTAAAGGTGGATCTGATATTTTAAAAGCCTTAGAAGTGGATGCTTTTGTTTTCGGGAGTGAAAGTGCGGATATTAATAAACTTAGGAGAATTGTTCAAATTCAAAAGAGTGCTGAATATAATAAAAAAATTAAGCATTATTTAGACAAAGGTTTTAACTACCCTACTAGTTTAGCAAAGGCTTTAAATGATTTTGACATAATTTTAGAAAATGATCCAAATGATTTGCTAGGTATTGGTTATATTAGAAATTTAGATAATGTAGAAATTAGAGCGATTAAAAGAACTAATGATTATCATAGTTTAGATTTGAAGAAAATTTCTAGTGCAACTAGTATAAGAGAAGCTTTAAAAAAAGGAATTAATGTTAAACAATATATGCCTAAGGAAAGTTATGATAGCTTAAAGGAACTACACTTTTGGGATGATTATTTTGACTTACTTAAATATAAAATTATAAGTACAGATAATTTAAGTATCTATCAAACTGTAGATGAAGGAATTGAAAATAGACTTAAGAAAGCTATTTTAAATGCCAATAATATTGAAGAATTGATTAATCTTGTTAAGTCTAAAAGATATACTTATAATAAGATTAAGAGAATGCTTTTACACATTTTATGTTCTTTTACAAAAGAGGAAGCAAAAAGGTGCGAAGATATTCAATATATTAGAGTTTTAGGTTTTAACGAAAAAGGAAGAAGATATTTAAATAGTATTAAGAAAGAATGCAAGTTACCAATTATAACCAAATATGATGATGATTTTGAAATGATGAGAATAGAAAACAGAGTGAGTAATATTTACAATATGAAAAAAGATGACTTTTTAAAGGAATATAAGCATAAACCTATAATCCATTAGTCATCTTTTAAATTGTATCAATTTTTAAGAAGTTAGTTGTTTTAACTTCATGCATTCTTGGAAAACCACCTGTTACAATAACAATATCACCTTTATTTAAGTTCATTGCTTTGCTAGCTTCTTTTTTACAGTAGTCTAAAAGTTCATCAATTGTATTATAATAACCAACAATAACTGGATAAACCCCATAGTTAAGAGCTAATCCTCTAGCCACTTTTGTATCTGGACAAGCAGCTGTAATTAATGATTTTGGTTTTAAGGTACTGATTTTTTTAGCACTATATCCGCTTGTTGTAGCAGCAATAATCATCTTTACATCTAATAAATTAGCACTTTCAACGACATTATAAGCAATAGCACTTGGAATACTGTTTTCTCTTGCATAAGACTTTTGATTAGTATAATCATAGTATTTTTCAGCTTCTTCACATGTATCAGCCATATATTTTACAGCATCTGCTGGATGTTTTCCTATTGTTGTTTCCCCAGATAGCATAACGGCATCTGTTCCATCTAAAACTGCATTAGCAACATCTGAAACTTCTGCACGAGTTGGTCTACTACTTGTATACATTGATGCTAACATTTCTGTAGCAACAATAACTGTACGTCCTATTTTACGGCATTTTTCAATAATTTCTTTTTGTAATACAGGAAGTTTATTCATAGGTACTTCAACCCCTAGATCTCCACGCGCAACCATAACTCCGTCACTAGCTTCAATTATTTCATCTAGGTTTTTAATCGCTCTATGGCTTTCAATTTTAGAGATTATTTGCATGTCTTCTCTACCATGCTCTTTTAATATTTCTCTTGCAGCTAATACATCTTCTTTTGAACTTACAAATGATAGTGCTAGATAGTCTCCATCATGTTCACAAGCATAAATAATGTCTTCTCTATCTTGATCACTTATAAAAGGCATATTTAAATGAACACCTGGAACATTGACACTTTTTCGACTACCTAATACTCCGCCATCAATTATTTTACAGTTTAGTCCATTAGATAATTTTTGAATTACTTCTAATTTCATTAAACCATCTTCAAGTAGAATATTATTTCCCACTTCAATCCCATCTAAAGCATCTTTATAATTTACAGTAATAGCCTCTTCGGTTCCTAAAATATCATCTTTAACAATTTTAATTGTTTTTCCTTCTACTAAGTTTATTTGGTCGTTAGTCATATTTCCTGTACGGAAATCTGGCCCTTTGGTATCAAATAATACTGCTATATATGAGCCTAAATCTTCATTAGCTTTTTTTACTAAATTTAAGGCAGTTGTTTTTTCTTCTTCTGTGGCATGAGAAAAGTTGATTCTGGCAACATTCATACCGTTTAATACCATTTGTTTAAATGTTTCATATTTGGCACTGCTTGGACCAATTGAACAAATTATTTTTGTTTTTTTCATGAATACCTCTCCTTTTGACATTTTTCACAATAATAAGTTCCTCGTCCGCCAACATTTATTTTATTTATTTTTGAATGGCAAATAGGACACTCCTTTTTTGTGTGAACAAGCAATTCGTTTTGAAATCTACCATGAACGCCTTCACTAGATTCATAACTTAAAATTGTTGTTCCACCTTTTTCTATGGCTTTTTCTAGAACTTTTTTTGTAAAATCTATAATATTTTGATAATCATCAACAGTTAAGTCTGTTGCTATAGTTTTAGGATTTATTTTAGATAAAAAGAGAATTTCATCTGCATAAATATTTCCAATACCGACAATTATATTCTGGTCTAAAAGTTCAGTTTTAATCGGTTTTTTATGAAATTTTTGTTTTAAATATTCTGGTGTTAACTTTTTATCCCACGGTTCTAGGCCTAATTCTGATAGTGGTTTTGTGTTTAAAGCCTCATCTTTTTTTAATAAGTACATTTTTCCAAATTTTCTAGTATCATGATATCTTAAGTCTGTATTATCTGAAAAGTGGAAAATAACGTGCTGGTGCTTTTCTCTAGGGTCAGTATTTTTTCTGATGTAATATTTACCTTCCATTCTAAGGTGTGATAACAGGTAATAATCATCAAGTTCAAACATTAACCACTTACCCCTTCTTTTAATATCATGAATTATTTGATTTTTTATTTGGTTTTCAAATTCTTGTATAGAAGGATAAGCTATTATATTATCCCAATAAATTTGAGCGGATAATATTTTTTTGTCTTTGACTTCTTTGATTAATGTTCTTTTGACAGTTTCAACCTCAGGTAATTCAGGCATATTACCACCTACTTCTCTTTGTATTTAGCTTCAATAATTATCTTACCGTTTTTAGATTTTTTTGTTTTCTTTTTTATATATGGTTTTACACTATTATATATTATATATATTCCCCAGCACACTAGAGCAAAAAGTGCTAGATATATAAAAAGATGAGCTAAAAAAAATAAGATAATTATTCCTAAAATAAATAGTAAAACTTGTTTTACATTAATGTTCAAAAAAATCACCTAATCAATTATAACATGCTTTTTATGTCATTTCAATTGAAAATAGGTGTTTTTTTGAGGTTTTTTTGGATTGTAAACTGAAAAAGTAAATTCCAGTTTCAATATGTTATACGAGAATTTAGTCTTACATTTTTTTAAAATTCTATAGCCTTTTGTCTTTTCGTCGTGGTTAAATTTCTAACATACTCTGTATTTTACACTATTTTTAATCAAATTTCAAACCATTAGAGTACTTAAAAAGGGGATGTTGGGAAATTAAATAATTAATTTTCTTAACGTTCTTTTTTTATAGAAATTAAAAAGCACTAAGAGAAATAAACTCAAAGTGCTTATTTGTGATACAGTGTTCTTGTTCAAGGAAGTGTATCACATGAAATATTTTACTATGAAAAGACTAATTTTACTAGTTTCCTTAGATAAATATAATGGGGAATTTGATAAAAGTGTCTTAATTTTATATTTTATATTTTAGAATCTGTTGAAAAATATAGAAAAAGAGGCTAGGAATTTTTACTTAATTTCCCAACAGCCCCTTTCTTATACATTCAAATTGCACTTTATGAAACTGGAATTTATTTTTTCATTTCACGGGTTTTTTTGGATATTTTAGGCTCAAATTCACCATTTCTATCTCTAGGTTAAAATTCAAGTTCTTTAAAATTACTTTTTAAATTCATTTTAGTACTTCTATTTCTATAATTTATTTTTTCTTTCATATAAAAATCTCTCCATTTCTTCTATTTTATTATGGAAAGATTTCTGTTTATACAATTTTATTTACAGGCTCATAGTTTATCTTGTTTTTCCTTTTGAATTACTACTTATTTCATTTGAATATAATCTATCAAGTTGTTCATCATCTATATGAATTACTTTCCCACCAACCGGATTAATCTTGATTCCACCAAAAACTATCCATATTGCATCTATTGGTGTACTTGGCATATCTGCATCTCCATCTGTAAAAATTATCTTGTTTTCGACTCTTCTTGTAAATGCATTGATAGCCGCATCAAAGTTAGTTCCACCACCACCATAAAATTCCAAATTATCAATATCGGATACATCTTTAATTTCAGTAAAACCATAAAACTTTGTATCAAAACATCCAACTTTAACTTTAGATGTTTGTAATATATTTTTACATTCTCTTAAAAAGTTTCTAAGTAGTGTTTCATCTATAGAACCACTTGTATCTAAAACGATTTCTGTCTCTGGTCTTGGCATTTCCTCTAAATATGCTGTTACTACACCATCCTCTATTCCGGCATTTTGATATGACCAATCAACATCATATTTTACAGCTTCTTTTAATAATCTTCTCCAATCAATAAGTGGTTCAGACGTCCCAATGTCAGTTATATTTCTTCTCTCACTGTTTGTAGTGTTTCCATGACCATGTGACCTACTAGCTAGTGCTTTTCTTAATTCTTCTAGTTGTTTTTTCCTTGCTATTTTATTTTGTTTAAATGTTTCTTTTTCTCCTAATTCTGTTAACTTTTTTATTTCTTCATTCTTTTTCTTTTCTTGCTCTTTATTTTGGTTTTCATCCAGTTGTTGTAGCTGTGATTGTTGTTCTTTTTTCTTATCAAACATTTTACTTAATTTATCTAACAAGCTTTGTTTATCTTCATCCTTGTCGTAAGATTGTCCTGTATTAGATTGTGATTGCTCTTCTTGATGTTTCTTTTCTATTGCTTTATCCCACATAGAATGAGTGTCATGTCCAACATCTTGTTGTTTTTCTTCTTTCTGTGAATCTTCGACTGATCCACTACAACTTTGCTCTTGTGATTGTTTATCTCGTTCTTGTGAACTTTCACTACTAGAACTGCTTTGTTGCAGCTGTGATTGTTGTTCATTGTTTCCACTTTGTTGTTGGCTGCCTTTTTGATTTTGACCATTACCCTGTTCATTTGGTTGCTGCTGGTGTTTTTTTTCCTCTAAAAGCTTTTTGTACATTTCTTCTGCATCATAATTTATCGCCTCTGGAATATCAACAACACCTTCAACTATAGGTAATCCATCTTGTTTTAAAAAAGCATTTACAACCGAATCAGTTGCTATATTCCATAAATCTTTATCTTTACCTTCACTTCTAAAAATGTGATCAAATGCTATATGACATATTTCGTGAGCAAAAATAAATGTCTGCTCCTCATCTGTAATAGATTCAATAAAGTTAGGATTATAATAAATGGTTTTGCCATCTGTTCCAGCTGTCCCTACTGCTGGTTCAGCAATAAAGTTAGAATTAGCTACTACACTTCCAAAGAAAGGATACTTAACTAATAATCTTCTTTTAATAGAGTCTACATTCATAAGTTATCCTTAAATTTGTGCTAATAATGAATATACTTCTTCATTTATTTTATTAGCAGTTAAATCAGAACAAGTAACAATAACCAAACAATTTTTAGGTAATTCAAATGTACTAACTTTTTTATATTTAAGTATCTCAATAAATTTAGTTTGTTCTTCTAATGGGGTTTCATTTATATTTTCAATTACTAAAACTGACATGTTTGTTTTACTTTTATCTAATAATTCTTTATACCAAAGTGGAGGACAAAAATCTGTATTTTCATAATGCCCATTTAATTCAGATCTATCAATATTTGATTTTATAATAACTGAATTATTAAAAGAATTAGAAGGTATGTTTTGAACTAATAATGGAGATACTCCAGATTTAATATAATTTTCTAATAAATTTAATCTTTCTTTATTCATCTTCTTATTCCTCCTTGTGATAAGCTATCAGCCATTTGTACTTCTGCAAGGCGTTCTAATCTTCTCTCATCTCCATGTGCCCACATAGATTCAAATGCAGCTCTTGGTTCTGCACCTACTTGCTTCATAAAATCTCTTACTACTTCAAAATGCTCATCATCAACAGAGGACAATCCGACTGCTGTTGCAAATTTTTGTGATACATCCATTTCTAAATCTCTACTTGAATAATTATGATTAATTACATCTTCAACACTTATTACTTGCCTACTTGCAAATGCTGTAAAATCTTTTGTCAAATCTTCTCCTATTAATGCTCTTAACATTTCTGGCTGTTTAGTTTTATAAAGTAACTTAGATGCCATTTCCCATTTTCTTGGGTCTGCATTAGGTTTATCTCCAGTATATGGAGTTCTTAAGACATCATGACCACTATAAGACTTATATGCTATGTAAGCATATACAGAAGGATGAATTTTGGCCTCTGGTTCTTCCTCTTTATAATCTAATCTTTCGTATTTTTCTTTAGGTGTTGATGCCCATTTTAACCAACTATCTACTGTTGTATGAATATAAACATGAGCAAATCTATTGAATAATGGTTCTGCCATTTGATTTGCAGCTAATGAATCATTTAAATCGTTTCCAGCAGCAACTATTCTTGCATTAGGTGGTAACTTCCATTTACCATTTACTTCACCATCTAATACTATGTTAAATGCCATACCTTGTATAGAAGGAAGGGCATTTGTAAGTTCATCAAAGAATATAATATGAATTTTATCTGGTTCAGCTTCACATTTTTCTAATACGCGTTGATACCATGTTGGTGGTACATCAATCATTTCTCCTGTTGCAGCATTATAAACACTCTTTCCATTTAAGCTATCAGGAGTTGCATTTCTCATATATATTATTTCTAAGTCTGGATCTAATTGTTTTACTCTTGCTGATTTACCTTCACTTGATCTACCATGTAAGAATACTGAAACATTACTTTCTACTGCTCCTCTTATTATATCTTCTTCTGATACTCCATCAAAATTGAAACCATAAGGGTTTTGTTTTCTTACCGGTTCTTTCCCTTCTAAATTTTGGGTTTGCTCTACTGATGTAGTTTGTGAATAAACTCTATCAGAAACTATTTCTTTTGAGAAATAATTATCCATAAATTGTTTTATATCAGTTCTATCAAAATCGCCTTTGTAATCCCTACGATTTTTAAATTGTACTCCAGAAAACATTATTTTTTTGCAGAGTGCTATATTGGCTTTTTCATCTACTAGCCAAGTTATTGGTTCAACACGAACCCAATATGTATTTCCTGATTGAATTGTTCTACCATCAGACAAAACCTCTCCATCACAGTTTGAATCACCAACAAAACGAATATATTTACTTCCATTATATTCATATTCAGTATGAGCTCTAGCCCTAAAATTTGTATCATAATCTTGGTATCTAACTGAATCTGTTGTATAATTTTTACCCGTAGTTCTTAAACTTCCATTATTGTATGCTCTTTCTAATTCACGAGAATAATTTTCATCAACAATTGTTTGTGGATATTCACCATAAAGGGTTTCCTTAATTCCACTGGCACCTCTCACTCCGTTCGAGGAGACCATTTGGATTGAAGAGTAAGGTAAAGCTGGGCGAGCCCCACCATAGCGTCTATAAACATAGAACCAATTCCTATCACCATATCGGTCAACGACGCGCGCGCTATAGTTATAAGGTGTTTTTGTCCACCACCAACCAGTTCTATCTTTTCTAGTATTTCCTTCACTAGTATAATCATCTAATGATACATAACCACCTAATAAAATAGAAAAATCAGTTATAGCACATTTTGTACCATATCTACTTATTATATCTAACTGATTATTTCCAAATAGTTGCTCATCAGTTAAAAATGTAAAGTTGTTCATATATAAATCACCATATACATCATAACATATTTTTATTTTTTTTGCTAAGGTTTAAGAGATTTAAGGTTTTTGTTAGTGTCAAGAAGTTTCGGATAAATTAACAAAGAGTAATAACTTAATATAATAGTTGTTGCTTTTTTGTGTGTCT
>CALVRC010000013.1 GCA_944358445.1 uncultured Bacilli bacterium
ATAAAATTTATAAATTACAAGAAGTTGTGAATTCTATTTGATTATTCATTTGTTGCACTTGACTTTTTAATTTATAAAGGCAAATATCATATAAGTTAAAAAAACGTAAAACAAACACTATTGACAAAAAAAATAAAACTAATTATAATATTACATACTTTGAAAGGAAAAATTTATGACACAAGATGAAATAAAATTAATTTTAGAAAATATGGATTTAGAAGTTTTAAAAACTTTGCAAGAATATTATCATGAATATTTAAAAGAAACAAACTTAGTTAATAATTTAAAAAGAAATTTAGATAATTTTAAAAAAGATAGAAATGATGAAGTTAATCCTACAAAAAAGCAAATAGAAATTAAAAAGGCAATAAATACATTGAAAAGGCTTCCTAAAAAAAGAAGATACCAGTTTGAAGGTACTTTAAATGAAAGTCAAAAAATAGAACATATAGAAATCGAAAAACAGCAACTAAATAAAGATATATTTGAAAATAGAATATATCCTAAAATGCTTTTTAAAAAATCAAGTAATGGACTTTATAACGCCTTAGTATTTATGATAATAAGTATTATTTTATATAATATTGGTATGTCTGTTGACTTAATTGCTTTAAAAATAATAGCAGTTCTATCATCATTTCCGGCTATTGCCAACTGTGTCTCTTACGTTTGTAATGATACATTAAACTCAAATGTTAAAACACATATTTCTCAAAAGAAAATAGCACAATTAATAAAAAAACTTCAAGCAGATTATATAATTGAAAAAGAAAATTCTGAAAATATGCATCTTCAAAATCAAATATTTTTAGAATCAAAAGAAGATATTTTTAAAAGAATGCTAAAAACACATCAAAATCACTTAGAAGAAATAATCGAAGAAATAAGAACAATTATAGAAAGTGATGTTCAAGAGCCGTCTCTAACAAATGAAGAGATAATAGACACACAAACATTAATAAAAAATAGTAACCAAAAAGTTCTAAAAAAGTCGTTATAAAATAGCGACTTTTAAAATGTAAAAAAATAGGCATATTTTCTCTTAAACAAAGGGGTTTTAAAGTATTTAAATAAATGATATAATATATTAGGTGATTTAAGTGGAACTATTAGATGAATTAGGAATCAAGCCAAATGATATGAATCTTTATGAAACAGCTTTTTCACACACCTCATATTCTAATGAACATGGTGTAAAAAGCTATGAAAGATTAGAATTTTTAGGTGATGCAGTTTTAGAATTATTAATGAGCGATTATCTCTATCAAAGCAATAAATATAATGAAGGAGAAATGACAAAAATAAGAGCTCATTATGTTTGTGAAACAGCTAATTATGAGTATTCTTTAAAACTCGGATTAAATAAATATTTAAAACTTGGAAAAGGTGAAGAAGAAAATGGCGGAAGATATCGTAAAGCTATCGTTTCAGATATTTTTGAATCATTTTTAGGAGCCCTTTATTTAGATCAAGGACTAGATAAAGTAAAAGAATTCTTTACCAATAAAATAGTTCCTATAATTGAAAATCATGAAGTTGATTTTTTTGATGACTACAAATCAGCTTTACAAGAATTTGTCCAAACAGGAAAAAAAAGTTTGGAGTATAAATTAGTAAGTGAAACAGGTCCATCACATAATAGACAGTTTACTGTTGAAGTAATTATTGATAATATAGTTTATGGAACTGGTAGATCACATAGTAAAAAATCAGCCGAACAAGAGGCTGCCAAAGACGCTTTAAATAAAGCACAGAAAGGAAGTTTATTATGGGAAGAGCATATGAAGTAAGAAAAGCAAGCATTCAAAAAACAGGAGCTGCAAAAGCTAAATTATATTCAATGTACGCGAGAGAAGTATATCAAGCAGCCAAAAACGGTGGAACTGAATTAGAAGGCAATCCAACATTAAAAAGATTAGTTGAAAAAGCTAAAAAAGAACAAGTACCAAATGATATTATTAATAGAGCAATAGATAAAGTAAATAGTGGAGCAGATGAAACATATACTGAAGCTAATTATGAAATTTTTGGTCCATCTGGTTCAACTGCAATTGTTGCTTGCCTAACAGATAATGTTAATAGAAGTGTTAGTAGTATAAGAGCAGTTATCAATAAATGCCATGTTAAAATGGGGGCTCAAGGTAGTGTAAGCTATATGTATGACCATTTATGTATAGTAAGTTTTAAAGGGCTATCTGAAGAAGAAACATTAGATGCCTTATTAGAAGCTGGATTAGATATAACAGATATTGAAAGTGAAAATGATGAAGTAATAGTTTATGGCGCCCCAAATGATTTGAATAAAATTAAAGAAGCCATTTTAGCTAAATTACCAAATGTAGAATTTGATTTAGATGAAATAACAATGCTTCCAAAAGAAAAAGTTACATTAACTGGAGAAGATAAAGAAACCTTTGAAAGAATGCTTAATCTATTAGATGAAGTTGAAGATGTTCAGCACGTATATCACAATGTAGAGCTATAAAGCTCTTTTTATATGTCTTTTTTTAGAAAAAATAACAAAATACACCCCCACCACCCCCACACTGGGGTTAATTGACAATTTTGTGTAAAGCGCTTAACTAAATAAAACCATTATACTTGTAATTTTCAGGGAGGGGGGGATATAATACAAATAATAAATATAGGGAGGAGCAAACATGAAAAAAAGATTAAATAGTAGCCAGCGAAATTATATAATAATAGGCTTATGTATGATATTAGTCATAATGGGAGTAGGATATGCGGCATTTTCTAGTCAACTTAAAATATCAGGAACATCAAATATAGCAAGTAACTTCTTAGTTAAAATAACTGATATACAAAGTAAAGTTTTAAATGGTAATGCGAGTGATGCAGAGGCACCAACACATACAGATACAACAGCAACATTTAAAACCAATTTAGTAAGCCCAGGAGACAGTATGCAGTATGATATTACAGTAATTAATGAAGGAGATATTGATGCTGTACTTAACAGTATACAGGTAAATACTGGAAATAATGATGCTATATTATTTGAAACATATGGAATAAATGAAGGAGATGCCTTACTTAAAGGAGCAACTGATGTACTTACAGTTATAGTAAGATATGATAGTAGTGTGACAAGGCAACCAGAAAATACAGAATCAACAATAACTGTAACATTAGATTATGGGCAATCTAGTGGAACAGCAGTGCCAGGTGGTGCAGTAACACTTCTTGGAGGACAGTCTGTAGATGTTGTTGATAGTGGAGATGGGCTATATGCTGATGAATATGAGTTCGGAAGATATATTTATAGAGGACAAAACCCAAATAACTATATAACATTCAATGGAGAAACATGGAGAATTATAGCTAAAGAAACAGATGGAACATATAAAATAATTAGAAATGATGTTTTACCAAATCGAGCATTTGATGAAGCAAATCATCGAAGTACAGAAAATAACTCATATTGTCAAAACCCAGGATACGGTTGTGGAGTATATGCAGCTGTAGAAGGAATATTCTCGTCACCAAGTGGATCACAAAGCGGAACAATAACAGAAGACTCATCAATAAAAATATATTTAAATGATGATTATTATGTAAATAATATAAATGAAACAGCTAAAGAACAAATGACATCTCATTCATTTAATATAGGGGCAGTAGAATATTTAAATGAAAACGGAGCCGAAGCAGATAGTATAGAAAAAAATATAGCAGGAGAAAAAATGTACCAATGGACAGGTAACGTAGGACTAGCCAACGCAAGTGATATCTTAAGAGCAAGTACTAATTCATTATGTACTTCTGCAACTACATCATTTAATGATACTGATGCATGTAATAGTAATTACTTATTAGATAGTGGAAGTACAAGTTCGTTATCTTATTGGGTAATAAACGCCACTTCTCGCGAGTCTGGTGGCGGTTCGTCTAACGCCTGGTATGGTTATGTAGATGACTCGTATATGGCAGTGAGCATTTTTTCTGCGTACCTTTCTACTTCCGCTCCCCGCCCAGTAGTCTTTTTGAAATCTGATACTACTTTGTCAGGTAGTGGAACTAAAGAAAATCCATTTGAGATAATTGCATAGAAAAATAAGGTTATTTTTAAACCTTATTTTTTAAATACTCCAGTAATTCCAAAGGAATTTTTATAAACAAAATATCTAGGAGAATTAGTAATTAATTCAAAATCACCCGCATATTCAATAACATTCGCATGAAAATTAAGTTTAAATTCATTTAATCCCTTATATTTATTGTTAACTTTATTAATATTAGCCACACCACCTAAATATAATTTCTTATATCCAAGCTTCGCATATCTACCCATTAGTTTCCAAATCATCAATTGTTTAGCCCCAAAATGTTTATACTTTTTATCATAACCGTCAATCGCAAAATAAACATCATCTTGCCATTTAATAACTAAAGCAGAAGAAGTAATAATTCCATCAGGATAGTTTTTCAAGTATTCAGTTGCCTCAGCTAACTGGTTACGGTACTTAACAACCTTCTTATCAACCTCTAATTTTTCACTAATAAGTTTATCTGAATTTCCTTTTTGATTCATTAATTTTTGACTAAGTTCAGTACTTTTTTTATAATACTCATTATATTGTTTTTGTGTATACTGTAAATAATCAGTTGTATCTAATTTACTATAGTAAAAATCAATTAAATTATCTTTACCAAAAAACCTATATAAATCCTCAAAATATTGCAAACCTCTAGGATATTTTCCTTTAGTTTGCTCATATAAATATTTTAAATCATCAATATCACCATGATACACCTTAATGCCATCACGAACAGCTTTTCTAATTTTATTACGGCAACTTCTATCAATATTACCAAACAATTTAATATAATCTAAATCTAAATTAATATAAGCTTCAAATCTAGGTTTTAATGCCTCAAAATAATTATTATAGCCTAAATGAAAATACCCAAGCTTTTTAAGTCTATTAAAAGTTTCATCATATAAATCATTATTAGTAATTGCATGTCCAGCACTGTTATATACTTTTCTTATAATCATTGGATTAATTTTAATTGCCACAATATCCTTTTTTCCTAAATATTTTTTAATCAATTTTGTAAATGTTTTTACTAGCTCATCGTCATTATAATCAATTAAATAGCCTCTAGGCGCTAAAGCATATTTAAATCCATTAATCTTATATACCAAAATCAAACTAGCTGCTTTAAGTACATTGCCATCCATAAGTCCAACAAACATAGAACTATAATTTTCTTCATTCATTGTAAAAGCATAATAAGGAGTTTGATATATAGATCCAGGTTTAAATAATTTGGCAAATTCTAAAAATTCCGAATTTGAAAGAGATTTTATCTGCATATAAACGCCTCCTACCTATCTAATTATACCAAAATAATGCCATAATATATAGTTTTTATCTTAAAAAAATAAAATAAAAGCATCAGAAATATATCCAATGCTTAATTCAATTCTGTTTTAACATAATTATCACACATTGTAGACTCTTTTTCATCATTAGCTCTGCAACACGCCACTTTAATCTGATTTAACATGCAAGCGTCCTTCATAACATCACAATGTTTACAATCATAAACAGTGCAGTTAATTTTTTGATTATTCATAAAAAATTACCTCCATTAATATCCTTTACTAAAAACACATAATTATTCATAAAAAATAAATAACCTTAATATATTTGTAATGGTGATATTATGAACAGAGTCGGTATTCCTCGTAGTCTGTTTTACTATTATTATAAAGATTTATGGATTGATTTTTTTGATAGTTTAAATATCCCGTATATTATAAGTCCTAACACTAATAAAAATATCATGAGTAGGGGAGAAACCGTCGCTAATGATGAAATGTGTTTATCTTTAAAAAATTATTTAGGACACATAGATTATCTAAAAGACAAATGTGATTACATATTAGTTCCAAGAATAAGAAATTTTAAAAATAACAACCAAACATGTACAAATTTTTGGGCTATTTATGATATTGTAAAAAATTTATTTAATGTAAATATTTTAAATTATAATATCGATTTAGAAAAGAAACAAACTCTAAAAAAAGGTCTATTTAAAATAGGGAAAGAATTAAACAAAAATAATCATCAAATAAAAAAAGCCTATAAATATGCCATTACCAAAGAAAAAAAGAGAATAAAGCAAAATCATATAATAAACCAAAACAAACTAAAAAGTAAAAAGAAAAAAATTTTAATAGTAGGTCATCCATATAACCTATATGATGAACTAATAGGCAAAGATATCATAAAATATTTAATAAAAAATAATATTGAAATTATTTATTCAGATAAATTTGATTCAAAAATTACAAATCCTTTAAGTAAAAAAATATCCAAAGACCTTTATTTCAAATATAGTAAAGACAATTTAGGCGCTATAGCTTACAGTGAAAAAGATATAAATGGAGTTATTTTTATATCATCATTTCCATGTGCACCAGATAGTTTAGCTAACGAACTAGCCATGAGAAAAATTAAACTACCTTATTTAAATTTAGTTATAGATAATAATTCATCATTTACTGGCCTAGAAACTAGATTAGAAAGTTTTTTAGATATGATAGGAGGAAAATTAAATGACTAAAATAGCCTTTCCCCATATGGGTGACTATCACGTTCCAGCAAACTATCTATTATCACATATCTTTCCAAACACAGAAGTAATAAAAGCTCCTAAAATAACTTCAAAAACCATTGAACTAGGTACTGAGCACTCTCCAGAATTCGTCTGTACACCATTTAAATACACCTTAGGGACGATGATAGAATGCTTAGAAAAAGGAGCTGATACTTTAATCCAAATGGGTGGTGGGTGTAGGTATGGTTATTATAGTGAACTTCAAGATAAAATACTAAAAGATATAGGATATAACTGTAAAGTGATTAATCTGGTAACTGAAGGAAAAACAAACATAAAAAGAATAAATAACTTATTAAAAAGTATAGAACCAAAATATTCTAAAATTAAAGCTTTATATTATGGGTTTATTACATTTAAAATGGTTAAATATATGGATAAGATAGATGATTATATTAGAGAAAATATAGGATTTGAATTAAAAAAAGGATCATTTGAAAGTTTAAAAGAAGAAATGTTAATTGCCTTCACCCATATAAAAAATTATAAAGATTTAAAAAAAACATATAAAAGATATTTAGATAAATTACACAAAATTAAAGTCCATAAACCAGATAATAGAATTAAAATAGGCATAATAGGAGAGTTATATACAATCATGGAACCTTTTTCCAATTATTTTTTAGAAAAAGAGCTAGCTAAACATCATATAGAAATAAAAAGGTTTACAAATGTTCATTACTTATTATTTGAAAAATCTCATAAATATAAAAAATATAAAAAATATGCTAAAGAGTATTTCAAGTATAATATGGGAGCTGACGCTTCAGATAATATAGCTAGGTGCAAATACTTATGTAGGGAAGACTATGACGGAATCATTCATATAAAGTCATCCTTCTGCACTCCCGAAATAGGAGCCATGCCAATTATTAATAAAATTGCGAATACTTATCAAAAACCGGTTCTGTTTTTCAGCTTTGATTCAGCTACCTCAGAAACTGGTATAAAGACAAGATTAGAAGCATTCTACGATATGTTAGAAATGAGGAAAGATAAATGAAAGATTGTTATTTAGGAGTAGATATTGGATCTATATCCACTAAAGGCGTTATAATTGATGATGATAATAACATAATTACATCCACGTATATTTGGACTGAAGGAAATCCTACAGAAGCTGTAAAAAAATTATTGAATGTGTTAAAGAAAAATTTACCAAAAGATTATGTGATAAAAGGTATAGGTACAACAGGAAGTGCTAGAAAACTAATTGGTTTGATGCTAAAAGCTAATATAGTAAAAAATGAAATAACCGCCCATGCCATTGGCACGTTAACTTTTTATCCAAACATTAGAACAATATTAGAAATAGGTGGACAAGACTCTAAAATAATATTAATTAAAAATGGCATAATAACTAACTATGCCATGAATACTTTGTGTGCAGCAGGAACAGGTTCATTTTTATCAAGTCAAGCCAAAAGATTAGGTATTAATGTAGAAGAATTTGGTGATTATGCTTTGAAATCTAAAAATCCAGTTAAAATAGCTGCTAGATGTACTGTTTTTGCTGAATCAGACTTAGTGCATAAAGCTCAGGTCGGTTATCCCAAAGAAGATATCATTGCCGGGCTTTGTAAAAGTGTAGTATTAAATTATTTAAACAATGTTGGTAAAGGTAAAAAAATAATTCCACCTATCATTTTCCAAGGTGGAGTTTCTAAAAATAAAGGAGTCGTTAAATATTTTAAAGAAATATTAAAAGAAGACATTATTGTCGATGAAAATAGTCATCTAATGGGAGCTATAGGTATAGCAGTTTTAGCTAGAAGAAATAAAACAGGAAACACTTATTCTTTAGAAATGAGTAATCTAAAATTTATAACTAAAGCTTTTGAATGTCATAAATGTCCAAATACTTGTGAACTGCTTAAAATATATAGAAATGATGAGTTAGTTGATTCATGGGGTAGTAAATGTGGTAAATATTAAAATCATTTAAAAAATATTTTAATTTCGTCCCCATTTTTTATTAAACTTTTCTACTTGATTTAAACCGTTAGAATCATATTTTTTAACTCTTAATTTTGGCTTTACATCTTTTTCATAAAGCCTTTCATGGTCCAAATCAAAATTAATTAAAGTTTCATTGACTGTATACATTTTATCATTAAATATAAATTGTTCGAAGCTACCAGAATTAATATAACCATCATTATCAAAAAATAAATTCATTCTTAATGCACCTGGATATTTATGTTTCCCCAAAGTTAAATTACTTAAAGTAGGAATATTTACTAAAAACCCTGAAGCGTCATCAGTAAAAGCCATTTTGTGCTTATGTCCTTCTAAAACCATTTTTCCATTAATTGGTTCAAAAGAATAATCAGGTATATTATGCCTTACAAATAATTGATCATTTTCAGTGTTAATAATTCCAAGACCATAACCTAAAGGAATCAAATCACTCCTCGCACTTTCTAAAGCTTTTTTAATGTCAATCCCAGATTTAAATAAACTAAAATCATGATTACCTAAACATATCAAATTTAAAATACTATCATCAAAAGGATAATTCTTAATTGTATATTCTAATTGCTTCAAAGGATCGCTAATTTCTTGCTTTTCTCGATTAAAAGATCCATCAACTAAATCGCCGGCATTTATAATTATATGAATATTACATTCCTTACAGTAATCATAAACCATATCTAAATAATTCATGCAAGAAAGACTATTACCATAGTGGGTATCACTAATAAGCATAGCTGATAGACTATAGTGATTCTTAACTCTAAGGTCAATAGTATTAGTTTTCATAAACTCAGGAAATTTTTTAAAATAATAATTAATATTTCCATCATCATAAATAACCTTTCTTAAAAGCCATCCGTCATTCTTTAGTGATTTTACTTTTTTATAAACTTCTGAAATAGGTATATTTAATTCCGAAGAAATTTCATTCAATGTTTTTTCTTCTTTTAGTTTATTTAAAACTTCTATATTTTCTAACATATAAAACTCCCTTATTTTAGTATTAATTTTTTTTCATCATAATTTTCGTGTTTTAGAAAAAATTCTAAATTAAACTCACTAAAAACTTCAAAATTGCTTTTCACTCCAATTTGTTTGAAAAAAGCGCTATGAATAAACCCATTACCAAATAATAATTCCATTTCTAACATTCCAGGATTTTCCTGATTACCAAAGCATAAATCACTAAGTGGAGGTACATTTACAAAATAATTATTTCTATCTATTTTTACTTTCATTTTATGATGATGGCCTTCTAAAATAAGCTTATTAGGAATAGGCTTAAAACTAATTCCGTTTAAAGGATGATATAAAGCAAATTGATCTCTTTCAATATTAATTAAAGAAAAACCATATCCCGCACTTATTAAATCCTGTCTATGACTAGAAATAGCCATAGATATATCCCTTCCGAATTCGTTAGATACATAATCATGATTACCAAAACAAATAAAATTTAAAATATAATTATCATGAGGATAATTGTTAATTACACGTTCTATTTGTTCATCAATATTAGAAATAGTTTGATTACCTCTAGTAAAATTACCATCAATTATATCACCACAGTTTAAAATAACATGAATATTATGATTTCTCGCATAATCATAAGCTTTATATAAATAACTTAAATTTTCTAAAACATTACCTATATGAATATCTGAAATAACTAAAGCTTTAAACTTAGAACTATCATATAATTTGATATTTATAGTATGCTTATTCAAATCATTTTCAAACTCATATTTAATCTCACCATTATCATAATATATTGGTCTAATAAAATAACCTTCATTTTTAAGTTTAGTAATTTTTTGATGAATCTGTCTAGGACTAAGCCAAAGCTCGTATGCCATTTCATTTAACGTGTGCCCCTTATCAATCATCTCAAATATTTCCATTTCTTTTTCTGTCATATGATCCCTCTTAACTCCATTGTAACATTTATACAAATAAAAAAATAGTAACTATTAAAAATTTATTTCAGAAACGTAGATTTTTATTTGAAATTCCGTTTTATGGCAAAAAGCTGAAATAAGTTTGAATATAGTACAATAAAATGTAAAATCAAGGGCGAACGACAGTGAGTTTATAAAACCCTTGATTTTTACATTTTATTGATTATAATACTTAATACAAACAAAGCTAGCTTTGTTTGTTATCTATAAATATATACATCTTATGATTATTCAATTGCTTTAATAATATTAAAAAAACAGAAATCAGTATGAAAAACGGAAATAACCTCTGTAATTTTGTCATGCAAAAATTTAAGTAATAGTAATTAATATTAGGCAAAATTAAAAGACTTATTTCCACTTTTACATCCCAAAGCAGCAATAAGTCTTGTAAATTAAATGGTTCTTCATAAACCTGCATTTAGTCTAAAAATTTGCGAATTTATTTCAGAAATGTATAGAAAAATATTTGACAATCATCATAAACTAGTGTATAAGTTATATTAGTCAAAAAGGAAGTGAACTAATGGGCAAAGATTTAGTGATTGTGGAGTCTCCAACAAAAGTAAAATCAATTAGTAAATATTTAGGAAATAACTACGTTGTATCATCTAGTAAAGGGCATATTAGAGATTTATCAACTAAAGGTAAATATGGTTTAGGAGTTGACATTGAAAATCATTTCAAACCAGATTATAAAACAATAAAAGGCAAAAAAAGTGTTATTGATGAACTAAAAAAAGAAGCTAAGAAAGCCGGCAAAGTATATCTCGCAACCGACCACGATAGAGAAGGAGAAGCTATTGCTTGGCACCTTTATGATTGCTTAAATTTGAAAGACAAACCTTATAGTAGAGTTACCTTTAACGAGATTACTAAAAATGCTATCTTAGAAGCGATGAAACATGAAGGTAAAATTAATCAAAATCTAGTAAACAGTCAAGAGACAAGAAGAATACTAGATAGAATTATCGGTTTTAGATTAAGTAAACTAATTCAGTCTAAAACAGACGGATCATCAGCTGGTAGAGTTCAAAGTGTTGCTTTAAAATTGATTGTTGATAGGGAAAGAGAAATAAATAATTTTAACCCAGAAGAATATTGGACTATCGAAGCCGACTTCAAAGATTTTAAAGCCGATTTATTTGCTTATAATCATAAAAAAATAGAAATTAAAACAGAAAGTGAAGCAAACACCATCTTAGATAAATTAACAAAAGCTTTTGAAATTGAAAGTGTAGATAAAAAACAAAGAAATAAACAATCAAAACCACCATTTACAACAAGTACCCTCCAACAAACCGCTTCAAATAGATTAAGATTTTCATCTAGAAAAACAATGAGCGTTGCCCAAAAACTATATGAAGGTATAGATTTAGCAAGTGAAACAGTTGGTTTAATCACTTATATGCGTACCGATTCAATTAGACTTTCTAACGAATTTGTATCAGAAACATATAAATTTATTGAAAACAAATATGGAAAAGAATATACTGGACCAGTTAAAATAAGTAAAAAAACAGAAAACGTTCAAGATGCTCACGAAGCAATCAGACCAACAAGTATTGAAAGAACACCGGAAAGTGTTAAACCATATTTAACTGATGACGAATTTAAATTATATAGATTAATTTATTATAGAGCCTTAGCCAGCATCATGGCTCCAGCTAAAGTTGAAGGAACAACCGTTATATTAAATAATAATTATTATAACTTCAAAGCTACTGGTAGTGTTATTATCTTTGATGGTTATTTAAAAGTATATAGTGATTACGAGGAAACAAAAGATACCATTTTACCACCTTTTGATACATATAACTCAAAAGTAATTGTTTCAAATGATATCATTAAAGAACAACATTTTACTGAGCCTCCAGCTAGATATACTGAAGCAAAACTTATTAAAGAAATGGATGAATTAGGTATAGGTAGACCTAGTACATATGCCACTATAATCGACAATATTAAAAATAGGGGATATGTTAATCTAGTAGAACGTAAATTTGTTCCAACAGATATTGGCTTTGAAGTAAATGATAAACTTCAAGAATGTTTTAATCATATAATAAATGTAAAATATACTGCTAATATGGAAACAGATTTAGATAAAATAGCAGAAGGCAAAGAAGTGTGGTATCAGGTCTTGGAAGATTTTTATAAAGAATTCGAACCAGCCGTTAAAGAAGCTTTTGATAAGCTTCCTAAAAAAGAAGCAGAACAAACAGGCGAAATGTGCCCAGAATGTGGCCATCCATTAGTAATTAGAAAAGGTAAATATGGACAGTTTGTTGCTTGCAGTAATTTTCCTGAGTGTAAGTATATAAAACAAGAACCTAAAGAAGAAATCGTTATTTGTGATTGCCCAAATTGTGATGGAAAAATAATTGAAAAGAAAACAAGAAAAGGAAAAATCTTCTATGGATGCAATAATTATCCAAAATGTAAAACAGCGTATTGGGATAAACCAACTGGTGAAAAATGTCCAGACTGTAATGAAATGTTAGTAGAAAAGAAAAACATTATCAAATGTTCAAAATGTGATTATAAAAGAGATTTATGAAAATAGAAAAATTAAATTATAGCAAATTAGATAAGGACATAAAACAAACACTAATTGGTAAAGAAATTAAAAATGGAAACTGTATTTATTATAGAATATATGATAAATTAAATTATGATTTTTGGGTTTTTAGTAATGAAAATAATAGGCTAATGATAAATGTTGTTAAACCAGATATTTTGAAAAACAAAAAACTGACTTTATTAATTTTTGAAAAATTAAAAGAAGATTTTGAATATATTGAACTACATATACCAGAATATTTAAATGAAACATATTCTTTAGCTATCAGTTATGGATTTAAATACAAAAATAGTCATGAAATTATAACTGCAAAAAAAGAAATCATAAAAATTGATGTATTGAAAAAAGACTTACGAAATTAATCGTAAGTCTTTTCTAATTAAACCAATTATCAAATGAATATTTAAACACTCTATAAGCATATTTTTTAGCCCCGTATCTAAACTGACTAATTAAATCACCACTCTCATCGTATTCTCCAAATGAATTATCCATTCCACTGCCAACAACTAAATTATCATCAACAAATTGAACACTGCTGACAATACTTGAATAAGGAATTTCCAAACTATCTTCAAGTTCATAAGTTCCATCATCCTCATTAATTTTATACATATAGAAATATGATGTATCTCCTTCTTCATAAGTCCCAACACCTGGGTAGTTAGTCCATTCAAAGTCCGGTCTTGTCACGATTGACCCATAGTTATTATTAAACATAATCAAATAATATTCACTATCAGATTCTCCTGGAATATAAGTGACCGAATGTTGACCAGCAGTATCTACAAAATCACCAGTTTTATCATAAAGTAAATCATCATAAGACGTTCCTTCAAGCATACTTTCATCAGTAATCAAATACTTAATAGTAGGATTAGTTTCATAATCAGATACATAAACAATTGTTGAAATTTCTCTAGCACTCAAAATTAAATCATCACCTTTAAGGGTCAAACAATTCAAGTGAATCCAATCTAGTGTTTCGTTATCTTCTGGTAAAATAGCTTTTTCATAAAGCTCTGGAAGTAAATCTTTCATATCTACTACTTTTTTAACATCACCAGACTCTAAATCTAAAGTAATAATTACATCTTCTTTAGTATCAGATCCAACCTCATCTACTAAAATAACTAATTTATTTCCATCTAAAATCATATCGTGATGCATTCTATATTTTCCAAGATCATACATTTCTACAATCTTACCTAAAGAATCAACCTTCATTATCCCACGGCTTTCATAAGGATAATACATATATCCATCATCAAATATAATTCTATCAGCTCTATAATCATTTAAAACAAGTTCATTTCTTAAAATTCCTTCATTATCATATAAATAAATATTTGCCTCATAATTCTTATCATGTCCAAGTACTGTATATAATCCATCAGTTAACTCATTATCGCTATCACCATCTGTTTTTTCAACTTGAATATCAATATCTTCTTCAATTTTTGGAGTAGTAATTTCAGTCTCAAAAGTTATATTTCCATCAGTTATACTTAAAGTATTTGTCTCACCCGGAATAAATCCAACTAATTGGTATTCCTTATTATCACCCAAATCATGACTATAATCCGCATAGCCATCAGTACTTACTTTATAACTTAAATTATCATAACTTTCACCCAAATAAACATAATATGAAAGACTTCCAGTACCATATGGGTTGTAAATAATTAAAGGATTTTCAATTGAATAATCATCATTTTTTAAATCATTAATTTTACTTTCGATAACAGCTTGGTAAACCAAATTAAAGATATCTATATCCTCATCAGTTTCAACTTCATAAATGCCTTCATCATTTTGTGTAAGTGAAATATGCCTATTTAACCAATTAGAATTTTCAAACCGCGTATTTTGATAGTATTGATAATACTTATAACCACCAAATCCAGCACATACCAGCACTATTAAAATTAAAAACCCCACTAATATTTTCTTTTTATGTTTCCTTATTTTTTCCATATACATCTCCTTCTTATATAAATATAGTAACCAACTTTTGTGAAATTTATCTGAAAATCATCGCATAAATAAAAATTTTACAGTTTTAAAAGAAAATGGTAAATTATTTTATATACTAGGAATTTGCTTTGCAAAAGGTAAAAGTTTGCAAAAAAGTTATTTACAAATATAACTATTCATGATATATTGATTGCAATAATGATAGAGGGTGATGCTATGAAAATACTAAAAGGCTATGTGTTTAGAATGTATCCAAATGAAAAACAAGAAAAGTTAATTAATAAAACTTTCGGCTGCTCTAGATTTATATATAATCATTTTTAGGATGATAAAATTAAAGAATATAAAAAAATTGGCAAAAATAAAACAGCTTATGATTAAATTAAATTAATCCCATTACTTTTTAAAGAATATCCGTTTTTAAAAGAAGTAGATAGCCGCGCACTTAGAACAAGTCTATTTAATTTAGAAGATGCTTATAAAAGATTTTTTAACGGAAATGGTTATTCTAGATTTAAAGCTAAAGGAGTACATGAAAGTTATAAAATTAATAATATTAAAAGTAGTTATAATGGTATGTTTACAAAGAGGAATATCTAGATGTAAGTCTGGAAGTAAAAATAGATATAAAATGAAATTAAAAATACAAAGGTTATATCAAAAAATAAGAAATGTAAGAAAACATATGATACATGATATAACAAATAAATTAATAAACGAAAATGACATTATAGTAACTGAAAATTTAGATGTAAAAAGTATGCAGAAGAATCACTATGTAGCAAAAGGATTAAATGAAAACCCAATATCAGAAATAATCAGAGTACTTAAATACAAAGCTGATTGAAATAATAAGAAACTAATTCAAATAAACAGATATTATCCAAGCAGTCAAATATGCAGTGTATGTAATTATCAAAATAAAGAAGTAAAAGATTTAAGTATAAGGAAATGGGAATGTCCAGTATGTCATACAGAGCATGAACGTGATTATAATGCAGCAGTTAATATAATGTTTAAAGGATTAAAAATATATATGAGAGGAATAGAACAAGGTATCTAATCAATAAATTTTGACATAAATAAAATATAAATTAGGGCAAAAGACTATCCGATACTGGTCTATGGAGAAATCTTAGGTTTCTGTGAAGTAGAAAAAGCTTACCGTGAGGTAAGCTAGTGCCAAAATTTATTTTGGTATTTTGTTCCAAGGAGAGATAAATATGAAATTATATGTAATTCGACATGGTGAAGTAGATGTTAATGCAAAAGGATTATTAAATGGAAGAAACGATAGTATTCTTAACGCAAAAGGAATTAAACAAGTTAAACAAGCCTCAGAAATATTAAAAAATATTCATTTTGATTTTATTATTTGTTCTCCATTAAAAAGAACAATAGAAACAGCTAAAATAATTAATATAAATAATAAAAATATTATTTATGATAATAGAATCTTAGAAAGAGATACTAAAAAAATGATGTATCACAATTTTCAAGATGTTGATCATAATTATTTTTATAATTTAAAATATGATATTATTTATGAAGACTGTGAAGGGTTTAAAAGCGTTTTTACACGCGTGGCTAATTTTATTGAAGACATAAAAAAACACTATAAAAATAAAACAATTTTAGTAGTCACACATGGTGATGTATGTAAGGCTATTTATAGTTATTTAAATCATATATCTGATATATCTGAAATCATTAATTTTCAGCAAGATAATGGCGAAGTTTTATATTATGAAATTTAATGATAAACATTGGCATATTTTTAATCTTTGGGAGTATTTATCAAAATATAGCACATAAAAACCCTTGAAATTTCAAGGGTTTTAATTTCATAAATGGCGTCCCCGGAGAGATTCGAACTCGCGACCCACGCCTTAGAAGTCAACTGCGTTTTCAAAATACCTATCAACTATTATTAACACACATAAAACACAAACAGTCAATAAACATAGGAAAAACAAAGTCTTTCGTTTATTTGTATTAACAAATTAATTATAATTTAATTTTAAATTACTATCAACTATTTTTAATCATTTTAACTCATTTTAACAAAAGTGGGTACTAAAATGGGTACTAAAAAACAAAAAAAGTGGGAACTAACTAAAAAGTTGATCAACTTTAGTTAATTCCCTTTATTTTAAAGCTCTAAACCGTCCCACATTCCAATAATTTTATCGCCAATTTCTCTATTTGAGTGGGTATAATTATCGGTTGTTTTTTCATCTGTATGTCCCATTAAATTCATGATTTCATTTATAGTAATTTCTGGATTAGTTCTCATATAAGTACAAAAGCTATGACGTAACCCATAAAGAGTTACATTTTTATTTGGTAGTAATCCCTTATTTCTTTCTCTGAATTTAGTCCAGTTATGGCTCAAAGTATCTGGGTGCATTAAGCCTCCAGTTTTTCCTAAAAATAAATTTGGGACAATTTCTAAATCTTTACCGTATTTATTTCTTAATAACTGGATTTCTTTTTCACGATATTTTATACACTCACGTATTGCTTCAACACATATAGGTGGTATTGGAATACCACGTTTTCCTTTTTCGGTTTTAGGTATATCTCTTTCAACAACCTTTTTAAGCTCTTTGTCAAAAACAACAGAGTGTCTAGCGAACACAAGTCCACCGATATATTTTTCGCCATCTTTATTAACAAACTCAACGTCTAATTCTATATCTTTATCATGCTTTCTTGTTTTTTCAATATGAAGTCCATTTAACTCGCATCTTCTTAAACCAGTACAACAGTCAATAATAAACATACCACCATATTTTTTATTGTAGTCTAATAATAACTTAATTGTAGTAAATAATTCCTCTTTATTATAAGTTTCTTTTTCCTTACGAGGTTTTGCTGATGGACATTTTACTTTATGAATAGGATTATACTCGATATAATCCCATATAACAGCTCTGTTTAATAAATTTCTTAAAACTCGGTATGCACCATTTAAAGAAGATGAGGATAATTTTTCTATTTCCCCATCTGAATTAGGTGTTTGTTTATCACGGTTTTTTAATTCTACAAATAGCTTATCAATAACATAAGCATTTATTTTTTCTAACGGATAGCCACCTAGTTCTGGTAATATATAATTATTTAATCTAGTTTTATAACCATTTATAGTTGTAGGGCTTAATCCTGTATCTCTACAAAATTGTAACCACTCTTTACTAAATTCAAATAATGTTATTTTTCCTTTATCCTTTTCTTTTGCTTTTTGATTTTCTAACTCTGCAAAACCCTTTCTTTTAACAGCTCTAGCATCTCCAATTTTACCTGATACATATTCAGAAAATACTTGTTGATTTTTACCACTACCTTTTTTTATCAATATTCTATAATAGTTGGGAGCTAATTTAATTATATTAGGCTCTACTGTATATGGATATTTCTTTGTTTCACTCATAATTCTGTCTTATAGCCTATATTTATCTTTATTTTTCTTGGTATAAGTAGAAGTATGTTCGTTAATCCATTGATCGACTAATTTCTTTTCAAAATACATTTTATGTCCCTCACGATAGTATGGTAATTTTTGTTCTTTAATAGCTTTGTTTAAAGTAAATCTACTAAACATTGGGTAATGTTCTAATAATTCATCAGTAGTATAAACCGTAGAAGTATTTTTAGGTTTATCATTATTAGCCATTAAAGATATAAATTCGCCGACCGTAATATTTTTTAAATAATCAATAACTTCATCATTAGGCATATAAGTAATTCCTCCTTTCATTTTTATAAATAATAACGATACTTTTCAGCATCAAAAAAAGTAATAATCGTTTTATTACTTTCACTTACAGTCTTAATTTCCACATTAATCATAGGTAGTAGTTGTTCTAGTATTTTATTTTCTTCATACATATTAATTTTTCTATCTAAAACTATTTTATTGTTACTAGCTTTTACTTTTAATAAATCCTCAATATTGGATATAACAGAAGATAAATTAGGTATGTTATTTTCAATAGGCATAATATCACTGTCATCAGAACTATCTTCGTCATTATTTTGATTTTCATAGTTCGCTCTCATTTGTTCAACAGTATAATAATTTTGAGTATTTTTCTTAATCATTTTTATTTGTCTAGTAATTGGATTAAAATTATAATTTTTAAATATATCACTATATAAATAAGTATCTCTAAAAATAGGATTAGAAACAGTTGGGAAAATAATAGTTTTATATTTTAAAGCGATTATTTCATTAGCTGTTAAAAGTTCCCTACCGAGTAGAGAAGTAGTCTTATTAGCACCTACTTTAAAGGTGTCAGTACTTTGGCTTATTGACTGGGTTTCAATAGTAGATTTACCAAGTTTACGACTAATAACATCAGCACAATCAATACTGTTTGTTTTTAGATAAGTGAGTGCTGAATTATCTTGAATAATAGATGATGATTCTTTCCCATAAACTTGGTCTAGTTGAGCAAAAGACTGAATAAAGAATTGAAAACGCATATTTCTTGATCTAGCAACAGATACGATCGTTTCAATATCACTCAACGGTGGACAGTTTGCGAACTCATCTAATATCCACTCAATTTTACGTGGTAATTTTCCATTATTATGGGGCATATTAGCGATTTTAGTTAGTTCTTTATAAAGAATACCTACAATGATAGTAACGAGCTGATAATAGCTCTTATCCTCGTCAGGAACGATAATATAAAGTACACTAGGTTTATCAACTAAAGAAGATATTTCAAAATCACTAGAGCTAGTAATGTTTTCTACATTAAGGTCATCAAATATTTGCATTTTTTCGCCGAACACTGCCGTAATTGATTTATATGTATTTTCACTCGCCGATAAAATAGAAGTAAGATAATCTTTTGAAATAGTACCATAATCTCTAGTATTTAAGTTTCTCTGTAAATAGATTTGATTTTCTTTTAATAAAGAGGAGTTTTGAAACTTTTTAATACTAGAAACATTTATCTTATTTTCTGGTATCAAACCACTTTCGTAATCTTCTAAAAAAATACCAGCAATACCTTTGAAAAGATTTTTAGATGAGTTTAACCAAAACGGATCTTTTGTTTCTTTTTCAGCGAATATTAAATCAGCTAAATTATTAATAAGTCTAGTAGCTTCAGCTTGACTAGAAGAACTTTGATTTTGATATTGTTTTATATAATTTAGAAGTTCTGAATTATTAATAGATTTATACTCATAATCAACTTTTTCTTTTAATAAATCAAAAAAATCTTCGCTTTCTAGTTTATCTTTGATAGCATCAATGTTATTTAAAATATACTCAATGATATAGTCATCTAGTTTATAAGTTACTTTAATATTATTTTTATATTGTTCATTTACAATAATTTGTTCAAAATCAATTTGTAAAATATGAAATAAATAACAGATAGAATAAAATAACTTTTCTTCATATATACAATGAATTTTCCACTCGTCGATAATTGGTTGCATAATATTTATATGCGTAGATAAATGTGGATTTCTAAAATCAATAGTAATAACATTTTCATACCCATTATCTTTAAATATACTAGAAGTTTTAGAAAATATTTCGCCTTTAGGATCAGTGATAATTAAACTTTCTTTTTCTTTAGCTGTTGCAAACATAATGCACTCTGAAAGTACGACGGTTGCTGATTTACCTGATCCAGTACTACCAATTAATAACCAGTGGGGGCTTATATTATCAAAGTAAACATATTCAAATTGATTATTTTTCTTTTCAAAATAAACAGGAAAGCCAGCTTCTTTGATATTATAAATATTTTCTTTTTTAAAAGTTTTAGCAATTTCTTTTTTAGTAGCAAACTTTGATGAGCCATACTCATTTTTATTTTTTACTTTTCTTTGATTAAGTCTAGGCTGTATTAACACTATAAATATTATTGCACCTATTATCAGAAATAAAATTAAGACATAAAAAAAAGACAGGTTATTGTCTAGTATCATTGTTGTAATCCAAAATATAAATTTTATGATGATACACTAGTATAGTGGCTATTTTCTTTTTATCAGCCAAATAAATACGGTAATGTGTACCCCAAAATTTAGCCCAATTCCATGCTGTCTTTTTCAGTATCTTTTTTATTTTCATAAGTGCTTTCTTTATATTTTAAATATTCTTTGTAGGTCATATTTCTAGGTAATTCGTCAATAACTTCTGCATGATTTCCAACAAATTTTTTAACTCTATAAAAGGTTGGCTCTGGGAAGAAATAATCATCTTGATCGTGTACTAATTTCTTTTTAGTAGAAATTAAGTCCATATAGATATTTACATATCTATCTCTTTCTGCACCCTCACTACATTGCATACACTCAAAATAAAATTTAATAGCTTTTTCTCTAGTAGGATATTTGATTAATGTATCATAACATATAACATTTACTTCATTTTTTATAGTAATCAGTCCTTTCTTTATAAGTTCATTTCATTTTCATAGATATAATCTATATAATCGTCAATATATTCATTAATACTATTTTTTAAATCTTCTGTGTCAGAACAATGATATTCTGCACCTGATGAGTTTTCTGTACCAATTATTACCGAGTTATTAATTTTATCGTAGTTAATCTCTAACATAATATCTTCTTTTAATTTAGGATATGGATATTTTTTATAATCCACATTTTCTAAATCTTCCCAGTCTAAAACAATATCAGATTTATCATATTTTTCTTTTGCTTTATCTAATGCTTCCTCATAACTATTAGCCTCAATATCAATAACACGGCTTAATGTTTCTACAATCTCAATTTGATATTTATTCATCTTTATTTTTCCTTTCTTGATTTTCTTCTTTTCTTGAACAATAACTTGAAGTTTTACAAGCACAGTAAATGAAAAGTAAAATCAGTATTAAAATTATTATTAGTGCTTCCATATTTACAATTCCTTTCCAGTATCAATTAATAAATCAAGGTCAATATGTTTTTCTTCACAGTCCTTAATAGCTTTATTTAATTCAATAGAATCAGAATCGCTTAAATGCAAATCTTTGGTAGTTATTAAAGTTCCAATATGATTTATAATAACTTTATTTGAAACATAATCACCATCTGAAAATGAATCACATCTAATATCATAAGTGTAGTATCCTTGTTCTTTTAATTTTTGTCGTTGTTCATTGGATAACCTTAAACCAGTAATATCAAAAGTATCTTTTTCTTTAATAATTTCTTTTTCACGATACCATAATTTAATATTTTCTTTGGTATCTTTATTGTAGGCAAGCCAATAAATATTTTCTGTTATATTTGGAATAACTTTTCCTTGCAAAATCAGATTAAATTTTTTTTGCTTTAAAAACTGTATTACTTCACTTTGAATATTTTTTGTCTTTCTAGTTTGAATAGTAAACTTGGGTTTATTGGTATCATAATCATATATTTCTATTGTTTTCATATATCAAAATATTTAAAGATAAAATTCGTAGTTTTCCATTTCAGAAATATAATCTTTAAATTTATCCTTTCTTAATTCTTGTGCAAGCTCAAACCCAAGTTCTTCTACAATTTTTTTGTCGTATGATGAAACAGAAAACATACCATTTTCTGAATCATAAAAAAGTTTACTACTTAAATGTGGTAGTTTATGATCCACAAATGTTCTAATTAAACTTTCATAATCATAACCATTTCCATAAATACCGTCTTTATTTCTTTTTTTAAAAATTGATTTATCAAAATACATTTGATCTAAAGATAGAGAATAACTATCATTGTCTTTTAAAATCACAAATGGCTTTAAATAATTTTTAAACCATTCATCAAATTTTTTATATTCTTTTTCTTTATAATATATATCACTTAAAAATAAATTAGGATTTTCTGATAAGTATAATTCAATACCTTTATTAATACCAGTTCCTAATTCTTTTTTAATTTGTTCATATTCTTGTAATATGCTCATTAAATCACATCCTTTCATTTTTAGAGCATTAAAAAAAGACCAACTGTTAAGTTGATCAACTTTATAAATTTTAATTTGTTTAAATCATTTTAAATGTGTATGCTATATTTATGGTAAAAAAGGATATATCTTATATTTTTCAAAATATATTCTTTCTGTGGATAAGATAGTTTACTTTTTATTATATTTATGAATTTTTCCACCGTCTACTTCATAAACAATATCAGCTAATGTTGTAATATCTTCTTTAATGTGTGAAGCAATTAGTATTATTTTGTCCTTTTTCTTTTCTTCTAATAATATGTTTCTGATTTTATGAGCAGTTTCATTTTCTACTCCATTAAAAGGTTCATCTAAAATAATCAATTTAGGGTTTTCCATTAACACTTGAGCAATTCCTAATTTTTGTTTTGTACCCAACGAATATTTACTATATTTTTTGTTTGCTTCTTTTGTAAGATTTAATTTTTCTAAAATATCATCGATTTCTTTTTTTCCTATTTTATTTTGAATAGAGGCTAAAAGTTCTAAATTTTCAAAGCCAGTTAAATCTGGAAGAAATTTAGGTTTTTCTATTAAAGCTCTAGTATTATCTGGAAATTCATTTTTTTCAATATAATTTTTGCCATTTAATAGAATCGTTCCCTCTGTCGGTGGATAAAAACCACATATTATTTTTAGTAAAACGCTTTTACCGGAACCATTTCTACCTATAAAGCCATAGATTTTCCCACTATTAAAAGTAAGATTAATATCATTTAAAACTACACTATCACCAAACTTTTTACTTAAGTTTTTAATTTCTAATTTCATAAATATACCTCCTCAATAAGTTTTTTAGGTACTTTCAAAAAAATTGAGATTATTAAAAGATGTACAACCATTAACAACGTAACAAATAAAATGGTGTATTTGTTTGTGCTCCAAATAGTTTTTGGAAAGAAAAATAATAATATTGATAACATAATTATTAATATGTATATATTCTTTTTCATAAGTATATAGATAAAGTATATAAATAAGAATAAATATTCAAGTACTGCAATGTACAATATGTCAGTAACAAATAATTGCAATATTCTTAAATCAAGAATATTTTTTTGAAATATAAATAATAATAATATAATCAAACTATATTGTATAGCCTTTATAATAATACTTAACGATAAGAATGTTATATTTTTTTTAATAATATATTTTTGAGGTTTTATCCTTAAAAATATATTTTCTAGATATTGATCTAAATCTTTTGTATATATATCTAAAATTAAATAGATAAAAGTAAAACCATTAAATAATAACATTAATAATGAAATGATGCTAAAATTTTTCAAATCAAAGTTTGCACCAACACAAATTTTTACTATATTTATAGACGAAGCTTCACCATGACTATAAATAAAAACGATAAGTAATGGTAAAAGGAAAGAACATAATAATATTTTCTTTTTTTTATGAAATATGTATGATATATCATTATAAATCAGATATTTCATGTAATTGCCAACTTTCTATTTTTTATGGTCAAAATATATAAAATTCCAATTATAATTTCTAATAACAAAAGTGTACAAACAGAAGAAAATACTTCTAAACTAAATGTGCTATATAATGTTATTGTGAAATATGACCATATAGATAGAGAAACATTTGTTTGATAAGCTATAATTCCACCAAAATAGAATAATAATAGTAAAAATAGACCATTAATTACGATTGTGATTTTAGAATTAGTATTAATAAAAATCAAAGTAGAAATTATAGTTATTAGTGTGCCATAAATAGCATATCTTAAAATATAAAACAAAAGGAAAACTAAATTGCTTATTTCATAATTTTGATATGCATGAATACTTAAATCATTAAATGTTGTTAATAACAGTGGCATTATTAAAAATAATAATATTAGTCCAAAATGAAATAAAAACATAGTTGTTGATAATCTTATTAGTGTTTTTATATATCTTTTTTTCGACTTTAACCTTATAACATAGTCAGGGAAATTATTTTTAAAAATAGAACAAGTATTAATGTTATTTAAAAAAATAATTGCAAAAAGAAAGACATTGAATATAGGAAACTGTAAAGGAACGAGAATAGAATCAAAAAAATTATTTTTGGATGTTCCGAGTGCAAATCCACCATATAAGCATAAAATAACGGTTAGAAGAAAGATTGCTTTATATTTATCAGTACTAGTAATATAATTAAGTATTTTTAACTCGTTATGATATTTGTTTTTCATAAGCTAAAACCACCTTTTCTTTGCTTTTGAAAGAGTTTATTACAAATATAAATGATATTAACTGTAATAAGAATGATATTGCTAATGGGATTATGAGATTACTGCCTTCATCAAAAAACCAGTATCCTGCAATATTAAAATAATCACTCAATTCTTTTAAACCTAAAAATTTGTTTAGAAATATAATGTAAATTCCAATATAAACAAAAATGTCAATAACAATAAAAATTATGAAAGACATAATAATTGCTACAATTTTATTTTTGTTTTGTTTACAACAATATAAAGCAATATTAGCATATAATAAACTTATGAAAAATTGTATTAAGCAAATAATAAATCCATATAAGAAAAAGTGATTATATTTCCATTCGTTATATACACTTAAACTTGTATCTACATTACTTAAATCAAAATTGAATCCACTCATTATAGATGAAATTATAAAAATGATAATTAAAGAAACTGGCATAATTAATGCTGATTTGATGGCTATTTTATAGTTCTTTTTTAAATAATCTTTATATTTCATACGTAATAAATAATTTTCAAACATACCACTACTAAAATGATTGTGAATTGTTCCTAATACAATTAAAGCAATTATAAGTGGAGAAAAATATTGTAATGTACTAAAGATGGTATGTCTAACTATCTCAGATGTTAAAGTAATTGCATCATATTTTTTATACAGTTTATGTGGATCGGAATTTTTTATATAAGATTTTAAGCTTTCTTTATTTTTAAAAACCTTACAATATTCATGTTCTGGCATTTTTTCTTCATAGCAATATTCTTTGATTTTATTATATTCGCTTACATAAGAGAAATTTTCTTGATAAAATTGAAAAAAGGAGATTCCAATTAATATTAAAATCAAAATGCTTCCAAGTAAAAAATATTTATTATGTTTTATCTTTTTTAACATAAAATCTTCCCCTTAAAAAATGATAATAAGATAGAGTATATATTTTTATAATTTTATAACTTTATAACTTTATAAGTTTTATCTTGAGCCTTTTATTGGATATGGACTGCTATCAATAGTTCCTAAATCCCAATTGAAAGAGCCTGTAGCAGTGGTTATAAATGATTTAGCAGATTTTAAGTGTAATTTCCAACCACCTTGTGTTTCGGTACCAGAGCCAAAGTCAACATTACTTCCTTGTGGAAGATTTTTCCATCCAGTAGTAATCATGCCATGAAACATTCCTTGAATTTTACCCTCAATAGCTCTGCCATCTCCTGATAAATCATCAGAAATTGCTGTTTTTTTGACTTTTTGTGTCATTGACCAGTCGTCACCTTTATCTACTTGTTTACTAACAAATTCTCCTTCCCAAATAGGAATTTTTATATTAATTAATTGTGTATATTGTCTAGCACTAACTCCAGCCATACTTAAACATAATGTTACTACAAATAGAAACAGTGTTCCTTTTAAATATTTCATTTTTCCCTCCTACAATCACTTATATACTCTGTCTTAACTATATTATATCTTATTTATAAAATTTATACAATATTGAATAAGATTATAGTATTGACTATTTGAATAAATGTCATATAATGCCAAGTATTTTGATAATTAGTGATGTTTATAAAGTAAATATCTTTTATTTGATGTAGAAAAAAATCACTTTGATAAATTATTTTTTTCTGAAAACATTTCGTAAAATTGTTCGGCAATTTTATCTTGTTCATACTTTAATTTTTTAAAAGAACGATATATTGCTTTTTTCATAGGATAACTTTGCTGAAAACTATTCTTTAATATGTATTGATTTTCATTATTTGTTTTCTTTTCGTTTAGATAAACTAGCAAAATAGCCTCGTTTAATAAATCATTTAGACTTATATTTTGATTAGTAGCAAAACGATTATGATAAACATATAAAGAATTATTTACAATAGCATTTAAAACGTAATTATCGTACTTTTCTAACTTGTCTTTAATGAGTTTACTATCTTTTGCATTTTCAAAACCTATATTGCTAATAAGATTATCTTTATCAATTTTTAAAAAGATATTGTTAATTTCTTCAATATGCTCATTTATTTTTTGCTTTGAAAGTTGTATATCTTTATTATTAAATAATTCTTTTTTTATATCTTTAGTAAGTAATCTAATTTCTTTACCAATACCATTTTTAGGTAAGGAGTTGTATTTTATTTTTTTAGGATTATTTTTTCTAAATTTATTTAATAAATAACCTAATCTTAAAATTTTATATTCTAAATCTATATTTTTAATATGTCTTAAAGAAAAACTTTTTTCTTTAGGATTAAAATACTTTTTAAATTGTTCAAAAGATTTATTTAACTTAATAAGTTCTGGAGTAAATACTTTAGCTCTTTCAATAGCAAGCACAGACTGTCTTTTGATAAAATTCATTTCTCGGTCATCAAGGTTTAATCTTTGCTTAAAATGTAATTTGTTATCAGTACCTAAATACGATTCTTTCTTTTCAATAAAACCAATATGAAAGTGATAATTATTTCTATCGAAAGCCTTATGCAAGGAAACAACCCAGTCCATAGTTTTATATGGATCTTGATAGCCACATTGTTTTAAAAACATAGGAAGTATTTTAGTAGTAAGTTCTTTTTGTAAATTATCAATACCAATATTTTCATTTACATAATCTTTATTAAAAGAGAGGACGGATAAGTGAATATTACTTTTATCAAAGAGTTTAGACCAGTAGAAATTTTTTTTACTGGCTTCGCTATCAGTTACAAATTTACCAAACTTATCCATCATCATTTGCTCACGTTTCATAGTGTTTATTTCCATAACAGAAATATCTTTTTTACCACCCATCATATAATCAAATAAATTAGAATTATTACATTTTTCTAATGTTATATTGGCTTTTTCTTCGTTCCTAGAATAAGTCATAAAACCTTTATTACCAAATAAATAATTTTTAGCTTGAACAGAATAGTCAGTTTTATTTTTACATTGTTTAAAAATTCTTTTACCGTTTTTATCTTTACCTTTATAGAGAAGAAAATTATTGTCTTTATTATTTACAGCAAAGAAAGGATTATCAATAAATATAACTTTAGGACTACTCATTATGTAACTTTTCTAAAATACTTTTAACATCTTCTAGTACTAAAAGATAATCCTGATTTTGTTTTGCTTGTAATTTTTCTTCTTCATATTTTAAGATACCTAATTCTAATAAATACTCTAAGGTTTGATATGAGTAGCACTGACCGACTTCGTTATTAATAATATCAATTTTATCATTAATAGATTTTTTTAAACGGATACATTTTTTAATATATTTTTCCATAAATTAATCCCAAATTTTATATTTATTCTTTTTGATATTATCATAAAACGAGGTTAAATATTTATCTTT
This sequence comes from uncultured Bacilli bacterium, assembly GCA_944358445.1. Classification (GTDB taxonomy): domain Bacteria; phylum Bacillota_I; class Bacilli_A; order RF39; family UBA660; genus Coprosoma. The sequence continues at coordinate 28,694 of CALVRC010000013.1, forward strand.
TGTAGGATCAGAATTTTCTCTAAAACCATGATTTGCATAACTTTGTTCTTCTAAATTTTTAATTAAATAAACAGTAGATAATAACTTATCTATTTTCTTATCTAGGTCTTTAATATTTTGAAAAACTTTCTCGTATTCAAAAAAAGTAGATATGATTTCATTGATAGCTTTGTTTTTAGTTTTAATTTTATTTACTTTCATATAACTTTTAATTTTATCTTCTAAATAATCTTCTATGGAAACTGATCCACGAGCCATTTTACACCTTTTTAATAGACTGATTTAAAAAACAGGATATGATGTTTGCCACCTTATGTTGTGCAAAGCCTTATTTCATAAGGCTTTTGTCGGTGGCAAAACACTTTTCGCACTTGCGAAAACAACACCATTTTATTATAAAATTAACACCAGTCATTAAATAATTATTGAAATAACTATATAAGTAGAGGTGTAAAAATGGTGCAATTAACTATTATCAGTATTTGTAGGTCGTTTTAATTCTTTTTCCATATTTAAGTCATTAGAAGATAATTCATTTTGTATATTTTCAAGTTCCAGTAATTTATTTCGGTAAATTTCATTAACTTGTTTTATCTCATTGATAGCCATATCTAATTTATATTTTTTATTTAGATAGTTTCTTTTGACGATATAAGATTCATCTTTCATAGTCGATTCTTTATTGACAGTATAGATATATGCACCGTAATAATTATTTTCATTATAATAAATTACACTCATATCATGAGCTTTATTTTTATATTCTAAATTGTAGAATTTTATCTTATCAATGTTGTTATTATCGAGCAGAGTTATATCAAATTCTACACCATATTTTACTTTAATGTTTTCTAATTTTCTTTTAAATTCTAACTTTAAATCATCTTGTTTTTTAATCTTTTCTTTAATGCTTTTATTATTATCCAATCTCAAAATCATCACCTCGCAATTTTTTAGAAATAAGATTATATTGTTCATAAAAATAAGTAAGATTTCTTATTAGAGCTTCTTTATTTTCAGTAAGTGCTTTATTAATATCTTTACATTTTCCATCGTCAATAGATTTAATTAACGAATTATTAAAAGACGTTATACCAAGTTTATCTAGTTCAGATTTCAAATTATTAGCAATTTTTAAACCAGCACTATCATTATCAAGAGCCAGTACAAAAATACCTTTATAATCATATTCTTTTACTAAAGATAGAAAACGATTTGTATTATAACCATTAAGACTAATTGTTTTTATATTATGAATAATAGTTTCTAAAGATAAGCTATCAATAATACTTTCAGTAACATAGATAACTGAATTATCAGTAGAATTTTTTAATAAATCTTCATTAAATAAATATCCTATACCACTAGTTTTATATTTGTTATTAGACGTGGTAGAACGACCAAAATAGCTATGTTCATTTAATGGAAATATAATGATTTTTCTTCTTGGATCATAGCCAATAAAATATTTATCTTGCAGTCTTTTATCAATATGGCGAGTATTAGTTAAGTAATCAGTATTACAAATATTTTTATGACAATAATAAAAATATTTACTAAAATCTTTTTCTTTATAGTCATCTTCTTTAATAGTAGAGGTAGGAACAACTTTGTCTAACTCGTTAAATAATTCAGCAATTTTATTATGCTGTTCTCTAAAACTGGTAAGACCATAATGTAACTTAATTAAATCATATATATCATACCTTTCGCCACAAGAAAAACATTTACAGATTTGATATTTTGGCGAGTAATACATACTAGGGTGTCTGTCAGGGTGATTAGGATTAAGACAATGAAAGTGTTTTTTTAAATTACTCACATTACAGTATAATTGCAAGTATTGTGGTAAGTAACTTTTGAATTTTTTTATTTCTTCTTCGTCTATCATTTTTTATCTTTGAAGATAGAACTAATTACAGTAATAAACTCTTGATTAGAAGTAATTTTAACTTCATACATGAGTTTTAAAAGGGAATCTGTTTCTTTCTCTTGCTTAACTTTTAACTTGTTGTTTTCTTTTTCCAAGTCTTTTAGTTTTTGAAAAAGCAAATTTCTTTCTAACTCATAATCAGAAAGTTTATTAGTAATTGCTTGAAACTCTGTAATTATTTTATCCGTATTCATAGCTCAAAGTCCTTTTGTTTTTCTAGTATGTCTTTCATTGCTAAATCTAATCCATGTCTTAAATTTTTATTTTCTAGTAACTCTTTTTCAGTAATATTAAGAGCCTCTAAAGTATCCTCATAATCTTCTGTATATGAAAACTCGTGATTATTAAGTTCACAAAAAAACATATCATAAATAAACCCTGTACCAGTCTTATCTTTATTTATTTCTTCTTTTAATTCAGATATATGTCGTATATTCATTTGATCCCAGTCTTTCATTTTGTCTTTAGGTATGTAAAAATTATTACCGATATAAAGGACTTTATCTCGGTCAGTTTCTTTAAAGCCTAATTTTTTAAGGCTATCTTTTAATTGGTCGTCATCAAATGCAAAAATAAGAGGAAACAAATCACGTTCTTCCTTTTGACGTTTCATTAATTCTTTATATTTATTCATTTATCAAAACTCCTTTCAGTTTATTTCATAGTCATTATTAGAATAATTTTTTAATAACTCAAAATTATCTTCTTTAATAATTTTATCTAAAACTTTATAATCTATTTTTTTAAAATCTTCCATAGTTATATAGTTATCTTTATATATAGCTTTAGTTAATTGTTTTGCTAGATACATTGGATTTATAAAAGAAGAATTACAAGAATAACAACAGTTGATTAAACTATCTATTTCTTTAGGGGATAAATCATTTTTCTCTGAAATGATACCAAGATAAAAACCTAATTCATCATAGGAAAAATCTTCAAATAAATTATTAGTAAGTTCTTTGTATGGATTAATTCTTTTAAGAACTCTTTGATTATCAAAAGGACTTTCCAACTTTAAATATTTAGTTAATATTTCTTCTTCCATATACTCAAAAGGTTTAAAGTCTTTAGGATCAACTCCATCGCCATAGTAAAATGAAAGAGGAAAAAAATCATAATCACTATCTTTATCAAATTTATACTCATTAGTTTCTAAATCATAAATCATAAATTCCTTTTTCTCTGGCGATAGTAAGCAACCTGATCCATCATAATACCTTTTCCATATCCACCCTTTTGGGAGTAGTGTAGCAGGAACAAAACTCACTTTATCTTCGTTATTCATTTTGATTTACCTTTTCATATCTTAAACGGAAAACTAATTCAAAATAACCAGCTAGGACAAGCATTTTTACCAAATCAAGTTTTAAAACAGATGATATTCTAACTAAAATATTAGGATTAATGGTAGGTACTTTAGCATTTTCAATTTTACTAATAGTCGCATAACTAACTTTAGTTAAAACAGACAAATTACGTAATGAAATATGATTTTCTTCACGAGCAGTTTTAATATAATTACCAAGTCGAACGAGATTTTGCTTTTGTAAAGAATTAAGAGATTTCATAATCAACTGACCTTTCATAGTTAGGAATACTAGTTAATTTTTCGTCTATATGTATATGTTTCAAATATTTATCCATTGGTAGATTAATAATTTTACTTTTTACAAAAAAATGTTCTTTATCCATGTATTCACACATACGATAGTATTTTTGAAAATTAAACTTATCAGGTCGTGAATATGAAAAACAAGTATTATCTTCGACAAAGCAAATAACATATTTAGACACCAGTCCTTTATCCCATAAATCTTTAGCTCGATTATAAAGTTTCTTATGATTTTCTTCGGATAAATCTAATACGACAGCTTCACGTTTACCGTTTTCATTTTCGCCCTCTAAAGTAATTCCTACAAGTTTCATCGTATTAGTAGGAATTATTTTATTATTCATATCAAAATATAAAAAAGGCTTTTGGGACTTATCTTTTAATATCTCGCCAGCGATATGATATTCTTTATAATTTATAATTTCTTCTGGATATACTTTGCAAGAGCAACACTCACAAACTTCCGATGGCTTTGTTAAATCATAATAGTCAGATAAATTTTTAAGGCTTACTTTATCATGTGTTTTAATATTATCAATTTTTATGTATTCATTATCACAGTTTTCACATTTCATATTAAGTTTTACCATGTAAAAATAAGGTTTTATATTTTTTTCTATATGAATCGACCTCCTTTGATTTTTTATTCTGTGTAATATGAAGTATCACTAAAATCTATAAAATAAAAAGCATCTAGTCTTATACCTGTATCAGTATTAAGTCCTAAATGCAAATGATTACCTGTGCTTTGTCCAGTTGTCCCAACCGTAGCAATTTTTTGACCTTTACTAACTGAATTACCAACGATCATTTTAGTAGTCGCACTATTAGGGTATAGATGAGCATAAGTAACTATGTCGTTAGTACTATCGCATTGTATTTTGATAATATTTCCAGTAGAGTTTTTAGGCTCTTTTTGTTGTGAAAAAGGTATATTTTCACTTTGAGTAAAAGTAACAGCTTTTATTGTCCCATCACAAATAGAATAAACATTAGTTTGAGCAGGTGCCGACATATCCCAGCCACTATGAAAATTAACATTAGCTTGAGCTGAATCGGATAAGCCTAAATCAACATTTCGTTTTTCATTTACCATAGATGTTATACCTGTTACTGTTTCCTTTTTTAATGGGGAAACGTAAGGGTGTCTATAATACATAGTTGTATATATGAGGTTATGTTCCTCAACATAACTTTCACTACATAAATCAACAAAATTCATTTTATTATATAGTGGTGGATATGGATTTACTCCAGTATTGTAAAACGGTAAATTATTAATTTTTTGACACATATCTTTTGTAGGATACATTTGTTTTTCTTCTTGGTCTATGTTTTTAATGTAAGCATCTTCCCACTTTTCCGTAGGTAGAGTATTGGGATCGTCCACATTATTTGTAACCTGTAAATACCAAATAACTCTTTCCATAGAAACATAGCCATAATCAAACAGATATTTATTAAGTAAGCTACGGTACTTTTCAGCATATAAGTTATTGTTTTCAAGATAGCTTTGTTTACGAAGCTCGGTATTATTATTAACAACAGTTTCCGAGCCAATAGAAAAGCCCATAACAGCAAGTACGGCGATTATTAAAAAGAAGAAGAAAAATAAAAAGGAAAAAAGAAGAATCAGTTTAATTAGTAGAAATTTCTTCATCAGTATTACTTTCTTCTAACTCTGATTCTTCTTCATCACCCATATAATACCTTTCGTTTGGAGTAGCGAATATACTAACTCTTAATCTTTGTTTATTCGTAATATTAAGTAGAAAATCGCCTAACTGGGCTTTATTAAGGAAAGCCTTTTGCGTTTCAGTAAGTGGATTAGATTTATAAATTTGTTGTATGGCTTGTAAGTCATTATCTTTTAACATACCACATAGTTGATACTGACAGTTATTAAATATTGCTGTTGCATTTTTAAGTTTATTATTTGAGGAAATTAAGTCTTGTGGACTTTGGGTAGATACCACTAAACTAGAGTTATATTTTCTTAATCTTCTACTCATTTGGTCTAGGTATTTTATGGTAGCTGGGTTGTCGTCATTGATAAAGTTATGAAACTCATCTACCACCACCATAACAGGTTGTTGTTTTGTATTTAAGTTGACATCGTTTTTACCAATAATCTCATTATTTAAAAATGTAAGTAAGTTTAAGATTTGAGCATTACCAACACGAGTGTCATCACCATTTGAAACAAGACTTTTAAAGTTAAAACACATAAGTTGACTATCTAAAGAAATAGCTGTATGTCCATTAAAAATAGTATCTTGTCCGATAATAAATCTTTTTAATAGTATTTCTAAAGAGGAAATGATTTTTAATTCTTCTTCACTAGTAATATTCTTTTTATAATCTTCTAAAAAGATATATAAATCAGAAAATATTGGATAATCTTGACTGCTTAAATTTTGTAACTCCTTTAGAGTAGTGTTTTTCGTAATACCACGAGCATTATATAGTTTTTCGGTAATATCAAGTAGGACAACCATCTCTTTCTCTTTGATTTCTTCAAATACACAAGAGTAAAAAGATTCCAAGAAACCTAAATGCCTATTAAGTATAGGGATTTGTTCTTCTTCGTCATCAGGAAGAAAACGAACTTGTAAAGGATTAATCAAAACCTTGTTCGCAAGATTAATATATTCGCCACCATATCTTTGAGTAATTTTTTTAAACTCATTTTCAACGTCCCAAATAAAGACTTTTGTACCACGAAGTAACTCATTGATAATCATCTTTTTTAATAAGAAAGACTTACCACTACCAGTAGTACCGACAACAGCAACATTAAAGCTAGTTCGTTTTTCTTTATCTTTATAGAAAATATCCCATAAAATTGGTAAACCATAGCGAGCATCTTCGCCGATTAGATAACCGTGAGGATCATTATGATTAGTCATTGTAAAAGGAAAACCACTAGCAAGTGTCATAGTCGGTAAAAACATAGCATAATCCGTCATACCAAAAGAAGTAAGGTCATAAGACTGCCAAGCCTCCATTTGACGAAGTTTCGGAATATCTACCTTTATTGAAAATGGATTAGCATTTGTCCTAATTTGTTTAAAGGTTTCCTCGCGTTCTTTCTTTGTACCAGCGATAGCTAAAATAATGGTAACTTCTTTAATCTTTTCATCATTATTTGCCAGTTGTTCTATCAGTAGGCGATAGTTTTCTAAAGTATGTTTAAGGGTATTAATATCAGCTACATTTTTAGAGGAATTATAATCAGCCATTAAAGATTTATAACTAGAGTTTAAGATATTGATTAACTTTTCTTTTTCCATTGTTTCTTTAATTGTAAAAGATACATGGACATTAGGAAGATTAACGATCGTATCTAAAAAGTTTTTTTCTATGAAAGGGGGATAACTTTTAATAGCGACCATTTGAATAAGTTTGTCATCGACTTTTAAAAGTGATGGCTGTTCTTGAAGTTTTAAAGGGGAAAGAAGTTCTACTAGGTTATATATCATTAAATGGTCTAAAGAAGTATCAGAAAAGTAAATCATAGTTAAGACTTTATAAAGCTCTAGTTGATTATCTATTTGAGTAACGTAAAGTTTTGGATTTGTATTAAGACATAAACTTTCAAACTCATTAATAGATTTTTTTAAGGCTTCTTTTGAATCACAAATGATAGCAAAAAAATAAGAACTAGCATAAGTAACTTTTTCTTCTTCAATGAAGTTAAGGAAATCTAAATTACTTTTAAGTAGTTCTCTTTGAATATCATTAGTAGAATTTTTAATTAATTCTTCATAATAAACTTTATTAGCATTTAAGTTGATTTGTTCATCATACTTATAGGCTTTAATTGTAACTTTTAATTTATACAACTGTGAGAGAGTATAAAAAAATATCTCTTGTTCTTCTTTATTGGTAAGAGATAAGTCAATGGGATTAACACGGAAAAACTTTGCGTAGGTATCATCTTTCAAATAGATAATACCATCTTCAACTTTCCATATATTAGTAAAAACACTAGAGTTTTTAATTTTTCTTTTGAGCATACCAGCTCTTATATAATTTTTTGGATTTTTAGGAGTATGTTTTTTGACAATTTTTTCTTCTTTATTTTTTCGCTTTTGTTCTTTGGATAGTTCTCGTAAACTTTTTATATTGATCCCTCCTTACGTCATCAGTTTCTAAATGATAATAAAATGTACGATTTCTAAACAAAAAACTCCCAACCAATATAATTAATTTATATACTCGGTTTTTCTGACTAAAAGATACTGGTACTAATAAAAAAATGCCAGTAAATAAAAATACTAAACCAGTTTGATAAAAACCAAGCGAAAAGAAAATAATAAACGCAAGTGCGAATATACCAGCTAAAATAATGTCTTTAACTTCCAAATTAAATAAACCTAAATTCCTTTTAGTACTTTGTAAGGTAATATACATAGAAAGTATCCCTCCTATAACTTGTCGCCATCGTTTTTAATCTCGCTAATAGGTGGTCGCCTACGGTAACTATTAAGACTTCCAAAGGAATTAGGAAAATGTCTATAACCACTAAAACTATGAGCAATGTTACTTAAACCCGTTTTAGTTTGATTAAATCCCTCTTTGAAATAACCACTACGGACTTTTTCATTATCAAAATCCCAGCGACTATTTAAAGAATCCATTTTCTTATTACCACTATGTTCTTGCATCATACCCCAAACTTTTGACGGAAAACTACCGTTAGCATTAGCTTGACGTTCTTGACCTTTAGCAACTTTATTTTGAGCTTTTTCCATTTTTCTAGCCATAGATTTAACAGTACGATCGTGTAAGCGACCACTACTAATACCAGATGCCCCAAGCATACCAGCATTAGCCATTTTACCAAGTCCTTTAGCTGTTTGACCTGTACCTTTAATAGCTCCAGCTCCTGCCATACCAATAGCACCAACACTACCTAAAGCTCCAGCCACAGACATTAAAGCATCACGACCAGAGTTAGCCGAAACATTTTCGCCGATAAATCTATTAAGTACAGTAGAGCCAGTTAAAAGCATCATTGCACAACCTAGATATAAAACACTTTGAGCAACTGTTTTACTAACATAAGGTAAATTATTAATGTCCGTACTATTTTGAATAGCATTGAACATAATAGAAGTTAAGCCTATGAGTAATAGGACTGCTCCAGCTTGTAAGACAAGTGAAGTTAATTGCTGATATAAAGCTGACCTTTGTTCTTTACGTCCGATAGAAGTAGCAAAAATAATTGGGGAAATAAGCATTAGAAAAGCAATTTCTAATTGCCTACGACCAAGCATGATTACACTAAAAGCAATAGCGAATAAAAAGACTGCTCCGACAATAATACCAAATACCCAGTTGAAACTAAAAAAGTAATCCTCGCCGTCGTTCCAAATACCAGCTTTATATATTTGACACGTTTGATTAAATGAGCCTGAATCGGTAATTGTATCAGCTGTAAGAGTACCGTTACGAATTAAATTATTAAAGTGTTCAACTGTGGTAACACTTTCTGGGATACTTGCATAACCACTTAATTGTTCTTTTAATTTCTTTACATTTTCTTTATCTACTTTATCCATATCTTTATGATAGGATTCGTTACCTGAATTATAATAACAGTCCTCATTAATTGTTAAGTAAGCTGTTTTCATTGTATTACCTACCGTAGTACCATTAGTAAAATTATTGTAAATAGCTTCAGATAAGTTAATACTAATATTCATACTTTGAGAGAAGATAAGAGAAACTAAAAAGATAAGAAAGCCACATTTACATATTTCTTTGACGAGATTAGAAAGAGGTTGCTCTTGCTCGTCAGCATCAAAGATACGAAACGTAACTTTCCATACTGCAAATAAAAAAAGTAATGCAAATCCAAGAATTACAAAACTATTAAATATTTTAGTAAATGGGGAGTTCTGGACGTTTTTTAACATCTCTATCATATCAAGACTATTGATTTTATATGCAACTTCATATAAGACATCAATAGTAGAATAGATAATATTTACTAGCCCCATACCAATATTACGGAGTAAGTCTAGGACACTAAATTTAATATCATTGCCAATACTTAAAGTATAAAGCATATATCATAAATCCTATGTTTCAAGAGTACTAATAATTAGGTTTATGATAGACGGAATTAAAATTAAAAGTGCTACACCACCTAAAGTATATAAAATTGTTTTCTTTTTTCTTTGTTTAGTTTCGTCATCACCGATAATAAACTGGATAACGAATATTACCATAGCGATAAAAGAGAGAATAATACCAAACACTTGAATTTGCGTCGCAAGTTTTTTGATAATTGTTCCAAGCGATTCTATGGTAATAGAGCCACCCTCAATTTTATCAACTGCGAACACAGGTGTAGCTTTAATAAAAAAAGAAAGAAGAAGTGCCGATAGTAGCAACTTCTTGTTTCTGAAAAATGACATTATTTTAGAATTATGATAAAATGATTTTAGCTTATTATTTTTAATAAGCTGTTCATGGGAAAGTGCTGGTAGTTTGGCGACGTCTAGCACTTTTTCTTTTTTGTTTACACTCAATTTAACATCAACTCACTTTCTTTGTTGTTTGATTTAAACATTTCTAGGATAGCTTTAATATTATCAATAGCTATCTCATTTTTTTCTCGTTCGTATTGTGGGAGTAAATTGTATTCTATATCATTTAGTAAACCATTGTTACCAAATAAGTATCTACCACTAAATAAAGTAGTATTATTGTTTCTTTCTATGACGAGATAATCAATTCCATTAATTTGATCTACCTGTGAATTTGATAACTTATAGTCATCATTTTCAATAGTGAGATCGTTTAAGGTTTCAATAGAATATCTACCACTCGGAATTTTCTCGCATGAAGAAGTATTAACGATTACGTTAATATCATAATCTTGCATTTCAACCTCCTTATCAAATTTGAATTTTAAACTATTCATTTCATTAGATGTATAATCTAAATACGATTTTTTATCTTTACCGTTATTGTTTGAAACAAACATAATAATTTTATCTTTATCTAACATATACAAGATAAGATCGCCTTTATTATTTTGTCCGAAATACTTAAATTCGATATTTAACATATTATATAAATTATTAAGTTCTTTAAATGTATAAGTTTTATTTTTATTTAGCATAAATTACTTTTCCAATTCTTCTGTTTTTTCTTGATTATCTTTCTCTTTTTCTAAAGTGTATTCTATCTTATCAACTACTAAATCAGTAGTATAAACTTTTTCGCCTTTATCATTGGTATATGAGCCTGTTTTAGTATGGGCTTCAATATCAACTTTTTGTCCTTTATCTAATTCATTAACTAATTTTTCTGGATCTTTCCAAACCTTTAAACTGATAAAATCAGCAACTGTTTTTCCTTTTTCATTAGTGTAAGGACGGTTACAAGCGACATTTAAGATGGCATACTTTTTTTCATTACCTTTCAAAATAGGTTTTCTAGTTAAGTTACCTTTAAAATGAGAGAAATTAATATCTTGTTCTTTTTCCATAAAATCAAATCCTTTCTTTATTAAATATCTAAAAATAAGTATTTATATATAACGGTTTTACACCACCTCCTTTAAATAGGGTATAAAAAAAAGACCAACTATTTAAAGTTGATCTCATCGATAAATTGTAATTTTAGTGAATAGTAACTTAATTTTCTTTTTTATTAAACATATGGCGTACTTTATCTATTCGATTATTTGGTCTACGTGATTGAATAACTGGTTCACAAGTAGCAATTTGATAATCTTTTAATTCTGTCAAAAAAACTGCTTGCCCATTTGTATATAGAGTTAAAGTATTACGATATTCATTAATACAACGTACAGGAATATGTCCTGTAAAAATAACTTCATCATTTTTTGATTGACTTGTTTCAATTATTGCACAATGTTTTTGTGCATCTTTATATGCACGAGAAAAGTATCCCTCTGGTGTAAAAAGTATAAACGAAAGATATGGCTCTAATAATTGCGTTCCCGCTTTTTTCAATGTTTGTTCAAGTACAATTGGGGCAAGAAAGCGAAAATCCGAGGGAGTACTAACAGGGCTATAATAAACACCATATTCAAAACATATTTTACAATCTGTCACTTTCCAACCATACAATCCTTGCTCCAGTCCATAATTAATACCTTCTCTTACTGCATTTTGAAAACTTTGATTTAAATAACCGAGTGAAACTTTGCTTTCGTACTGTATTCCAGTGCCAATTGGAAGTGGAGTTATTGATAATCCAATTGATGCCCAAAATGGATTTGGTGGTACTTCAATATGAATAGTATAATCTGCCTTTTGTAATGGCTTTTCCAAATAAATTACGGTTGGATCTTCGATTCTTATGTTTATGTGATATTTTTCAATCAACAGAGAACAGATAACTTCTAACTGCACTGTTCCTAAAAAAGAAATGATGATTTCATGTGTTATCGTATCAACATAATAACGTAAAAGAGGATCAGTATCTGCAATTTCTGTAAGAGCATCCAATAATTTTTCTCTCTCTTCTATTTTTATCGGTTCAATTCTTGTTCGTAGTATTGGTACAGTCTTGTCATTCCATACATTGCATGGCAAAATCTTTTCATTTCCTATAATATCGTTCAATCTTAATGTATTGTTAGGTATAATAAAAATATCTCCAGAACAAACTATTTCTGTCTGTATCATTTCTCCATTTGAAGGAATATATATTTCTGTAAGTTTCATTTTCTTTTTTTCTGACAATACAATTGTATCTCGTAAGTGTAATGTTCCACTGTAAAGACGCAAATAAACTAATCTTTGCTTATGGTCTGTATATTCAATTTTAAAAACTCTTCCACATAGTTCTGAATCATTCTTATTCATTTCAGGACAAAAAAGATTTGAAATAGCTTCAATGAGTTGTTGAGTTCCTATATTATTTTTAGCACTTCCATGGTATATAGGAAACAACGAACCTTTTTTAACACACCTATATTCTTCATGCGTTAATTCCTGTATAGTCAATTTTTCTCCTGCAATATATTTTTTTAAAAGTTTATCATTTTTGGAAATTACAGGATCCCAATCATCTAAATCAATGATATTTTTAATTGATATTTCTGGAGTTAATGTTACATTTTGCATAACAATAATATCATTTGAAAGTTTTTCTTTGATATTTTGATAAATATTATTTAAGTTAATTCCATCCTGATCTATTTTATTTATAAAAATAATTGTTGGTATATTCATTTTTTGAAGTGCATGGAATAGTATTCGGGTTTGTGCTTGTACACCATCTTTAGCAGAAATTACTAAAATTGCTCCATCAAGAACAGATAAGGAACGATACACTTCTGTTATAAAATCTGTATGTCCAGGAGTATCTACAATATTGATTTTGTAGTCATTCCAATTAAAAGAAGTAACTGCTGCCTGAATTGTGATTCCACGCTGACGTTCTAAAAACATAGTATCTGTCCTTGTTGTTCCCTTATCTACACTGCCTAATTCTAAAATTGCTCCACTTGTATAAAGCAGACTTTCCGTTAAGGTCGTCTTTCCTGCATCTACATGAGCAAGAATACCAATGTTGATTATTTTCATGGAATTTCCCTCCCTACAAATTTATCTTTTAACTTAAAATCAATATTTGCTAATTTTGTTCTTTTAAACTATTCTCAAAATCAATTATCCAC
>CALVRC010000014.1 GCA_944358445.1 uncultured Bacilli bacterium
CTCTCCACTATATCACGAATAGTTATATTTGTAAATAACTTTTTGCAAACTTTTACCTTTTACAAAGCAAATTCCTAATAAATAAAAAAGTGTCCACGTTAGAATGTGACACTTCTATTTTACAATTTGTCCACGTTGTCTTTCCCCTTATTTTATATATATAAATGGCTTTTGGCTCTGTCCTAAAATTATGTGGACAAATTCAATTATTTAGCGATTTTTTTACCTTTTTTAAACTTGTCTTATTTTTGTAAAACCCTTATTTTATAAGGGTTTACACATTTTTGCCACAGCACTGTTTGTACTTCTTACCTGAGCCACATGGACATGGATCATTTCTACCAATTTTTTTTACTCTTTTAGGAGTCTGTTTTTTTGTTTTACTTTTATCTTCATTTGGTGTTCCTTTAATTACTTGTTCTCTTTCAGTATTTTGTCTAATTTCAGCATTTAGTAAGTATCTACTAATATCCATATCTATTGTAGCAAGTAAGTTATCAAACATTTCATATCCTTCTGCCGTATATGCTTGAAGTGGATTTTCTTGAGCGTACTGTCTTAAATATATACCTTCTCTAAGTAAACTCATTGCATTTATGTGATCCATCCAATGTGTATCAATTACACGTAATGAAATAGCTTTTTCAAATTCATTTTTAAGTTCATCTGGAAACTCTTTAATCTTTTCTTCATATTCTTCAACTACATGTTCATAGATTGTTTCAATTAAGCTTTCTGAATCTAATTCTTCTAATTCATCTACTGATAAATCATTCTTTAATAGATTTTCATTAACTGACTCTAATATTTCTGTTACATCTAAACCAGTTAATTTATTACTATCTATTAAATGACTATTAACAATATTAGAAATATGGTTTTTAAAATGATCTAATGTCATACTATGAATTGAATCACTATCTAAAATTCTATTTCTTTGTCCATAAATAATCATACGTTGGTTATTTATAACATCATCATATTCTAGTAAGTGTTTACGAGTATCGAAGTTATTACCTTCAACGCGCTTTTGAGCTGATTCGATTGATCTAGATAAAGCTTTACTTCTTATTGAAAGTTCACCATCAAAGCCTACTTTTTGAAGTAAGTGTTTTGCACTATCAGTACCAAATCTTACCATTAAGTCATCTTCAAATGAAACACAGAATTGACTCATTCCTGGGTCTCCTTGACGTCCTGAACGACCTCTTAATTGGTTATCAATACGTCTAGACTCATGCCTTTCTGTACCCAATACACATAAACCACCAAGTTCTTTAACTCCTTTACCTAATTTAATATCTGTACCACGTCCAGCCATGTTTGTGGCGATGGTTACAGCACCTTTTTCTCCGGCTTTTGCAATAATTTCAGCTTCACGAGCATTGTTTTTAGCATTTAATACTTCATGTGGAATATGTTCTTTTTTAAGCATATTGCTTATCTTTTCACTGTTTTCAACAGCTACAGTACCTACTAGGACTGGTTGTCCTTTTGCATGTCTTTCTTTAATTTCTTTAACTATTGCTTTATATTTACCTTCTGCTGTTGCGAAGATTAAATCATTGTAGTCTTCACGAATTACAGGTTTATTTGTTGGAATTTGAATAACATACATGTTATAAATATCTCTGAATTCTTCTTCTTCTGTTTTTGCAGTACCAGTCATTCCAGCTAGTTTTTTATACATTCTAAATAAGTTTTGGAATGTTATAGTTGCTAGTGTTTTAGTTTCTTCATTAATTTGTACACCTTCTTTAGCTTCTATTGCTTGATGTAATCCTTCTGAGAATGCTCTTCCCGGCATTAAACGACCTGTAAATTGGTCAACTATAACTATTTTGCCATCTTGAATAACATAATCAAAATCTTTTTTCATGCTATAATTTGCATGTAATGCTTGATTAATAAAGTGAACTAGTGTTGCATGTTCAATGTCATATAAATTTTTAACATTAAAGTATTTTTCTGCTTTCTTTATACCTTCAGCATCTAATGATGTTGCTTTTGTTTTTTCATCATATATATATCCTTCGTCTTCTTTTAGAGTTTTAACAAATTTATCAGCTTGTAAATATAAATTAGCAGATTGCATCTTTCCACCTGAGATAATTAATGGAGTTCTAGCTTCATCTATTAATACTGAGTCTACTTCATCGATGATTACAAAGTTTAATGGTCTTTGTACTCTATCTTCAGCGCGAACAACCATGTTATCTCTTAAGTAGTCAAAACCAATTTCATTATTGGTTGAATACATAATATCACAGTTATATGCTTCTCTTTTTTGTTGTTGATTATATTCCCTATAATTTATACCTACTGTTAAACCTAAAAATTCGTAAATTTTTCCCATCCAAACAGCGTCACGTCCAGCTAAGTACTCGTTAACTGTGATAATATGTACACCTTCACCAGTTAAAGCATTTAGGTACGCTGGTAAGATTGATGTTAAAGTTTTTCCTTCACCAGTTTTCATTTCAGCAATATTACCATAGTGAATAGCTAGTCCACCTAATAACTGAACATAGTATGGCTTTTCACCAATCACACGGTAAGCAGCCTCTCTTGCAACAGCAAATGCTTCTACTTTGATATCTTCTAATGTTTCTCCATTTTGTAATCTTTCTTTAAATTCTGTTGTTTTTGCTTTTAACTCTTTATCGGTTAATTGTGACATTTCTTCATCTAAAGCTTCTATTTCATCGGCTATTTTTTGAAACTTTTCTAGTTCTTTATAATCATGGTCAAATATTTTTTTTAAAAACTTCATATTTGTTCATCCTTTCGTCTATATAGTATTTTACCAAAAAAACATTAAATTGCATAGAAAAACAGGGCAAAAATTCAAAAAAGCTTTAAATATTCCCTGTTTTTATTCTTTTGCTTGATGATATGCATGAGAAAAATCGCTTTTGGCGATTATTTCTCTTTGATTAAACCGTAGTTGCCATCTTCACGTTTATAAATTACTTCAATATCTCCAGTTTTGAAATTTCTGAAGATAAAGAATGCATGGTCTATTAAATTCATTTGTAAAATTGCTTCGTCTTCGCTCATTGGTTTAAGTTCAACACTTTTACGTTTAACAATCTTACTTTTGTCGTTTTCTGTTTTTTCTACTTTAAAGTCGGTAACAAAGCCAGGAATTTTATCCTTAATAACTTTTTTACTCATTCGTGTTTTGTTTTTACGAATTTGTCTTTCTAACTTATCAATAATTAAATCAATAGCAGCGAAAGGGTCTTTATGACTTTCCTCAGCACGTAAAATTACTTTTCTTACTGGGATAGTTACTTCTACTTTATAGTTTGGTTCTACATTTCTAATTAGAACAGTAGCAGTATACTCTTCTCCTTCGTTAAAGTACTTTTCAAGCTTTGAAAGCTTTTTTTCTGCATGCTCTTTGAGGTCATTTGTGACTTTGACTTTTTTGCCACGGATTATATATTTCATATCATCACCTTCCACTTACATTATATCATAAATTTTCTATAATTTATATGATATTCTGTGGGAAATTATGTGTTTTTTGTTTTTTATTTAAAGAAAAAAACTACACAAGTGCAGTTTTAATTTCGACAACATTTTTAGCTTGTAATCCTTTGTCAGTTCTGACTAAATCGAATTCAACGTACTGACCCTCAACTAGCGTTTTGTAGCCAGGTGTAAGAATTGCTGAATAGTGGACGAATATATCTTCTTTATCGTTATATTCGATAAAACCAAAACCTTTTTCATTGTTGAACCACTTAACTTTGCCCTTCATGTCTTACATCTCCCTTCTAGTAAGTCTCTTACAATACTAGTATAAATTAATAAGGCCTTTGTTTTCAATGAAAACCAAACTATTTTTCCCGACAGTTTTTTTAAAACTTATATAATATATTTTTTTGTGCACAGTTACTACATCGACATGTTTGATTTTACACGTACTATGGACATATTTTTGTATTTTTGCTTGAAAGCATGCTTATTTTGACTGAATGCTAACAAGTATCACGAATAGAATACTTTTTCTTATGATAGTGTTCGATTTTTGATATATTAAACAATTTGTGATTTTTCTTTTCTAAAATCATGTATTTTTTAAATAGTAAAGAGAGGATTTTATGAAAGCAGTATTTATCAATAACTCTATGAGTTTAATTAAAAAATATTATCCCGAATATTCTGATGTAAAATTGGAGGAGTTAAAATACGGATTATTGGGACTATATTTATTAATTACAAAATCAATAATTATATTTGGAATTGCTATATTTCTAGGCATATTCAAAGAATTATTAATCTTTACTATCATATATAATATTCTAAGAGCTCCCTCATTTGGGATGCATGCTTCCAAAAGCTGGATATGCTTGGTAGCATCAACTACAATTTTTATTTTATCAACTTATTTGAGTGCTAATACTTCAATACCAATTAATATTAAAATTATTTTTGGAATAATTGGTATTATGTTGATTTTTAAAAATAGCCCAGCTGATACTAAAAAAAGACCTATTGTGAGTCCGAAAAGAAGAAAAATTTATAAGTTAATATCAACTATGATTGCTACTGCGTTTGCTGTTGCATCAATTGTTATAAATAATAATTTTTTATCTAATGCATTTATTTTATCATTATTAATACAATGTGTTTTTACTTCTCCTACCATGTATAAAATTTGTGGAGAACCCTATGATAACTATAAAAGTTATCAACCATAATCTATGGTTTAAATTTATTAATTTAAACATAAATCTATAGAAAGGAGTTTGCTGTATGAGTTTAATTGCATCATTATTATCTTCTTTGGGTAGCATGTTTGCAAGTGCAAGTAGTGTAGCTTGTCCTTCTTGGTGGTTAGATGAACCAGAATGTCCAAAAAGTTTAATTAAATAGAAAATGTAGAGTTTTAATCTACATTTTTATTTTTAGTGTTTGAGTAAAATTATCACGGTTTATACTTTTTTCATTTTCCAATTTATTTGATTCTTCTAAAAGTTGTTTTACTAAAGTCAATCCATAGCCATGGCCATCACCTTTAGTAGTATATTTCTTATTATTGATTTTATCTAAATCTAAACTACCTTTAAAATTATTTGTGATATCAATACATAGTTCATTATCCATAAAATATATTTCTATAGATATTTCTTTTTTATTTAAATCTTTTACTGCCTCAATTGCATTATCTAAAAATACGCCTAAAATTTTACATATTTTTAATACTAAATCTTCATCTAAATTAATTAAATCAGTAGTTCTAACTTCTCTAGATATGTTTAACTTATAATTAATTTTTAATTTATCCATTAAACATAGTTTAGAATAAATAGTAGCTCTTAATCCACCTTCAGGTATTTTAGAAGTTTTTTTCATAATTTTATCATTATCTTTTATTTTATTATCAATTAATTTATCTATATATTTAATTACTGTTTCTTTGCTGTTTTTATCCTTTAACATGTTTCTAATAGTCAGAAATTCATTTTTATTTTCATGTGTATCTACTCTAAATTTATCAATCATAACTTCATATTCTTTTAAACTAGAAATACTTGTTTCATATTTACTATTAATTTTATCATAATTGTTTTTTAACTTTTTTGATATAATTATAATGGCAATAAATATTATTGCCATTATAGTATTGATTATAATAACTGCAGTAAAAGGCAGATGCATATATGTTTCCATAGTAGCGGCAATCATTATAATTATCATAATAATAGCATATATTATAGAATCTGTATCTTGATTTTTATTGGACAGAAATAATTTTGATAACCATCTTGTAAAATTGATTCTATGAATTATAAATGACATAACAGTAATATATATATTCATCCCTAAAAATACAGGTGCCTCTTGAGTAAACATTTGTATATCACCTTTATAAAACAGTGATAAAAATATTGCAAATGAAACTTCTGATAGTGATATTACTATTTGTGAAATCAATACTAATATTAATGATTCCTTTAATTTTTTACTTATAAAAATATAATTAATTGCAATGAAGAACAAAAAAATTATAATTAGTCTAAACGGTTGTGGGAATGAGTAATTTGATATAGTAAGGGTTAATGTTGCTAATATCACAACAACAAAATAATTTAAATCAATTATTTTGTTGAAATTGTTGTCTGATAATGTTTTCCAACAATAAACATGATATGTTGATAATAAAAATGTAGATACCAACATTAATAAAACATCCATTACTTCTTCCATCTATATCAACTCCTTATTGAATCTTGTTGATATTAGATCAGAAGTCATACCATTATCAAACACCACTTCTTTTTGCGATCTGCTAAAACTTAGAATGCGCTTAGCATTCATAAGACAAGCTCTATGAGTTTTAATAAAATTATCATTAACAATTTCTTCTAATTCACTTAAAGTTTTTCCAACTTTAAATTCACTATAATCAGTAACAATTATACATTTTCTTTCAATACTATCTCTGGTTATATATAATATATCATCTTGTGGTATAGTGTAAATAACACCATTATCTTTAAATCTTATAACACTTTTTACTTTAAGCATTTGTAATGCTTTATCTAATGATTTTTTTAGTCTTTGTTCACAGTTATCAAATTTATTGATATAAGATAAAAATAGAAAATCATTTTTCATAACAACATGTCCAAGTTCTTGATGTCCTGTTAAAAATATCAAAACACTGTCAACATCTTTATTTCTTATAAGTCTAGCAATGTCAATTCCAGATTTTGTTGGGGTTTCTATATCCAAAATATATATTTTAAATGATAGTTTTGATTCTACTATTTTTACGAAATCACTGTCATAATCGTCAAATATATGAGTCTTATATTCTATTTTGTTTTTCATCATATATGAATCTACTATGTGTTCAACCATATCTCGGTACTGCTTTACATCATCACAAATAATAAAATTTATCATAATTATTACCTTTCCTTCTCTAATTACGCCTTTAATATGATATCCTATGTAAATATACCACAATTTGACAAATATTACAATGAAAAAAGGTAATTTTTTTAAATGTTACCTTTTTTAGTTACAAATAAACTATTTTGAATTTCTTTTTGATTTAATTTCATCCCATAACTCTAGACCTTTATCTTTTAAACTATCTAAAGCATCTAGTCCTTTTGCAGCACTATCTGTAAACCAATCTTTAAATCTCTCTTTATAATCTGGTACTAAATAGTTTATGGTATCATCAAGTGATGATAAAGCATTCATGGCACTTTCTTTACCTTTGTCACTCAATTCACTAAATGTTACTCCATTAATTTCACTACCATTAAAAACAAAGTCTGTAAGGTCTTTTAAATTTTGCATTGATCTATCTAGCTCTTCCTGTACTTGCTCACTATTTGCGGCATTAGAAGCAGAGTCTTTTAACTTTTCTCCTTCTTCTAGCATTATTTCAATAGCGGTTGTAGCAGCTGAGTCTTTTTCTTCTTGATTATTTATGTTTTCTTCTTGTGATGTCACTTCTGTTTGCGTATTTTCTATAGTCTCATTTTCTTGAACTTTATTTTCCGCAACATTTCCACTACAACTTGATAAAACTAGTGCGAATGAAATTCCACATATTGCTGTTACTATTTTATTAGGATATAATTTAAATCTATTTTCCACAATTATCCCTTCTTTCGCTTTATATTATAACAAATGTTTAGAAATTTGCAAATTATACCCCGCCTATTTCACCTTGTTTTCTTAAATATATTTTTCGAATCCAATCAACTGGTACTACGGTTAGAGAAAGTAATAACATTACTTCAAATTCAAATGGAGAAAGTCCATAAGCTCTAAATAAATCTCCACCATAATATATAAGGTATATTTGAACTATCAAAATAAACGTAATTATGAATAAGAATATTCTATTTTTGGATAGATGGGCAAACAAATTTAATCTATGGGTTCTAGCATTAAAACAGTTGAATATTCCCATGAAAATAAATAGTCCGAAAAAGGCTGTCATTAAATACCTATCATCAGAGCTATCTCTAAATATGCTGTGGATAAATGGAGATTTTAGAAAAAATACACACATTAGTGCTGAGTAAACTCCTGTAAAAATTATTTCATCTTTCATGTAACGATTAATAATACTTTCATTTTTGGTTTTAGGTTTTTCATACATATATTCTTTAAGTGGGGGTTCAAATGAAAAGGCAATTCCGGCTAATGTATCCATTACCATATTTATCCACAGCAT
This sequence comes from uncultured Bacilli bacterium, assembly GCA_944358445.1. GTDB lineage: Bacteria > Bacillota_I > Bacilli_A > RF39 > UBA660 > Coprosoma. Next base: position 8,219 of record CALVRC010000014.1, read on the forward strand.
TTGAATAACTGTTACGGGAACATCTACACCTATAAAAGGTCCAATAATAGAAATACTTACTGCACATATATTCATGGTTAATTGAAATATAATAAATTTTCTAATACTTTTAAAAATTGTCCTTCCATATAAAACAGCATTTGAGATTGAAAGCAGATTATCATCCAGTATTACAATATCACTTGCTTCTTTAGCCACTTCTGTTCCTGAACCCATCGCGAATCCAACATCGGCTTTTTTTAAGGCAGGGGCATCATTTACTCCATCTCCTGTCATTCCTACGACTAATCCTGTTTCTCTTGCTAATTTAACTAACCTACTTTTATCTTGTGGTAAAGAACGAGCTAATATTTTTAGATTTGGTAAAAGTTTTTTAATTTCATCATCAGTTTTTTTATTAAATTCGTCACTTGTTAAAGCTAAATCTGTATGTTTGGTTATTAACCCTACTTCTTTTCCAATTGCTTTTGCGGTATCTATGTTATCACCTGTAATCATAACTGTATTTATATGGGCATTTTGAATTAGTTTTAATCCTTCTATAGCTTCTGGCCTTACTTCATCTTTGATATATACTAGCCCTATGAGAGTTAATCTTTCAAGGCTTCTTTTAGATGGTGATGTAGCGAATGCTAATATTCTTATGCCTTGATTAGTAGCTTTGGTTATTTGATTATATATTTTGTTTTTGCTTGTTAGAAATTTTTTTTGTTCTTTATCATAATAATGTGTACAATTTTTTATTAATACTTCTGGTGCGCCCTTGATTAAATTTATATGTTTTCCATTATATTCTACTTCAGTCAATGAATATTTTTTTTCACTAGAAAAAGGAATTTTATCAATAATTTTATAATTAATATATTCTTTTTCAAAAAACTTTAATAGGGCTCTATCCGTAATATTTCCTCCTATTGGTTTACCATCTTCACTATAAGTACTTTCATTGTTGGCAATTAATGATAATTTTACTCTAGTATAATATGAAGGGTATTTTTTTAATTCTTGTTTACTTTTAAATATATTACCATCTGCATCTGTAATGGCTATTACATCTAATTTTCCTTTAGTGATGGTTCCCGTTTTATCTGTAAAGAGCATGTTAATATTTCCAGCGGTTTCGATTCCCATAAGTTTTCTTACTAATACATTACTTTTAAGCATTCTTTTCATATTAGATGATAATACTAAAGTAACCATTAAAGGCAAACCTTCTGGAACTGCTACTACAATTATTGTTACTGATAAAGTCAATGCATGAAGAAGATGACCAAACATTAATGGAAAGTTTGTTATGGTGTTTATAATTGCCTCACCATTAAAATTATTTTCAATGACAATTACTGAAAATAAATATGATAAGCTTACAAGTGTTGCTCCAACATACCCTATTTTACTAATTAATTCAGCTAATTTAACAAGTCTTAATTTTAATGGACTTGTTGGTGATTTTTCACTAACTTCTTGAGCTAGTTTTCCATAGAATGTTTTATCTCCTACTTTAGTAACTTCCATAGTAGCTAAACCTGAATATACCACAGTTGATCTATATACTTCATCATTTATTTTCTTTTCTTTTTCTTTCATTTCACCATTTAGATTTGATTCATTTACTAATACTTTTCCTTTTATTATTTTTCCGTCAGCTGGAATTGCATCTCCCGCTTCTAAAGATATCAGGTCTCCAACTACAACTTCTCCTATTTCTATTTCTTTTATTTGATTATCTCTTTTTACTTTTGTTTTTATTTTTGAAGCATCGGCTTGTAATTGTTCAAAGGCTTTTTCACTCCCATATTCTGAAGCTGTGGAAATAAATGATGCTAAAAATATTGCAATTACTATACCCACTGTTTCATACCAATCAAAATCTTGAAACAAAAACAGTGTTTTGATTGCTAAGGCAATTAATAAAATTCTAATTATAGGATCTCCTAGTGTCGCAATTAATTTATGAAGAAAGCTTTCTTTTTGATTGGATTTTATTTCATTGTTACCATGTATTTTACGGCTTTTAATAACTTCTTCATTAGTTAGACCTTTCATAAGCACCTCCTATCAAATGATATTAGGAGATTTACCTATTTATACTTTTATATAGTCGACAAAAAAATCCACCTATTTGGTAGATTTTAGTAATCCTTCTGATTTTAGTAAATTGTATATACAAGAGTAACTTCGTCTATTATAAAATTTACAGAATTTTCTTATACTGACATTACTTTTTTTATATAGTTTAATTATTTTTTGTCTTTCTTCCTCACTCATGATGTTAGCCGGGATTCTATTTTTATTTCCATGTATAAAATTAACAGTACCATTAATGACTTCTTTTTTTAATTTTAAAATATATTTTGGATGGTAACCTGTAATATCAGCTATTTCTTTATATGTTAAAAATGTTTTTTTATTCATTTTATCCTGAATTAATTTTACTGCTTCTTCTTTCTTTGTCATATTAACACCTCTTGCTATAACAATGGTAATATTTTTCATAAATAACGCCATATACATTACTTTTACAGCATTTAACTTTAAAAGTTGTTATTATTATATCATATAATAATGATTTTAAAACAAAATTTGTCTTAATGTTTATTAAGAAACAAGGTTTTTTTTCTTTTTTATAAATAAAGTATTCAATGTGTTAATATTTTTCCATAATTTTGATATACTTTGATGAATCTTTTAATAGTTCATTTATGAATATTGAGGGGTTTTCTTTTGGTGTCAAAAGAATTACACTTGACTTTGTTCTTGTTAATGCGACATAAAATAACCTTCTTTCTTCTGCATATGGATAATTGTCTAAAGAGGGCAGAACATATTTTAAATATTCGCTTTCTTTTATTTTATTTGGAATACTGTTTATTGTATTTTCTAAATTAATAATTATTACTTTTTTTGCTTCTAATCCTTTTGACTTATGAATTGTCATATATTTCATGTATTCATTTAGAAATGGAATATGTTTAATATCTTTGTTATTACGACCTAAAACTAGTGTTTCTTCTTTTATTTTTTTAACTATTTTATTCCATGTTTTTTTAAAATCATTATAATAATATATATAAATTGGAATGTTGGTTTTATTAGAAATAATTTTTTTATCTATTTGATAAGGATTTTTCATAATAAATTTTCTTGTTACTTTCAACAATTCAATACTATTACGGTAAGTTTTATTTAATTTTATTATTTTAGAATTAGGAAAGTATTTTTTAAAGTTTGTAAATATTTCTAAATTGCTACCAGTAAATCTATATATTGATTGCCAATCATCACCAACGGCGAGAAGGTGAGCATCTGTTTTGCTTTGAATGGCTTTTATGAATTCACATTTGTTTAATGATGTATCTTGGTACTCATCAATAATAATATATTTATAGGGATATATTCCTTCATTATTTACTATTTTTGTTGCTTCATTTATCATATCATGAAAATCTATTGTTTGAGTATATTCTAAGTAATCTTCATAACTTAAATAGATTTGTTTTACTAATTTTAAAAATTTGTTATGTCTAATTTGTTTTGTTATGAAGTGTTCATTTTTGTTTTTTTGAAAAAATGTTTCAAAGGAACTAATGCTATAATTATTGCTTTTAAATAGATTTATAAAGGTTTTTATTGTATCTTTTAGATAAGTAATATAAGGTGATTGTTTTAATATTTCATTTTTTAATTTTTTACTTTTTCCTTTACCAATTTCTATAAATGGGGCGGCTATTAAACTATTTAGATTTTGATATTTTTTTAAATATTTCATAATAATATTATCTAAAGTATCTTCTTTTACTAATCTAACATTTTTAGAGGTTTTAATTATTTCATATCCTAAACTATGAAATGTTTTAACTTTTAAATTGATGTTTTCTTTTAATAACTTTTGAGTTAGACTATTTGCGGCAGCTTTTGTAAAAGTAATACAAAGTATTTCTGAAGGTTTAATACTGTCATTTATGATTTTTTTTATTTTATATACTATAGTTAATGTTTTACCACTACCTGCACCAGCAATGACTAGTAAATTTTTAGAATTATTTTTTATCACTTTTTTTTGATTTTTATCTAAAATGATTTTGTTCATGAAAAACACCTCTATATATAATATACGAGGCGTTTGGCTCATTTCCTTTTATTACATGTTATTTGTATTAGCACTTGCAACAATTGAATATAATTCTTCACGCTCATTTTCTGTGATACTTCCATTTGTTTTAGCTATTGAAATAACAAATACACCGTTATCTGTCTCAGCATAAGTAATATCTAAATCAATTTCGCCTTGCTTAATACCACTAGTTATTAAAAACTTAGTTCCATCATAGGTTTTTTCTTCAGTTACTGCATTAGTAAAATCATAGCCTTCTGATTGACTTGTATCTTGTGATTTTAATAAATCAACAATTTGATTTTTCATAGATGATAATGTACTATAAGGCGTTCCTGTTTGATAAATAACGGCTTCGGCTAGTAGGCCGTCACTACTCAAAACAAGCAATTGGCTTTCTGAAGGTGTTGCAATATATTTTTCTGGAATGGTAAATGTAAAGTTATTATAATCAACCGTTTTACTATTTTCTTCTTTTGGGGTTTCATTTTTTTCTTGATTATTATTTTCAACGGTAGTATTTTCTTCTTTATTTTTGTTTGATGCTTCTTCTCTTGACATATTAACTCCAACAAATATAGCCACTACCACTACAGCCATAATAATTACAGCTATAATTAACGCCCATGGTGTTTTATTACCATTTACTTGGTTCTTTTTGCTATTTGTGTTTGGTACATTAATTTGTGAATTATTGTTTTTCTCAGTTTCATTTTTTACGATTTGCATTCCACACATTGTACAGAAGGATGCCCCTTCACCTATTTGTGAGCCACATTTTGGACACTTCATAACTATACCTCCTTTATTATAATAATATCATATATGTGTTTTTGTGACAATTATTTTTCACAATTTTATCATAATAAAAGTTATGAATTATTTTATAATTTTCATAACTTCTTTACTATCTTTAAATGGGAATTCGTCACTACCAATTATTTGATAGTCTTCGTGTCCTTTTCCTAAAATCAATAAAATATCTTTTTCTTTTAACATACTAATCCCTTTTTTAATAGCCTCTTTACGGCTTACAATGGAAATATAATTATCTTTTTCTAATTCTTTAGTTATATCATTAATTATATCTTCTTCGTTTTCATGTCTAGGATTATCACTAGTAAATATAGCGAAGTCACTATTTTCGGTAACAATTTTTCCAAGTAATGGTCTTTTGTCTTTCCTTCTTTCCCCACCACAACCAATTATGGTAATTATTTTTCCTTGAGCTATTTTTTTTGTTTCCTTAATGACTGTATTTACATCATTTGGGGTATATGCATAATCGATTATAACTAGTCCTTCTTTATATTTTATTGTTTCAAATCGACCATCTGTTGGATGAATTGATAATGTCGCAGATACAATTGATTCATCAGCAAAGCCTAATATTTTAGCACTAATAAATGCGGGAGCATAATTATACATATTAAATGGTCCTATTAATGGTATTTTGATAGTATTATTTCCTAAATTAAATTCTGTTAAAGCGTAATTGGAATTTATTGTTTTTAATGGATAATTACTATCTGCAGTACCATAATATATATTGTTATTTTGTGGTAAAGAGAAGTATTCATAGTATGAATCTTTTTTATTTATAATTGCGTATCCATCTCTTTTTAACATTTTAAATAATTCGATTTTTGTGTTTAGATACTCTTCTTTATCCTTTCTAAGGTGTGCTACAAAGTTTGTAAATATAGCAATATCAAATCTTAACCCTTCAATGTGCCTTTGCTTAACAGCTTTGGAAGAAACCTCAATTATAATGACTTTGCAATTATTATCAATGGCTTCACCTATTAATTCATATAGTTCGTATAGATCTGGTGTAGATGATGAAATTTTTTTTATTTTACCATCTAAACAAAATCCATTTGTTCCAATATAAGCTGTTTTCATATTTAAATTATTTAATAGTTGATATATTAAGTCCCCAGTCACAGTTTTTCCTGTCGTTCCTGTTATACCAATTAGTTTTATCTTTTCCATTTTTTCTAGGTTTAATTCTCTTAAATAATTAGAAAGATAAGTTCTTGTGTCTTCGGTTATAATTGTTTTTACTGAATAGTCTCCATGAGTAGCAATAATACAGGCAGCCCCTTTATCAATAGCATCTTCTATATAATCATGACCATCTTTATATGGTCCTGGTAAAGCTAGGAATGTATCTCCTGGCTTTACTTTCCTTGAGTCTACTCTTAGCATACCTATTATTACCTCCTCTTTTTTTGTTTAATTAGAAGTTTATCAAATGGTTTTGCAATTAAGTTTGCAAGCCAAACTGCAAAATATGAGAAATAGCTTACAAATATTAAAATGATATAATATAATGCTGTATTATCAAAGATTATATCAGCATAATGATAACTTAAGTAGTCTACAATAAACCAAATATTTAATCCAATAAACATTAATGAAATTACTATTATACGAGAAATCATTTGTTTATTCATTTTTATTTTCACTTTATTTTTATAATCAAATAAGAACATAAAAGTATAGAAAATTACTGTACTGATACCTATAACTTTTAAATCAAAATTAAAGGTTATTATTAATAATAGTATTGCAAGTATTTCTTTATTTAAGAAAACTTGTTTATAATTTTGAAATATCCATTTTCCATATGATTTAATACCATATTTGTTTTTTTGTAATGCATATAATGATCTTTTATATTTTATTATATTAAAACATATATAGGTGGATAGGGAAATATAGAAAAATATCACTTAGCACCTCCAAAGAAAATTTCATACCATAGTAAGAAAATATATATTGTCCATATTTTTCTACTATTATCAGCTTTACCATTTACATGGTTATCTAATAGTTTGACAATTTTTTTAGTGTTGAAAAAGGTTTTATCTTTAGTAAATAAGGTTTTTATTTGTTTATAAATATCCTCATCTTTTATCCATTCTCTGATTGGTACTGGAAAACCTAATTTCTTTTTATTGGAAACTTTATCTTCTAGTACTTCTCCAGCAATATCTCTAAAAATCTTTTTTGTTTTAAATTTATCAGTTTTAAATTCTGTAGGTAGGCCCAAGGCGTAATCAATAAGAGGTCTATCTAGAAATGGTACTCTTACTTCTAGAGAATTTGCCATACTCATTTTATCAGCTTTGAGTAATATATCTCCTATTAGCCAAAAATTAAAGTCTATATACTGCATCTTGGTAATTTCATCTTTATCTTTAACTTTATCGTAATAAGGTTTTGTTAAATCTTGAAAACCTTTGGTTTGGCGTTTTTGTTTTAGAATTTTACTTACTTCTTTATTATTAAATATAAAGGCATTTCCTACAAATCTATCTTCTAGTTTTTTTCCGCGTCTTATGAGAAAGTTAATACCTCTTTTATGAGGAAAAATACTAGCAACTTTTCCTACCGCGAATCTTACTGGATATGGAATTTTATAATACCAGCTATCGGTTAATGGTTCTTGATAAATGTTATATCCACCAAATATTTCATCAGCCCCTTCTCCTGACAATGAAACTTTAACATTGTCACTAGCTATTTTAGTCACAAAGTATAGGGCTATGGCTGAAGGGTCGGCTAGAGGTTCATCCATATAATATAAAATGTTGGGTAGATTTTTAAAGTATTCATCTTTGGTAATTATCTTATTTATATTTTTGGTATTAATTTTACTTGATAAATCTTTAGCATATTCAATTTCACTATATTTTTCATTTTTGAAACCAACAGTGAAGGTTTTATCTACATCACTACTAGCTGCAATAAATGATGAATCAACACCACTTGATAAAAATGAGCCAACTTCAACATCACTTATTTTATGAGCTTTTATGGAATCTTCTAATCGTTCTTTGATACCGTCTTTCCACTCCTCATAAGTTTTTGTTTCATCTTCTTCAAATTTTATTTCATAGTATTTTTTTATTTCTAATTTACCATTTTTATATTTCATATAATGACCTGGCATTAATTTATATACGTTTTTGAAGAATGTTTCTTCTCCAGGGCTATATTGAAATGTTAAATAATATTCTAGCATTTTTGAATTTAATTCTTTTTTAAAATGTGGATGAATTAAAAAGCTTTTTATTTCTGAGCCAAATATTAAGGTATTATCCATTTTGGCATAGTAAAATGGTTTTATACCGTAAAAGTCTCTTGCAGCAAATAGTTCCTCAGTTTTTGTGTCATATATCACAAAGGCAAACATTCCTCTAAGTTTATCTAATAAGTTTTCTTGCCACTGTTCATATCCATGTAATAATACTTCGGTATCTGTTTTTGTGGTGAATGTATGACCTTTTTCTATTAGTTCTTCTCTTAATGATTCAAAGTTATATATTTCACCGTTAAAGATAATGACTTTAGTTTTATCTTCATTATAAATTGGTTGTGAACCGCTTTTTAAGTCAATAATACTTAAACGTCTAAATCCTAAGGCAATATTTTCATCACAATAATACCCTTCAGAATCTGGGCCACGATGAGCAATTAAATCTGCCATCTTTTTTATTGTTTCGTTTTTGTTTTTTTCTTTATTTATGTATCCTACAAAGCCACACATATTACTGCCTCCTTTAGTATAAGTCATATTCATTTTATCATATATTCGCTTTTTTTTAAAGGAAAAGGTCAAAGTTTATCTTTGACCTATCGAATAATTACCGTTGTTCTTGTTAGAATATCTTTAATGGTTTGTTTTTTTTCTGTTACAAAAGTTAATAAAAACCCTAATGTTATAATATCTAAAAACAATATTAATTCTCTAGCAAATGAAATAATGAATCCTGGTATGTCGCCAGATAATTTTACAACTTTTATGTGCATGAAACTTTTACCAAATGTCGATCCTGTTTTACTTTCAGCAAAGGGAAAATAAAATAATATAACAACTAAACACACAATATTTTTAGCACATTCTAATGTGTCTATCATTTCTTCAGATAATTCTTTAGTTGGAATTAAGTCTGCTAGCGCGAAAATTCCATAGCATATTAAACTAATTATCAAAGCATCTATAATAAAAGCAGCAAATCTTTTGATTGGGCTTGCAAATAACATGTTATATTTTTCTTTCATGACTATTTTGTTTATAACAAATGTATGAGCTACTTTATCATTTAAAGCTTGTTTTTGTGGTGGTAATGCAGATAAAAGAAAACCAATACCTAATGTTAGAATATTTAATATTTTTGCTGTATTACGACCTAAGGCTTTTGGAAAAGTTACTGGGTTTTCATATTGATCAGTTACTTCAATGTTTAGAATATATTTTCCGAGTGAACCACGCCATGATGTTCTTTCACAAATACTATTATATAAAATATAAAGTGGAATAAATATTATTAATCCTATATATAAGTTATCTAAAGTAATTTTAATTAGATATTTATCAACTGCGATTAAAATAAAATATGTGAAAATTAATGTAAAAAAGATATCAAATAAACCAGCTACTAGTCTTTTAATAAATCCAGCATACTTTTCATTTTCAATAAAAATCTTTTCATTAGTTTTTTTGAAGAAATCATCTATACCACTAAAGTTATAATGACAATACGGGCATATGGTAGTAACTTCATTAAGCATACGTCCACATTTTGGGCATCCACGTGTCATATTTCTCACTCCCCTTTATGATAATTATAGCATAGTGACGTGTAAAATAAAAACACCTTTTGGCGTTTTTAAGTAGCTTTAATTTTGTTAATGTAATGATGAATTTTTCCAGCCCATGCTTTACTAGCTGCATATTTTTTATTCATTTGTTCTGGAGTTGTTAATCCCTTATCATAATAATTTTCTTTTAAATTATTCATGAAGCTATAAATACCATCATCTAAGCTATTAAATTTTTTATATGAAGTTCTATTACAACTAGGTCCACCTTTCATACCACCTACATTATAACATTCTCTTACTTGTTTACTACAAGTACCATGATTACATCCTGTTTCATGTAAAACTATGGCAACGGCTAAATATGGATCTATTCCCATTTCTACTGAATATTTAGCAAAGCTCATTCCTGTATTTGATAATGTTGATTTTAATGAACGGTTTAATTTTTCAGCTAATTCATTTAAAGTCATTCCATCATAAACTATTGGTTCAGCTTGAACTTCTGGCTCTTTAGTTTCTTGTACTACTGGTTCAGTAGGAGTTACTGGTTGCTCAACTACTGGAGTACCTGACTCATCTTCTTTTGTAGCTATAGCTACTTCTTCTATCGTTGCATTTGTGGTTTCTGTCTGTGTCTCTCTTTTATTTTCTGTTTCTAAGCTTTTTGATGTATTCATACTTATTATATTTGGGAGTAAAAAAGATAATAGTACTCCAAATATAACAACGCCTGTTACTTTTTTAGCTTCACTCATTTACATCTCTCCTACTTTTCTATTATTAATTTTATCATAATAAAAATGTAGCGTCAAATTGATGTAAATTTTTAAAAAGCCTTATATTTTAAGCTTGACTTTGTCAAAAATAAAAGAAGCAAAAAATTATTTTGCTTCAATTTCTTTCATATATGCACGAACTTGAGATGCCCAGGTTGTACTTGCTGCATATTTAGGCCCAATTGTTTCTGGAGTTGTTAATCCTTGAGCATAATAGTTTTTATATAAGTTATTCATGAAAGCTTTAATTCCTTCATCTAAACTTGGGAATGCTTTATACGAACCACCATTACAACCAGGGGATCCTTTCATGCCTCCAACATTATTACACTGTTTTAACAAAGTTGAACAATTCCATTTACATCCTGTTTCGTGTAAAACTATGGCAACGGCTAAATATGGATCTATACCAAGTTCAGTTGCATATTTGGCGAAGCTATCACCTTTTCCAGCCAATGTGGAATTTAATGAACGATTTAGTTTTGCAACTAACTCATCGTATGAAAGGCTAGCTCCAGAAGATGCGGTTAATTCTTTTGCTTTAGCATCGGCTATAGCTTTTTCTTTAGCTTTTCTTTCTTCTTCGGCTTTTCTTCTAGCTTCTTCTTTTCTTTTTCTTTCTAATTCTAATGCTTTTTTACGAGCAATATTTATCTGTCTTAATTCATCGATGTCAATTTCAATTTTTAATGAACTAACATCTGCATGTAATTGTTCGTTCATTGGCTCAATTTCTAATTTGTTTAAACTCAAAGGTGCATTTTCTGTCTGTCCATTTTCTGAAAGTTTGTTATTTACAATTCTATTTTCATTCATGAATGACAGTTTTAATGATTTTAGGGTCTGTGCCCTTGCAATAGTAGGTTGCCAAAAAGCTGATACTATCACTAACATGATTATGGCCAAATTGGCCTTAATCGATTGGTTTGTTTTCATTTTCACCCTCTCCTGTTACTTGCAAAATCAGAAAACAGGCCTTATTCTAGCACATTTAAATACATGCGTCAAATTGAGTCGAATTTTGTCGATTCATTTTTAAGGGGTTTACCCTTTATTTATAAGGGTAAACTCTCCTCACTATTATTATATGTTTGAAAGGATGAATTTTATACAAAATTTAGTGATTTTTTTAATTTAAGTATTTTTTATCTGTTTTTCCCAGCACCCAGTCAACTGAACAATTACTGATTTGGCACAAACTAATTAAAATATCACTTTGAATTAATACTTCTCCTCTTTCATAGCTTGCTAATGAAGAGAAAGCTGTATTTAATTCGTTACCTAGTTCTCTTAATGATAGTCCTAATTCTTTTCTTATTTCTTTTAGTCTTTTTCCGATGGAGATTAAATCAATGTTTTGGTTTGGGCTGATATATATTTTTTTGTTTGTTAAATAAAATATATAGTCAATGTTTATTTTATAGAAATTAGATAGTTCTAATATTCTTTTGGTTGGAATTGGTATTTTATTATGTTCCCACTGAGAATATGTAGATTTATGGATATTTAAAGCTTGTGCAACATCTTTTGATTTTAGGTTATTACATTCTCTTAATTCTTCTAATCTTGTTCCATTCATTTTTACCACCTTATATAGATATATTGTCCCATTTAACGGTGGTGTATTTATTTTTGTTTACTAATAACGCACAAATATGGTATACTAAGAATATAGAAGGAGTGCATATAAATGAGGAAAAGGTGGACGAGAAAGGCTAAAAATAAAGGGAACAAACAAATTATTATGTGTTCCTTAATTGGATTAATGTTTTTAATGGTATGTGGTTATGCTGCTTTTAGCACTAGTTTGAGTTTGAAAGCTAAAGGAAATATAGTAAAGAAAAAGACTGCTTCTGAAATTTTATTAGAAAGTGTCGTTGATCAAGGTGATGGGCTTTATAAAGATATTTATGAAGATGAAAGATATTTTTATAAAGGAGCAAAGCCTAATAATTATATAACATTTAATGATGAATCTTGGAGAATACTTTCAGTAGAAGCAGACGGTACTATAAAAATAATAAAAAGTGAAAGTATTGGGGATATGGAGTGGGATGAAAAATGTGGTCTTAGAACTATTCCTAATTGGAGCACACCAGCAACTTTAAATACATATTTAAATACTGAATATTTAAACTCATTTTCAGATTTAGATATAATAGTAGATGGTACTTTTTCGATTGGAAAAGCTATTTCAAGTAAAAATTTAGATTTAACAATTTCTAATGAAAAAAATCTATTTGGAAAGGAAAAATAGGATTAATTACCATTAGTGAATATTTGAGATCAAATTCAAAAATTCAAAACTTTGAAAATTGGGAATCATATAATATATATAGGACTTATTGTAAAGAAACAAGTTGGATTTACAGTTTAATTCCTTCTAATGGTTATATTTCTACTTTATCTCCTGCAAATGAAGGAAATATATATTCTATATATGAAGATACGGCTTCAATAAGCTATTATTCTGCTAGTGGAAAAGGAAGTTATGTATTTCCTGTCCTTTATCTTTCGTCAGATATTACTTTATCAGGAACAGGTTCAAGCGTTGACCCATATATTATTACTATTACAAATTAAAAGACTTAGAATGTTTTTCTAAGTTTTTTCCATATTAACGTGAGAGATAACCTCTCAATGTCCAATACTTTGCCAAGCTAATTTATTTGTTATATACTATTGCTATGAGGTGATTTTATGAGGTTACAAGTAAAAAATTTAAAACAAGTAGCTATTTTTGACGTTAAGAAAAATATGGAATGGCTAATGAGACAAGAAAAAAAAATTAGTAAAAATAATTCATGTAATAGCAAGAAAACATATAGGTTAAAAATGCAGATGATATTTGATGCTTTAAATAAAAAATGAATTATTTTACACTTTCTAAGTAAGCAATATATATTGTTTGTTTGGTGTTATCATTTTTTGTACAAGTAATCATAGTTAATGTTTGTTTATTAGTGTCTCTATATATAGTAACATTACCATCTTTTGTTTCGTTATAGATGTTATCTATTTTATATGTGTATAAATGACCATTATATTCTACTTTGGCTATGTCACCAACTTTTAATTGATATAAATTTTTAAAGTAAGCTATTCTTGTAACACCTGAATGTGCGACTAAAATAACGTTTCCATTTTTTTCATCTGGATAATTTGATGGAGATAGGAAGGTTAAATTTTCACTGACATTGTTGTGTTCATTATTTTTATCAAAAAATCCTTGTTGTAAGTTTATTTTGTCAATTGTTAAAATTCCTAAATATCCATTAGGGTTTGGGGTTGGAACATAAGGTTCTTCTTCTGTTTCTTCTATATTTTGAGGAGTATTATCATGATTATTTTTTTCATTATATAGTGATATGCTTACTTTTTGATAGGCTCTATCTTTTTTTCCTTTTAAATAGTCAGCTGATATTATAAGTAGACCACCAATAATGGCTATAAAAGCAATGATTACAATGGTTCTATTACTTAATTTTGACATGATTTTTTCCTCCTTTTTTACTCTTAAAGTATAGCATAAATGTTATTTATTGTCTATTTTTAGCACTCTTGCTTGACAAGTGCTAAAGAGGGTGATATAGTTATAATGTATCTCTTTGGAGATTAATTTTAAAGTAAAGGAGGTTATAGATATGAATCAAGAACAAGCTTATCAAGAGAGTTTACAAAATGTTTTAGAGAAATATGGTAGAGATATTACTGAAGCTGTTAAAGATGGCAAAGTTGATCCAGTTATTGGTCGTGATGATGAAATCAGAAGTATTACTCGTATTTTGTCTCGTAAGACTAAGAATAATCCGGTTTTAATTGGTGAACCTGGTGTTGGTAAAACAGCGATTGTTGAAGGTTTAGCCCAAAGAATTATTAAAGGAGATGTACCTAATAGTTTAAAAGACAAGCGTATTTGGGAACTTGATATGGGCTCTTTAATTGCTGGAGCTAAATATCGTGGTGAGTTTGAAGATAGATTAAAAGCCGTATTAAAAGAAGTTAAAGATTCTGATGGTGAAATAATTATGTTTATCGATGAGATTCACATGATTGTTGGTGCGGGAGCTTTGGAAGGTGCTATGGATGCTGGAAATATGCTTAAACCTATGCTTGCTCGTGGGGAGATTCACTGCATTGGAGCAACTACTTTAAATGAGTACCGTAAATATATTGAAAAAGATGGAGCTTTGGAAAGACGTTTTCAAAAGGTATTAGTTTCTGAACCTACAGTACTTGATACTATTACAATTTTACGTGGTTTGAAATCTCGTTTTGAGGTTTATCATGGAGTTACAATTAAAGATAGAGCACTTGTGGCGGCGGCTAATTTATCTGATAGATATATTACCGATAGATTTTTGCCTGACAAAGCTATTGATTTAGTTGATGAAGCATGTGCAACTATTAAGGTTCAGTTAGAGTCGGTTCCTACTTCTTTAGACACATTAACCAGAAAAATTATGCAATTGGAGGTTGAAAAGCAAGCTTTAAAGAAGGAGAAAGATGAATTTTCTAAAAATAGAATTAAAGAGATTGATGATAAATTAGTTGATTTGAAAGCGAAAGAAAAAGAGTTAAGGGATGCATGGGAACATGAAAAGGAAATTAATTCAGCTATTAATCATAAGAAAGAGGAAATTGAAAACGCGAATAGAGATTTGGAATATGCGGAATCTAAATATGATTTGGAAACGGCGGCTAGACTTCGCCATGGTGTAATTCCGGCTTTAGAAAAAGAACTTGAGAATTTAAAGAAAAATAATAAGAATTCAATTTTAAGTGATGTTGTTGATGATGAATCTATTGCGGCTATTATTGCTAAATGGACAAATATTCCTGTTAGTAAACTTGCCAGCACAGAGAAGGAAAAATTACTTCATTTGGAAGATAATTTAAAAAAGAGAGTTAAGGGACAAGATAAAGCTCTTCATTTAGTAAGTGAAGCTATTATTAGAGCACGTGCTGGTATTAAAGATCCTAATAGACCGATTGGTTCATTTATCTTTTTAGGTCCGACTGGTGTTGGTAAAACCGAGGTTGCTAAGTCACTTGCTTATGAACTTTTTGATGATGAAAGACATATGGTTAGAATTGACATGAGTGAATATATGGAGCCACATTCTGTAGCAAGGCTTATTGGGTCTCCTCCAGGATATGTTGGATATGATGATGGTGGACAGTTAACAGAAGCAGTTAGAAGAAACCCATATAGCATTGTTTTATTTGATGAAATCGAAAAAGCTCATAAGGATGTGTTTAATATTTTACTTCAAATACTTGATGACGGTAGAATTACTGATTCGCAAGGTAGAACGGTTGATTTTAAAAATACAATTATTATTATGACTTCTAATTTAGGAAGTGATTATATATTAGAAGGTCATAGTGATAGTGATGAAATGGTGATGAGTGAACTTAGAAGAGCCTTTAAACCCGAATTTATTAACCGTATTGATGAGATAATTGTATTTAATTCTTTATCTAAAGATGTTATACATCAAATTTTGGATAAAATTATATATGAGATTGAATATAGATTACGCGATAAGAAATTAAAGATTAATATTACAGATAAGGCTAAAGAATATATTATTGAACATTCTTATGATGAAAAATATGGTGCGAGACCTATTAAAAGATATGTAAGTAGAAATATTGAAACTTTGCTTGCAAAAGCTATTATTAATGAAGATGTAAAATTTAACTCAACAGTTACTATTGATGTAAAAAATGATGAATTTATAATAAAATAAGGTTTTTGAGACCTTATTTTATTTTTCAATGAAATATTTAAATTTTTTTCTTTTCATATGACTAGATGTAATTAGTTTTTCTGATAATATCCAATCATATTTTTCCCCTATAATTACTGAGTTACAATATTCACAGGTAGTAGAGTTTGTATTTTTTAAAGTGGCACCACAGTTTGGACATTTATTTTGTTTACCTATTCCTTTCATAAATGTCATTCGGTAATTATGAACTACTTTTTTTCTTTTGCTTCCTCTGATTATTTTACCAGTTTTATTTATTTTATAGTCAAAACATTCTATTTTCATAAATACTGTTAAAGATACTGTTTCTTTTTTTATTTCCATTCCCACTATATTAAAATATATTAGCTTAAAATCTTTGGTTATTTTTTTTATATGTTTTCTTTTCAAGACTTCTAATTGTTTTTTATAAAGATTGTATAGTTCATCTGTGGCATAGTTCCTTAAGTTTTGAATATTAAAATCATTTAAGGATGTTTGTACCTGTTTATATATTTCAAATGTTTTTTGCTGAAATTTTAATTCATTAAAATCTGGAATGACTTTTAATATTTCATTTATATTATATGGAATATATTTTCTTGGAACAAATGGTAAATGATTTGATTTTTTAGTATAAAAATCAACACCTTTTATTTTTGCTATTAAATACTTTATGATAGGAATTACAATATAAATTATTATAATCAGTATAAAAGCTATATAAAATGGTAATAGTTTTAAATTAATTTTTTCTACTTGATAAAACATTATTTTCATATAATATTCCTTTAAAAGGAAGCATTTTGAGCTTCCTTATTTATATCTTTGTGATAAAACTTGTTTTTTTGCTAAAATCCAGTCGTAGTTTTCACCGATAATTGTTGAATCACAATACGGACATTTACTTGAATTAACATTTTCTAATGGTGCACCACAGTTTGGACATTTATTTGCTTTTTGACTCATTCCTTTATTAAATGTCATTGCATAATTGTATATTACTTTTTTCTTATCTGTTCCTCTCACAACTTTATTATTTTTATCAACAATATAATCATAACATTCTACTTGCATAATGACTGTTAATGAAATAGTATTATCTTTTATATCCATTCCAGCTATATTGAACCCAAGTAAACCAAAGTCTTTCATGATGTTAGTTTGATTTTTAACTTTTAATGTAGTTAACTGTGACTTATACATATTGTACATTTCATCAGTAACATTTTCTCTCATTTGATCATAGTCAAAATTCATCCAAGCAATTTGAATGTTTTTGTACACTTCATATACTTGATTTTTAAATATTTCTTCATTAAAATCAGGAATATGTTTTTTCAGTTCTTCTAAATTATATGGTGGAAGATTTTTAAGTACTGTTGTTGGCCTTGATAAAACTTTTTTCTTTGCCGTAAATAGTACAACAGCAAAAATACCTAACATTACAAATAAGAGAATTGCGGCTTCTCCTGTAGACATATTGCTGCTTGAATAGTAATGTCTTCCCGATGAACTTCCCCAGCTTGAACTACCACTCCAACTTGAACTAAAGCCGCCTGATGAACCTCCAGAATAACTACCATCAAAGCCAGAATCTGCTTGGGGATGATAAAATGGTATTATTAGCATGAAGCATATTAATATGACTGTTAAAGCATTTTTTACTCTTTTATTCATAGGTTTACTCCTTTATCTAGTTTCGATGGATGTTAGCACCCAATCTTTATCATCTAAATTATAGATAGTTCCACAGTAGGCACATTTACCACTAGCATTTACATCAATTGAAGCACCACATCCTGGGCATTTTCTAACAGAGCCTGTTTCTAAATGATTAATTTTTTTAGTGAAAGTTAAATAATTTGCTCTTTCGGATCTAACATCTTTATCACCACTAATATAATTGCCATCTTCATCCATAAGATAATCTAAATATCTTGAAACGATGTAGACTTTTATTATCATATCTGTATTTGTTACTTGATAATCTAATATATCTGTTTGAGCAACATTTAATTCATCGTACATTTGAATTAAATGTTTAGCTTTTAAATCATCAATTTTGGTTTTATATGTATTATATACATCATTTGATAAAAAATGTCTGACATTTTCTATTTCTTTAGTTACTATGGCTAAGTGTAATTGAATGAAAACATTATCAACATATGTTTTGAATTTACTTTCAGAAAATTCTTGATCATATTTTAATATTTCATTCATTATTTTGCTTCCTTACCACAGTTACTACAGAATTTTCCAGTTAATTTAGCGCCACAGTTACTACAAAATTTTGGAGCATTTTCTGATGTTTGACCTGCAACTGCACCAGCTACTGGGGTTTGAGGCATTTGTGGTTGAGCTACATTTTGTGCTTGCATGTTTTGATTAACCGCATTTATCATAGTAGCTCCTGCTTGATTGGCCATACCCATTCCCATGAAGCCCATCATTGAGCCACCTTCGTTAGCTGCAGCATTTTCCATAGCTTGTGCAGAGGCACTTGCCATTAATCCTGATTGCATGCTTGGATCAGAGAATATTTTTGCGTCATCAATACGTGATACTCTATTCATAGACTCTTCAGTTAAGTTGATATCACCCATGGCAACATCGGTAATTTCTAAACCATATTGTTTTTTCCATGAATCATCTAAGCATTTATTCATTTCATCTGAAATGTCACTACCATAAAGTCCCATATCTCCAAATGAAACTTTTTTATTTCTCATTACATTTGAAATGGCTACAGTTACTTTTTCTACAAATTTTGCTTTTAGTTGACTGCCAACTACTTCATCATAAGTAATTGTGTCTTTTGGATTAGTACCAATTACTTCGGCAACTAATAAAGCTGGATCTATTACCCTAACTGCATATTCACCGAAGAATGTAACTTCTAGTGTTCCATATTTTTCATCAGTTATTTTTTTGGGTTGAGGACTACCAAATTTATTACCCATCATTACTTTAGTATTAACGTAATACACTCTTTGATCGTGGGCTGGCTGTCCACCATAAGTAATACGTCTTCCTATTGTTTTAATTGTATCTTTGATACCTTTGAAGAAACCACCATCAAAAACTGTTGGTTCACTGCTTTGTTCATAGGTATATATTCCTGGTTCAGCTGAAAAGTCAGCGATTGCACCATTATCGACAATCATCATTGCCATTCCTTCTGGTACGACGATTTGACTACCTTTTGTAATTATTCCTTCACTAGGATTTTTGTTACCATCACCATGGTTAACCCTTCCTCTTTGAATTAAGACATTGCCCGCTACTTCTGGGCAATCAATAAATTCTTTAAATTGATCTCCAAATCCAGATGATACTGAACTTGTTACGGCTTTTATTAAACCCATTATTATTCACTCTCCTTTATTATAATTATATACTACTTGAAATTTTATAGCAAGAAAAAAGAATAAATTAGTTATTGCTTTTGCTTACTCATATTTATTCTTTCTCTTTGTTTTATAATTTGTTTTTTTCGATGATTATAAAATTCAGATTGTTGGGTATTTTCTTCTTCTTTTTTATCTATAAATTTTTGATAGATTTGGTTTAATTTTTCTAAATCTTCATCACTTCTAGGAGGTAAGTTTTGATATAAATTATCTTGATAGCAAGCTTTTATAACTTCATTTGATAAAGTTCCTGCGAAAGAAGTTGCGAATGCTTTTATGTCAAGCCAAGGATATAATAAATAATATGTTGATTCACTTTCTTCATCATTATATATTTCAAAATTATCATTTTGGCAAATTGGTTCCCTGCCTTCTATGATATCTAAATTTTGCTTTTTTAAATTTTCAGTAATTATTTTTAAAAATCTGGCAATATCATAGCCATCAATTATATATCTATTTTCATTTTCTATTGTAAGAAATAATGTTAGATTTATAATTTTTTTTGAATCTAGATATCTACATTCTTTTAACATAATATCATCACCTATACATCAGTTTATCATATACATATTTTTATTTCAATTATTTTCCTCTTCAGTTATGGCTTTATCTAAAATGTTTAATAATCTATTTTGATTATTTATTAATACTTCTACTTTGTGGTGTAAGTCTTCTAGTAATAATTCACTTTTTAAATCTATTTTATAATCATTTTGATTTCTTAAACTATCTTTTTTTGAGGCTCTATTTTGACTCATCATAATTATTGGGGCTTGCAGTGCTGAAATACATGATAAGATTAGGTTTAATAAAATATATGGATAGGGGTCTATTTCTTTATCTTTTAAAATAAAGGTATTTATAATCATCCAACCAATTAGAAAGATTATAGATATGATGATAAAGCTCCAGCTACCGGCAATTTCGGATATTTTATCGGCAGCTTTTTCTGAGAAGGTTAAATTTCTTTCTTCTTCTTTATCTACATCGATGGCTATTGAACTATCTGCTAACAAATCTATTATATCTTCTTTTTCATCTTTTTCTAAGTTTTGATGCAAGATCATTTGAACGATTTTTCTTTTATCTTTTTTAGTCATTTTTCAACACTCCTTATAGTTATTATGAATAATTTTATGTTAAAAATACATTAAAAACTCTCATGTTAATTTATGAGAGCTTTTTCATTTAAGCTTATTAATTTTTCATCCAATATAGAGTATAGATATATTTTGGTTGGTTTGTTTGTTATTGTTTCGATATATTTTTTGTAACCATTTAATTGGTTTAAATATGCTTCATCAGTTGTGTGTTTTAATTTGTAATCTACGATGATGTTTTCATTTTCTTTAATTAGAAGTAGGTCAATAATCCCGTGATATTCTTCTTTGCTTTTTTCATAAATGAATTCATATTCTTTATATGTTTGTTTGGTGCCCTTTAAAATACCTGAGTTTATGAATGATGTTACTTTTTTCTTTTCAAATGGTGTGAGGTTATCTAGGTTAGGATTTTGGAAATTGATGTTTTCGAGTATGCAGTGCATTTTAAGACCAAGTTCGATGTTTGTTTTTTCTTCTTTGGAGTATAGATTATGGGTGGTTTTTGAGAAGTGGGATTTAGATAATTCTTCTTTCTTTATATTTAGTTCGTTTATGTTTAATGGTTTTGCGGTGGAAAAGTCTTGTTTGCTAGTGGCTTTTTTAGATAGATTATAATCCTTTGTGAGATTTATGGTGGATAAGTCTATATTTTCTTTATATTTTTCTAGTGATTTATAGATGGAATTTAAGATATTTTGGAATGATAGGTATTTTAATCTTATGTTATCATCAACTACACCGTTTTCTTTAATGGTTATTTCTTCTTCCATATTGGTTACTAAAATCATTTTTTCCCTAGCTCTAGTTAAAGCGACATAAAATAATCTTATACGTTCTGAGATTTCTTCTTTCATGTAGTTATTTTTTAATAAGGTTTTTAAAATTGTGCTTTTTGGTGAGTTATCAAAGTAGGGAATGATGAAGCCATATTTATCTGAGAAGTAAAATAGGTTTTTAAGGTCATCAATGTTGAATTTCTTACTGAGGGAACTAAAGTAACATATAGGAAATTCTAGGCCTTTAGAGGCATGGATGGTCATGATTTTGACAGAGTTAGAGTCTTCTTTGTTGAGGGCAAGTTTTATATCTAGGCCATCTTCTAAGACTTCGTTTAAGTATTCGTAAAAGTCTTTTATTTCGTAACCCAATTTGTCACAGTTTATGGCTACTTTTATTAAGGAGTCGATAATGGTTATTCTTGAGTTTATGTCGCCAATAGAAATCATTTTTTCGTATAGGTTAAAGGTATCAATGATTTTTCTTATTAAGGTTTCGCTACTTTGTTCATCTAGGTTTTGTTTTAGGATTTGACACTTTTCCCATATATCTGTTTCTTTATAATCATTATTGTTTAAGTGGGTTAATATTTCGTTATCTGACATTTGAAATAGGTAGCTTCTGGCTAGTGAAGTGAATGAGTATTTGAAGTTAGTATCTATTTTATTTGATAAAATTAAGTTATATATATGTTTAAATATTATAATTTCATCAGAGTTATTGATAGCTTTATCACGGTATATGGTTATTGGGATGTTTAGGTATTCGAATATTTTTTTATATAGTTCAAATTTAGATGATCTATCAATTAGGATAGCACAGTCTTTGTATTCTAATTCTTTTGCTTTATTGGTGTCTTTATCCATGATTTGATATTTATTTTGGATTTTAGTTTGAATGTCTTTAGCAATGGTGAATATTTCGATTTCATCTTTAGAGTATGTTTTATCTTCAGGTGTTTCGTAATTTAATATTTCCATGTTATAGTTTTCTTTATGGATTTCATTATAAGCGGTGTTTCCAAAAATCATTTGATGACTTGTTATATAATCGGCACCACCGATGTCTGAGTCCATTAT
Organism: uncultured Bacilli bacterium; assembly: GCA_944358445.1. GTDB lineage: Bacteria > Bacillota_I > Bacilli_A > RF39 > UBA660 > Coprosoma. The sequence goes on from CALVRC010000014.1 coordinate 30,859, forward strand.
TTGGTTGAACATTTCATTGATGTTGTTTAAGACTTCATCTCTTGAACGGAAGTTTTTGTTTAAATCGATTTTTAGTCCACCTTTATTAGCACTATAGTTTTCATATTTGGTTTTGAATAGTTCTGGGTTTGTGTGTCTAAAACGGTAAATTGACTGTTTAATGTCGCCAACCATATAAACATTGTTTTTTTCAATGTATGAGATAAATGTTTCTTGAATGTCATTGGTGTCTTGGTATTCATCGATTAGGATTTCATGATATTTTTCTTTTAAGTTTTCTCTTATTTCCTTATTTTCTTTTAATAGGTTGATGGCAATTCTAGCAATATCAATAAATTCATAGACGTTTTTTTCTTGTTTAAATTTAGTTAATTTTTTATCTAGTTTTAGGATGATATCAATGATTATTTCGGTGTAGTCTTTGGTTTGATTGATAGTTTCCTTAATAAAATCTATATCTTTATATTTTGTTAGCTCTTTTATTTCTTTGATTAGTGCTGATAGTTCTTGTTTTATAGATTTGGTTTCTTCTTCACTTCCTCTTGGAAGATTTGGAAGTCTATCTGGAATGGACAATTTTATTTCTTCATAGGTTTTGGCATTTATTAAATTAGTTAATGTGGTTTCTAGTTTTTCTATGTATGTGCCAAAAGTATAGTAGCTTAGGCTATGAATAGTGTTTTTGATACTTTTTTGTTTGGTGTTTAAAAGGTTTAGATAGTCTTGGATGTAATTATTTATTTGAGTTTCATTAAAATAATTTTTTATATATGTTTTTAAATATTCATCTTTATTATATAGGTTGTCTAGGCTTTCATTTAGTTTTAGAATGTTTTTGATTATTTTTTTATCATCTTTTAAGGTGAAGTCGCTGATTAGTTTTAGAAATTTTGGATCTTTGTTTTGATAGTATTCATCAAAGATATTATTTATGATGTGCTTCTTTTCTAAGGACATGATAGAGCTATCGACAATAGATAAGTCGCTAGAGATATTTAGATAATGGCTATATTTTTTGACAAGACCTAGAGCATAAGCATCAAAGGTGGTGATGTCGGCGGTGTCGACTTTAGCAAGTTCATCTTTGAGGTTTGCTTCGATGATTTTTTTTCGAATACGTTCTTTCATTTCGGCAGCGGCAGCATTAGTAAATGTTAGGATTAAAAGGTTATCTAAGCTGATTCCTTTTTTTAATTTAGTAATTACTCTTTCGGATAAGACAGCGGTTTTTCCTGAACCAGCTCCAGCTGAGACGATAATGTTTTGACCGGACTGATTGATGGCTTCTTCTTGTTCTTGGGTCCACTTAGGCATTTTCTTCACCTCCTATTATGTCTTTGAATTTAGTTTCTTTTAAGTCTTTTATGTCGGTTTCTTTGACATAGCAAATATCTTTGAATGGGCAAAATTTACAGCTGATGTTTTTATTATCAATTCTTTTGGGTTCAATTTTGAAGTCGGCATTTAAGATTTTTTCTATAGTAGCACTGATATTGTTATCTACAATATTTACTAATTTATTAATACCATTTTTATCAATTACTTTGGCATAGGCATAGAAACCTTTTTGAGTTGTTTTCATGGAGCTGATGATTTCACTATTTTGGTATGTATCATCAATTTTACTGATGGCATCTTCATTGTTGATGGTATAGCCTTGTAGTTTTAGGTTGTTTTTGGTGTCTTTATCTGCATCTTTACTATCAAGGGTTTGAGGGGTGAGTATTTTTTGGAGATAAAATCCATTAATGGTGTAATTTGGTCCTAGGCCTTTTTGAACTAGGTAAATATAGGTTGGGAGCTGCATATTTAATCCATAATTTATGTCATCTAAAGTTGATGATACTTCACCGGTTTTATAGTCAATTATGATGGCATTTATTTGGTTATTTTCTTCAAAGTAATTTATTTTATCGATGATGCCTGTGAAGGTGATGTTTATATCTTTTGATTTATCTATTTTAACTGGTTTTTCGGTGAGGTGGTGTTTGTACTTGCTATGAGTTTCTTGCCATCTGATGATGTCGATGTCTTGTTTTAGGGTTTGATATAGTTTATCTATGTAGAAGCTTTCTTTTGGGGTTAGTGATTTATCTTTTAGATATCCATAGTATTCTTTTTCTAAGTCGAAGTTTTCATCGTATAGGTGAGATAAAGTATTGTGAAAGAGATTACCAATCAATAAAGGAAATGTTTCTTCATATGGCTCTAGTTTTAATATGTGTTTTATATAGAATTTGAATGGGCATAAGGCATAGTTATTGAGGCTTGTGTATGATAAGGTTAGATTATTTTTTAGATGGTTTTTTAGGAGAGTTTGATTAACCTTATTATATTCGTTTGAATATGTTCCGTAAGGGAGGGATGGGTATGCGCTAGAAAGAAGAGGTAGCGAGGTGTCTTTTTCATTATAATTAAAGTAATTATCTAAAAGAATGCCTAGTTTTAATTTGTTGAAGTCGTTTGAATATTCATATGAGATTTGGTGTTCTTTTTGGATTTCAAGGTTTAGCTCACTAATTACAAATGATGGGAAGTATGTATTAAAGGCATCTTTTAATTTATATGAGAGTGTGATGTTTGGAAATGTTTTAATAAGGTGTTTTAGATGATTTTTAGCTATTTCGTTTTTTTGAAGTGAGGTTAGAAGACCTAGAGAGACTTTTTCTTTATCGGTGATGATGTCATCATCTTTATATATATGGGGAATTATACCTTGGTTAAGGCCGGCAATATAGTAGTGTTTATTTGGATTTGTTATTTGGTTTAGATTTATTATTTGAATGGCATTTGTTACTTCTTCTTTTTCCACAGTAATATTTTGAAGTTTAGCAGTTATTATTTGAATGGCGGTGTCATCAAGATTAGGAAATGATAGATTATTAAGTATATCAATTATTTGGTTTTTGAGATTGGAAGCGGGCAAGAGGTCTAAAGAGGCTTGGATGTCTTTTGTTTCATTTAATGATTTTAAGAAGTCTTGAGTGGTTTTTGAACTATAAAGAGAGTCAGATGATTGGAAATTAAAAGGAATTTTGAAAAGGTTAAATATTCTGATTAGTTCACTTTTATAGTCATTAGTAATTCCAGATACAAAGATATCGTTTATATCGATATTTTCATTTTGAATTTTATTTATAATATCTTCGGCAATAAAAATAAGTTCATCTGTTTGAGAGTTAAATTCATGGACAATTTTTGTTTCACTTCCGGTTTTACTGTGAATAATTTCTAAATCATAGTTTTTTAGTTCATTTAGTAAATATGGGTCTATGTCTTCATAGCCGATGATGGTAATATGATTTAAATTATCTTTAAAATTTGAATTTACTTCTAATAAGTTTTCTTTTTTTAAAACATCAAAATATGGTTTAATTATTTTACTATTTATAAATATGTTATCTAAGTATTTTTGAGCAGTTTTATAATTTAGGTTAAATTTTTGCATCAAAAAATAAAGGGCTTCTTTTTTATAAGTACCATAGTAGTTTTTTATAAATTCTTCTTTGGTCATTATTTTTATATTAATAAGTTTCTTTTGTTTAGATATAGTTTTTAATATTTCTTTTTTTATGTGGTTTGGGGCAATAATTAAGCCATCTTTTAATTCAAACATATAATCACTACTTTCCTTTTTCATTATAACATAGCATTTAAAAAAGCGGACTTTTTGCCGCTTAGTTTTTCTTATTTTTTTATTTTATTAATAATTATTTTTACTACATCAATAAATGCTGGTATAACAGTAAATACATAAAGTATATATAATACTACTTTCGTTCCGTTTTTTTGTTTTTGAATTTTGTTTAATAATAAATTGCCATCTTTATGTTTAAATGCTTGATAAAATGCGACTATTAAACATACAATCCATAATATACCAAATGTTGTTGAATCACTATCATTTGTTCCTCTTTCTATTATTTCTGTAGTGGCTTCTTTTGTAATGGTTTCGTTTTTCTTTTCTCTACTAATTTCTTTTCCATCTCTATCTACTATAACTAAATAAGTAACTTCTTTTTCGCCATTAATTCCTTTAGTTTTTGTTTTTTCTTCTCCCTTAGTCATGTCTGTATTATCTACATATTTTATTGAATACTTGATTTCTTCTGTCTCTGTAATTTCTTTTTCATACCTACAAGAATTATCATTGGTATTTGCAGAGGAATTATAGTTTTTAGCACTCTGATCTGTGCATCCTAGGACTTTTGCTATACAACTACCATCATCTTTGTTTGCACTTGGATTATAATTTATAGCATTTTTGTCGGTACATCCATATGTATAACTTGGAGTATAAGTTTGTCTTGAAGATGTGGAGCTTGAGCTACTAGTTTCTCCACTACATGTACAACTCGGACTAGTAGTACCATCATTACATACTTGATAGCCGTTACGACAAACACCTGAAACACCACCATGCCATGAGCAACATCCTTTTTGAGCATAAACATTTAATGGCATTAAAAATATTATTAATAAAATACATCCTACTACTTTTTTCATACTTCTCCCACCTCAAACAAAAAGGCTAGTACAAAACTATAAAGTCTGTACTAGCCCTTTACTGCTTTTATTATAACACAATTTTAAGGGTTGCTGTTAAATAAAAGTAATTTTTTTACTAATGACCTATTATATGTAATAATTTTTAAATATTTTGATAACTTTTTTATTGTTGATGTTTTTAATGCTTTTTAAATAATCTTTTTTTACTTTTATAATAATGGCTATTATTAATGTATCTCTTTTTATTTTTGATTGAGATAATTATGATGATTAAAATGATTGGTGAAGCTAAAATTAATATTCCTATAATTGTTCCAATTATGTCTGATAAGACAAAACTTTTATGATAGTTTATATAATATTCTTGAGTGTTTCCGCTTTCAGCTTTAGAAATTATAGTAATGGTGTTATCACCAGCTTTTAAATTATCATTACCCTTAATAGTTATTTTTGCGGTTTCATCTTCTGGAGTTATTTTTATGTTTAATGTTTTTTTATTGGATGTTATGAATAAATCATTTATTTTATTATCTTTAAATTTATATTCTTTCCCATCTATAGTTATTTTTTTTATGTTATTGTTGGTACTTAATACTTTTTGTCTAATAATATTTAGTTCATAGGTTTTAGTTAAGCCAGCAGATCCAGTAATTTTTATAGAAATTACGTTATTTCCAATTTCTAATTTTTTATTTTGCTCATATTCGATTTTTGCGCCTTGATAATTTGGCGTGGCTACTATGTTAGCTGTTTCATCATATGTTGTAAATTCCATTTTATCAGATACAGTGATGTTGTTTCCATTTACTGTTAGTGTTTTTAAAGTTGGATCATTAGATGGTGTGCATGGGTATGTATTAATAGGGTCACCGGTTGCTATATACTGTCCATTTTGCTGTATGGCTTGGTGCCAATGATTATTATGTATACCATAGGTTACACCAAAACATTCTCTTGGACTATATACTACTCCTTCATCGGCTTGAACTAGATTTATTGATAAGAATGATAAAAATATCATTAAAAAGATATAACTAAATTTTTTCATTATACCACCATCCACTTCACTTTTGGGCTTTTAAAAACTAAACTATATTATAGTATACAACAACTTAAATTTAATATCAAAAAAAATTATTATTTTTATAAAAAAATGAGCTTTGAACTCATTTTTAGTTTGTAAAATGTCCATATTTTGCTTTATCTTCATAACACATATTATATAGATTTAAATCTTTAATTATGTTTTTTGGGGTGCATTCTTCATATAGTTTTTCTGGAACTTCTATATTTCCATCATTACTATCAATGTATATGGCAAGTGGTTTTTCTAGGCCAATAGCATAACTAATTTGTACTTGGCACCATTTTAAGTTATATTTTTGAAGATATTCTTTAGCTATTTCTCTAGCTTTATAAGCGGCACTTCTATCTACTTTACTCGGGTCTTTTCCACTAAATGCCCCACCACCTACTTTCGCAAAGGAATGATAGCTATCGACAACTACTTTTCTTCCAGTAAGTCCAGCATCTCCATCAAAACCACCGATGTAAAACCTACCTGTTGGATTGATTAAAAAGTTTTCTATTTCTATATTGTACTTTTTACATATATTGATACATTCTTCTTTTATTAAATTATCAGTGTAATCTCGGTGCTTTTCATCATTTTGGTATGAGATTGTAAAATATTTTATTTTTTGAAGTTTCATTTCATCGCTATAATAACCTGTTATTTGAGCTTTGCCATCTGGTTTTAAATATGGGCATTCTTTTCTTTTATTATCATACCATTTACTAAGGGTTTGCAAGATAACCATAGCTGTTGGTAACATTTCTTCTGTGTCATTGCAGGCATAACCAAACATCATACCTTGGTCGCCGGCTCCTCCGACTTCGTCATTAGTACCTAATGCAATATCAGGGCTTTGAATGCCTAAGTTGTTTATTATTTCATAATTTGTGTCATAGCCAATGTCGGTTAATACTCTGTTAACTATATCTTTTATGCTTATACTTGCTTTTGAGGTTACTTCACCGGTAATAAAAATCTTACCTTTTCCTCCCATAACCTCAATACCACATCTTGAATGTGGGTCTTCTTTTAAATATGCATCTAATAATGCATCACTTATTTGGTCACAGACTTTATCTGGATGACCACGAAATACAATTTCGTTTGAATATAATTTCATAATACCTCCCTCTCTAATGAAACAGAATAAAGAAAAAAACAAGCGAGGAACTTGTTTTCTAGTTCCTTATCGTCCGGCTTTAGCACCTAACTTAATAGGTTGCTGTGATATCATAGGGCCAGTCCCTCCATCACTCTTTATAAGGTTTCATTACATATATATTATATCATTTACTTTTGTTTTTGTAACTACATTTATTCTTTTTCACTTAAATACTTTTTTAATAGAAATGTAAGAAAGTATGGAAATGTATAAAATTTACCATTAAATCCAATATTTTTATTACATAATTTTATTCCATATTTTATATCTTTATATTTACCATTTATCATATTATTTAGTGAAATAGTACTGCCATCTGTTGCTTTAACTTCTATTGGAACGAGGCTATTTTTATCTCTTAATAGAAAATCCATTTCTAAAGTGCCTTTTTTATTTTTATAAAAATATAGTGAATAACCAGATTTAACTAGCATGTCAGCAACTATGTTTTCATAAATTGCACCTTTATATGTATTGAAATTTTTATTATTTCTAAGATCTTCTTGAACCTCATCATCTAGACTACCTATTAATAGACCTGTATCTTTAAAATAAATTCGATAGTTATCTTGATTATAATTACCTTTTAGAGGTAAAGAAGGGGGTTCTAGACAATATGATATATTAATAATTCCTGCATTGTTGAGCCATTCAATTACTCCAAAATATTCTTTATTTCTGGCTCCTTGTTTTATTTTAGATATTTGGAATTTTTTATTTTCATTTCCTAAAAACACAGGGATTTTTCTATAAACATTTAATATTTTTCCTTGGTCTAGGCCATGAGCATATTTTGTGATATCTTCTTCATAATCTAATATAATTTGTTTTTGCATATTTAATATACCACTATAATTATTATTTTTGATAAATGTTCGAACAATAGCGGGCATACCATCAACAATTAAATATTCAGGAAAGTTGTTTAACATAACTTTAAATTCTAGTTCAGAAAGTGGAGTGCATGTTTTCATATGATTATATAGATTATCAATTTGATTTTGTTTATAACCTTTAGCCCATAAGAATTCCTCAAAATCCATAGAATACATTTCGTAATCTTGTTTATTTCCAACACTGTTTGATTCTATTTCGTTATAATTTATTCCCATTAATGATCCAGAACATATGACGTCATATCACAAAATTCCAGTGTTTTTAATGCTGAAAATCACAAAATTCCGACATTTTTTTGATTATTTTTCACATTTGTCCTTTGTGCAGAATAAAAAGTGGAATCTTTTAATCCAAATTCTACTTTAAAACAGATCATCATATATGTCATTATCATATTCTTCTAAATTATCAAGCCATATTTCCATGTTATCTTTGATTATCGAGCAAAGAAAATCATAGTTTTCTTTTGGTATGTAATTTAATTCACTCATACATTTATAAAATTTCTTTATACTGGCAGCGTTTTCTTTTATAGATGTTTTTGAAGACCATAGGCATTTGCGAATGAACCAATCGCCTAAATACATATTTATTTCTGATACTCCATCTTCCATTTTTATGATATCATGCGGCGGACAACGTCCGCAACCTAAAAAAATGACAAAATAAATTTTGTCATACGTCCCCTAAAGGGGACATTTTTGTTATAATTAAGGTATGAAACATGTAGACATAGTTAATTTTAATTCATGGGCTAAAAGCATATAACTGATGATAATAAATTTGATAAGGATGGATTTATTATTATGGAAAATAATAATAATTTTAAATTCACTGGTGTTATTGCTAGAATTTTTGAAGATCATTGGGACAATTATTATAGTAAATATAAAGTCACTATAGATAAAACAAGGCCTAATGCTAATAAAGAAGTCAATAAAATTATTTCTTGTTCTAATCATAAATTAGGAGCTACCGTTTATTGTTGTCAGGATTGTGGAGAAGTAATCTTTTCTCACCACACTTGTAAGGGCAAACTATGTTCTTCTTGTGGTATTAAAACTCACAAAATTAGAACTGAAAATATTTTAGAAAAATGTGTGAACGTTAAACATAGGCATATTACCTTTACTATTCCAGATGTTTTATGTCCTTGGTTTTTTCATAATCTAAATGACACCAGTTTATTATTTGAAGCCGTTAGTGATACTTTATACTCTATTGTTAATGGTAAAGTCAAAAAGAAGAAAATTAGAAAATATAATTTAAAATATACTCCTGGCTTCTTTGCTTTTCTTCATACTTTTGGTAGACCTTTAAATTTTAATACTCATATTCATGTTATTATTGCTGAATGTGTTTTTAACAAATTTAAAAATTATAAAAAATATGATTATTTTAATTATAATGCTTTATCTAAAAGATTTATGAAAATTTTGCTTGATAAAATGGAAAAACATTTTGGTAAACAAAAGTTTTCTAAAACTAAAAATATTATGTATCTAAAATACAAAAATGGTTTTTATGTAAATAATAGATTAGAAGATGATGGTTACAAGTTCAAATCAATAGAAGATTTAATTCGTTATCTTACTAGATACTGTTCTAGACCAGCCATGGCAGAAACTAGAATTATTAATTATGATGGCGAAAATGTTACTTTCTTTTATAGAGACCACAAAGAAGAAAAATATCACGAACAGACTGTTTCTGCTTTTGAATTTATTACTAAATTATTATGTCATCTATTACCTACTGGTTTTAAATCTATTAGAAGTTATGGTTTTTATAACAAATCAAATAAATTATGTGATAATATTAAATATGTTATTTCTAAAGAAAAAATTAAATTTAAAAGGCAGTTGCTTAAATGGAAAAATCTCATTTTAACTTCATTTAATCGTATACCCATTATTTGTCCCAAATGTAATCAAATAATGGAGCCTTTATTTGAAGTCTCGTGAAGGAGTGATTAGTATATGAGTTCTATGTTAAGAAAAATTAACAAAAAACAAAACTTAAACTTTTCTATGGGTATTAAATTTTTATGCCCTAAATGTGGAAACACAAAACTAATTCCACAAAGTACATTTCAAAAAATGAATAATGAAACTTTTAAAAACAATCCTATTTTTCTATGCGATAAATGTAAAATTAAAATGAAACCTATTACTGTTGAAGTTGATTATTAAAAACAATATATTCTTAATTTTTAACGGATTTAATTGCCGTCTTTTTCAGTGTATTTATTACAACCACGCCTTTTTTACTTTTGCAAAGCAAATTCCTAGTATATGAAAAAACAGAAGTAAATCTTCTGCTTCTTCACCGGCAAATAAGCCAACAAACTATAACCATATAACTTAATGTACGGGAATTAAGTCGCGAAAAGACTCATTCACGTGCACTTTTTCGCATGGAATAATTTCCATTGCAGTTAATAATATATCAAATTTTTTACTTTTTTTCAACAAAAACATTACCTTTTATACAAAAATACGGGCATTAAGTCATTAAATTAATTTATAATCTATCTGCGTGCATTAAGTATTAAATTTAATCATTATATGGCGCTTCGACTGTCATTTATCATGGGCGATGAAGGTCATCTTTTAAAAATATAAGATAAAAATCGATTCCTTGTAGTGTATGTTAGCTCTGTTTGAGGAGGATTGCAAGTTATTTTTGCAATATCTTTTTTAATTTTTTATTCAAATACAAAT
>CALVRC010000015.1 GCA_944358445.1 uncultured Bacilli bacterium
ATTACAATGCTTTTGTCAACTGATAACTCTTGATAGACCAAACGCTTAGAAGGGCGTTGCTCTATCCAGCTGAGCTACGGAGACAACTCATGCAACAAATACATTATACTATATATTTACAAAAATTTCAATTTTTTTATAATTTTTTTATAAAAAACTTTATAAAAATGTTAAAATAAAAATGTAATAATAGAGAGGGGAATAATAAAATGAATGATGTTGTAGTTAAAAAAAATAAATCAGGAGGAATATTGGTTGGAATAATTTTTATATTAGCAGGAATATTCTTACTCTGGTTTAATGAAGGAAGAACAGTTAAAACTAAAGCGGCAATAATGGAAGCGGAAGACGAGTATATTGATGTTAGTAGTGAAACAATCGACAAAAATAACGAAGGAAAACTAATTGCTACTAATGGTAAGTTAGAAGTTTCTTATGATGGCGCAACAGATACCACATTTGATATTCATGTTGCTAAGCCAAAATTAAAAAGAACGGTAGAAATGTATCAATGGAAAGAAACATGTGAAGATAATAATGGTAATGAAGTTTGTAGATATAGCATGGTATGGGATGATGAGATTATAAATTCAAATGCTTTTGAAGACGCTACACATAATAATCCAAGTTCAATGCCATATAGTAGTGAGACCTTCACCGCCGATGGTAGCAAAATAGGAGGTTTCTCATTAGATAGAGAATTATTAAATCAATTAAATGCTGATAAAAAAATAAATTTACAAGATTCTGCAAAGATTACTAATATGGGGTTAACTAATGATGGTACATATTATACAAATGTCCAAAATGAAACACCTAAAGTAGGTGATATCAGAATTAGTTTTTCATACAGTGATGCAACTAACGTAAGTGTTTTAGCAGTTCAAAATAATAATGGCTTTAGTAAATTTACATCAAAAGAAGGATATTCAATTTATGAATTAGAAGAAGGTACTTTAACAGGAAAGCAAATATTACAAAAACTCTCAGATGAAAACAACATGACAAAATGGATTTTTAGATTAATGGGCACTATATTTATAATTGGTGGATTTGCTGCTATTATATCACCACTACAAAGATTAGCTAATTTTATTCCATTTTTTGGAACAGTATTTGGTTGGGTTACAGGCTTTGCAACATTCATATTAGGCCTAGCCTTAAGTTTAATAGTTATTGCACTAGCGTGGCTTCGTTATAGACCATTACTTTCAATTGGATTGCTAATAGGTGTATTAATAGTGATTATATTAACCAAAAAATTAAAAACAAAAAATAACACTAATAAAAAAGAAATTAACACACAACCAGTAAATATTCAAAATACATCAGTTGATATAACAAATACTCAACCACAAACACCAATCCAACCTACAAATAACACAAATGAATTAAATCAAAATAATATAAACTCAAATAATACAAAATAAAATAGTGAAAAAATCACTATTTTATTTTTTTAATTTTATCTTTAATCTTTTCTGGATGTACAAAATTATTGTAAGTTATTTCAGAAACCGCAAGTTCAATAAAATTGTCATCATGATTAGCTAATTTACGGTTTACATTTCTAACATGTTCAAAAGTATCTTTATAAAAATTATAGGCCTCAACATAATCTCCTTGAATAGAATAAAAATGATTATCATCTAAATCACCATTTATTTTAGCAATCACCTTATGTTCATCATATAACTTGTCTAATTCATACTGTTTAAAATATTTTGTTACGCCACAGTTAAGGCAAAGACACTTATAAGAGTAAGTATTATTATCACCATTTGTAACACAAAAATATAAAGGATGTTCACATTTTTCTCTACTGTTTTTCATGTATTCATAAACATTTTTATTTTTTTCTTTTTTAACACTTTCAAGTTGATTATGAATAAAAATATATAATTGTACCTTTTCGTCCTCTAAAAGCTTTTCTTCACATTCTTGAAGTCTTTTAAGTTTTCCATCAAAAAGCCCCTGTAACTCATCAACCCCTTTTTCAATATCTAATATTGATAAGCTCATATTAACCCTCCTGAAATCATTATAGACACCACAAAAAGCAAAGTCAATAAAATCGTTCTCATTTTAATTACAATTTTAAAAAAAAATGATATAATTATACTGGTGATAATATGAGCGAAAATATAAATAAAAGTGATTTACTAACTATAGAAGATTTTTTTGAAAAGTTTAAAACAAACTTAAAACAAGATTTGAATATTTATGAATCTTTAGATGATGAAGAATATCAAGAAATATTAACATCAATTATAAAAGAATATGAAAGTGAATTTTATAATGATTTTTCTGATATATTTATTTATAATTATTACCAAAACCTTTTAAATAGCGGTGTAATGAATCAAATTATAGAATTTGTTAGAAACAAAGTTGCTTTAAATAATACAGGAAAAGAAGACGTACTTAAAGCAGAAAGAACAGTTTGTAAAGATATTTTGTACCTCTACGGTTTTGAGTTCATTCAAGAAAAAGATAACTCAGAAAATAAACTTATAAGTAAAATAACTGGGAAAAAAATTCCCATAAACTATTTAGCCGCTCAAATAATCACAAATGATGATGTTTTCTTTATACCACCAAAAGGAGATCCTAAGCTAAGAGGACCACACGTTAATTATACAATTGAATATGGTTTAGATTATTGGTTAAAATATAAAGAGCAAATATCAAATTACATAAAAAAATTTGAAAAATCACATCCAACAGATTATATAGATGATTTAAATGATTATAGATATTGGTTAAACAAATATCGTGTATTTACAAATTTATTAAATCAAACAAATACATTAAAAGAAATGAAAGAAGGAGAAAAACATGTCAAAAATTAAAGATATAAAAGCAAGAGAAATTTTGGATTCTAGAGGAAATCCAACAGTTGAAGTAGATGTAATATTAGAAAATGGAGTTATGGGTAGAGCCGCAGTTCCATCAGGTGCCTCTACAGGTGAAAGAGAAGCACTAGAACTAAGAGATAATGATCCAAAAAGATATATGGGAAAAGGTGTATTAACTGCTGTAAATAATGTAAATAATATTTTAAAAAAATCATTAATTGGAATGGAATCTAATGATCAAAGAAAAATAGATGAAACATTATTGAATTTAGACGGTACAGAAACCAAATCAAAATATGGTGCAAACGCAATACTAGGCATTTCCTTAGCTAATCTAAAAGCTGCGGCCATAGATAATAATAAAGCACTATTTGAGTATGTAGGAAAAGAGTATTCTATGCCGAGGGCCATGATGAATATATTAAATGGAGGAGCTCATGCTGATAATGGATTAGATTTCCAAGAATTTATGATTATTCCAGAAGCTGAAACCTTTAGTAAAAGATTACAAATAGGTAGTGAAGTATTTCATCATTTGAAAAGCGTTTTAAATAAAGCTGGATATCATACCGGAGTAGGAGATGAAGGTGGATTTGCCCCTAATTTAAACACCAACGAAGAAGCTTTAGAATTATTAATCAAAGCCATTAATGAAGCTGGATACACTCCAGGAAAAGATGTCAATTTTGCCATTGATGTCGCAGCTAGTGAATTTTATGAAAATGGAATTTATAATCTAAAAGGAGCTAATTTAAAATTAACTACTGACGAGTTAATAGATTACTATCAAACTTTGTTAGATAAATATCCAATTATTTCCATAGAAGACCCGGTTGACGAAAACGACTGGGAAGGATTTCAAAAAATGACTGAAAAATATGGTGATAAAATCCAGCTAGTTGGAGATGATTTATTTGTTACTAACAAAAAATATCTTCAAAAAGGTATTGATATGCATGCTGGAAACGCTATTTTAATTAAAATAAATCAAATAGGAACCATTACAGAAACATTAGAAACAATTAATTTGGCTAAACAAAACGGATATAATACAATTATTTCTCACCGTAGCGGAGAAACAGAAGATACATCAATTGCAGATCTAGCAGTAGGATTAGACTTAAAGCAAATTAAAACAGGTTCACTTTCTAGAACTGATAGAACCTGTAAATACAATGAATTATTAAGAATTGAAGAGGTAATTAATGATGAAAAATAAAGGCTTTACTCTAATCGAATTACTAGGTGTCATTGTAATACTATCACTTTTACTTGTGCTTATTATTCCAAACGTAACTGGAAGTATCAAAAAAGGTCAAGAAAATGCTGATCAAGATACTAAAGACTCAATAGTTTTAGCCGCTAAAAACTGGTTAAGTGATCATAAAACTGAAATTACTTCATGGCCATATACTGTAAATGTATCAACTTTACAAAATGAAGGATATTTAGAAAAAAACATTACTTTACCATCTAATTCTAGTTGTAGTCTAAATGGTGCCTCAGTTAAAATAACTAAAACAGAAACAAAAAATAATGTAAAGTATGACTACACATATAATGACCCGGCTAATTTTCCGGATGAATGCAAATAAAAAGACGTTTTAAATTTTAACGTCTTTTTTGATATTCATAATAACTGGTAAAATAATTGGTTTTCTTCCAGTATGTAAACTAATATAATCATTTAAAGTATTAACAACTTCTGTTTTAATATCTGCATAATTAACGCCAGTTTTAATTTTATTATTAATAGCATCTCTAGCTAAAAATTCTAGTTTCTTAAGTAAATCTAAATTATCATTAACAAGAACAAAACCCCTTGTAATAATATTAGGATTAGTTAATAGTTTACCGTTTTGTACATCTATATTAGCAATAACAACAACAATTCCGTCATTAGCCATTATCTTACGGTCCTTCATTACCGCATTACTAACTTCACCAATTCTATTACCATCGACGTATGTATCACCAGCTAAAATATGGCCAACTTTTTTAACCACACCTTTTTTCATTGAAAGTACATCACCATTACCTAAAACAAAAGTATTTTCTTTAGGTATATCACATTCCATAGCAATATCGGCATGTTTTTTAAGCATTCTATACTCACCGTGGAAAGGCATAAAATATTTAGGATTCGCAAGTCTAATCATCCATTTTAATTCCTCTTCATTCGCATGGCCAGAAGCATGTATGTCACTTAAAGATGTATTAGTATAAACTGTTATTCCCTTTAAATATAATTTATTAATTGTTCTAGAAATACTTAAAGCATTACCAGGAATAGCAGAAGACGAAAATACAACAACATCATCACTACGTAACTTTATATGTCTAAAAGTACCGTTAGCTAGTCTACTTAAAGCCGCAAGTGGCTCACCTTGTGTACCAGTACAAAGCAAACATACTTTATTTGAAGGAAGGCGAGTAGCTTCATCTGGAGAAATAAATAATTCCTTATGTTTAATATATCCACCTTCAATAGAAATTTCAATATTATTTTCCATACTTCTACCAAATACTGCTATTTTTCTTCCATGTCTTTTACATGTATCAACAATATGTTTTAACCTATATATATTTGAAGCGAATGTCGCAATAATAATTCTACTGTCATGTTTATTAAATAAATCTTCTAAAGCATCATCCACCTTAGATTCACTTGTACTTATACCAGAATTCATCGCATTAGTACTATCACTTAAAAGTAATGTAACGCCTTCAGAACCTAACTTCGCAATTTTTTGAACATCAGCCATTGGTCCAATAGGAGTTAAGTCAAATTTAAAATCACCCGTTGTCATAATAACACCATCTGGAGTATGAATTACAATACCATGTGAATCAGGAATAGAGTGAGTTGTTCTATAAAATTCTACCCACATATTTTTAAATCTATAAACGCTTTTTTCATTATAAACATATAAATTATTATATTTTATTTTCCTATCTTCTAATTTTCTTCTAATCAAAGCGGCTGCTTGATTAGGCGCATAAATCGCTGGAATATTAACCTCAGAAAGTAAAAATGGAATACCGCCAATATGGTCTTCATGGCCATGAGTAATGAATAAACCCTTTATTTTACTTTCATTTTGTTTTAAAAATGTAAAATCCGGAATAACATAATCAATTCCTAAAAGTTCCCCACCAGGGAATATAACACCCGCATCAGTAATAATAATTTCATCATTATGCATCACAAGATACATATTTTTTCCGACTTCACCAAGTCCGCCTAAAGCGAAAATGTAAGTCTCATCTTTGTTAAACTTCATTATAAACTCCTTTCTTTCAAAGTTAAAACTGACTATAACATTATATCTTTTTTTTTATAATTTGACAAGTTAACCAGCCTTAAATGAAAATAAACATTGACAAAGATAGTTCAAAGAATTATAATATTTAAACCTTATAAGGAGGGGAAATTATGCAAGAAGAAAAAATTAAAGTAGCTTTGGGTGATTTATTATCAGAATTAGCAAAATTAACAAACACAAATCTTGATGAAATGGAAATTAATTTAGAATTTTTACCAAATTTTATATATGGTGCTCACGAGAAGAATGAAATATTACATAAAAATATTCCAGAAAAATTAAATTTAAGTGTTATCTCAAATGATGTTGCACTAAATTACACAATTACTAGTGATTTAAATGAACCACAAGCTGATGGTATTAGCTTATACGATCATACAGAAGTAATTCAAAAACATGCTTTAAAAGAGAAAGATGTTGATTGGGATATAACATATATTATATTACCTAAAGAATCATTAAAAAATATTATATGCACGTTTGATATAAAAGATTTTATTGATTCACAAATTTATGATGAAAGAATAACTGAAGCCATTATAGATAGTGCCCAAAAAAGCAAAACACAAAAAACATTAAAAAGGAGATAAATTATGAAAAAGGATAACCAAATTGATGACTTTTTATCATTGAATAGTAAAAAGAATTATATAGTAAATCATCTTGATCAATTAAACAACGAATTTGAACAAATAATTGCACCACTAAAAGAAACTTTAGAAGATATAAACAAAAAAATATATAATTTAAACAATGTAGAAGTATATATTAAAATAGGTGATTTAATAGAAGAAATATCAAATATAACAAATATTGACATTGAAAATTTACAAACAGATTTAACATATACAAGAAGCTATTTATTAATTCCAGAAAGTGGTGTATTAAATATGTCAGATTTATCTCCAACCGTTTTAAATCTTGAAATATATTTAAATAAACTTAACCCACTAGTTAATACTTCGTTAACCTTAAATTTTAACGATATTTGTGCGAATGCTAAAACTTTATTTGATAATACTGAAATATCTAACTTTATAAAAGAAAATTTATTTAAAATAGCTATTGATAAAGAAGCTATACCATACGTTATGTTTAAAGTGAATTTGCACTCATTAAATAAACAAGATACCTTAAAAAATAAAGCTATTTTAAATTGCTTAGAAAATGAAAAATACTTGACAGAAAAAGATATTGATAAACTAAAAAAGAAAAATGAAAGACAATACAAAAAAGGGCTTTTGAATAGATAAGTGAATACTCAAAACATTCACTTTTTATTTTTACAAATTTCTTAAAAAATATAAAATTTGTAAATTTTCCGTGTAACCAAGATAAATAATTTCAGAAAGCATTAAAGTAACTGTACAAATCCGCCATTAAGTTACAGAGTATAAAACAGAAAGAATATTTCCACTAACCAGTGAATCAAAAAGCATAGAAGTAACACGATTGTAAATAAGCTAGTAATTTAAAATAAAGAAAACAATTCACTATAGTGTCATAAATATAAACCGTGAATTTATTTATAGTTTACGGTTTTTTCTTGATGTTTATAATAAAATAGTGTAAAATTATTATAGTAACAAGGTGATAAAACATGGGATTATTTGATAAATTTAAAAATATTTTTAAAAAAGAAGAAAAAGAAGAAGTAGAAATTTATGATAAAGGACTAGAAAAAACAAGAGATAATTTTTTGTCAGCTTTATTAAATTTAAATAAAAACCATAAAATAGTTGATGATGAGTATTTTGAAAGTTTAGAAGAAATATTAATCATGTCTGATATTGGTGTTAATACTGTAATGGAGATAATTGATAGATTAAAAAAACGTGTAAAAAAAGAAAATATCAAAACAGCTGACGAATTAAAAGACATTATAGTAGACGAAATGTTTATTATATATGTTGATGGAGATATAATTACTAATAAAATAAATTACGCAGAAGAAGGTCCAACAGTTATTTTATTTGTAGGTGTAAATGGTGCTGGAAAAACAACAACTATCGGTAAAATAGCTTATAAATTAAAAGAAGAAGGTAAAAAAGTTTTAATGATAGCAGGAGATACCTTTAGAGCTGGAGCTATTGAACAATTAGAAGAATGGGCAAAAAGAATTGGTGTTGACATAGTTTCAAAAGAAAATGCCGATCCAGTAAGTGTTATGTATGACGGTGTTAATAAAGCCAAAGAAGAAAACTATGACGTTGTTTTAATTGATACAGCAGGTAGACTTCAAAATAAAATTGGTTTGATGAAAGAATTAGAAAAAGTTAATAAAGTTATAGGAAAATTAATACCTAACGCCCCACACGAAACATTACTTGTAATTGATGCTACTACTGGTCAAAACGGAATTAGCCAAGCTAAAAATTTTAAAGAAATAACAGACATCACTGGAATTGTTTTAACAAAATTAGATGGTACAGCTAAAGGTGGAATAGTTTTAGCTATCAAAGAAGAAACAAAAATACCAGTTAAATATGTTGGTTTAGGTGAAACAAAAGAAGATTTGAGAGTGTTTGATATTGAAAAATATATATATGGACTATTTAAAGGCATGGAATAATGGATAAGATAATTTATCTAACTAACTTATTTGATTATTATGGTGAACTACTGACAGATAAACAGCAAACATATTTCAAAGATTATTATTTCAATAATTTAACATTATCTGAAATAGCTGAAAATGAAAATGTTTCAAGAAACGCCATTCATAAACAAATAAAAGATAGTGAAAATAAACTATTAAATTATGAAAAAGTCTTAAAACAATATCAAAACAGTTTAAAAATAAAAGAAATTATTAAAGATTTAAATCCAGAAATAAAAAAACAAATAGAAGAACTATTATAGGGGAGGAAAAATATGTTTGGAAAAATACTTTATATCAGTAATACAGAGGCGCACGTTGAAACACCAAAAGATGGTTCAATGTCAACAAACATTATGAATATGCATGTCATATTTGAAGACGAAAAAAAGAAAATATTAGGTGAAGTTGAAGATACTGGAAGTGACATAATTAAAATCAGATTTTTGGGTGAAATTACTAATGGTAAATTTGTTGGCGGTGTTATTAGAAAACCTACATTTAACTCTAAAATAAGAATGATCAGTGATGAAGAAGTTGGACTAATTTTAGGTGATGATACCTCATCATCATTCGTTATAGGTGAAAGTCCATTATATGATAGCCATCCAATAAGCGTTGATATTAATGACTTATTTAGTAGTCATATGGCTATATTCGGTAATAGTGGTTCAGGTAAATCATGCGGAGTTGCAAGACTTTTACAAAATGTATTTGAAAATCAAAAACTATTACCATTCCGTTCTAACTTCTTTATATTTGATGCTTATGGAGAATATCATAATGCGCTTCAAAACATTAATCAAATAAACCCAAATTTAAATTTTAAATTTTATACAACTAACATCCATCAAACAGACGGTGAAATCCTTTCAGTACCAATATGGCTTTTAGATATTGATGATATGGCTTTATTATTACGTGCAGATAAGCATTCACAATTAACTATCATTGAAAGAATGTTAAAATTAGTAAATATTTTTGCATCTGATGATGAAATGAGTACAAAATATAAAAATCACTTAATTGCCAAAGCCATTATGTCAATCCTTTATACAAACCAAACAGCAAGTAGTAAAAGGAATGATGTATTTGCCATTTTAGCAAACTGTTCAACTAATGAATTTAATTTAGAAGCTCCAGTTCATGGAATTGGTTATACAAGAAAATTTAGAGAATGCTTCACCATTGATACTCAAGGACAGTTCCCAGAGAGTATTTTAATGACTGAATACATTACAGGCTTTATTGATGAATCATTAGATAAATATGAACCAAAAGAAATTAAATACTACACGTTAGAAGATTTGGAAAAAGCTCTAGAATTTACTTTAATCAGTGAAGGCTTATTAAATAATACTGATACATACGCTGATGCTATTGAATTAAAAGTAAGACTTCATTCCTTAACAATATCTGAAAACTCAAGATATTTACGTTATCCAAACTTTATCACAATGGAAAATTATATTGCAACTTTAGTAGCTAAAAACGGAAAAAAAGCTCAAGTAATTAACTTTAACTTAGAAGATATTGAAGACTGGTTTGCTAAAGTCATAGTAAAAATATATACAAAAATGTTATTTAATTTTACAAAAAGTTTAAAGAATAGAGCATCTATTCCATTTCATATATTTGTTGAAGAGGCACATAGATATGTTCAAAATGATACTGATGTTGAATTAATTGGATATAATATTTTTGAAAGAGTAGCTAAAGAAGGCCGTAAATATGGATTAATATTTAATTTGATTTCTCAAAGACCAGTTGAAATATCTGATACCGTTATTTCACAGTGTGCGAACTTCTTAATATTTAAAATAACACACCCAAGAGATTTGGATTACATAACAAAAATGCTTCCAAATATTTCAGCTGACATAGTTGAAAAACAAAAAACCTTGCAACCGGGAACGTGTATGGCCTTTGGTGGAGCTTTTAAAATACCTACTATTGTTAGAATGAAAATGCCAGATCCAGCTCCTTCATCAAGTAGTTGCAATGTTTTCGAAACATGGAAGGCAAATTAATGGAACATGATATTAAAGCTATTACACCAATGAAAATAGCAATAATCTCCATTATATTAATTATTATAATAAGTACAATTTATATACTTATTCCAAATAAACAAGAAGATTCAAAAGAAAAAGAACCAGAATTAATACATTTAACATTTGATAATATAACTCAAAATCATATTTTATTTAGTAATATAAAAATATTTAAACAAGAAAATGAATTTTACTTAACAGCAACTGCAACAAATATGACCTCTAACACACTAAAAATATCACCATTAT
The DNA here is from genome assembly GCA_944358445.1 of uncultured Bacilli bacterium. GTDB lineage: Bacteria > Bacillota_I > Bacilli_A > RF39 > UBA660 > Coprosoma. Next base: position 11,087 of record CALVRC010000015.1, read on the forward strand.
CTATAACTCTAAAAGATGATAAAAATAAAGAAACTGTTATGACAAGTTATTTAGGTGATATCATAAATGGTGAGGAAGAAAAAAGCATCACAGTTAAAACAAACAAAAATTTAAGAAATATCAAAATGGTTGAATTAAACATAACCACCCAGGTTTTATCCTGAGTGGTTTTATGATATACTATATATAGTTGTTCGAATAGCTTAATGGATAGAGTTTTCCCCTCCGAAGGGAAAGGTGGGAGTTCAATTCTCCCTTCGAACACCATAAAGTAGGTGAAAATATGGAAAGTCAAATTTTAGATGGTAAATTAGTATCAAAAGCAATAAAAAGCAAAGTGGCAAAAGGTGTATATGATTATGAAGAAACATATAATGAACAAATAACCTTAGCCACCATTCTTGTAGGGAACGATCAAGCATCTAAAACATATGTAAAAATGAAATCCAAAGCATGTAAAGAAGTTGGAATAAATACAAGAGAATATTTTTTTCCAGAATTTACTACAGAAGGTCTTATAAGAATAATTGAAGCTTTAAATCAAGATGAAACAATAAATGGTATTTTAATTCAGCACCCTCTACCAAAAAACATTGATGAGCAAAAGTGTTTTGATAAAATTGCCTTAGAAAAAGATGTTGATGGTCTAAGTTCTCGTAACTTTGGAAAAATGGCATTTCATAAAGAAACGTTAGGAGCAGCCACCCCAACAGGAATTATGAACATTCTAGATTTTTATAACATTGATGTTGCTGGGAAAAGTGCTTGTGTTATAGGACGTAGTTCCATTTTAGGAAAACCTGCTGCCTTAATGCTTTTAAATAAAGATGCAACTGTAACAATGTGCCATTCAAAAACAAAAAATTTAAAAGATATAGTTAAAAGCTCTGACATAGTAGTAGCTGCTTTAGGAGAACCAGAGTTTATAAAAAAAGAGTGGCTAAAAGAAGACACTATCGTAATTGACACGGGCTATAGTTATGTAAATGGTCATTCAGTAGGTGATGTAGAATCCCCAGAAGGAGTAGCAAGTTTCTACACCCCAGTTCCAGGGGGAGTTGGGCCTGTAACTATAGCAACACTATTAAATAATACACTTATAGCTGCTCAAAATCAGAAAGTAAAAGAAAAAGTAATTTCAAAAGGGAAACAATATATAAAGGAGGATAAATAAATGAAAATATTGTCAATTAATGCAGGAAGTAGTTCCTTAAAATTTAGTTTATTTAACATGAAAGATGAAAGCGTTATTGCTAGTGGTTTATTCGAAAGGATAGGCATTGATGGCGCTTATAAAATCAAATTTAATGGGAAAGAATACAAAGAAAACGTTCCATTAAAAACTCATGTTGATGCTGTTAATATCTTACTTGAAAAATTAATCAGTTTGAATATTGTAAAATCATTAGATGAAATAGAAGGAGTGGGTCATAGGGTTGTTCAAGGAAAAGATGTCTTTGATAGATCAGTAATAGTTGATGATGAAGTTATGCAAAAACTTGAATCAATTAAACATTTTGCGCCTCTTCATAATCCAGCTAACATGCATGGTATTGAAGCTTTTATGAAAGCATTACCAAATGTACCAAACATAGTTGTATTTGATACAGCTTTCCATCAAACAATGGAAAAAGAGACCTTTTTATATCCAGTTCCATATGAGTGGTATGAAAAATACGGAATCAGAAAATATGGCGCCCATGGAACAAGCCATAGATATATTACTGAGACATTAACAGAGATGCTAAATATGGATAAATTTAAATTAATCAGTTGTCATATAGGAAATGGAGCTTCTATCACAGCTGTTAAAGATGGTAAATGTGTAGATACATCTATGGGATTCACACCACTCGCAGGAGTAATGATGGGAACCCGCTCAGGTGATATCGATCCATCTTTATTACCACCGGTTATGGAAGCTGAAAATAAAAATATAAATGACATTATAAATGACTTAAATAAGCATAGCGGAATTTTAGGCCTAAGTGGCATTAGTAGTGATATGCGTGATTTAGAAGCTGCATGTAAAAAAGGAAATGAAAGAGCTATTTTAACAATGAAAAAATACGTTAGAAGAATTACTGATTATATAGCTCAATACTATGTGTTATTAGGTGGTGCAGATGTAATTGCCTTTACTGCAGGAGTAGGAGAAAATAGCTCTTCAGTTCGTAAAATGGTATGTGATAACCTAGTTAGTCTAGGAATAAAAATTGACGAAAAACAAAATAATGTACATGGTAAAACAGCTTTAATCAGTACTCCGGATTCAAAAATAAAAGTATATGTTATTCCAACAGATGAAGAATTAATGATAGCTAGAGATACTTTAGAGTTAATAAAATAAATAAAAGGAGGAAACGAAATGGAATACAAAAAATTTAATAATAAAATTGTTGCTAGAATTGATAAAGGAGAAGAAATTTTAAAGCAAATTAAAGAAATTGCTTTAAAAGAAAATATTAAACTTGCTAGTGTAAGAGCTTTAGGAGCAACTAATGATTTTACAGTTGGTGTATTTAAAACAGATGAAAAAAAATATTATTCAAATGAATTTAAAGGAAATTTTGAAATTGTTTCTTTAACTGGAACAATTAATACAATGAATGGTGAATTTTATACTCATATACATATGAGTGCCGGAAATGATAAAGGAGAAGTGTTTGGTGGCCATTTAAATAAAGCCATTGTCAGTGCTACTTGTGAAATGGTAATAGATATCATTGATGGCACTGTTGATAGATATTTTGATGAAGAAATTGGATTGAATTTATTTAAGTTTTAATATCTGTGACAGATTAAAATATTAATTTATTTCCTACCTATTAACTGTAAAAAATTGAAAGTGAGTTTAAAATATGAAACAAATAGTTATTAAAACCCTCATATTTTTATACATTATTAATGCATTAAGTATCTGTAGTGTTAATGCCGCTAGCAATCCCTATAAACAATCTGGTCCCTATGGGACCAATTGTACTTGGTATGTATGGAAGATGGCGTACGAAAAAGCCGGTGTAACTTTACCAGGATGGGGAAATGCAAAAGAGTGGTATAATGATGCAAAAAATTCTGGATATACAGTCAGTACAACACCTAAAGCAAATTCAATTATAGTATGGGGTGGTTGGACATCTTATGGACATGTAGGATACGTTGAAAGAGTATCTGGAAATACTCTATATGTGTGGGATTCAACAGGTCCATGTATAAACCAAAATGATCCTACTTATCAAGAGTGTCTTAAGAATAGTTGGAATGAAAATACTGATAGAGCTTGTAAAGAAAAAGCACCAAAAGCTGCCTGCGAATACACAATTTCTCCAGATGAATATGGTATAACAGGTTATATTTATTTAAATAAGACACCTAAAAAATCTGTTACTAATACAAACAAAAAAGAACCTCAACCTATAATTAAGTCAAATAATGCAAATTTAAAAAACATTAATTTCAGTGTAGGAAAAATAAATTTCAAAAAAGATGTTTTAGAATATAAAATTAAAGTAAAAAATGAAATTGATAAAATAACTATAACCTCCAGCCCAGAAGATTTAAATGCTAAGGTAGAAGGCAACGGAGAATATAAATTAAAAGTTGGAGTAAATGAAATTAAGCTAATTGTTAAAGCCGAAGATGGAACCACAAAAGAATATAAAATTAATGTAATTAGAGATATAAAAAACAAAGTAAAAAAAGAAAAAGAGAAAGTAAATAAAAATAGTCTCAATATTATTATTATCGTTGATATTCTTATTATAATTATAACTATTATTACAATATTTATCATTGAAAAAAGAAAACATAAAAAAAATCAAAAATAAATTGGAGAGTCAAGTCTCTTTTTTTACATTTTAAAAAAATGAAGAAGAAACGGACAAAGTATGATACAATGTTTATGGAAAGGCTTTATTGCTAGATAATGATTTATTTAGCAAGAGTTTTATGGAGTAGATGTATTATGAAACTAGAAGAAGAAATTTTTAAAACATATACATTAAATAAAAATAAATTAATTAGTTATGGTTTTATTAAAGAAAAAGAAAATTATAAATATTCTAAAAAAATTATAAATAATACTTTTCAAATAAATATTATTATTGATAAAAATGGTAAAGTAGAAGGTAAAATTTATGATTTAGATGCTGAATATGAGTATACTAATTTTAGAATTAAAGATATAACCGGTGCCTTTGCACTAAAAATTAAAGAAGAATATCAAAATGTTTTAAAAGAGATAAGAGATAATTGTTTTGAAAAAAAGTATTTTATTTTTAATCAAACTAATAGAATAACAGAATCAATTATAAATAAATATCATGTAAATCCAGAATTTCTATGGGTGAAAAACCCTAATTTTGGTGTTTTTAGAAACCCCAAAAGTGAAAAATGGTTTGGAATTATCATGAACATTGATAAAAGCAAAATAATTCCAAAACAAAAAGGTGAAATAGAAATATTAAATATTAAATTAGATGATATAACATACCTAAAACAAAAAGGTATTTATCCTGCCTATCATATGAATAAAAAATCATGGGTAAGTATTATATTAGATGATAAAATACCTGATGAAGAAATAATGAAATTAGTAAATATAAGCTATGAATTATCAAATTTAAAAGATGAATGGATAATTCCCGCTAATCCCAAATACTTTGATGTTATTACTTATATTGAAAGTTTGCCTATTTTTTCATGGAAACAGCCAAAAAACATAAAACTTGAAGATACAGTATACATCTATTTAGGAGCCCCTTATTCAGCTATTTTATATAAATGTAAAGTTATTGAACTTGATTTATATAACGAGCCTAAAAAACCGATCATGAATCTTGAATTAATTCAAAAATATGATCCTAAAAAGTACCCATTTATCAAATTAAAAGAATACGGATTGAATTCTGTTAGAAGTCCAAGAAGAATTCCAAATAAATTATCTAAAATATTAAATGAATAGAGGTATAATATGTCAAATATTGTTAATTTAATTTGTACTATTAGAGGATTAAAGGCAATAATAATGACTTATAATTTAAGTAAAAAGGAAAATAAAACTGAAGAAGAAAAAAAGGTACTTAAAGCTTTTAATAAAATGACAATAATATCAACTATAGTTTTATCAATAAGTGTTATTATTATGGCATTTATAACTAATTGGTGTTTAGAAAGAAGTAGGCCAAATTATTTTGAGGGAATAGTTAATAGTGATAAAACTATTTCGGTTGCAAATAACTCTTTACCACCATTAAAGCCAAAAGATATTAATGTTTCAGAATCAGAACTTATCCCAGGAAAATTAATATATATAATAAAAAATAAAAATATTATAGAAATAAGCTATGAAAAACCTCAAAATTATATTTTTATTCTTATGTTTATTTATATAATTTTTGTCATATTGATGATAATTTTTACCTATAAATTAACTAATCATAAAGATACAAAAGCTTGGATTATATGGTATAAAGCACAAAATAAGTAATGTATGCCTATTGTCAAAATTATGATTTTATGTTAATATTAAATAGACGTTGTAAGTCTATTTAGCTGGCCTGTTGGTCAAGTGGTTAAGATGCCACCCTCTCAAGGTGGAGTCACGAGTTCAATTCTCGTACAGGCTACCAATGTGTATTTTACTTAAATTTTTTTAAGTTATTAATAAAACTGTCATGAATATTTTTTATGACAGTTTTTGTTATATCTTATATAAAAAATAAATCAGTTATATAAATGTACAAATACTAAAATTTTTATATAAAATAAATTAATTAAAAGACATTATAACATTATACGTGATATAATAAATATATAATAAGTGAGGTATCGAAATGAAAAAAGCATATCAAAAAACTATAGATGAAATATATACTGAATTAAATTCATCAAAAGATGGACTATCTAAAACAGAAGTACTAAAAAGACAAAAAACTTATGGACTAAATGTTTTAATTGACAAAAATAAAAAAACAAAATTACAAATTTTTTTAAGTCAATTTAAAAATATGATGATTATTCTTTTATTAGTTGTTGGTCTTCTATCCTTAATATATTCATTAATTACTGGAGATGATTTTTTAGAACCTTTAGTCATTTTAGGAACCACATTAGTAAACTGTATCATGGGTTATTTCCAAGAATCAAAAGCCGCTAATGCAACTGAAAAATTAAAAAAATATTCAGCTAATTATGTCACAGTTAGAAGAAATGGCACCAGCACGGACATAGATGCCAAAGAATTAGTTCCTGGAGATTATATCATTTTAGAAGCTGGTGATAAAGTGCCAGCCGATGCTAGAATAGTCGAAAGTTATTTTGCTAAAACTGATGAATCAATTCTAACCGGTGAAAGCAATAATGTCGAAAAAAATGAAATCACAATTCCAAACGAAACTATCTTAGCTGAAACATACAACATGATTTATTCTGGAACCGTTGTTGTCTCAGGTAAAATAGAAGCAATTGTCATAAGTACTGGCATGAATACTGAACTCGGAAAAATTGCCAGTGTATTAGATACTAAAGAAGAACCAGCAACCCCAATTCAAATGAAAGTTGCCAAAGTAAGCCGTTTTATTACTGGCGTTGCCTTTATCTTAATTGCTTTTGTCTTAATATTTGGACTAATCAATCATTATACTATTTTAAATGTTGTTATGCTTTGTATTTCAATGATTGTAGCTAGTGTTCCAGAAAGTCTTACTATTGCTATCACGGCCACACTTTCAATTGGTGTTAGCGGAATGGCTAAAAAGAAATCCATTGTCAAAAATCTAGCCGCCATCGAAACCCTTGGATCTACTGAAGTAATATGTACTGATAAAACAGGCACCCTAACCGAAAATAAAATGAAAGTCACTAAACTTTATACAGATAATAAAGAAATAGAATTAAATGATATCAAAAATTATCAAACTTTAATTAATGTCATGGATAATTCTAATTCAGCTACCTTAGCCTCTGATGGCCTATATACTGGAGATGCCGTTGATGTAGCTATAAAAAATTACCTAAAAGAAAATAATTTAAAATCAGAAGAAGTTACTAAAATAACCGAATTACCATTTGATTCAAAGCGTAAAATGATGAGCGCTGTATATAAAAAAGGTGATGAAACATATCTTTACCTAAAAGGCAGTTTAGAAGTCATTTTACAAAGAAGCACCAAAATTTTAATCAATAATGAACTTCAAAATTTAACTGATGAATATATAAAACAATATAAAAACATAGAAACTCAAATGTCTGAAGAATCCTTAAAAGTAATTGCTTTCGCCTATAAAAAAATAGATAAAATAGTTACCAACGAAGAAGATTACTTTAACGAAGAAAAAGATTTAATTTTAACCGGTTTAGCTGGTTTCAAAGATCCTATTAGAAAAAATATTAAAGCTTCTATTGATATGTGTAAAGAAGCCAGCATCATTCCAATTATGTTAACAGGCGATAACCTGCAAACAGCTTATACAATCGCTAAAGAAGCTGGAATATGTCAAAATATAGATGAATGTATAAATGCTAGCGAACTATCAGAACAAGACTTAATTAAAAACATTAATAAATATAAAGTATATGCGAGAGTCAGCCCAGAGACAAAAGTACAAATTGTCAAAGCCTTTCAAAAAGAAAACAAAGTTGTAGCTATGACAGGAGATGGAGTAAACGATGCCCCAGCCATCAAACTAGCTAATGTTGGTGTTGGTATGGGTAAAAGTGGAACCGATGTCACCAAAGATGTATCAGATATTATTCTTTTAGATGATAGTTTTAATACAATTGTTACCGCTGTATCTGAAGGTAGAAGAATATATGATAACGTTATAGCTAATATCTTATATAACTTATCTAGTAACTTTACCGAAATTTTAATCATTTTATTTGGTATGTTAACCGGTAATACCATAATATCCGCTATTCATGTTTTGTATATTGACCTAGTAGCTGATACCGTTCCATCAATAGCTTTAGCTTTTGAAGGAGCCTCTAAAAATATCATGAAACAAAAACCAAACGGTTTAAATAAAAAAATATTTACAAAATTCTTTAGTGGCTTTCTAATTTTATCAGTAATCTTAGAAACACTAATAAGTCTATATGTTTACTATAGATTCTTGCCACTTGGACAAGGTATTGCTCAAACTTTAGCTCTTTTAAGTATCGTTATTAATGAATTTGTCTTCGCATATAACTGTAGATCTTTAAAAGAACAAATTCATAAAAAAGGTATATTCAAAAACAAACAATTAAATATTGGAATACTTGCTTTAATACTTGTTCAAATAATTGTATTCTTTAGTCCAATTGGCAAAATATTTGGACTTGAAGCAGTAACCGTTAATCAATTTATATATGTAATTTTAATAAACCTTGTTTCACTTGTAATTATTGAACTATTAAAACCTTTAATTGTAAAACACTTTAAAGATGAGTGATTATTAAGAGCTAGTGTATAAGTACACTAGTTTTTAAATGTCAGTTAATACAAAAATATGATATAATTAATTAGTAGTGCAAAAGTAGGTGATAATGTGGATCAAGAAAAGTTTGGTAAATTCATTAAAGAACTAAGACAAAAACATAATTTAACCCAAAAAGAATTCGCTGATAAATATCATGTAACTTATCAAGCTGTAAGTAAATGGGAAAATGGAAAAAATATGCCTGATAGTACTCTAATAAAAAAAATTAGTGAAGACTTTAATGTCAGTTTAGAAGAACTCTATAATGGTGAATTTAAAAATAATAAAAAAATAAAACCAACGTGGATTATCATAGGCCTCATTTTAATTTTTATAATTGTAATTCTAGTTTTGCTGTTTTTCAAAAATGATGATTTTCAGTTTAAAACATTATCGGCCAATTGTCCAAACTTCACAATATCAGGAAACATTGCCTACAACAACCAAAAATCAGCCATATATATATCTAACATTGAATATTGTGGTGGTGATGAGCAAGAAAAATATAAAGAAATAGAATGTATTTTATATGAAAAAAATGGCAAAACAGAAAATAAAATAAGTTCTTATAAATATAATGAAAAAGAAAGTATTACTTTAGAAGATTTCTTAAAAGAAGTAACATTCACAGTCGATGATTATGAAAAAACATGCAAAGTATATAAGGATGGTTCATTATACTTAAAAGTGAATGCTAGCGATGACCATCATAAAATTATTACTTATGAAATACCTTTAAAACTAGATGAAAGATGCACTAAATAAAACTCAACTTAAGGTTGAGCTTTTTTCAACTAATTCGTTATTGATATTTTATCATTTTAAGGTTAAACTATTATTGTAGGAGGTTTTAGTATGAAAAAGAAAAGTATTGTTATGTTAGTTATAAGTGTTTTAATCATTATAACAGTTATTGTATGTGCATTCTTATTTAATGATAAAGGAAATCGTTTAACACCTCTGCCAGCCCCAGAAGTAACAGAAGGAGTTAGAGGTGAATTTGGAATTGATAAAAACATCAATGAAGAAACTATTGATAATTATTTAAATAGAGAAGACTCTGTTTATAGAGATATGAGAATGTTAAAAGATCCAGGAAATTATGAAGCCATTGGTGGAGATGCTTATTTATCTGGATTTGTTAAAGGTTTTGAAGTAGTACCTTTACCATATTTAGTCAATGTATCTGGACTACCTGAAGAAGTAGGTGATACATATAAAGGGAAAACCCTATTTACTGAAAAAGATGGAGAATATATTGCTAATTATGAAGAATCAATGGACATTTTAGAATATCTATTTCCAAAAGATAAAAACATTTTCTTAATGTGTGGTGGTGGAGGTTATGCAGGCATGACTAAAACCATGTTAGTAAAACTAGGTTGGGATGAAAACAAAATTTATAATGTTGGTGGTTACTGGTATTATGAAGGTAAAAACAATGTCGAAGTTAAAACTACCAAATATGGTGACACTTCATATGATTTTTGGAAAATCCCATATCATGACATAGACTTTGATTTACTTCATGAGGTTAGTACAAATGAAAATGAATAAAAAATTCATGTGGGTTATACCACTTCTTTTATTGATTTCGGCAGTTTTAGTAGTCATAAAAATTATGCCCATTCAAAAGTTTTCTTTAGAAGATAAATATTATGGAAGTAGTGAATTTATAGAAATTGGAACATCTGATTTAGAAAAATTAATGGATGATAAAGAATCTTTTGCTTTATTTGTCTATCAGCCCGCATGCGTTACATCAGCTGATTTTGAACAAGTATTATATGACTTTATAACAAATAATAATATCAAGATTTATAAAATTGCTTTTTCTGATATTAAAGATACAAAATTAAGTGAATCAATAAAATACTATCCATCATTTGCTATCTTTAACAAAGGAATAATGGTTGATTATCTAGATGCGAATAGTGATAATGATTTAAAATATTATAAATCAAAAGATGACTTTGAAAAATGGTTTACAGACTATGTTCTATTAAAAGAAGTTGATAATTCAAACTCAGTCAGTAATGAAAATAATGTCGAAGAAAACACCGACAATAATAATGAAGAAACCACCAATACCACTCCCAAAGAAAATGTAAAAGAAATTAGTTTAGAAAATGTTACCCATGATAAAAATAAAGTTAATATTTACCTTTTCTGGGGAAGTACCTGTCCACACTGTAAAGAAGAATTCGCTTTCTTTGATGAAATAAAAGAAGAGTATGGTGATTATTACAATTTATATACTTATGAAGTTTGGGAAAACCAAGAAAATGCTGAAATTATGAATAGATTCGCTGCTGCTTTAGGAGAAGAAACTAAAGGAGTTCCTTATACAGTTATAGGTGATGTTTCTTTCACGGGTTTTAATGAAACTAGTAAAGAAAAATTTATAGAGGCTATTAAAACCAAACATCAAAATAGTGGTGATATATATTTTGATAAAATAAAAAACAAAGAATAAATCATTTGTCATAAATACAAAACTATGATAAAATGTATATAGATGAGAGAAATCTCATATAATAAAAAAGGAATGTTCAATACGCAATGTTGAACGCAACCATTTTGAGTATGTGCCTAAATCATCGCTGATGAGTTAGGTGGTTTTTTCTATTTAAATAGTATTATAAACACCAAAACCAATAAAAGGATAATTATGGCAATTACTATATTGGAAGAAACAAAATAAACTCAATTAAATCATTTTAATCAAGTTTTCGTTTTATTAAAATAAATCACTATGAGTACCTGTCTCGATAAGAAATAAAATTAAATCATTTTTACTTTTTTTGTACACAAGTAGCCAATCAGGTTCGATATGACATTCTCTACATCCCATAAATCTTGGACTATTAATCAAAGCAAAGTCTTTTATATTTTGCATTCAAAATTAGTTCATTTGCAAGATCATTAACAGCTTTAGTTAATTTTTCTAAATCTTTGTGTCTTTTTAATTTGCTTTAATTCTTTTTTGAATAAATTCCTAGATAAAAAAGATAAACAAATCGAAATAACAGAAAAAGAAAATAAAAATAATATTATCCTCTCTATCAAAGATAATGGGGTAGATATTTCTGAAAGCAATTTATACCGCGTGTTTGAAAAAGGATTTACTAGAGGCAATAGAAAAAAGAAAGTTCAACCGGCATGGGACTATATCTTGCCAAAAAACTTTCTGATAAATTAGGTTTAACTTTTGAAATATCTTCTAAAGAAAACGAATATACAGAAATCGTTATCACTTTCCCTAAAACCAATATGCATAAGATGGAAAATATATATTTATTTGTTATAGGCGTGAAAATAGGATATAATATAATGAAAGAAGGAAGGAAGCGTATTTATGGATATGAAATCATTAAAAAAACAAATTGAAGAAAAGTTTGGAATTCCATATGAAGAGTTTTGTGAGTTAGATCCAGAAATAATAACTGAATTAATCGAAGCAAAAATAGGTAAAAAATTAAAACCAGACGATAGACTCATCATTGACGGTATACCAATTGATAAACACCATGTCATTCAAAGAGAAGAAATTGATAGAGAAATTAACAAAATAAATCAAAATTGGCCACAAAGAGTTATGAACAAAATATTTAAAAGAAGATAAACCAATCATTTGCCATAAAGTTAAAAATGTGCTTGAATGTATATAGATGAGAGAAATCTCATATAATAAAAAGGAACATTCAATACTTCCATGTTGGATGTTGCCAATATTTTTGACTTCACCTAATCACAGTTAGGTGGTTTTTTCTATTTAAATAGTATTATAAACACCAAAATCAATAAAAGGATAATTATAGCAATTACTATATTGGAAGAAACAAAAAAACTCAATTAAATCATTTTAATCAAGTTTTCGTTTTATAAAAATAAATCACTATGAGTACCTGTCTCGATAAGAAATAAAATTAAATCATTTTTACTTTTTTTGTACACAAGTAGCCAATCAGGTTCGATATGACATTCTCTACATCCCATAAATCTTGGACTATTAATCAAAGCAAAGTCTTTTATATTTTGCGTTCAAAATTAGATCATTTGCAAGATCATTAACAACTTTAGTTAATTTTTCTAAATCTTTGTGTCTTTTTTTAATTTGCTTTAATTCTTTTTTGAAAACGGAAGTAAGGATAATTTCGTATTTCATTAATCAATATCCTTCAATGCTTCTTCAAATGTTTTGTAGCGCTTTGCACTAATTTTTCCATCTTCAATATCTTGAACTTCTTTTAAGGCAGTTAAAAGTTTTTCGTTTGGAACATTCATCGTTGGAACAAATGGAATACTTTGTTCTCTTACACTTTGAGTTAAAAACATATTTAAAGCCACACTTGTATTTAAACCTAATTTTTTAAATAATTCATCAGCTTGCTTTTTTAAATTTTTATCAACCCTAAAGCTCATATTAATTGCATTAGAAGCCATATCAACCATCTCCTTTTCTATCAACATATTAACACACCCAAAAAATATGTCAATATGTTTTCAATACAATATCAATACTATTATATGCTTTTTCTATAATATTATGCATATACTTTACCTAATTTAAACAAATAGTGTAATATACTTAATAGAGAAAATCATATTTAATTAAACTCTACCACCAGTAGGTGTTCAAAAAATAAAAACTGTTTTATAATGTAGTCAAAAGGAGAGAAGACTATGAATCAAGAAAAAATAGGTAGGTTTATTGCAAGGAGCCGAAAAGAAAAAAATTTAACCCAAGCAGAACTCGGAGAAAAATTAAATGTATCCTATAAAGCAGTTAGTAAGTGGGAAAACGGTAGGAGTATGCCTGATATTTCAATTATGCAAGATCTATGTAATATTTTAGGTATTTCTTTAAATGAACTTTTTGCTGGTGAGAAAATCAAAGAAAAAGATATAAAAAAAGAATCTGAAAACAATCTTTTAGAACTTTTAAAACTAAATTATAATGGGAAAAATAAAAGAAAAATTCTTATCACAATCGTTATTATATTGATAACATTCTTTCTTATAATAATTGGCAAAATGTTACTCGTAAAATACGGCTTTGCCTATGACGATAATTTAAAATACACTCAGGTTTACATCAGTGGTGAAAGTAACATAAAAGGTGATGTCGACATAAATGAATTTGGTAAAATAAGTATCGACTTCGATATAGGAGCTAATAAATATGGCATGGCTGTTTTCAAAAACCCAAGTAAAGCCTTTGTTAGACTAAAAAAAGATTATTCTGAAGGTATTAGATTAATTAAAGATGAATTCAATTTACTTCCACTTACTAACTTCACCTATAAAGATTATAAAACCTATGGCTGGCAAGTAACTAAAGGAACAAAGAAAGCAAAAGAAGAAGCAAGATTTGTCAGCGCGTTTTTAGATATTTATGAAAATAGTTTTAATTAAAATTCTAGAAAAAATCTAGAATTTTTTTCTTATTAAAAATTATTGTCAAACATATACCCATAATGTATAATGAAATAGATGTGAAATAGTAGGAGGTACACATGAAATTAGTTATTAAACATTTAAAGAAAAGTTTTGAAAAAAAAGAAGTTTTAAAAGATATAAACTTTGAATTTGAAAAAGGAAAAATCTATGGTTTACTTGGTAGAAATGGTGCCGGTAAAACCACCTTATTTAACTGTCTAAATGAGGACTTAGAATTAGATGGTGGCGAATTTTATATAAACGATGAAGTAGATAGAAAAATTAAACCTGAAGACATTGGATACGTTTTATCTACACCCAATGTTCCAGAGTTTTTAACCGGAAGAGAATTCTTGAAATTCTTCATCGAAATAAATAAAAATCATATTCAAAATGAAAAAGATATTGATGAATACTTTGATTTCATGCAGATAGAAAAAGAAGATAGAGACAAACTTATGAAAGACTACTCTCACGGCATGAAAAACAAAATGCAGATGTTAGTAAACATCATAGCTGGGCCAAATATTTTGCTGTTAGATGAACCATTAACATCATTTGATGTCGTCGCCCAAGAAGAAATGAAACAGATGTTTAAAAATATAAAAAAAGATCATATCATTATTTTCTCAACCCATATTATGGAACTAGCTTTAGATTTATGTGATGAAATAGTTGTTTTAAATAAAGGCGTTTTAAAAGAGATAACCAAAGATAATCTAGACACTGAAAGCTTCAAAAACAAAATAATTGAAGCCCTAAAGGAGGAATAATATGTTAGAAGCATTTATTACTTCCTTTAAATTAAAAAACACATACCGTGTCAATAGTGTTATTTATTCGATTAAACAATTGCCAATAATAAGAAAAATATTACCTGAAAGCTTATATAAAAATAAAGCCTTAAAAATCATTGGTAATATTGTCAGTATAATTATGGAATTATGCACGATTTTCTTAGGTAAATTTCTATACATATTCTTCTGCATCTTTGCCATACTTCCAGTATTTAAACTAAATAATGCCAATACTTTTATACATATATTCTTATTTTTAACCATCATTGGTGGCATTATGAACACTTATATGTTTAACCCAACTAAAGATAAATATTATGCTATGATGATTATGAATATGGATGCCAAAAAATACACATTGTCTAATTATATATATGCCATGCTAAAAACCTTCATCGGTTTTATGCCCTTTACCATAATCTTTGGTTTAATGTTAAAAGTTCCACTTTGGCTATGCATAATTATGCCTATTTTTGTCGTTATGGTAAAAATGACCTTCAGTGCTTATGTTCTACTTGATTTTAAAAAAACTAAAATAGCTAAAAACGAAAACTTATTAAATAAACTAACTTGGCTAGTAATTGGAATATTACTTTTATGTGCTTATGGAATGCCTTATTTTAAAATTGTAATTAATCCGCTTATCTTCACTGTTTGTTTTATCATAAGTTTAATCACTGGCCTTTTAAGTATTAAAGTAATTAATTCATTTGATAAATATAAACAAATGTATAAACAAATTTTAACAAACGAAAATGTATATGCAGTCGAAAATGCTAGTAGTACAAAAGCCATTAAAGAAAATGTTTCTAAGCAAATCGAACTAGACAAAAACTTTAAAAGTAATAAACATGGATTTGCCTACTTCCACGAACTATTTATTAAAAGACATAGCAAAATATTAACTAAAGCTATTAAAAAGCAATCTATTGTTATTACTTTAATATTTGCTATTTTGATAGTTCTCACCTTAAAAAATAAAACAGTAGCCGCAGGAATAAATGCCTTATTACTAGTCTATTTGCCTTACTTTGTCTTTGTAATGTATATCTTAAACCGTGGAACCACTGTAACTCAGGCCATGTTTATGAACTGTGATCATAGTATGCTGACATATAGAATTTATAGAACTCCAAAAGTAATATTAGGTGTCTTTAAAGAAAGATTAAAAACTTTAATTTCCTTAAATCTAATTCCAGCATTCCTAATAGGTGGGGGATTAACCTTACTTCTATATTTATCTGGAGGAGTGGCCGAACCATTAAACTATGTCATCATATTTGTATCTATCCTAGCCATGAGTATCTTTTTCTCAGTTCATTATTTAGTTATGTATTATCTTTTACAGCCATATAACGTAAACACAGAAATGAAAAGTAGTACTTATTCACTAGTCCAAGGATTAACTTATTTTGTATGTTATTTCTTCATCGGAGAAAAACTACCAACCTTTTATTTTGGACTAGCAACCATCATATTTAGTATTTTATACTGTATAATTGCTTTAATTTTAGTTTATAATAAAGCTCCAAAAACCTTTAAATTAAGAGCATAAAACACCCTTATATTTAAAGGGAAAACAAACAATGTTAAACTTAGTTGACAAATTGCAAAGTGAAAATGCTAGTATTGTAAACACTTTTCATTATAAAATTATCTCGAGGTGAAAAAATGAAATTAGGAGAAAAATTATATGAACTAAGAAAAGAAAAAAATCTATCACAAGAAGAAGTAGCTAATATATTAAATGTTAGCCGGCAAACAGTTAGTAAGTGGGAAACAGGCGGGACAACCCCGGACTTTGATAAAATAGTTCCGCTATGTAACTTATATGGAATAACTACTGATGAACTATTAACAGGCAATAAAAAAGAGCAAACTCCTCATGAATTTAAAAGAGAAATTCAAAAGAAAAAAGCTTTCATGTATTCCATATCAGTAAGTCTATATATTTTATCAGTTGTATTTGTAATTATCTTTGGTAACATAAAAAATTTAGAAATATTAGGTATTTGTTTATTCTTAATTATTATCGCCATCGCAACTGGCATAATCATTTATACAAGCATGGTTTATGATAATAAAGAAACTAAAAAAATTAAAATAAAAACAAAAGAAAATAACTTATATAAAACCATCGATGAAGCACTCGCACTCCTAACTCTCATCATTTATATGTTCATTAGTTTTTTAACCATGTCTTGGCACATAACCTGGATAATGTGGATTATTTATGCTTTAATTATGCAAATAATAAAACTAGTTTTTAACTTAAAAGGAAATGACGTAGATGAAGAATAAAAAATTAATCATCGTATCAATAATCATTTTATCTTTATGCACTATAAGTTTACTAGCTATCATGATATGGGGAATCTTAAATCCCTCATTAATTAATGTTAAATTTATAAGCGTGGGGCAAAGCGATAACCTAACTCTATCTAAAACTTATGATAATATATTTAATGAAATTAAACTAGACATCACAAATACTGATATTGAATTTAAAAACTCTTCAGATGATAAAATAAAAATAGATGTTTATAGTGAAAAAGAAAAACCTAAAATAAATCAAAAAGAAAACACTTTAAACATTGAATTTGATGCGCAAAAATGTTTTGGTATATGCCTTCAAAAAAGCCCACATCTAATCATATATATACCAGAAACATTTAGTAAAAAGTTAAATGTTAAAAATAATAATGGTGATATAGAAATTGCAAAAACAAACGGCAACATTAATGTTAAATCTACTACTGGAGATATTACTGTAAATAAGGCAAATAGAATTAATATTGAAACAACCTATGGCGATGTTTTAACGGAAAACGCAAATGTTTTAACCGTAAAAAACACTTATGGTGAAGTAAAAGCTGCTACTATTAATGGTCAGACATCTATTAAAACCACTTACGGAGATATAAAAATTAATAACATATTTCTAACGAATAATTCAAAACTAGAAACAAAATATGGGGAAATTACTGTCGAAAAACTTTCAAACGGTAAAGCCTTAGGTGATACCAAATGGGGTGAAATAAAAATAAATAATTCATCTAATTTGGGTAATTACACTTTAACATCTGTTACTAAATATGGAGATATAAACATTGGTTAAGCATCTAAAAAAGATGCTTTTCTTGACATTAATTATAAAATTTCATATTATTTATTTGAGGTGCTTATATGAAATATAAAGCTAATTATCCATCGCCAATTGGTAATCTAACTTTAATAAGTGATGGAACAAATCTAACTCATATTATATTAGAAAAAGAATCATACTATCAGAATATAAAAAAAGAAGCTAAAACAAATGACAACTTAGAGATATTTAAACAAACCAAAATTTGGTTAGATAAATATTTTAATAAAGAAAAACCTAATATAGATGATTTAAAATTAAAACTAGAAGGGACACCGTTTCAAATAAAAGTTTGGAATGCATTAAAAACTATTTCCTATGGTCAAACTGTAACCTATGGTTTTGTAGCCCAAAAAATAAACTCTAAAACATCAGCTAGAGCTGTAGGTGGTGCAATCGGCCATAATCCTATCCCAATCGTTATCCCTTGTCATAGAGTAGTAGGTACTAATAACAATCTAACAGGGTTTACTGGTGGAATAGATGTTAAAATAAAATTATTAAAATTAGAAGGATTAGATATAACAAAATACAAAATACCAAAAGGAGAAAAATATGCAAAGATGTAAATGGTGTAATCTAGATAATCCGCTTTATGTTAAATACCACGATGAAGAGTGGGGAGAACCAACTTATGATGATAAAGACTTATTTGAACTTCTCATATTAGAATCATTTCAAGCAGGATTATCTTGGGAATGCGTTTTAAATAAACGAGAAAATTTTAGACATGCTTATGATAATTTTGATATTGATAAAATAGTTTATTATGGTGAAACAAAAATAAATGAATTAAAAGAAAATAAAGGTATCATTAGAAATAAATTAAAAATAAAAGCATCTATTAATAATGCTAAAATATTTAAAAAAATTGAAAAGGAATATGGATCATTTTCTAAATATATTTGGGGTTTCACCAATAATAAAATAATATATGAAGTAGGTAAAATTTCATCAGAGTTATCTGATAAAATATCTAAAGATTTGAAAAAAAGAGGTATGACCTTCGTTGGAACAACCATAATATATGCTTACCTGCAAGCCATCGGCATCGTCAACTCTCATGATGAAAACTGCTTTAAATATAAGAAAGGAAATCAAAATGGATAATATAAATAAAATAATTAACTTAACTACCGAATATATTGACCAAATCTCATCAGATGGTAGAGTAACTGGTGGTCTAATAAAATTTATAAATAAAAACATTGATAACGAAGAAACCCTTGCTATGGATATATATGTTTTTCAAACTAATTTCATAAGGCATTTTAATACGCATATTTCTGATGAAAATACTTTTATAAACAAATTAAAAGAAAAAATAAAAAATAATTATTCTAACTCAAAAGATTACCAAATAAAAATAACCGATAATAAAATTGAAATAACTCGAAATAGAAAAGAAGCTAAACCATGTACTTTAACAATTACTCACGAAAAGTAATTGTTTTTTTGTATAAAAGAGTAAACTAAACACATAATAAAGCTGAAAGGAATGATAAAATGAATGAAAATGAAGAAATATTAGAGTATATTTATCAAACAAGTAATATGGGTATGGAAAGTACTAAAGATTTAATAAATAGTTTAAAAGGAAAAGATAACAAAATAAAAAAACTAATAGAAGAAATTGAAAAAAACTATGAAAAATATGCGAAAGAAACTGAAAAATTATTAAACAAACAAGATCTAAAAGCAAAGCCTATAGGAATGATGGCTAAAGCTATGTCTAAAATGAGTATTAATAAAGAAATGATAAATGACAATAGCGATGCAAATATTGCCGATATGTTAATTCAAGGTTTAACCATGGGTAACTTAGAATTAACAAAACACATTGATAACTATGAAAAAACAGCCGATAAAAAAATTATAAATTTAGCTAAATCATTAAGAAAGTTTGGCGAAGAATACATAGAAAAATTAAAAGTGTATTTATAGTATTGAAATATATCCTCAAATAAATTATAATAATAATAATAATAAGAAAGTAGGGGATATGATGAAAAAAGAAAATAAAGTTGTAGATTTTATAAAAAAATATAAAATCTCATTAATAATCCTATTAGTGGTCATAATCGCCCTAGTTATAGGCTTAATTGTTTCTGACTTTGGAAAAGAAAAAGTTGATGTTGCTAAAAATGAAAGTAGTAAAACTATCGCCAATACACATGAAAATGTCATTAAAGAAGAAACCTATGAAGGATTAAAATTTACAAACATTTCTTTGATCACCGAAAATGGTTATAGTACTTTTACAGCTGATGTAACTAACATAGCTCAAAATAATAGTACTATTAGTGATGTTGACATTATACTTCAAGATAAAAATGGTAATGAAGTTATTACTTTACGTGGTAATATTGGAGAACCTTTAAAACCGAATGAGACAAGAACCATTACTGCAGTCACTAAAGGAGAATTAAAAAATGTAACTGCAAAAGCAATCGCAAAATACGAAAACACAGCTCAAAATTAAAGCTGTGTTTTTTAAATATCTAAACTTTCGACATCTTCGTAACTATAGAAATTTTTTTGCTCGCTAGGTGATTCTTCGCGTGCTCCCATATATTCTCCTTGATTTTGTGCCTTAGCCGCCAAAGACTCTTTAGTTTCAATAATTGCCTCCTTAAGTGAACTGTTGCTACTAATTTTATCATCATCCTCAAGTTCAATTAACTTTAGTATTTCCTCAAAAGTAGTCTTGCCATCAACAACTTTTTCCAATCCATCTTGAAGCATTGTTGTTACATGTCCTGTACCATACACTAGATTTCTAATTTCCTCTTTAGGTTTACCATTACTTAAAGCATCTCGAATATCTTGATCAATTCTTAAAACTTCATGAATAGCAATACGTCCTAAATATCCATCGTGACAATGTTCACAGCCCTCGGCATCCCAAATCTCGTCAATATCTTTATTTAATACAGTTTTAAAAACCATTCTTTCATATTCACTTGTTTTTCTTTTGGTTTTACAGTGTGGGCATAATTGTCTAGCAAGCTTTTGTGATATAACACCTTCCATAGCCGAAGCTAGCAAATATCTTTGTACATCCATATCAATAAGTCTTTCAATAGTATTTAAAGCCGTGTTAGTATGTAAAGTTGACAGAACTAAATGACCAGTAATAGAAGCACGTACTGCAATCTTAGCGGTTTCTGTATCTCTTATCTCACCAATCATTATAATATTAGGGTCTTGTCTTAAAATAGATCTTAAAGCAGTTGCGAATGTCAAACCAATTTTAGGATTTGTCTGCACCTGATTAATACCAGTAATATCCATTTCAATAGGGTCCTCAACAGTTATAATGTTTGTCGCAGAAGTGTTAAGTTGTTGAAGCATAGAATAAACGGTAGTACTCTTACCACTACCAGTAGCCCCAGTAACTAAAATAATTCCATTTGGAACACTAATCATTTCCAATACTTTTTTATAGTTTTCTTCACTAAAGCCGAGTTCTCCAAGTCCAGCCATACTTCTAGTGTAATCCAAAATACGAACAACTATTTTTTCACCAGTACTAACAGGTAAAGAAGAAACACGTAAATCCAAATCAATACCCTCTAAAGTTTCCTTAATTGCCCCATCTTGTGGAAGTCTTGATTCAGTAATATTCATTTTCGAAATAGTTTTAATACGTGTAACTAAATAATCTTGATATTGTTCAGGAACTTTTGCATAGTCCATTAAAACTCCATCAATTCTTATTCTAATAAGTAAATGATCTTCATAAGGATCAAAGTGAATATCACTCGCACCTTTTTTAGCAGAATCAACTAAAATTTCATTAATAATATCTACAATTGGCATTTTTGCAAAGTCAAAAGTCTTCATCATATATACCAGCCTACCTTTCTTTTATTTTTTAGGACTAGATTTTATCCTAAAACTATTATATAATAGTTTTAGGATAAAAACAATTACAAAAAGGAGAAAAATCATGAAAAAAAATAATAGGGGCTTTTTACTTGCTGAATCATTAATTGTATCAACCTTTGTTTTGACAATTTTAATATTACTTTACGTACAATTTAGTAATTTAACCACAAATTATAAAAATAGTTATAATTATAATAATGTTGAATCAATATATGACTTATCGTCTATAGCAAATTACTTAAAAACAAATAATTACGATTTATCTTCTAAACTTACAAAGTCAAAACCATACGTTATAGTATTTGAAGATGATAGTTGTAATATGGACGCTGGCATAATTGACACTTTTTGTGATAATCTTGCCAATAAAATGGATGCGAAAAAAATAATCTATACCTCTTCAGATATAAGTGTGATTCAAAAATACGTTTCTGAAAATGAAGATACAAACATAAATCAAAGTTTACGTGATTTTATTACTAAAGTAGAAACCACACCAGTTCAAAATAAAGGTAGATTATTCGCCGAATTTAATAATGGAACATATGCCACAATTGTAATGGATGATTCTGTCACAATACCAGATGACCCAATAACCCCACCAACAAGTGTTAAAGTAGGTGGACAAGACGTAATGCTTGTTTCATCAGGTGATGGTTTATATGAAGATATTTACGAAGAAGGTAGATATGTTTATAGAGGCCAAGATCCAGATAACTATATAATGTTTAATGATGAACTTTGGAGAATAATAGCAAAAGAAACAGATGGAACATATAAAATAATTAGAAATGATATTTTAAAAAAGCGACCATTTGATAAAACAAATGACCGAAGTACAGAAAATAATTCATATTGCCAAAACCCTAGAAATGGCTGCGGAGTATATGCAGCAGTTGATGGAACATTTTCATCACCTAGCGGATCACAAAGTGGAACAGTAACCGAAGATTCAAGTATAAAAATATATTTAAATGATGATTATTATGTAAATAATATAAATGAAACAGCCAAAGGGCAAATGACTTTTCATTCATTTAATATAGGTGCAGTAGAAGATTTAGACCAAAGTGGAGCTGAAGCAGATAGTATAGAAAAAAATATAGCCGGAGAGAAAATGTACCAATGGACAGGAAATGTTGGACTTGCCAATGTATCAGATATCTTAAGAGCAAGCACAAATCCACTATGTACATCAGCAACAACTTCATATAACGGTACTAATGAATGCAATAGTAATTACTTGTTAGATAAAGGAGTAGCAAGTTTATTAAATTACTGGACAATAAATGCTTATTCTAGCGGATCTGGTGGCGATTCTGATGGGGTTTGGTACGGTTTTGTGCGTAGTTCGAATGCGCATGTGAACTACGATACTGCTGCCGGTCGTAGTTCTGCTACCGCTCCCCGCCCAGTTGTCTTTTTGAAATCTGATACTACTTTGAGTGGAAGTGGAACTTCAGAAGACCCATATAAAATAGGAGGCAGTTTATGATAAATAATAAAGGTTTTACAGTAGTTGAGTTAATCGCTTCTTTTGCTCTTACTATGGTTATTACTGTCTTCCTATTCGAAGTATTGATAGAAGTTAAAGATATATTTGCTGACACTAGTACTAAAACAGCCATTCAGCAAAAAGCCAGCATTATATCTAAAAATATACAAAATACCTTATCTACAGTAGGAAGTACAGTTTCATGTTCAGGGGCAAGTTGCAATATAAATGGAAAAACATTAAGAGTGGACCAAGCAGGTAAGAAAATTGTTATTAATGGGCAAAACTTTAATATGCCAGATACCGTTAATATTAAAAATTATAATTTAAATAGTAGTTGTGACGGGACAAATTGTTATTTATATGTAAACCTAATTTTAAGCAGTGGAAATTTAAGAAAAGATTATAATTATGATGTAACATATTATTATTCATCATAGATTCATCCACAAATCAAATAAAATATACATTAATAAAGAAGAAATAATCGCATGACATATCCTTGCACATAAAAATGGTAAATATTTAATATCAGTATCACTTAAAATACTCATAATTTGCATATGTACAGAAAAACCACCAAAAGATAAAACCATTACCGTTAATATGCATTTAACCTTTAATGGAATTGCTTCTAGACTTATGTATTTTAACCCTTGTGTCATTTCAATAAAACCATTTAAAACACTTTGAAAGACACTATTTAAATTTAAAATATTATCAATAATAGTTGTAATTACTAAAGAAGTGGTAATTACTCCTAAAATCAAAAGTAAAGTATTAATACTTGTAACCAAAGAATTAGTGATTATTTCTCCCAAACTATCTTTATTACTAATTCTTTTTTTATGCATTTCATTAATTGCTTTTATTAAACTAATTTTTTCATTTTCCTTTTTACTAGGATGATACCTCCTCATTCCTAAACCAACAAAAACATTACCTATATAATGACAAAATAGTATAAGTAACCCAACATCTTTGTTGTTTAAAAAAAGAAGAGAAACCGTACCTAAAATAAATAAAGGATTAGAAAAACAAGTAAAACATAAAATCTTAGTAGCCTCATACTTATCTATCTTTCCATCCAAATATAATTCTCTAGTGTATTTTGCATTTGCCGGATTTCCTGATATAATACTCATGAAAAAGATAAAGGCACACACACCTTTAATTTTAAAAAATTTATTCATAACCCCTTGGGATAAAATCCCCATAAACTCAGGCAAACCACATTTAATCAAAATATTCGAAAGTACAAAAAACGGGAATAGTGAAGGGAAAATATTATTTTTAAAAACATTCAAAGAAAAACCCACAGACTCCAAAATACTCTCAGATTCTGTCAATATTTCATATCCTATAAATAATAATAAAAACATTAAAAAAACACTAATACATTTTTGCATATTTTCACCCACTATCAAATAAATCTATTAAAGAAAGGAAAATTACATGAAAGACCTATTTAATAATATTAAAAAATATATAAAAGAATACTATAAAATTATAATTGTATACATATTGATTTTAACCACATTCTTAATTGAATTTCCTTATTACATATCCGCACCTGGTGGTTTAATTAATACAGACGATAAAATAAAAACCACTGAGAACTTTCAAATGAAAGGTTCTCTAAACATGGCATACGTTTCCGAAATTCATGCCACCATCCCAACACTAGTTGTCTCTTTATTTAATAAAGACTGGGATATCGAGAAAGAAACTGAAGTAAAAAACGATAACGAAACAATAGAAGAAAAAAATTACCGCAACAAAAAGCTTTTAGAAGAAGCAAATGATACCGCTCTTTTAGTCGCCTATAAACATTCTGATATTGATTATCAAGTAACAAATAATAAAGTATATGTAACCTATATAGATGAATTGGCTCAAACAGATTTAAAAATAGGGGACCAAATTGTAAAAGTAGATAATCAAAAAATAACAGATAAAAAATCCTTATTTTCCTATATCGCATCTAAAAACATTAAAGATAAAATAACCATTGAAGTTAAAGATATAGATGGTAATAAGAAAAGAAGAAAAGCTACATTAATAAATGTTTTGGATGAACCTAAAGTAGGCGCTGTTATCACCGAAACCTTTGATGTTGAATCAAATGAAAAGATCAAATTTAATTTCAAAGATAGTGAATCAGGTTCTTCAGGTGGTTTAATGCTTACCCTTGCTATTTATAGCCACTTAAATCAAATAGACCTAACAGATGGAAAAACCATTGTTGGTACTGGTACCATTGACATAAATGGTAATGTTGGTGAAATTAGTGGAATTAAATATAAATTAATTGGAGCAGTTAACAAACATGCAGATATATTTTTAGTTCCTGAAGGAAAAAATTATGAAGAAGCAAAAAAAGTAAAAAAAGAAAAAGGTTATGACATAGATTTAGTCCCAGTAGAAACATTTGATGAAGCATTAAAATATTTAAAAAACTTGTAAATTTGCAAATTTGGGATATAAAGTTTTAGCAAAATAGGTAAATTGCCTATAGGAGAAATTAGTAAATTGGGGTAAAAATACTAGGGCAAAATGTGATTTTGCTCTTTTGATTTGTTAAAAATTTTTCTATATAGTATCTTTTCGAAAGGAGATGTTATGAAGAAAAAATTTTTTAAAGGTACCAATGATAACATGTTTAAAGCAATATTTACTCCTAAAAAGAATAGAGAACTTTTGAAAGAATTTTTGAAAAGAAGTTTAAAGGAGGTTACTTCGATTAATCTTGATGATTTAATAATTTTATCTTCAGAAATAGCTAAAACCAATGTTCACATGAAAGGAAAGACGGTTGATATATTAGCTGAGACAAAAAATGAAATACTTAATATTGAACTTAATAATGGCTATTATCCAGCTTTACATAAAAGAAATGCATCTTATATTTTTAGTAAATATTCAGAAGAGATAAAGGTAAGTGAAACATATAATAAAATGAAGGTGTTTATTCAAATAAACTTTACAAAGGGATTAAGTAAAGATTATCCGTCATTAGAAATCTATACATTAAAAGGAGAGAAATCGAATAAGAAATATATTGATAACCTAATAATACTTGAATTTAATATAGATAAAATCAAGAATGAATGTTATAATGGAAATAAGGAATTTAACTTTGTTGCGGCATTAGATTTAGAAGGTGCGGAGTTAGATAAGATATGTGAAGGTGATAAATATATGGAGTTATTTGAAAAAGAGGTAAAAAGATTGAATGAAAATCAAAAATTTACAGAATTTATGTCAGCTGAAGAGGAAGAAGAAAAGTTAAAGAAAACATTAATAGAAGATGCAAAAAATGAAGGAATTCAAGAAGGTAAAGAGCTTGGAATTCAAGAAGGAGAAACAAAAAAACAAATCGAAATTGCAAAAAACATGTTAGAAAATAAGATGGTACCGGAAATGATTTCAAAAATTACAGGTCTTTCAATTGCAGAAATTGAAGCATTAAAATAATCTTTCGAAATGTTATATTTTGAAAGATTTTTTTATTTACTAGGAATTTGCTTTGTAAAAGGTAAAAGTTTGCAAGAAGTTATTTACAAGAACGTTTGTATGT
>CALVRC010000016.1 GCA_944358445.1 uncultured Bacilli bacterium
TTTTACCTCTTTCTTATATTTTATCATACTTAAAAAGTATGTAAGTTTTTTACTTACACACTTTATTTTACACTCTCGAATTACACACTCTTATTATCTTTTAATTTATTATATTGTTTATTCTAGATTTCATTTTTCAATAATGTTTAGATGAAATATTTAAGATTATTGAACAATACCAATCTCGTATTCTAGGAGTTTGCTCAAACATTCTACCACATGAATTTATAATCGCAATATACCCACCATCTTCAAAAGCAGAATTAGCCGGTATAAGTTTAAAAAAGAGATATTGCTTATAGTCTTATATTCAATTACTTAGTTCTATTTCTGAAAAGGTTGATGTACCTATAACATATTTTTTTGAAAATAAATAAAGAGTCTCCATTTTACCATGGAAACTCTTTTGTTTTTTGCTTATTTTTTTGTTTTTTTATTCCTTCATTATAGAATATTAATAGATAATTATATAATTCATTTTGATTGGCTGATATTACCCCATTATGCATTAAATTTTCAAACATTGCATTGTCGTCTTTAATTTTTATATTATTTCTATTTACAAGCTCTTCAAACAAAGGATCTATTAATAATTTATTTGTTTTATTTATACTTCCATCTTGATAACTAACTACAACAAAAGCATGTGGTTCTAATGAGGGTTCAAAAAATGAGATATTTAAGATCATTGAGCTTATATCTTGTTCATCAAGATAATCTTTAATCATTGAGGCAATTTCCTCGTCTATGCTATAATGAAATGTCATGTTTGGTATGTCTTCTTTTATTCTTTTTACTAAATTCATAATTGTTTTTGGTGAAGATTTTTTTGTTTCTTTATTATGATAACTATTTTCTAATTCAATAATTGAATCACATATTTTACAGTAATAGAAATTTAAAATGTCTGAAAAATTTTCTTCTTCACCTATAGCTTTTTGCATGGCTTTTTTATATGCTTTATTTTCATTACTAGATATATATATTAAAGGTAGACCAACATCCATAAAAAGTT
This sequence comes from uncultured Bacilli bacterium, assembly GCA_944358445.1. Classification (GTDB taxonomy): domain Bacteria; phylum Bacillota_I; class Bacilli_A; order RF39; family UBA660; genus Coprosoma. Next base: position 1,016 of record CALVRC010000016.1, read on the forward strand.
TATTCATAAAAGCTCTTATTGAACGTCCATTACCATCTCCAAATGGATGAACTTTTATTAAATTACATTTTAATTTAATACATTTATCAATATAAGTAAATAAATATGCTGGATTTGTTTTTACTTTTTCTTGCATGTCTAATATTTCTTTTAAATCATAGTCTAACATTTTTAATTCAAACCAGATATTACTAGCAGGCGCTAAATCAATTGGTGCGCCATCTATATGAGCATCACTATTTCGGATTGTTCCTCCTACTTCTGGGTATGGTGCTTTTGAGAATAATTTTCGATGTAAATCAAGTAATGCATATATATCAAAATTTTCATTTATCTCTTCTGAAAACAAATAATTATACATTTCTTCTAATCCTTGTTTTTCAAATCTCATATGAGCATTTTCTAAAATTGATTCACATGCGATATAATGTGTTATAAATGTTTTGGAAACTTCTTTTATATGTCTTTTTTCCTCTTTTAATTGATAGTAGAATATTAACAGTCTTTTAGGTATTTGAATACCATCTTTATATAATCTTCTTGTTCTTTTTCTTTCTACGTAATCATAAAATAATGCTTTTAATATTTCTAACAATTCTTCTTGATTTGTTATAATTCCACCCATAATATCACCTTTTGCAGTGCATATTGTAACAAATTAATTTATTTTTGTAAAGAAAAAACTACTTTTATGTAGTTTATACACCCATGGTCATTGTTTCTGGTAAGGTTGAACCACCATCTATTACTATGCCTTGAGCTGTAATATAACTAGATTCATCGGATGCTAGAAAGGCAGCTAAGTTACCAAGTTCTTCAATGGTACCTAATCTTTTCATTGGAATTCCTTTCGCAATTCCATCTACAACGCTTTGAGGGTTTTCTTCATTTGATTCTTTAGCCATTCCACTAACCATAGGTGTCATTATATAACCTGGCATAATAGCGTTTACTCTAATATTTTTATCTACTAGTTCAGCGGCCAAACCTTTAGTAAAACCAATTAATGCGGCTTTGGTTGTGGCATATGCAACTTCTCCGCTATCAGCAACCATAGGACCTGTAACACTTGATAGATTTACTATAGAACCTTTTTCCATATAAGGTAAAGTTGCTTTTGTGACATTCCATGTTCCTTTAATATTTATATCGAAATGGAAGTCTCTTAGTTCATCAGACATTTCTATAAAAGGTTTTAGTCTACATACTCCTGCATTATTCACTAAGATATCAATATTACCCCATTTATTATTTATATCTTCTATGGCTTCGTTTACTTTATCTATATCTCTAATATCAACTTTATAGCCTAAAACATCATAGTTTTGAGATTTAAGTTCATTAATTGTTTCTGTTATTTTTTCATCATAATCTAATATGGCTACTTTAGCTCCTTCTTTTAAAAATACTTTGGTTATTCCTAAACCATTTCCCATAGCTCCACCTGTAATTATGGCTACTTTATTATTTAATTTCATGTTATTCATCCCTTTCTAATTCAATAATTTCTAGTGTATCTCCTGTTTTTACATTAAAGGCATTTCCTTCATCTGTGTCAATGTGCATTTCTAGTACTGATGGGTCTAATATTTTTAAATAAACATTATTTAGTATACCACCTTTTTCACCATCTATTTTTACTTTAACTTTTTTTACACCTTCTAGATTATATTTTTTTACTTCTTCAGGACTTATATGAATATGGCGATTAGCTAAAATGCATCCTTCCTTTAAATCTATTTTCCCTTTTGGTCCAATAATAGTGATTGGACTTGAACCTTCTAAATCTCCAGATGTCCTGATTGGTGGGTTTAGTTTTAAAGTATAGGCATCTGTTTTAGAAATTTCTACTTGAGTATAGTTCCTGATTGGTCCTAAAACCCTAACATGATTAATTTCTCTATCACCATTTTTAATAGTAACTAATTTGTCTGAGGCAAACTGGCCTGGTTGACGTAAATCTTTTACTTTGTTTAACGGTTCATCTCCAAATAAAATTTTATAATCTTCTTCTTTTAAATGAACATGGCGATTTGAAACACCTAAAATAACTTGCATAAATAACCTCCTTTATATTTTCCTCTTTAAGTATAACATATTTTATGGTTTTAGGAATATATTATTATGGAAAGGATGATTAGATGAACAATAATTTTGTAAACCAAAATGGTTTTCCGGGTACTCCTATTTATTCTGGAGGTGGGAATATTCCCAATCAGCAAACACAAATGAATTATAATGTGCCTTTAGAACAATCTTATATTGAAAATATTTTAAGATTAAATCGTGGAAAGAAAGTTGAAATATATGCTTCTTATCCTGATTCTGATGAATGGAGAAATAAAGTTTTTTCAGGAATAATTGAACAATCGGGCCGTGATCATATTATTTTAAGTGATCCTAAAACTGGAGATTGGTATTTGATTTTAATTATATATGTAAACTTTATTAAGTTTGATGAGCGTATTATTTCTGACCCTGAATTCTATCCAAATAATTGAAAAGTAAATTAATATTTGTTATAATATTTTTAAGGTGATAATATGGCTGTATTTATTGTTTTGACATCTATTTTATTAGCTGTTTCATTACTTATTATTTGGATTACAAACAGTTATAATCAATTTCAAGTATTAATTATTAGAATAAATGAAGCTGAGGCAAATATAGATGCAGTATTAAGAAAAAGATTTGATTTACTTAATAAATCTATAGATGTAATTAAAGCTAATACTAAGACTGAAGAAAATGTTTTAGAACAAATTGTAAAACTTCGTTCAAGAAAATTAAGTAATTTTGAACTTGATAGAAAACTATATGATGCTTTAAAAGAATTTGAAAAATATAAAGAAGAATATCCCAAACTTAAAAGTACTGAAGCTTTCATGAAAATTGATATTTCTTTAAATGAATCAGAAGCTGAAATTGTTGCTTTAAGAAAATATTATAATGATATTATTACTGATTATAATAAATTAGTTAAGGCTTTTCCAACTAATATAATTGCATTGATTTTTAAATTTAAAAGTAAGTTATATTTTGATGGTAAAGATATGAATGACGAGATAGTTGATGATTTTAAATTATAAAAAGTTCCTTATTTGGAACTTTTCTTTTTCTTTCTTCTTTTATGTTTTATAATAATAAATAATATTATTAAAATAATTCCTGCTATACACACATAAATTATATTTTTTTCATCTTTTTTTGTTTTTTCTTTTTGTTTTGATGTTTTTTCTTCAGTTTTTATAACATATTCACCATTTTTTGTATATAAATAATTTTCTCTGGCATATCTTGCGACATAATCCTTATCTTGAAGTTTGGTAATTTCTGTTTTTAAATCACTTGCGTCTGTTTTTAATGTATTTAATTTTTTATTTAACTGATACTCTTCATTGTTTAATTTATATAAATCCATAGTTGTTGTTACTAATGTGAAGGCACAATAAACAATGATAAAAATGGCGATTGATCCAAAGACAACTAGTCTTCTTTTAGCTTTTTTGGGTACTCTTTTTTTTGCCACTTTATCACCTTACTTTCTAGTAAAAGTATAGCATTTTTCTTATTCTTTTACAATTGTGGTAAGTTTGTTAGACAATTTATTTACAATTTTAAAACAAATGTTTTCTTTTCATTAATTTTGATTTTAAATATTTTTGAATTATATTTTCCATTATAAAACCTAGAATAATCATGATTAATTCATAAGGATGAAATGTGGCATTATTTATGTTTAATAATATTATGAAATACATTAAAATGCTTATAGAAATTACTAAAGATGTTCCTATTAATTTTATTATTATTTTTGAGTTATAAATGATTTTGTGATTAATATTTAGAAACAAAGAAAAAAATATACCAAAAACAAATGAGAATAATAATGAATTTATTTGAATACTAAGTGCCATTATTTAAATAACTTATTAAATAATCCACCATCTTTTTCTTTATTTCCATCTTCTGTGTAGGCAATACTATCTACTTTACCTTTTATAGAAACATTTCCTTGATATGTATCTAATTTAATAATTTCTAAATCTTCTCCTTTAAGTGTTAGGTTACCCATGCTTGTTTCCATGAAAAATTCATTTTCATCAAAACTTTCTATTTTCTTTACTCCGGTTATGATTATATTTTTTCTTTCATTTATGGTAATACTATGATTTAATGATGTAATAACACTATCTATCTTGTCCATATTTGTCCACCCTTTCTAAAAGAGTATATGCTGGAGCGAATTAAAAAAGACGAATTATTCGCCTTTTTCTTCTTTAACTTTATTATATTCTTCGAGAATAGCGTCTTCAAACATTTTACGGCACTCTGGTGTAATTGGATGAGCGACATCATGATAAGTACCATCGCTGTTTTTACGACTTGGCATTGCTACAAACAAGCCATTATCACCCTCGATAATTCTAATTCCGTGAATTGCGAAGCAGTCATCTACTACTACTGATACGATACCACGCATACGGTTTTCACTGTCGACTTTACGAACGTTGACTGATGTGATTTTCAAGCTAACCTCTCCCTTCTAGCATGATTCCATTTTCAGTATACAATATTTTATTTGAAAAATCAAGTAAAATATATGTTTATTCATATATTTCGTAGATTTTTATTTGAAATTCCGTTTTATGGCAAAAAGCTGAAATAAGTTTGAATATAGTACAATAAAATGTAAAATCAAGGGTGAACGACAGTGAGTTTATAAAACCCTTGATTTTTACATTTTATTGATTATAATACTTAATACAAACAAAGCTGGCTTTGTTTGTTATCTATAAATATATACATCCTATGATTATTCAATTGCTTTAATAATATTAAAAAAACAGAAATTAGTATGAAAAACGGAAATAACCTCCTTAATTTTGTCATGCAAAAATTTAAGTAATACTAGCTAATATTAGGCGAAATTAAAAGACTTATTTCCGTTTTTATATTCCAAAGTAGCAATAAGTCTTGTAAATTAAATGTTTCTTCATAAACCTGCATTTAGTCTAAAAATTCACGTTTATTCATATATTTTAATGGTTTTGGTTATAATATCAGCATAGGAAAATGATTTTATAATTTTATTTTCTGTTAATTCTATTAAAAAAACACAATTATATATTTTTATTATTTTAGCTTCGTATGTTTCAAATTTGTTTCTTCCTAAATTATATTTTATTTTGACAGTTCTCCCTAAATGGGGCATCAATGCATTTTTTATAATTTCATTATTATAATTATTTTTAACGGGGATAACCAACATACATTGTTCCTTTCGTGATAATTCCTCCCATACCGTCTTTACCATATTTTGTTTTTTCTAATATATCTTTTATATCAATATCTTTATTTATATCTGATAAACTCATCTTTGTGGCAACTATGGCTGGATCCAAAGCATGAATGTTTATTCTTTTTGGACTTGAAGCGAAGTTGGCTCCAGCTCTTATTAGTTCTTCATAATATGATGAACAGCCTCCAGCTATTATTATTAGTTTTTCATGACTATTTTCATATTTTCTAGCCTCTTTTATCGCATCTGAAAAATATTTACTATTTTTATATGCTTCTATGTTATTGGTATCACCTTTTCTTTTATAATAAGCATCGTGTCCAGTTATTACAACAATGTTAGGTTTATATTCATTTAACCATTCTTTCATATGGTCCGGCATATTTTTTTCTTCTTCATTGATTCCCATGGCCCAGATATTTGTTTCTTTATAATAGTCTAAACACCTTTTTAAAAAGTCTTTATCACTGTCAATGTGGAGGATTTTTCCTGGAAGATAGAAAAAATCATTTCTATCTAGTTCTTCTATTTTTTGGATACGTTCCAAAAATGGTTTTTCTCCTTCAATATCCCCTCCTTCGTGTTTTTTTAAATCTGCAATACTACTATCTACTAGTAATCTAACATTTATTCCTTTTAATTCACACATATCTCCATCGATTTTTATTATTGTAAAGATGATATCATTATTATGCGAATTACGGGTTACTAAATCACCTATTTTAAAATCCATATTATCACCCAAATAAGTATATGTTAGGTGATATTTTTTTATAACAAAAAAAGTTATATTTTTTTCTTTATGGTTTTTGGGGAATTAAATATAACTTCTTCACTATAATATTCATCTGTTCTTGATGTTTCTTTCCAATTATATGCATCTATTATTTTATTAAATTCATCTAGTCTTTTAGTTGGAATAGTAATTAGTGGAGTATCTGTTTGTAGATATTCAAATGAATCTTCTAAGATTTGTTTACTATATCCTTTTTTTCTATAATCTTCATTTACAAGTAATGTACATATTTTCTTTTCATCAGTATTTTTTAAGGTGGCAAGGCTGACAACTTCTAGACCGTCTAAATAGAAAATTATATCTCCTTTTCCTTTTAAGATTCTAGGTAAGTTTACTGTATAAAACCATTTTAAGTATTCTGGATATTGGTCATTATTATATGTTGTTTGAAGATAGATTGCTAAAACAGCTTTAGAAAAATTTTTGTCTGACATTTGGCTTAAAACATATCTTTCCATTGTTATTCCTCCGTTTAGTTTTTTATTTTATCATAAAAAGTTCCATATAGGAACTATTTATGATGTATTATATTTTTTAATTTATTTATTCGGCCATTTAATAAGGTACATATCTTATCAATTCTTCTATCAGTCATTTTTGTTATGCTTTGATATTTATGAAGAAGATTTTCAAATTCTTCAGTAATTCCATTTAAATTTTCTATGTTGTATCTGTTAAGATCTTGAACTTTTTTTAATATATCATCAAAATCCATAACATTATAGAAAAACCTACCTTGGCCGTTTAAAATAATTTCTTTTTCATTATAGTCAAGAATGTTTAAAGACTGCCCATTATCAAATATCGGAGCAACATCTAGCCATTTTAAAGTATTAACGTTTCTAATAATACCGAAGTTATTTAAGTGTCTATCTTCGTTCATCATGATATAATCTAAAATAAACATATCTTCTAATTTTTCTCGTGCATTGTTAATTCCATAACTTTCTAAGATTTCAATATATTCTTCATAGGCATTATCTTTATGGCAATTATTTAAAATTTGCGAGGCTGGCACTAGTTCGGTATCTTTATCAATGAAACATTCACATTTGGAAACAACTTTATCAGAAATAATTTCTAAGTCGTAATGAGTATGTTTAATATTTAATCTTTCACAAATTTTGGAGGCTATAACTTCATTAAATGGTTGCATAACTTCATTTTTATAAGCACCTTTTAACAAATATCTTTTACTATTTTGAATAACCCAGGATTTTTTTAACCTTCCATCAGTTGTATTATTTGGAGATATTAAGCTTATTTTAGTATTAAAATCATTAGAATTAGAAAATGTGGCATTAGTAAAATCAGCTGAATTAAAATCATTTTCAAAGAAATTTATATTTTTATACTTGACATGACTATTAAGTGGTTTTATCCAATATTGGTCAGATAATGATAGTCCGAAAGCTTTATCTAATAATTCATTTGGAGTAGATACTCCAAGTTTTGAAAGCAATAAATCTAAGTCATCACGCCAATTTGGAATTCCGCGTCCTTTAAACCATTCTGTGAGCGCGGAAATATCATTGTGATTTGTTTTTAAAGTTTGATTTATAATAATTGGTGCATAGTCTATATTTTTTATTTCATATATTTTAGTGAATACAGCTAATTGTTCATTATATTCGGCAATTAAAACTTCTGTATTTTTGTTCATCAAAATTACTTTCATATACGTGCACCTCTTTCTTTCTATATTTTATCATAATTAACTTGAAAATAAAAAGTTCCATCTAGGAACTATTTATTTAATATAGCATCTATTGGTTTAATTCTATTTACTCTACTCAATGAGATAAATGTTATGATTAAAGCTATAATTATTGTTAAGCCAAACATGAATAGTGGTACTAATGGGCTTTTTATAATACCATTTAATGAATAATACATACTACCAAACATGCTTTTATTTAAAAGGTCACATATATAATTCCAGCCTATTACGGATATTATCCAAGAAATTAAACCAATGATTAATGATTCATAAGTAAATATTTTTAAGGTATCTTTACTTCTAGCGCCTAAGGCTCTTAATATACCAATTTCCTTTTTAGAATATGATATTGATACTCCTATAAAGTTTGAGAATAGTAATACTGCGAATAGTACAAATACTAGACTTACTACTAAAAGATATTTATATAATCCTGAGTAGGTATATATTACATTATTTAAATCATTTTGATTCATTCCAAAGATATTATATGTATAGTATGTTCCATTTGGAATATTTGGAGTATCTGAGTATGTAAGTTTTTTGAATACTTCTTTAAGGTGGTCTATGTCATTATCATAAATGTATATATTATGTAAGTATTTGGTCTTAGGATTATATTCTTCAACAAATTCATTACTTACATACGAATTATCTTCTAAGGTTACACCAATAATATTTGCAGCAGTGTCTTTATTATTAGAAATATTATGTAATTTTAATCTTACTTTATTGAAATTTTTATCTTCTTTTAAATAGTATTCAGTATAGGCTTGAACTGCCTCAGCATATGATACATTAGAATTTTGTTTTAAATAATTTTCTAAACCTGTTTTATAATTGTTATCAAATTCTTGTAAATCTGTTTGGGATAGTATTACTTCATTTTTATTTAATTTGTTTACTGTTTTTATTCCATCTTTAGTTATTACCTCAATATTTTCTTTTAAACTATTAAGTCCTCTTGAAAGTCCTTCAGATGAATAAGTACTTTTATCAATAACTGAAGTTAAATACATTTTAGTTAATATTAATTCTTTACTACTATTTAATTTAGCTGTGTTGGTGAAGCCTTTGACATATACGGTACTTCCAAGTGCTGAATAAAAATTATAGTAATATTCACTTAAATCATAATTTAGTTCTGGAACTTCTTTATATTTTTCAAATGGTTTATTATTGTCATCAACTACACCACTTATGACTACGTTATTATCTCCTAGTTTTAATGCATGTTTTGAATTTACTAATTCTTCTATACTTTGAGGTTTATATAGTTTATTATTACTATCTATTACTCCATATTTTATTATATATTCAGCCAAATATTTATGAATTACTAATTCTCTATCATTTTTTGGTAAGCTTCCAATAACTTTACCTGGTAATCTATCATCTTCTAATTCAACAAAATAGTAAATATGATTATTTCCTTTATAATATGCTGGGGTGTCTTGATTAAATTCACTACCATAAGTGAAGGTTATTGTCATTTCATTATCAAGTAAATTATAGGTTTTATTTAGTTTAGAATTGGTTTCTTTTTCAAGGTATTTTAAGTCTTTTTCTGATAAATCAATGCTTCGTGCTTCATATCTACCATAGTATTCCGTTTTGTCAACTGTATAGACATATTTATGATTATCTTTCATGGTATTGGTTAGAAATACTTCTTTATCAAAGATTAAGCAGTTAATGGTAAAGCCCATAAAGATTAGAGCCATTGCTGTTAATATACAGGTCATAAATAGTTTGAATGGTTTTACTTTTAGGCTTTTTAAGGCCATTTTAATACTATAGGAAAATGGTAATTTAGATTTTTTTAATTCTAATTTTTCTTCGGTTACCTCAGTTTCTGGTTTGGTATCATTTGTTATATTTCCATCTGATATTTCGATTATTCTATCCGCGTAAGTATTTGCGGATTCCATATCATGAGATACAACTATAACTAGTTTTTCTTTGGATATTTCTTTTAAAAGATTAAATATTTGTTTACTAGAGGTTTGATCTAAATTTCCGGTTGGTTCATCAGCTAAAATTATTTTTGGATTTTTAATTAAAGCTCTGGCTATTGCGACTCTTTGTTTTTGGCCACCTGATAATTCATTTACTTTTCTTTGACCTAGATTTTCTATATCTAGTTTTTTTAATAGGCTATCTATTTCTTCTTTTGTTGGTTTTTTATTTTGTAATCTTAAGGCAAGTTCAATATTTTCATAAACATTATATTCTTCTAGAATATTAAATTCTTGAAATATGAAACCAATATAGGTATTTCTATATGAATCATATTCTTTATTTTTAAATTTACTGATATTTTTACCATTTATAAGTAGTTTTCCTGTTGTTACTGTGTCTAATCCGCCTAGTAAGTTTAGCATGGTAGATTTTCCACTACCAGATTTACCTACTATGAAAACCATGCCCTTATTACCAATTTTCAGATTGATATTATTTAAGGCTTTGGTTTCTACTCCTTTTTTTGCTTTATAGATTTTACTAACATTTTTAAACTCAATCATTTTAACCCCTACTCTCTACTTTAATCTTATCACAAGTTATTTACAAAGTATAGAAAAAACTCTGAAATAAATCAGAGTTTACATGTTAGATTTTTAAGTATTTTTTAACGGCTCTCCACGAACCAAACATACCTACAGCAATACCAATACCTAGAAGTATTAATGATGTTGTGTAGACGAATGGGACTGGTTCAATTAATTTAATAAATGGAGAGAACAAATGTCCATCAAAGTTTCTATATAGTGCGCTATAACCATAGACTGTAGTTAATATTGGAATAATTGATCCTAAGGCTCCTAGTAATAAGCCTTCAATAATGAATGGAATTCTAATATTTAAATTAGAGGCTCCAATTAATCTCATAATACCAATTTCTCTTTGTCTAGAGTTAATTGTTATTTTAATTGTATTAGAGATTAAGAAGGCGGTAACTAAGATTAGGGCAATTACGGCACCAATACATATTTTATGAACGAAGTCAAAGGTTTGAATTAATTGTTCAACCATGCCTTCACCATATTTAACTAATGTTATACCATCTATTTTTTCAATTTGATTAGCAACATTTTTTATTTTTTCGATGTCTTTTACTTTAACTTGAAATGTGTTTTGAATTGGATTTTCAGAGTCGGTCCAATTTTTCATAATACTGTCAAAGACTTCTGATGATTCACGCATTTCTTTTGTTATATCCATTTTTGAGCGGAATTCATATGTATCAACATTATTGATAGTACTTATTTTATCTTTTATTTCGTCTATTTGGTCATCTGACGCCTCATTGTCTATAAAGGCTACGATAGTAACATCTCTTTCAACTAATTTGGTAAAGTTATCAACATTATTAGATAAAACCATAGATACGGCAACAACGATTAAAGTTATAGTTATACATGATATAGAAGCAAATGATAATGAAAAGTTTCTGAAGACACCTTTAAAAGCATCTCTAAAGTTTCTTCCAATAATTCTAATTGTTTTCATTACTATATGTTCCTTTCTTATAATCTTTTAAGACTCTTCCTGAATCTAAAACTATAACCCTTTTGTTCATTCTTTTCACTATATTAATATCATGAGTAACCATGATTATTGTTGTACCTAATTTGTTGATTTCTTCTAATACTTCCATAATTTCCATTCCAGTTGATGGGTCTAGGTTTCCGGTTGGCTCATCACAAATTAATAATTTTGGACCATTAACAATGGCTCTTGCGATGGCGACACGTTGTTGCTCCCCACCTGATAACTGTGAAGGATAGTTTTTAATTTTATGTTTTAATCCAACTAGTTCTAATACTTTAATGACTTTTGCGTGTATTTCATCTTTTGGAAGGCCAAATATTTCTAATGCGAAAGCAACATTTTCATATACTGTTGATTTTGGAAGTAATTTATAATCTTGGAATACAACTCCAATTTTTCTTCTAATTTTATATACTTTACCATTTCTTAGTTTTCCAACATCTATTCCACCTACAATGATTTGACCAGAAGTTGGTTTTTCTTCACGATATAACATTTTTATTAAAGTACTTTTTCCACAACCTGTTGAGCCTATTATAAAGACAAAATCACCTTTAGCAATGGTTAGATTTAAATCTTGAATAGCGGTGACACCGGTTTTGTATGTTTTTTTGACGTTTGTCATTCTGATTAAATCCACTACAATCACTTCTTTCTACTTAAGATTTATGCCCTTGAACTTCATATGTATCAATAATTATTACAAATGCTTCAGGGTCTAATTTTTTTATAGCCTCAGTGGCTATAAAGTATTCTCTTGTTGGGATGGCACATAATAATACTTTTTTCTTTTTATTTGTATAGCCACCTTGCGCCTCTATTTCAGTAACACCACGATTTAAGCTTTCCATGATAAATTTTTTTATAGTTTTTTCTTCAGTTGTAACAATTTCTAGAGTTTTATATTCAGAAATACCTAATATTACTCTATCACTGATCATGCCAGATGCATAAAGTGTTATAAATGAATAGATAAATGATTGCCACCCAAAGAAAATACCACCTGCGAGCATAATTAATCCTTCTGAATATATATTTGCTTTACTATAAGGCATTTTACCATAATGAGATAATATTTGTTTTAAAACATCGGTTCCTCCTGTTGTAAAATTATTTTTAAAAACTAATCCTGTTCCAATACCACTGATTAATGCACCACATAAAGCAATAACAATCATTTCAGTGTTGCCTAAATCAATATATTTGGGTAAAAATTCTGTAGTTTTAACTAATAATGGATATAAAATTGATCCAATAATTGTTGGCTTTGTTTTTTCTTTGCCTAAAAAAACGAAACTAGCAATTAATAACAATACATTACCTATTAATATAACCAGTGATGGATCAATGTTCCAAAACTTTTCAGCAATAATTGAAAATCCACTTAAGCCAAAAATTAAGTTGCACGGCTTTAAAAAGATATTGAAGGCACATGCTGATAATAATACGCCAATGAAAAATTGTATATATCTTTTTAGTTTTTTACTACCTGTAATTTCTTTTAAAAGACTAGTACTATCAATTTGCCCCTTTTTAGCAAATATCATCCGGCATTCCTCCTTAAATTAGCGTTTATAAATTTATCTAAATCCCCATCCATAACTTTATTTACATTTGTTTCTTCACAATTTGTCCTATGATCTTTAACTAATGAATATGGATGCATAACATAACTTCTAATTTGAGAGCCAAAATTGATATCTCTTTGCTCACCTTTTAATTCTTGTAATTCTTTTCTTTTATTATCTTCTTCTATAGCATAAAGCTTACTTTTTAAAATCTGCATAGCTTTGGCTTTATTTTGAACTTGGCTTCTTTCATTTTGACAAGTTACAACTATTCCTGTTGGTAAGTGTGTTATTCTAACGGCACTATCTGTTGTATTAACACTTTGGCCACCGGCACCTGAACTATGGAAAACATCAATTTTTAAATCTTTTTCATTAATATCAACTTTTACTGTGTCATCAATAACTGGAGTAACACTTACTGAGGCAAATGAGGTATGTCTTCTAGCTCCTGAGTCAAATGGAGAAATTCTAACTAATCTATGAATTCCTTTTTCATTTTTTAAGTATCCATAGGCATATAAGCCTTTAACAATAACAGTAATACTTTTTAATCCGGCTTCTAGGCCTGGCTGTTCATCGACTATTTCTAATTTATAGTTTTTCTTTTCAGAGTATCTTGAATACATTCTATATAACATATTAGCCCAATCACAAGCTTCAGTTCCTCCTGCGCCTGAGTGTATTTCTAAAACGGCGTCATTTTTGTCGTAATCACCGCTTAATAATATTATTGTTTCTGTTTCATCAATTTTTTTACTTAAGTTTTTACTTTCAGTTTCTAGCCATAGTAGACTTTCTTCATCTTTAGAATCTAATGATTTTGCCATTTCTAGATAATCATTTGTTTCTTCTAATAGGCTTTGAACATCTTCTAAAACTTTCTTTTCGCTATTTAGTAGGTTGATTACTTCTTCACTATGCTTTTTATCATTCCAAAAGTTTGGAGAAGACATTTCTTCTTCTAGTTTTTTTATATTTTTCTTTTTTGTTTCAGGGTCAAAGTGACCTCCATAATTCGTTTAATTTTTTTTGATATCTTTCATATAGATTAACCATTTCTTTTAATTCCATAGACGTGCCTCCTACCATGAAATAATTATATCAAATTATTGATTAATTTACTAGTTAAATTGCACGGAAAAAATAGACAATTAATCATCTATTTTCTTTAGTATAAAATATTTACAATCATATGCGCCATTAGTTTTGATATATTCTTCTGCTTTTTCTATATCGTTTATAGGTTTAAATTTTGGGTTTTCTTTGTTGCAAAAACCTTTTAATCTAAGTTTTCCGTACGACCAATCACCTAATATATAATCATAATCATCAAAGTATTCAGTATATTTTTCTTTAATTGCTTCTAATTCGAAAGCATTTTTATAATCTTTATATAATTCATATTTATTCTTTTCTATTTCATATGTTTTCATATTAACCTCCAAATATATTATATCATAAGTTATGTAGTTGGAAGTGTTAAAGATGGAGCTACAGTATTTAAATTACCATAATAACTTGGAACTTTACCATTAACTAATTTTAAGGCAATTGGCACTTTAGTTTCTAGTTCTATTTCTTTGTCATAGAATGGAAGTATAATATTTTCTGTTATTTTTATATTAGCATATACTTTTATTAAGGCATTATTGATTCCGTAATTAGTAAGTTCTGTAGAAATATTACTTACTACATCTCCTGTTAAAGAGATTTTTATAGGAATTTGCGCGCCAAAATTGGCAAATATTGGATTATTGAAAATAAAGCCACTATTGAGATAATAGATTACACCGTTTTTTAATGCTTTTTCATCATAGTTTTCTAATAAGTCAGCTTGATATTCTACTTTTTCTATATTCCCATTTTCTATATATTTTAAACTTTTTTGAATGCTTTTTGTTGCTGTTGTTAAATATTTATTGATTAATGCAGTATTGAAATCAACACTTTTTATTTCTCCATTTGAATCATTTGTGATAACGAATAGGCTTTCTGTGTTTATTTTATCTGTTATATATTTATCAATCGCATTATTAATTATTATGCTGGAAAATTTTTTAGCTTCTAAAGAGCTATATTCAAACAGTGATGGCATTATTCTATCTTTTATATAACCAAAGATTAAATATAAACTTATTATGATTAAAACTAGAAGAATAGCTATTAAATTAATAATTTTTGCTTTAGATTTTCTTTTTAAACGTATTCTATTCATATTTAATTGTATGAAAAAAAGAGCTTTATTAGCCCACTATCTCATAAGGTTCTTTAATTGTACCTTTACCTTCTAATTTTATATCTGATGAAAGATTTAAAACAGGTGAATAAAATATGGTACCATAGCAGCTTTGAGATACTAACTCTCTACCGGCTTGTATTACATATACATTATTACTGTTTAAGCCCGAAGATGAAAAATAAGGTGTGATTGTCCATGTTTGTTCATTTTCATTAACTAAGTTTTGCATCCAATTTGTTTTTAAACATATATCACGGTTAGTTATTTCTTTTTTCATTGTTTCACACTAACTCGCATTAGAGTTAGCTCTTAAATATTCACTAGCAGTTGGAAGACCAATTTTACCAGTCCATATTTTACTATCTTCTTCTTTTATTTGTTCAATTAAATCATCATTATTATTTAATGCACTACCAATTTTAAATTCTTTATCAATTATTTTATCTGTATTTGTGGTTATTTCATTAATGTATTCATTATTGAGATGATTCTTTAAATCTCCATTTTCCCAATTAGGACTATATTCATTCCAATAAAATTCATCGTTAGTTTCATTTCTAATTATTTTTATTGTATTATCTTTATCTACTGAAATTATTCTCCAAAGCTCATTATTTATACTTATATACATTTTTGGAATGGTGTAGATTAAAGGGAATAAAAGTTACTATGGAGAAAAGCACTAAAAAAGCTAGAAAATTCTAGCTTTTTCGATATCTAAATTTATATGTTACTTCTAATTCATAATTAGGATTAGTTGAAAATTCTAAAATTGATGTTTTAATTTTCTTTTCGAAATCAGCATGATTTAATGGAGTTTTTAATACTTTTAATGAAAGTATGTCATACTCTATTCTAAATCTAGTCATTATTTTTCTTTCCATTATTCTATAGTCAAGGTTTTCTTCGTTGACATTTTGATCTGGTGACCATGATGTTGGATCACCTAAAGTTTCTGTTTCTGTATCTTTATATGGTCTTCCAGATGGTGCTTTTGATGTTAGACCACTATATTTTCTTTTAGTTCCATTATACCATCTCCACTGTTTATCACGGTAGTGATAAAGTGTGGCTGTTTCTTCATCTCTTTTATTGTATTTATCCGTATTAACATCTTCTCTAGCTGTATATTGTCCATTATTATAGTATATTTTTTTACCTTCATCATTTAAATAGTAAAATTTATATCCTGTTGTACTAGAAATTGTTCGGTAATCTTTTTCTTCTGGGTAATTTAGTGAGTATTCTGTCCATTCTGTTTCTCTGACACTAGCTGTATCTTTATTGGCATATCTAGCTGGTTGTTCTGAAGAAAACTCTGAATAATCTCCTTCAATATCATACCATTTCCAACTTCGGGTTCTATAACGATAATAATATGTTGTATCATTTTCTATATTAGCAATTTTTCCTTCAGCTGGCACTTCTGGTAAATCTTCTTCGTTTAATGGTAATTTAATTCCATATTCTGATATTTCATCTGATATTTCCGAATCATCAAAATATTCCGTCCATTTAGTATAGTTTGATTCTTTTTCATAATAATTATAATATGGAATGACATCTACAATTGCTTTTCCAGAAGGATATGCTGATTGTTCTTTGCTCCAACCACCATACTTAGTATTTACAGAGCATTTCCCGCAGTTTTTGGCATCTATAGTATATACATATTCATTTTTATATTTTGTTATTTTAACGCTTCCTGAACAAAGCGTGTTGTCTGTTCTTGAACTACTTAAATATTGTTCATTATACAAATCATCTAAACGAACACTGATATTTTCTCCTTCTAGACTAGGCAAGTTTCCTTGATCTTGGGCATATTTTAAACTTGCACTTTTAATTACATTATATACTTTTAAACAACCATTATTTTGAACAACGACAACTATGATAAATATTATAATTACAATCGGTAAAATTGTTCCAAATACAAAGAAGAAATTTAACATTGGTTTCTTTGCTTCAAACGATTGATCAACAGCATTTCCTTCTCTATCTACATAAGTTTGCCTTTTCATTTAATCACCCCTCGTATATTATCATTTTAACACATCTATAGTTTTTTTAAAATATATTAACAGAAAAAAGTCTACAATTAGACTTTTTTAATCTTATATTATTTATTTTCATTGTTTGGCGTAGAATTAAAGATATTAGCATTTGCAGTATTAGTTGGAGCTTGTTCTGACTTTGTCATATTATTTTGAATTTCTGAATTAACTTGAGGTGCTTGTTCAACTTTTGTTTCAGTAATATTTGAAACCGTTGGTATTGGCTGCTCATTTGTTGCTGATACAGTTGGTGCAATATTTTGATTAATATTTTCTACATTTGAATCAGTTACTTTTACTGGTGTTCCAACAGGCGCTTTTGGTTTTCTTTTTTTAGATACTATTACAATTATAATTATTATAATAATGGCAGCTGCTATACCAGCAGTTAAATAAACATTATTCATATTATATAGTTCAAATTGAAATTCAATATTTTGAAGATTTTGATTCATTAAGTCCCAAACTAGTTTTTTACCATCATTTTCAGTAGATGTGGCATTACTCTTTATTGCTTTGTATGGTAAAGTTACATTAAATTTCATATCCATATTAGATGAAATAGAAGACAAATCAATATTACTTGAAAAATCCATAGAATTATCTTGACCATATGTTGTTGAATCTCCAAAATCCATTTGACTTTCTAATTCGCTTGAAGTATTATTTTCCATAGTAACGGTATATGTGTTTTTAAAGAAACCTTGTTTTACTGTGAATATCTGTGCATTTTCTTCATTCATCAATTTTTCTAAATCAAAATTTACTTTTTTGTCACTACTAATGTCATCAATATTTTTAAATTCTTTTGAAAGCGTATATCCTTTCATTGAACCATCTGAATATTCATCTACTTTGAATCCGTTATTTTCAGCTTCATTTTTTGTTTCCTCATCCATAAGTCCTTCACTACCATATTGCTGTAATAAGCTTTGGTCAACTGCAGAAGTGACTGACAACTTCATGCTTTTATCTTTGTTGATACTCATATCAATGTTAGCCTTTACACACCCTGACATCATAAAAACAATTAACATAAGACATAAAACTTTACAACTTTTTTTCAACTTTCTCCCCTACTTTCTCTTTTAGAATATCAAAATAATTTTTTTTTGTCAATAATATGTGAGAGTTAGTGAAAAAAAGAAAATAGTTTATTCTATTTTCTCAAATACACTAGCAGGAGCGCCGCAAATTGGACATACAAAATCTATTGGTAAGGTTTCTCCTTCATAAACATATCCACAAATTTTACATCTATAACCTTTTTTAGGTTTTTCATATGTTGGGGCCTTTGGAGGAGTAACAGCTTTTTTTACTTTATGGTAATAGTCATACGTCATGACTTCTTCATCTGATAATATTTCGGTATTTATGACTTTTGCAATAAATATTGTGTGAGTATCTAAATCAATTTCATTTATTACTTCACATTCAATTAAAGAAGCCATTTTTTCTTTAATGTATGGAATGTTATTACTATCTTTTTCTGTTTGAAATAATTTATATTTATCATTATCTTTACTACTTGTAAAACCAAATGTTTGAATTACTTCCATATTTATTTTTTGTGTTAATACTGTAGCATTAAATTTTTTATATGTTTTTATCATTTGATTAGTATAGTTATCTTTATTAATAGCAACAATTACCTTATCACTTGTAACTTGGGTTAATGTATTAACAATGCAGCCACTATTGATAGTGTTTATTATGTATACACCATACGATAATTTTCTTAAACCTTTATTATTCATATTTCTCCTTAAATATACACATGTTTTTTTCGAGGAACTTCTATTTTATGAGTACGCTCTTTCATGTATTTATCAATTAAAATTATTTTCTTTTCTTTTAGACTTTTTTGGACATCTATTATTCTTTGATTTCTAGAACCTCTAAAATCCAAATTTAAGCTAAATTTATTAATATCAAATTTACCATCAACTAGGACGTCAACATATTTTAATAAATTTAACATTTCTTTACTTAGTAAAACTTGTTCGTAAGTAAAGCCTGTATAACACCAAACATTTAATCCCTTTTCTTTGGCATGTTTGGCTATTTTGGCACATGCTTTGGCTTGAAACATAGGGTCTCCACCTGATAAGGTGATTCCTTGCTGACCTAAAAGAGTATCTAACTCTTTATTTATTTCTTCTACATTTACAGAAAAGCCGCCTTTAAAATCATGGGTGGTAGGGTTATGACAACCTTTGCAATTATGACTACACCCCTGAGTCCAAATGACGGTTCTAATTCCTGGTCCATCAACTATACTATCTGGTTGTAAGTCGCTGGCTAAACGTATTTCCATTATTTTGATTCTTTCATAAGACCAGCAGTACTATGTTTTACACGGTCATGTTCTTCAGACCTTTTAGCATTATTAAATCTATCAGTAGTTCCTACTAAGTAACCTGTAATTCTTCTAATTCGTTCGAATTTAACCCCTTCTCCTACTTTTTTTTCGTCTGCTTTCATTTTAATTTCCTCCTATCTTCCTCCGCAAGTGTTTAGACTTGCATTTTTTATTCTTTCCATTGGGACTCCTTCCCCTTCTTTTCTTCCACATCCTGGGCAGAAATCTCCGATTACACCAGTATATCCACAAACAGGGTCTCTATCTACTGGGTGATTAATTGCTCCATAACCTATACCATTATCATGCATTGTTCTGATGATTTGCTCAAATGCATCAATATTCATAGCTGTATCTCCATCTAATTCGACATAAGTTATATGTCCACCATTTGTAAATGCGTGATAAGGTGCTTCTAACTGTATTTTTTTAACAGCTGAAATATTATAATAAACTGGTACATGGAATGAATTAGTGTAGTATTCTCTATCAGTAACTCCTTTAATTTTTCCATATATTGCTTTATCTATATTAGTAAATCTTCCTGATAATCCTTCAGCTGGTGTAGCTATTAATGAGAAGTTTAAATTATATTCTTTGGCATATTCGTCAATTTTCTTTCTCATAAAACCAATAATTTTTATACCTAATTTTTGGGCTTCTTCACTTTCACCATGATGTTTACCGATTAAGGCTTTTAAACATTCAGCTAAACCGATGAAACCGATTGTTAGTGTTCCATGTTTTAATACTTTTCTTAAACGATCGTTTGTTTTTAGTTTTTCGCTATCAATCCAAACTCCTTGACCTAATAAGAATGGGAAGTTATATATTCTTTTGGAACATTGAATTTCAAATCTTTCAAGTAATTGATCCTTAACTAAGTCCATTAATTCTTCTAATTCTTTAAAAAAGCCGTCTAAATCAGTTTCTCCACTTACTATACCATGTTTAATTCCTAGTCTAGGTAGATTAATAGATGTAAATGATAAATTTCCTCTACCTGGAGTAATTGATTTATTTGGATCAACAACGTTTGCTAAAACCCTTGTTCTACATCCCATATATCCAACTTCTGTTTCATAGTTGTTTGGATCATAATATTCTAAGTTAAATGGTGCATCTATAAATGAGAAGTTTGGAAATAATCTTTTTGCTGATACTTCACAAGCTAATCTGAATAAATCATAGTTTTTATCTTCTTTATTATAATTTACGCCTTCTTTAACTTTGAAAATTGAGATTGGGAAAATTGGGGTTTCATGATTTCCTAGTCCGGCATCTGTTGCGAGTAAATAGTTTTTAATAACCATTCTTCCTTCTGGAGATGTATCTGTTCCAAAGTTAATTGATGAGAATGGAACTTGAGCTCCAGCTCTTGAATGCATTGTATTTAAATTATGGATAAAGGCTTCCATAGCTTGATATGTTTGTCTATCAGTTTTTTCATAAGCTTTTTCATAAGCTTTTTCAAATAATCTTTCTAATTGTTTTGAACCTTTAGTAAATGAATCAAATATATTCAAATCTATATCAATTGTTTTTAATTTATCTATTTCTTTAGCTACTCTATCCATATTTATATAGTATTCAAAGTCTGTTAAGTCTAAGTAATCATAAATAGATTGTTTTAACTGTTTTTTAAAGGTTGCTAGAACACCTGGTGCCATATAATAATCAAAAGCTGGTATTGCCTGACCACCGTGTTGGTCATTTTGATTGGCTTGAATTGCTATGGCTGCTAAAGCTGTATAACTGATTATATCTTTAGGTTGCCTTAAATAACCATGGCCTGTTGAAAAACCATTTTTGAATAGTTTATTTAAATCAATTTGACAACAGGTTGTTGTTCCCATTGGCAAGAAATCCATATCATGAATATGAATATCACCATTATCATGAGCTTCGGCAAATTTTGGTTTCATTAAATATGCTTTAGCAAATTCTTTAGATACTGTAGAACCATATTGAAGCATTGTCCCCATGGCTGTATCTCCATCAACATTGGCATTTTCTCTTTTATCATTTACTTCAGAAGCTGATTTTAATCCGAGACTTTCTAAGGCTTTTAAAAATTTATGTTGCTTTTTTTCACCAAAGAACACTTGTCTTGAGACATTTCTTCTTTCACGGTAATCTGCAAATTCTTTATAAACATCTGGATAACCTTGTTTTTGAAGTTCAGACTCTATTAAATCTTGAATTGCTTCTATCTTTATTTTTTCTTCATTTTTATATTCTTTTTCTATACGTTTAATAACAGAATTATAAACTTTATTAACATCTTTTTCAGAATAATGATTTTCTTCGTCTTTTTCTAAACTATCAAAAGCTTTTTTTATGGCAATAGCTATTTTTGTTCCATTCCATTCTACTTTTTTACCACTTCTTTTAATTACTGTTAGATAATCTAATTTTTCTTCTTCAATTGTCATAAGTACCTCCCATATTTTCTAAATTGATTATATACCGTCATTTGACTATAGTCAATAGAGATGTTCGCTTTTTTTAAACTTTTTTTTAGTTATTTTTAAAACTCCTTATTTTATAAAGTTTTATCAAATTTTATTTTTGTAAAATTTTACGTTTTTTATTTTTTTAACTATTTATACATCCTTATTTTTTAAACAAGATTGATGCTTTTGCTTGTTTTTTAAAGGGATTTACCACTTTTTGCTTTTGCACTTAAAAATGTATTTTTTGTAAAAAATACATTTTTTTGTTTTTTCGCTTTTTTTGTTTTTTTGATTTTTTTATTTTTTAAAAAGTTCTTTTTTTTACGTATGAAAGGTAGAATGTTCGCTTTTTATGCATATGTTTTTCGAACAAATCATATACTTATTCGAGGGCGGTTTAATGAAGAAAATAATTATTTTATTAGTTACAATTTTTCTGTTATGTGGATGTAGTGATAAAGAAGTTCAAAGTTATATAAGTAATGATGATGGTTTAATTTCTATTAACTACCCTGTTACAAATATAAATGTTTTAGATGATGCAATAAGTAGTTATGTTAATCAAACTTATCATAATTTTAAAAATATGAAGTCTACAAATGTGCCAGAGCTTAATATTTCTTATACTTATAAAGAATTAAATAGTGATATAGTTAACGTTAGTTTACAAACAGAAATAGTTACTGACAAGGTTATAAATAAGATTAAAACTTTTACATATAATAAATCTAACAATAAATTTTTAACAATGGAAGATTTAGTTGAGGATTTAAATGGTTTAGACTACGAAATAAAAAAAGAGTTATTAATAAAGTATCAGGATGCCGATATGGATTATTTGAGTAATGTTAGTTATGATTATTTTACAATTGATGATGAAAATCTAACTTTATATTTTAATCCGGCCGAAATTAAAAGCAAGCACAAGGAATTGATATACTTAGATATTCCTTTGGATAGTTTAAAATTATTGATTGATATAGATAAAAATGAAGGAAAAGATACTTATTTATCTATAAAAAAAAGAAATGTTTCTTTAGATGACAAAGTAATTGCTTTGACCTTTGATGATGGTCCTAGTAAATATACTAATGATATTTTAAATGTTTTAAAAAAATATAATGCATGTGGAACTTTTTTCTTAATTGGAAATAAGGTGGATTTTTACAAGGATACTTTAAGAAGAATGCTTGAAGAAGGAAGTGAAATTGGTAATCATTCATATGATCATAAATTACTAACGAGACTATCTAAGGAGGAATTTCAAGATGAAATTAATAATACTCAGGAAGCTATAAAAAAAATAACTGGTTTTACTCCAACCTTATTTAGGCCTACTTATGGTGGATATACAAATACTTTAAAAAGTTATACTGATTTAAAATTTGTTTTATGGGATGTAGATTCTTTAGATTGGAAAGTAAAAAGTAAAACTAAAATACTTAAGAATGTTTTACCTAATGTAAAAAGCGGAAGTATTATTTTAATGCATGATAATCACAGATATGCTTTAGATGCTTTAGAGGATATAGTTACAAATTTAAAAAGTGATGGTTATAAATTTGTAACAGTAAGTGAACTTTTGGAGCTTAAAAATTTAAGGGAAAGTGAATGACAAATTATAACTTAGAAGAAGCCGACCTTATTAAAGCTCAAATTTTGCTGTCTTTTATATTACTTTTTACAACAATTATATCTATTTCTTTATCTTATAATTTTTTACTTGGTCTTGAAGATAAGGAGCCAATTTATACTGAGATAGAAAGTTCAGAAATTTTAATTTTAAATAGGACAATTATGTTTATTGTGGCAGCTATCTTTATTTATATTAATATTAGAGATAAAAAGGTTAAGGAAAAGTATGATTTAGAAGATGAATTTGCGAATTTACAAATTGATGCGAGTGTACTTAATTTTATTGCTGCTTTGATTGTGCTTTATGTAGGCCTTAAATCTGGAAGTAATATCACTTCTGGGGAAAATCCTACTATATAAGTAATTTTCTTCATAAATTCCTATATTTTGCAGAAAATGTAAAGTAAGAGAGTTTAACTAATATTTTTATTGGTTTTCTCTTTTTTTATTTTTATTTATAGGTTATTTTTCTGATTTAAATGCCACATTCTCCAAAGATTTTCAAAATTTGCAAAAAGTGTAAAGAAAAAAAGCCTTATTTGGCTTCTTCAGTTACTCTGGTTTCTCTTATAACCACTACTTTTATTGTACCTGGATATTGTAAGTTTTCTTCAATTTTATTTTTAATTGTTCTAGCTATTTTATGACTTTCTAAATCATCAACATCTTCTGGTTTAACAATAACTCTAAGTTCTCTACCAGCTTGAACTGCAAATGTTTTTTCAACACCTTCTATTTCATTTCCTATTTGTTCAAGTTCAGTTAATCTTTTAATATAATTTTCTAATGAATCATTACGTGCTCCAGGTCTTGATGCAGAAACGGTATCAGCAATGGCAACTATTGTACTAATAATACTTGTGGATTCTGTATCTCCGTGGTGTGATTCAATTGCGTTAATAACAATTTCATTTTCACCATATTTTTTAGCTAAATTAGCACCTAGTTCTACATGGCTTCCTTCAACTTCGTGGTCAATGGCTTTTCCAATGTCATGAAGTAGTCCAGCCCTTTTAGCTAAGGTAATATTTTCGCCTAATTCACCAGCCAAAATTCCTGATAAATGGGCAACTTCTAATGAATGTTTTAAGGCATTTTGACCATAACTAGTTCTAAACTGTAATTTACCAATAGTTTCAACTAACTCGGGTTCCATTTTAGTTATACCTAGTTCAAATAAAGCGTTATTACCTATTTCAATCAATTCGGCTTTCATTTCTTTAACTGTTTTATCATACACTTCTTCAATGCGGCTTGGATGGATTCTTCCATCTTTAATTAATGTTTCTAGTGTTAGTCTAGCAATTTCCCTACGATAAGGGTCAAAACTTGATAAAACTATAGCTTCAGGTGTGTCATCTATAATTAAATCAACACCTGTTACAGCTTCAATTGTTCGAATATTCCTTCCTTCTCTACCAATGATTCTTCCTTTCATGTCATCGTTTGGTAAATTAACAACTGTAACGGTTTGTTCTCCAGCAATATCAGCAGCATATCTTTGCATTGTACTAACTAACATTTCTTTAGAACTTTTATCAGCTTGAAGTTTAGCTTCAGCTTCACGGTCTTTAATATATGAAGTTATTTCTAAATTCATCATATCTTCGACCTTTTTCATTATTAGCTCACGTGCTTCTTTTTTTGTATAACCCGCAATTTTTTCTAATAATTTGATTTGTTCATTTTTTGTTTCTTCTAACTCCATTTGCTTTTCTTGAATATCTTTTTGCATAAGTACTAAATTGTTTTCTTTGTCTTCTAGCATTTGCTCACGGTTTTGCAAAGTCTGATCGCGGCGATCCATACTTTCCTCACGGGCCAAAAGACGTTCTTCGGAGTCTTTAATTTCTTGTTTTTTTTCTTTTGTTTCTTTTTCTAATTCAACTTTTAATCTATGATTTTCTTCTTTTGCTTCTAAAATACTATCTCTTTTTAATTTATCTGCTTCTTTTTTTGCATTATCGATTAAGCTTTGAACTTTTTTTGAAGCGTTCATTAATTTAATAGAATTTAAGATTATCATAAGGATAATACCAACAAAAAGACCAATTAAGATCAGCAATATGGAGAACACAATATTATTCATATTTAACCTCCATACGGGATTTTCATCCCTAATTCTATTGTAAATGGAATATAATCAGAAGTCAAGAAAAATTAGTTTTGTGAATATTTAAATATGATTTAATAAACATTTGTTCATCACTTAAAAATGCACTTTCATTATATATGAAAAAAGGACATAATAGTCCTTAACTTATAGCTACAACTTTAACTTGATATTCACCATTTGGGCTGGCAACAGTAGCAATATCGCCAACTTTAGCGCCCATTATTGCTTTAGCAATTGGTGATTCATTAGAAATTTTGTTAGCAAATGGATCTGCTTCTTTAACACCAACAATAGTGTATGTATCAGTATCATCATCACCAACATATTCTAATTCAACAGTGTTACCAACTGAAACTTTATCGGTTTGAACGTTTTTTATAACGATTGCTTTTTCAATTTGTTTTTCTAAAATGGCTATACGATTTTCTGTTTCTGACTGTTCATTTCTAGCTGCATCGTATTCGGCATTTTCACTTAAATCGCCTAAGGCTCTGGCTTCTTTTAAAGCTTCAATAACTGCTGGTCTCTTTTCCATCTTTAAATATTCTAATTCTTTTTTCATGTCTTCCAAACCTTGTTCAGTTACATAAACTTCATCTGTATTTGTCATTGTTTTTCACCTCAGTTTTCTATTTACTCCATAAAATATTACTACATATTTTATGCTTTGTCAACATATTTTCATCATGTCATTTACACTTACTTTTTTAGGTACTTTTAAGTAAATTATTTGTTTAGGATGTCTGACTATTTCTATAGGATTTTTATCTTCATCATATATTTTATCTATAGTAAATTTAAAATCCTTGTCTGGTCCAAATATTTCTACTTTATCACCTTTTTTAAAGTAATTTCTTTGTTCAAGTTTAGCAAGTTTCGTTTTTTCATCATATTCTAATACTATACCTAGGAAATCTTGATTAGTTATCTCTTGTCTTCCATTATAGTATTGAACATCTTTTCCAAAGTTTCCATCAAAGAATTGGGTGATGGAGTCACGGTTTGCTACTCTTCTTAATATACGTTCATATGTTAAATTATATTCATAATTTTTAGAATTGTGACAATAATCATCAATTAATTTTCTATATATTTTGACAACTGTTGCGATATAATAAATTGAGCGCATACGTCCTTCTATTTTTAAACTATCTACTTCCATATTAATTAATTCTGGGATATGATTTGCCATTGATAAATCTTTGGTACAAAAAGTAAAAGGTTTTTCTCCTTCTAAATGCTTATTTTCATCATATAAATCAAAGTCCCAACGACATATTTGGCTACATCCTCCTCTATTTGAGTCCCTATTTGTTAAGAAGTTTGATAAAACACATCTACCACTATAAGATGCACACATGGCCCCATGGATAAATACTTCTAATTCTATATTGATATTATTTTTTATATCAACAATATCTTCTTTACTGCATTCTCTAGCTAAAACTATTCTCGTTACACCTTCTTTTTTCCAAAACTCTATAGCTTCTTTATTTAATGTTGAAGCTTGGGTTGAGAGATGTATTTCTAAATTTGTGTTTTTTGTTAGTTCGATGATGGCTGGGTCACTAACTATAATTGCATCAACATCTATTTCATCTAGTTTCAATAAGTAATCTTTTACTTTTTCATATTCTTTATTATGCATGGCAATATTAACTGTTACATAAACTTTTTTGTTTAGCTTATGGGCATAATCTACGCCTTCTTTTATTTCTTCTAATTTAAAATTATCTGCGTTTGCTCTTAAATTAAAGGCACCACCAATATAAACAGCATCGGCACCATATAATAAAGCTATTTTTAATCTTTCTAAATCTCCTGCTGGAGCGAGTAATTCTGGTTTTTTCATATTTATTTCACCTTATATATTGTTTCACTATACAGAAATCCTGTTTCTATAGGGAATTTGTTTTCCTTTTTGTCTTTATGTTTTTTTAAAACTTCTTTAAAGTCTTTTTCATCAATAAAATTACTGTTAAAAACTAGATAATCTATATTTTTTAAATCTACTGATGTAGCGTTTAAAATATAATTAGAGTAAACAGTTGTACCTAAATCAGTATCACTGATAGGATATGTTTTTCCTTCTTTTCTAATGGAATTTTGATTTTTACTTTTTAAATTAAATGTGTCTAAATAATTTTTTACTAAATGTCTTCTAGATGTAAACATCGGAATATAACCAAAGACATTAACGAATAATTTAGCTTTTGTATTATTTTTTATTTCATCTATTTCTCTTTTAGTAAGTTCTGATGATAAATAAGCATATTCTATCCCTTTGTTATACCAATAATTTACTGTTCCATAATTGGTAGTTAAATGTTCTTGGTTCCATACTAACGGGGTTTTTAAATTTAACTTTTGTTTTAAGTTAACTAGGGCGATGTCATAGAAAATGATTCCATTAATGTTTAGTTTTTCTATTTCTTTTAAAGTTTTTTCTAAATTATTTAATTCATTATTATGAATGTTTTTATTTATAATTACAAATATTTCCTTATTTAGTTTTTTTATTTCTATTATTTCTTCTAGTATAAAGGTGTGAATGTAATTAATACTTAAATCTTTTAGTGGTACAAGATAGGCATCAATATAGTTTTGTATATTTTTAGCCTCATCTATATTATTAATTATAGCTGCAACTTTACTCATATTATGCCTCCAATCAATAAAAGATTATATCAGAAAAAGGTGTTTTTTTCCACCTTTATATTTTTTTTAAAGAAAAAGTCACTTGTAATGACTTTATTCATCAATTATTTTAACATCATTTTTGATTTTTTCATAGAAATTAGCCATACTAACTCCTATATATGGAATTAACCATAGATATAATATTCCTAAAGTGAATAGTCCTAAAAACATCCATCCAACGAAACTTAAAGCAAGTAAAATGTAATCTAATTTATGACCATCCATCATATCCATACTTGTTCTAAAAATATCTCCTAATGGCATACTTTCATGATCGTATAATATAAAATAGCTTTGTGAAAGACTTAATATTAATACTATCCAGAAAATTGCAATTGCTACACTCAATATAATTCCAATTACAATCATAAATGAAGAAAGTGCGATATTTAGATCTGCTTGATATGAAATGAATATAATCAATGAATTAACTGCAGTATATTCTAATAAAGCAAATAATGTATTGATTGCTAAAAAAACAATTGTAATAGCAGCACATCTAAAGAAAGCGTCTGTTCTTTGGAATAATTCACTATATTTAACTTTTTTATCACGAGCTAATTTTACAAACATTTGAATTAAACCCATATAAAATAAGCTTGTAATTATTAGTCCTAAAAAGATTGCCATTGGTGGCTCTTTGATGAAAGCGGCTGTTCCATAACACATTCCAGCAAATATTATATATATTAAAATAGCAATTACTATATCTGTATATTTACCACTTAAACTTTTTCTAGTTTTGGTTTTTATTTTTTTTATGTCAACACTTTCATGCATAATTCATACCCCTTTTCTTCTATTATCATTATATCATATGAGGGACTTTTTTAGACAAAAAATTAAAAACTCATAGTAAAGTTTTTAATTTTCTTTTTTTAGAAAAAATGGAAATTAATCCATTTTACTAACAGCAATTCCATCACCAATTTCATAAAATTTAGTATTAAATTCTTTGTTTTCTTTCAAAAAATCTTTATAATTATTTATTTTTTTTACTAAAGCTCTTAAATTTTTACTATGTATGGTTTCTGGTTGTTTTGTTAGACCATGAAAGTTTAAATTATCTGTTATAATAGCACCATTTTTAGCTAAGTTAATTTTGTATTTTTCAAAGAATTTAATGTATTGAGCTTTTGCAGCGTCAATAAATATTAAATCATAAGTTCCTTCTATTTCTGTTTCTAGGGCATCACCAAATATTAGGTTGATTCTATTTTCTAAGTTAAAGTTTCTTACGTTTGTACAAGCTAGGTTATACATTTCTTTATTTCTTTCGATGGATGTTATTTTGATGTTTTGATTAACTAGTGCCATATTTATTGCAGAGTACCCTATGGCGGTTCCTACTTCTAAAATGTTTTTGGTGTTGTTTTCTTTAATATATTTTATTAAAAAATTTAGACCATCTTTTTGAATAATTGGGACATTATTTTCTAAAGCATATTTTTCTAGTTCTTCTATGCTGCCCATTTTCCTTCATCCTTTAGTTTTGCGATGATTCTATCATGTTCAGTTGCATTTTTTGTAAAATATACCTCTTTATTTGTGTCAGCAACAAAGTAATAGTAATCATTTTCTGTAGGTTCTAAGGCGGCTTTGATGGAACTGATACTTGGATTATCTATTGGGCCTACTGGAAGACCAGTCATAGAGGTACATCTTGTATTATAACCATTACATGCAGTTAAATCACTTTGTGTTAGTCTTTCTGTCATTGTTTTTTTTTCTGCATAGTATGTTGTAACGTCGCTTCCTAATGACCAATTATCGTTTAATCTATTATAGAAAACTCCAGCAACCATTGCTCTATCGGTATCTGAGACAGCTTCTAATTCAACGATTGAAGCAAGTGTTAGGATTTGATGAACACTATATTCACTATTTTGTAATGTTTCTTTGTATTCTTCTAATTTTGATTCTGTATTATCTAATATTTTTCTGACAATTGTATCAACATCTATTTCAGCTGGTTCAAAGTGATAAGTATCTGGATATAAATATCCTTCTAGTGGGTAATATATTTCACTATTATATATTTCATCAGTTATAAACCAATAATCTTGTTTTAATGATTCAAGATATGTTTTATCAGCTAATTTATTTATAAATTCCTCCGCTTTAATATCTGTTTTTTCTTCGACAATTTTTGCCATTTGAGTAAGGTTTAATCCTTCTCTAAAGGTTAATTTAATAGTACTATCTTTTTTACTGTTTTTATCGCCTAAAACTTTTATAATTTCAGGGACACTCATAGCTTCATTTAGTTCATAGTCTCCAGTAACTAACGAATCTGGCTGGGCAAATTTTAAATAGATCTTATAAAATGTTTCAGAACGTATTAAATTTTGTTCTTTTAATTTACTAGCAATTGAAAAATAATTATCTCCTTCAGCAATAGTAATTGTTTTAGGATCTGTATTTGAACTAACTGCGCTTGTTTGATATTTATATACACCTAATACAATTAGCAGTAAAACTATAATAAAGAGCAATAAAAAGAGTAAGAATTTACCCAATTTAAATTTACGAACTTTTTTCAAGGTAAAAACCTACTCAGCTTATTCAGCTCCGTTTGTTTCAGGAGTATTGCTAGCAGATTCGATTTGTGATTGCATTTCATTTAAGATTGTTTCAATTATTTTCCATTCTTTTTCTGTTTCAATTGGTTTTAATGGTAAAGCAGCAAATTCATTATCTTCATCAGATTTCAAATCTTTTGGATCATAAATTGATGCATATACTTTGGTATTTCCTTCATTATCAATTGAATGATCAGTATAAACAATGTAATTTTTCTTTGTTTCTGGTGATTCAAATAAGAATAATGCCTCACAATCTAATTGTCTTCCTTCTTCATCGATTGCTTTAAATTTTACTGTTTCATTTTCTTGCATATTTTTTCATTCCTTTCTTTTATCCAAATATGTTTGTAAAATGATATTAGCAGCTAAGCTATCTATTTTTTTCTTTCTTTTTTTTCTAGACATGTCTGCTTTTATCATATAACCACTGGCTTCTTTTGTTGACAACCTTTCATCTTGCATTTCCACAGGAATTTTGAAGGTTTCTTCTAATTTTTTTTTAAACTCTAAAGTAACTAAAGCCCTGGGACCTATTGTTCCATTCATATTTTTAGGTAAACCTAAAATTATTTTTTCAATAGGCTCTTTTTCAATAATAGTTGATAGTTTACTGATGGCTTCATTATAATCTTCTTCTTCGAAATGAATGGTGTCATACGTGGTTGCAATAGTTTTAGTATTATCAGATATGGAAACTCCAATGGTGCGAGTTCCTAAATCTAAGCCTAAATATTTCAATATAACCACCCTCTATTAATGTACATAAAAATTATACCATTTATTTTTTCTTTTGTATAGTTAAATGTTAAAATTTGATCATTATGTAAATAAAATGTAAATTTACATTTTGCTTGTATTTACTTTTTTTACTTATTATCTTATTTTACCTAAATATTACCTTTGTGTATAGCAAATGGTTATATTCTCCAAAGACTCACAATTTATGACAATATGTAAAGAAAAAATTAAGTTTTTATTAATAGTATAATTTAATGAAAGATGGTATAATGTGAATAAAGGTGATGATATGTATTATACGAAAAAAAGAAGAATTAAAAAAGGCCCTATTATTGTACTAGTTGTAATTGTTTTAATTATTATTTTAGTAATTGTAGGCATAAACTTATATAAGCATTATACAAGTGATGAATATAAGCTTGGTAAGGCTGGATATGATGAAAATGAGATTAAAGAGATTTTGAAGTTTGATGATAAGTATATAACTTATGCAATAGAACATAAATATGAAGATGATTTTATTCCACTTATGAAAGAAAAATATTTTATGTGGAAAAATTATGATAATTATATTAAATATATTAATGATGAATATGGTGATAAAAAGGTAGATTATAGTAAGGTAGTTTCTTTGGTTAATGTTGGAGCAAATAACGAACCTTATACACATACTAAAAAAACCGATATGGATAAAGGATATGCAATTTTAGTTAATAAATATACTTCTTTACCAGAAAAATACGCTCCAGATGATATAGTTGAAATGAGTAATTGGTATGCTTATCCAAATAATAGAATTAGAAACGATGTTTATGCGGCTTTTAAAGAGATGAGTGAAGCGGCTAAGGAAGATGGTTACACTTTGATTGTTAATTCTTCTTATAGGTCTTATGAAGAACAAAAAGAAATTTATGATGATTATGAAGATAACCGTGGCAAGGAGTATGCGGATAAATATGCTGCTCGGCCAGATTTTTCTGAACATCAGACAGGTCTTTCTTTAGATATATTTTCTCCAGGAGCAAATATGAGTAATTTTGCAGAAACAGAAACTTATAAATGGCTTAGTGAAAACTCATATAAATATGGATTTATCTTGAGATATCCTGAAGGTAAAGAGGATATTACTGGATATAGCTATGAGGCATGGCATTATAGGTATTTAGGTAATGAACTTGCTAAAAAAGTGTATGATAGTGGTTTAACTTACGATGAATATTATGCTTATTATTTAGATGATTAAGGGTGATAGTATGAAAAAAAAGATTTTTATAATTATAGGGGTTTTATTATGTCTTTTACTTTTTTCACTCTTTTTCTTTTTATTTTTTAAAGACGAAAATAAAACTGATAATAATGATTTAAGTTATGAAGAAAGGTTTAAAAATAAAGGATATTCTGATGATGAAATTGCGACTATTTTAGATAAGGTTTCTAAGGATGATTATGATTTTGTTTTAGAAACTGGTTACGATAAGAGTTTAATCGATATTTTAAACTCTTCTGATTATAATGAAGATAATTTTAGTAATTATATAGAATACTATATGAAAAATAAGAAATCTAATATAAATGATATTATTACGATTATTAATTCTGGTTATGATTTAATGAATTATCCGGCATCTAGTTTACTTGCTAGTTTGGTTAAGGAAAAATATTATATTAATGACAATGTTGCTCGTTATTTGGATTATGGTAATAGTCATAATGTAGATAGTAAAAAGATCATTGCTATGGTTAATTCTAAGGCTGATTTGGGATTTTATAGTAATAGTTATGATAGTAATTTGAATAATAACAATTTAGTTTTAGTTAATAAGTTTTATCATTTAAAAGAAGATTATACTCCTTCTGATTTGGTTACTTTAGGTGGTCAATATAATAAGGGCGCTAATAGTAAGATGAGGAAAGAGGCTGCTGATGCTTTTATGAAGATGGTTGATGCGGCTAAGTTAGATAATATTATTCTTTATAATATGTCTGCTTTTAGAAGTTATGATTATCAAGTTAATTTATATGATAGATATATTAAAAGGGATGGTAAGGCTGCAGCTGATAAATATTCGGCTAGGCCTGGATATTCTGAGCATCAAAGTGGTTTATGTTCTGATTTAAATAATATAAGTGATTCTTTTGATGGAACTGATGAAGCTATATGGCTTCGTGATAATGCTTATAAATATGGATTTATTTTAAGATTTCCAAAAGGTAAAGAAGATATTACTGGTTATAAGTATGAACCTTGGCATTATAGATATGTTGGGGTGGATGCGGCTAAAATAATTTATGAAGATGATATTACTTTGGAAGAGTATTATGCTTATTATATAGAAAACACTTCAGAGTAGTTTGAAGTGTTTTTTAGTATTCGGGGATTATCTTTAGTTCCATTACCAGTTATAATTAAATCTACTTTTAAATATATTACAGGTCTTGGGGAAGTATAACTATTATCAGTGCCACTACTATTTATACATTCTATGGGCTGTTATATTTAACTTTGGGCTAGGCTTGTTAATGCTTGGGAACTTGGTATTTTGGTTCCTTCTACCCAGTATATTGTTGAACTAACTATATTATTAAAGGTTTCAACTGATTATTTATTAAATGTAAACAGCAAAAAAAAGTAATCTCTAATCTGAGGTTACTTTTTCTATATCATGTTTTAAAACATTAATTATTCTATGATTCATATCTTTAGTATATGGGTCATCTGACATTAACTTACTAACAAATCTTTTTTTCTCAGTATTTGTTTTATGTCCATGGGCTTCACAGAACCTATCTTTGGCTTTTAATAATTTTGTTTTACTTAGGCTATAACCTAATATATTTTGAAGGTTTGTGGCTATTTCAATTCCGTCATCTGCATTTAAATGATTGATTATTTCATCATAAGCTAAATCACTAGCTATCTCTAATAAAGGTGCAAAAATTTTTTTAAGTCCGTTATCTAGTTCTTGATATGTTGTTTCAAATGTTAATAAGTCATATATTGTAGATGTAACAGATGAACTATATGTTGGATTTTTATGTTTATATTTTATTCCTTCTACTGTTTTAATGGTTGGAAGTTGAACTGTTTTTACAAAATTTTCTGCACTATCTGCATTATTTAATAATTCATTATATGTTTGAAATGGATGATCTTTTAATTCAATTACATAAGAAATATAATTTATTCCGTTTTTTGTATCCATAACATTTAATTTGGAATCTTCCCATAAGAATATATCTTTGTTTTCTTGTGATATTGTTTGAAGGATATCTCCTCTTTCATTATAAAAAATTCGGTATGTTTCTTTTTCATGGTTATTTATATATTCTTTTTTATAGCCACATATGAAACCATTTTTAGAAATTACTTTTAAGGCATCTTGGATTTTAATTGTTGGATATAAATCTTTTTCCACAGTATTTTCTTCTTTTTTTTCATTATATGTAG
Organism: uncultured Bacilli bacterium; assembly: GCA_944358445.1. GTDB lineage: Bacteria > Bacillota_I > Bacilli_A > RF39 > UBA660 > Coprosoma. Next base: position 36,293 of record CALVRC010000016.1, read on the forward strand.
ATTTTTTATAAGTATATTTTTCTCTTTCTAAAGCTGTCATAATGTATTTTTCTGGATGTTTATCTCTATCTTCAGCAGTTCCAGCAAAGACAGCTTTATAAGCGGATAATGGTGCGGAAGTTTGGTTTAATATATCAATTCCTTCTTTGGTCATATTTATTACAGCACTATAAAAACCTCTTATATCTTCTTCACATAATTTATAGAGACTATATATTTGAGTTCCTCTAATATTCATATCATCTAGCAAAATTAAAGTTGCTAGACTAGTATTTTCACCTTTTAATTCTATCAGTTTATCGATAACTGTTGCGGCATCTGCACTATCTTCAATCATAGCTTTTATTACGTTTGGAAATGATGTGAAATCTAATTGTTTTCTTTTTTTTATCATATATGCCCCTCCTATTTTATCTAATTATAACACCTTTATGTGTTTTGTGTAAATAAATTTTATACTAGTTCTTTTTATCTTTAATGATAAATTTTAAGTGTGGAAAGGCATTAAGTAATCTTCGATTAAATATTGATTTGTTTCTAAGAACTCTTTTTACTTCTTCATTCGCTTTTTCAGTGATATCTTTGATATTCGAGTATCCTTCTTTCTTAAGATTAGATATGATTACATATGAGGTAACTATATCAACTATGAAAATTACAAAAACAATGATCATAATAATATTAAATATTATGGTTGGAATATTTTTAATAATTTTTAGAAAAAACGGGTTGAAAAAATAAACTAAAATAAGACCTAAGGCACCAAAACCTAAAGATGTTGTTAGGCTTACTCTACCATTTATATGAAATCTATGGTCACTATAATCCCACCATCTAGCATGAAATAGTTTTTCCATTAGGTAACTAGTTATATATTCTAGTATTGTTCCTAGTAAAAATGACATGATGAATAAGACTATTGGATCTTCATAATATTTTTTTAAAAGAAAGGTTATAAACAAAGCACCAAAACCATAGATTGGACACCATGGACCAATAAGGAAGCCTCTTGCTGTTATTTTTCTTTTTTTTACTGATACGATTGCTACTTCCATAAGCCAACCCATAATTGCATATATAATGAATATATAAAAGACTCTAAACATAAAACATACCACCTTTTTTAGTAATTTTACACTACTCTTTATATTTTGACAACACTATTTTTTTTGTGATAGTGTAAAATAGTTTCGGATATACAAAAACGAAAACCTCTGATACAATAATTGTCGCTAAACAGAAAAGAGGT
>CALVRC010000017.1 GCA_944358445.1 uncultured Bacilli bacterium
TTACATCCCAAAGCAGCAATAAGTCTTGTAAATTAAATGGTTCTTCATAAACCTGCATTTAGTCTAAAAATTTGCGATATATAAAATATTTTAATATATTTTTAATGAAAGGACAAATTTATATGAATGAAAATTATGAAAATGAAATATCTATATTTAATCAAATATTAGAAAACCCCCAAATACTAACCCGTCTACCTATAGAATATCAAAATGACATAGATTTTTTAGAACTATTTTACATTATTTTAAATGACAAAATAAAACCATATATTTCACCCAAAATATATGAACAATTAAAACATAGAGAAATAATATTTAAAAATAAACATATGAAAAAGCCAAAATATAAACCAAATATATCTTTAGAAGATGAATTAACAATATTACATAACATACTTACAGATATAAAAACCATCAACTGTTTGCCAACAACAGAAAAATATAACAATAACTTTTTAGAATTATTATATATAATATGGGGTGATGAAATAGAAAACTATATTCCACATGAAATGTATGAAGAATTAAAAAATGAAAGGCTAATGAAAGAATATCATAAAAATCACCAGAACAATCAAGAAAGATGGGCAGAAGAAGAAAATAACAAAATATTAAAAAAATTGCTATCAAATAGATAACAATTTTTTATTTACTTCTTCCAACATCATCATATTTAAAATATTTTATACTATTTTCAAATTCACGAATTTGTTCATCGGACATATTATAAAATCCCTCATAAATATTCCCAATAGTTTCATTTAAATCTTTATTCATTTTTAATTTAGTAATAAAATTTTGTATTTTCATAAGTTCTTCTAAATTTAACCCTTTAAGTGAAACCATAATTTGATTTCTTGCAATAGTTTTCTTACCCAGACCTCTTCCCCTTCTCTTAACTTTTTTAGAAGTACTAGGTATTATTGGAGAATCCAAAACACTTGTAATAGAACCTTCTGACAATGTAGTATTATCAGTTAAAGATTTTTTCTCTACACTTTCCACCATCTCATTACTTAAAATTTCAAAATCCAATGGTTTCCGAGATAAATTTTCAGACAAATTATTTTCTTCATTATTCAAACTTATTTCATTATAAGGAACTAAAGATTCTAACTCTTCATCGGATGGAAACAACATCTCAACGTCCTCAACAACACCTTTATTTAAAATATTCATTATATCATTTAAAATAATCTCACTATCCAAAAGTAATTCTTGTTTTTGAGTAGGATCATTCATTGCTTTTCTAAGACTTTCAATATGTTTTCTAGCTGTAGATAACCTTTTCCTTAAATTACTATTGATTTTTTTATCACAATCAGATTTCTTAATATCCAAACCTATAACACAAAGAATATTTCCTTTAAGTTTAGTTGTAAATATTCTTACCTGAAATCCTTTAAATTCTAAAATCTTTTGAGAATAATCAGAACCAGAATAATATTTAAATTTAGTATTATCACTCATATCAATACCATTTAAAATACCATTTAGAGTGCTTTTTACTTCACCATAAACTTCTATAGGAACATTATTTAAATCAATCTTAAAATATGGATTACCAGCAGGAGTTTTTGCAAATACAACTTTATGTCCATTACTATTATGGATACGTTCAGATTGAACATCTAAATAATTAACACAAATATAATATTTCTTAAGTAACTCTAAAATATCATCTTTTAATTCATTTTTATCATTTTCATTATTTAATCTTCTTAAAATATTAACGTTTTCCGCCAAAACTTCACAAATTTTACTCATAACAAGATCAACATTATAAAGATTAAAGCTAGGAAGCACTTCTCTTACTTTTTCTAAAGGAGTATTTTCAATCCTATTAACATAAGCCTTAATTTCTTCTTCTGTCATAATACCACCATTATATTTATATCATTAAAATTACATAAAGTCAAAAAAAGAATGCTTATTTAGCATCCTCTTCTACTAAAGATAAAACAACCATTAAAGCGTCGTCTCCTCTTCTTTCGTCAATTTTAGAAATTCTAGTATATCCACCATTTCTTTTCGCATAACGATGAGCTAAATCGTCAAATACTTTTTTAACAGTATCTTTATCGTTGTGTAAGAACGCTAAAGCTTTTCTTCTTGCAACTAAAGATCCATCTTTACCATAAGTAATCATCTTATCGACAAACTTACGAACTTCTTTAGCTCTTGTTTCAGTAGTAACAACTCTTTCATTGTTAATAACATCTTTAGTTAAATTAGCTAGCATACTTCTTCTATGTTTGTTATCGCGTCCTAATTTTCTATAAGCCATAATTACCTCCTAACTAATCTTCATCACGGAATTTAAGTCCCATATCTTTAATTTTATCCATAACTTCTTTTAAAGATTTCTTACCTAAATTACGAATTTTCATCATTTCTAATTCTGATTTCTCAGTTAAATCACCCAAAGTATTAATATTTGCTCTCTTTAAACAGTTATAAGCTCTAACAGAAAAGTCTAAATCATCGATAGAAGTTTCTAATTTCTTTTGCTTACTATCTTCTTGTTTAGCATTCATAATACCAGTAATATCAGCAATCTCACTTAAATTAGTGATGATATTCAAGTGTTCAATCAAAATTTTAGCAGCAAGTGCCATAGCCTCTTCTGGTCTAAGTGATCCATTAGTTTCAACTTCCATAATTAATTTATCATAAGAAGCATCTTGACCAACACGAGCTTTATCAATCTCAAAATTAACTCTTTCAATTGGTGAATATAAAGCATCAATTGGAATATATCCTAAACTAGAATCAGTAATATATTTCTTGTTAACTGAAGATAAATCTGCACCACGACCATTAGCAATAATAAACTCCATATCAAGTTTTCCACCTTTAGCTAAAGTTGCAATAACTTGATCTTTGTTAATTATTTCAACATCACTATCACAAATAATATCTCCAGCAGTAACTGTTCTTTCTTCATGAACAGATAAATGAGCTGTTTTAACCTCATCAGAATGATTTCTAATAGCTATACCTTTTAAATTTAAAATAATAGCTGTAACATCTTCAATAACACCCTCAATAGTTTGAAATTCATGCATAACCCCATCAATTTTAACTGCCACAATAGCACTTCCTGGCATTGATGAAAGCATTACTCTACGAAGAGCATTACCAATAGTCATACCAAAACCTCTTTCCAAAGGTTCTAGTTCAAACTTACCATAATTATTACTTTCTACATAATCAGTTATTTTATAATCTGGTTTTTCAAAATTCATAAAGGTCTCCTTTCTTATCCACGAGGTCGTTTTGGTGGACGACATCCGTTATGTGGCATAGGTGTGACATCTGAAATTGAAGTAATCTCTAAACCAGCTGTTTGTAATGAACGAATTGCTGTTTCTCTTCCAGAACCTAAACCTTTCGCATATACTTCAACTTTTTTCATACCCATTTCAGCAGCAGCCTTACCAGCAGCTTCTGCAGCCATACCAGCTGCAAATGGTGTTGATTTTTTACTACCTTTAAAACCTACAGTACCAGCTGAGGCCCAACTAATCGCATTTCCTTCTTTGTCAGTAAGAGTAACGATTGTATTATTAAAAGTTGAATGAATAAAGGCTCTACCTTCTGGGACATTCTTTTTAACTTTACGTTTTCTTGCTTTATAAGCCATAATATCCTCCTTTTAAAGTTATTTCTTCTTATTTGCTATTGTTTTAGGTTTACCTTTACGAGTTCTAGCATTTCTACTAGTTCTTTGTCCTCTAACTGGTAAGCCTTTTTTATGACGAGTACCTTGATAAGAATTGATTTCCATCTTAGTCTTAATATTCATGTTTACTTCACGACGTAAATCACCTTCAGTTAAATATTTATTAACTTCATCACGAATACGTCAAAGTTCATCATTATCTAAACTTCCTGCTTTTTTATTAATATCAACATTTGCATCTTTTAAAATTTGATTAGATAAACTTCTTCCGATACCATAAATATAAGTAAGAGCGATTTCAATTCTTTTGTTATTTGGTATATCTACACCTTTAATACGTGCCATAAAAACACCTCCTATTTACCTTGTCTTTGTTTGTGTTTTGGATTATCACAAATTACCATTACTTTTCCATTACGTCTGATAATTTTACACTTATCACACATTTTTTTTACTGATGGTTTTACTTTCATATCTATTCCTCCTACTTTGTTACTCTATAGGTTATTCGCCCACATGTTAAATCATAAGGTGATAATTCTACTTTCACTTTGTCACCTAGTAAAATACGAATGCGGTGTAGTCGCATTTTACCAGAAATGTGGGCCTTAATAACGTGATTGTTTTCTAGTTTGACCTTAAATCCGCCACCTGGCAAGATTTCCTCTACTAAGCCTTCTACTTCAATGACATCTTCTTTAGCCATCTTATCACCTCCTGGTTAAAATTTCGTGCCCTTTCTTCGTAACTAATACTGTGTGTTCAAAATGTGCGGATGGTTTACCATCGGCAGTAATAATAGTCCAATCATCATCCAAAATATAAATTTTTCTAGTACCCAAATTAAGCATTGGTTCAACAGCTATAACCATACCTTCCTTTAAAACAGGACCAGTATGTCTAGCTCCATAATTTGGAACATCTGGATCTTCATGAACATCATTACCAACACCGTGACCAACAAGTTCTCGAACCACAGCGAGGTTATGTTCTTCCGCATATTTACTTACCGCATATCCGATATCACCAACATGACATCCATCATGAATAGCTTCCAATCCCTTATATAAAGCTTTTTCAGTGTGCTCAAGTAAATATTTCTTTTCATCATCTATCTTTCCAACTGGATACGTCCAAGCTGAATCACCATGATAACCTTTATAACAAGCTCCAATATCAAGAGAAACAATATCTCCTTCTTTTAATTTCCTGTTACCAGGAATACCATGAACAACTTCATCATTAATCGAGATACATATCGCTGCTGGAAAACCATCATAACCCTTAAACGATGGGGTTGCACCTCTACTTTTAATATATTCTTCGGCTAAATCATTTAATCTTTTAGTCGTAATCCCAGGTTTAATATAAGGTTTTAAATAATTATGAGTACTACCTGTAATTTCACCTGCTATACGTAAGAGTTCAATTTCTCTTTCAGATTTAATGCTAATCATCATAGCCTCCTATTATTTTTTCTATATCACTAAAAGTATCATCACTAGATTTTGAACCATCCACATGATAAACATTACCCTTAGTTTCAAAATAATCAATAACTTGTTTGGTTTCTTTCAAATAAGTATCATATCTTCTATCATAAGTATCTATATTATCATCAGACCTATGAATAAGTTCATGACCACAATGATCACAAATACCAGATACTTTAGGTTTATCAAAATACTCATTAAAAACATAACCACAATTTAAACATACCCTACGGCCGGTAATTCTTTTTTCACCAATTTCCCTAGGTATATCTAAAACAATTATAATATTTTTTTTATCGTTAACATGTTCACAAATATCTTCATAAATTGAAATTTGCGACATATTTCTAGGAAATCCATCTAAGATAAAGCCCTCTTTACAATCAGGCCTATAAAGTCTTTCCTTAAGTAATTTAGCTATTAAATTGTTATCTACAAATTCTCCATTTTCTAATTGTTTTCTTACATTTTCATCATCAACGCTTCTAAGTAAATCTCCAATTGAAACATGTGGAAAACCATATTTTTCATTAAGCATTGATGAAATTAAGCCTTTACCGGCAGCCGGAGCTGAAATGAACGTAATATTCATTAATACATTCTCCGGCGTTTATAACTACGGCTAATTAAACTACTTTCTAATTGTTTATAAATTTCTAATATAACACCTATAACGATAAGAAGTCCAGTTCCGCCGAGTGATACAGTAGTTGGTAATTTCGAAATCATACTAAATACATATGGAAGTCCAGCAATCACAGCTAAGAAAACAGAACCAACAACTGTAAGTCTAATTAAAACTTTACTAACATATTTAATTGTTTCATCTCCTGGTCTAACACCTGGAATATATCCTCCAGATTTTTGTAAATTCTCAGCCATCTCCTTAGGTTTAATCACAATAAACGTATAGAAAAATGAGAATGCAACAATAAATATTATAAATAAGATGAAACCTGTAACAGATGATAAACTAAGCCATTCATTGACAAACTTCATCATATCTTCATTTTTAGAAAATTGAGCTATTAATGCTGGCGCTGAAATAAGTGCGGAAGCAAATATAACAGGAACAACACCAGCAGAATTTAACTTAAATGGCATATAAGTTTGTTTATTTGCAAATACATTATCTGACTTATTTGCATATTGAATTGGAATTCTTCGCTCAGCAAGCTGAACAAATAAAACCCCAAGTACAATAGCTAAATAAAGAATAATGAATAAAACAAACTTAACTACTCCCATTGTACCAGCATCTACAGTAACTAAACCAGAATAAGCTTGACTAAACATATAAGGTGTACTAGCTAAAATACCAGCCATAATAATCATAGAAGTACCATTACCTAAACCTTTCTTGGTAATTTGATCACCAATCCAAAGTAAAAGTGAAGTACCAGCTGTCATTACTAAAGCTGCTTCCATATATTGAGTTACAGTTCCATTTTGAATAAATGCAAATGAAAACATATAACCTTGAATAAAAGCAAGTACAATACCTAAAACACGAGTAATTTGATTAATCTTATTTCTACCTGTTTGACCTTGTTTAGCTAAATCTGAAAAATAAGGAATAATATCCATTTGTAAAAGTTGCATTATAATTGATGCTGTAATATAAGGCATAACACCTAAAGCAAATATTGAGAAGTTCTGCATAGCTCCGCCACCCAAAATATTAAGTAGCTCTAAAAATCCAACATTTAAATCATCATCTACTCCAGGTACAACTATTGCAGTACCTAATTTAAATATAAAAAGCATTGCAAAAGTAAACCATACTTTTTTTCTCAAATCTTTGTTTGATTTACTAAAAAATTGTTTTATTTTTGTAATCAATTAGATCACCTCTGCTTTTCCACCTAATTTTTCTATTTGTTCAAAAGCAGAAGCAGAGAACTTATTAGCTTTAACAGTTAATTTCTTTTCTAATTTACCATTACCAAGAACTTTAATACCATCTAAAGTATTTTTAACTAATCCCATATCTTTTAAAATTTCTGGAGTAACTATAGCACCATTTTCAAACCTATTTAAATCTGATAAATTAATAACTGCATATACTTTCTTAAATTTAGCATTAGAGAAACCTCTTTTAGGTAATCTTCTAAATAAAGGAGTTTGACCACCTTCGAAGCCTACTCTAACTCCTCCACCACTACGAGAGTTTTGACCATTCTCACCTCTACCAGCAGTTTTACCAGTTCCGCTTCCAGGTCCACGTCCTACTCTTTTTTTAGCTTTTGTAGCATATGGATTAGGTTTTACAGTATGTAACTTCATCTTATAATTCCTCTACTTTCTTACCACGTAATTTAGCTACTTCTTCAGCAGTTTTTTGTTGCTTCAAAGCATCTAAAGTTGCATATGCCATATTAATTTTAGTGCTTGATCCAAGTGATTTAGATAAAATATCTTTAACTCCAGCAAGTTCTAATACTGATCTAACAGGACCACCTGCTTTAACTCCAGTACCTTTAGAAGCAGGTTTAAGTAAAACTTTACTTGCGCCTCTTCTTCCAATAGCTTCATGTGGGATAGTATTACCACCAACGATAGCAACGTTAGTAACATTCTTAGTAGCTGCTGCTACAGCTTTTTTTATAGCGTTTGGTACCTCGGCTGCTTTTCCAGAGCCAATACCAACACGTCCCTTACGATCTCCAACAACTGCAGTTGCTGCAAAACGTAATTGACGACCACCTTTAGTTACTTTAGTAACTCTTCCGATGCTGATAACTTCTTCGTCAAATTGTTTTGGACGGGGTTCTCTTCTTTGTCTTTCCACTATATTTCCCTCCTTTTAGAATTCTAAACCATTCGCGCGTGCAGCCTCAGCTAAAGCCTTAACACGTCCATGATATAAGTATCCACCTCTATCGAATACTACCTTTTTAATTTTTGCTTTTTTTGCTCTTTTTGCAATTAATTCTCCGACTTTGACAGCTGCTTCCGTATTTCCACCATTTTCTAATTTCAAATCTTTATCAATTGAAGAAGCGCTGGCTAAAGTCACACCTTTAGTATCATCGATAATTTGTGCGAAAATATTATTATTTGATCTAAACACATTTAATCTAGGAGTTTCACTAGTTCCACTAACAGTTTTTCTAACTCTAGCATGTCTAGCCTGACGCACTTCATTACGATTAACTTTCTTTATCATAATCTCTTCTTCCTTTCTAATTAAGCAGCTTTCTTACCAACTTTTCTGATGATATATTCATCTTGATAACGAATACCTTTACCTTTATATGGCTCAGGTTTTCTAACTTTTCTGACATTAGCCGCAAATTCGCCAACTAATTGTTTGTCAGCACCTTTAATAGTAAGTTCTGTATTACTTGGAACTTCTGCAGTTAAACCTGCTGGAACTTCCATAACTACAGGGTGAGAATATCCAGCTTGAATAGTTAATTTATTACCAGATAAATTAAAACGATATCCAACACCAACTATTTCTAATTTCTTTTCAAAACCTTCAGTTACACCTTTAATCATGTTAGCAATATTAGCATTTGCTGTTCCATGAAAAGCTTTAAAAGCATCACTTTTTCTTGTAACTACAAGTTCGTTTTCTTTTACTTCAACGGCAATATTTTTATTTATTTCAGTAGAAAGTTCACCTTTAGGTCCCTTAACTGTAACAATATTACCATCAGTAGTTACGGTAACGTTTTCAGGTATTGAAAGTACTCTGTTTCCTATACGACTCATATTACTTTCTCCTTTCTACCAAACGTAAGCTAACACTTCGCCACCTAGTGATTTTTTCTTAGCATCTCTACCTGTCATTACACCTTCGGATGTTGAAACAATAGCGATACCTAGTCCATTTAAAACACTTGGTATTTCATCTGCATGAGCATAAACTCTAAGTCCTGGTTTAGAAATTCTTTTTAGGCCAGTAATAACTCTTTGTTTTTTAGCTCCATATTTTAATGTTAAAACTAATTCATTTTGAACATCTTTTTTAACAGTTTTATAACTAACAATATATCCTTCTTCTTTTAAGATTCTAGCGATTTCTTCTTTCATCTTTGAAGATGGCATTGCTACTTCTTTATATCTTAATTGATTTGCATTACGGATTCTCGTAAGCATATCAGCAATTGGATCTGATACTACCATATTTAATCCTCCCTTCTTACCAACTTGATTTTGTAATTCCAGGTATTTGTCCTTTATAAGCTAATTCCCTAAAACAAATACGGCAAATTCCATATTTTTTAAGTACTGAATGTGGTCTACCACAAATTTTACATCTAGTATATTTACGTACTTTAAATTTAGGTTCGCGATTAGCTTTTACAATCATACTTTTTTTTGCCATAATTTCCTCCTAATCATTATTTTCTAAAAGGCATACCGAAACCTTTTAATAAGTCTAAAGCTTCCTCATTGGTATGTGCTGTTGTAACAAACACAATATCCATTCCGCGTACTTTAACAACTTTATCATAATCTATTTCTGAGAAAATTAATTGTTCTGTTAAACCTAGAGTGTAGTTTCCTCTACCATCAAATGATTTTGGACTAATCCCTCTAAAGTCACGAACACGAGGTAATGTAATACTGATTAGTTTATCTAAAAAGTTGTACATATTATCGCCTCTTAAAGTAACCTTACAACCAATTCCTTGACCTTGACGTACTTTAAAGTTAGCGACAGCCTTTTTAGCTTTTGTAACAATAGGTTGTTGACCTGTAATAGCTTTTAAATCAGCTACAGCTGCATCTAATAATTTACTATTACTTGTTGCATCACCAACACCCATATTAACAACTATTTTTTCAAGTTTTGGTATTGCCATTACACTTTTATAATTATATTTTTCTCTTAAACTAGGTACGATTTCTTCATTGTACTTTTTTTGTAGGCGGTTCATAAATACCCTCCTTTCAGGTTTAGTCAAGTTTTTCATTTGATTTTCTTGACACTCTTATTTTCTTTCCATTTTTATCAGTAGTATATCCTACTTTAGTACCCTTTTTAGTTTTAGGGTCAATAATCATTACATTTGAAACATGTAATGGTGCTTCGACCTCGGCAATTCTACCATCTTGTCCACCGTTTGGTTTAATATGTTTTTTAACAATATTAACGCCTTCAACGATGACTTTATCTTGGGCCTTCAAAGTTTGAATAACTTTTCCTTCTTTGCCTTTGTCTTTTCCAGCAATGACAACTACTTTATCTCCTTGTTTTATTTTCATATTAATTCCTCCAAACGATTCCTATAATACTTCCTTAGCAAGTGAAACAATTTTCATAAATCCTGCATCTCTTATTTCACGAGCTACTGGTCCAAACACACGTGTTCCAACTGGAGTTTTATCATCTTTAATTAAAATACACGCATTATCATCAAATTTAATATAAGATCCATCTTCTCTTCTAACTCCACGTTTTGTTCTAACAACAACAGCTTTAACAACTTTACCCTCTGAAACAGTTCCATTAGGTGTTGCTTTTTTTACTGTTCCAACAACTATATCTCCGATATTGCCAGTTTTAACTTTACTACCACCAAGTACTCTAATAACCAAAAGTTCTCTAGCTCCAGAATTGTCTGCAACTTTTAAACGAGTTTCCTGTTGAATCATTTAAATACCTCCTTAATCAGTTTATAAAATAACTGCTTTCTCTACAATTTCCACTAAACGATAATGTTTAGTTTTTGATAGTGGTCTAGTTTCAGCAATTCTAACTATATCTCCTAGTTTAGCTTCATTCTTTTCATCATGAGCAGCGTATTTTTTAGAGTACATAGCTCTTTTACCATATTTTTTATCCATAATGTAAGTTTCTACTAATACAGTAATAGTTTTATCGTTTTTAACACTTACAACTTTACCAGTTAATTCTCTTTTTTTGTTTTCCATAAAAACCTCCTAGTCTTGTAATTCACGTTCGCGAAGAATAGTTTTCATTCTTGCGACAGCCTTTCTTAATTCATTAATTCTAGCTGGTTTTTCAAGACTACCAGTAGCTTGGCTAAAACGTAAATTAAAAAGTTCAGCTTTAGTTTCTTCGATTTTTTTCTTTAAATCTTCGTTACTTAATTCTCTAAGTTCATTAATTTTCATTTGCCTCACCACTTTCTTTCTTTACAAACTTACATTTGATTGGTAATTTGTGCATAGCAAAGCGAAATGCTTCTCTAGCAACATCCTCACTAACATCGGCAATCTCGAACATAATTTTTCCTTTTTTAACAACGGCAACCCATTTTTCAGGAGCTCCTTTACCTTTACCTTGACGCATACCAATACCTTTGGCAGTCAAAGATAAGTGTGGGAAAATATTAATCCATACTTTACCACCACGTTTCATGTAACGAGTCATCGCTACACGAGCAGCTTCAATTTGTTGTTGAGTAATCCAAGCTCCTTCCAAAGCTTGAAGACCATATTCACCAAATGAAACTTTAGTATTTCCTCTAGCTTCTCCTTCATAAGATAAACGGTGAGGACGACGATATTTAGTTCTCTTTGGAATTACTGCCATCCTTTACACCTCCCTTATTTTTTCTAGAAGGTCTAACTTTTTCTTCTTTTTTTGCATCCCCAAGAATTTCTCCTTTATAAATCCATACTTTAACACCAATTTTTCCATAAATAGTATCGGCTTCTTTTAAAGCATAATCAATATCAGCTCTTAAAGTATGACGAGGAACTTTTCCTTCAGTATAACCTTCTCCTCTAGCTATTTCTGCACCATTCAATCTACCAGATACTAAAGTTTTAATACCTTTAGCTCCAGATTTCATAACATTTCTGATTGCTTTCTTTTGAGCAATTTTATAAGAAACACGGTTTTCAATTTGATGGGCAATATTTTCTGCAACAAGTGCTGCATCCAAATTTGGATTTTTAATTTCTTTAATAGAAATATGAATTTCTTCATTAGTTAATTTATTTAACTCTTTTCTTAATTTTTCAATTTCATCTCCGCCATGACCAATTACTACACCAGGTTTAGCAGTATTAATAATAACTTCGGTCTTTTCAGCATTTCTTTCAATAAGAATACTTGAAACAGCGGCATCTTTTAATTTTTTTTCTAAGCATTCACGAATTTTATAGTCATTATTTAAGTATTTAGCAAAATCTTGATTTCCAGCATACCACTTAGATTCCCAAGTTTTGTTTATACCAATTCTAAGTCCGACTGGACTAACTTTTTGACCCATGCATTACCCTCCTTTGCTTAATTTTTCTCACTCACAACCACTGTAACGTGGCTTGATCTTTTTAATATTGGTTTAGGGCTACCTTTGGCACCAGCACGGCCTCTTTTTAATGTTCTGCCCTCATTTACATAAGCTTCGCTAACATAAAGATTTTCTTCTTTAAGCCCTAAATTATATACCGCATTAGCAGTAGCAGAATTTAAAACCTTACGAATCACTCTAGCAGCTTCTTTATTTAAATTTGCTAAAATTGTATCAGCTTCAGTTACATCTTTTCCACGTATTAAATCGATAGATAGACGCATTTTTCTAGGTGAAATTCTAATTTCTTTAGCAATTGCTTTAGCTTCCATTTATACCATCCTTTCCGGTCTATTTTTTCTTCTTATCGTCGCCGTGACCACCAAATTTACGTGTTAAGGCAAATTCTCCTAATTTATGTCCAACCATATCTTCTGTAACATAAACTGGAATGAATTCTTTACCATTATGCACAGCAAATGTGTGTCCAATAAATACAGGATAAATTGTAGAACGGCGAGACCAAGTTTTAATTACTTCTTTTTTACCAGATTCATTAATTTTTTCTACCTTTTTCATCAAATGATCATCAACAAAAGGTTTTTTCTTTGTACTTCTAGCCATTTATAAGTCATCCTTTCTTATTTTTTTCTTGAGCGAACAATTAGTTTGCTTGAAGCTTTCTTATTATTACGTGTCTTAAAGCCAAGAGCTGGTTTACCCCAAGGTGTAACTGGGTGTTTACGACCAACAGGAGCTCTACCTTCACCACCACCGTGTGGGTGATCATTAGGGTTCATAACAGAACCACGAACTGTAGGTCTGATTCCCATATGTCTTTTTCTTCCAGCTTTACCGTAATTAACTAAACTATAATCTTCGTTTCCAACTTCACCGACAGTTGCTCGGCAAACACTTAATACTTTTCTAACTTCGCCACTTGTTAAACGAAGTAATGTATAATTTCCTTCGCGGCCTAAAATTTGAACACTAGAACCAGCGCTTCTAGCCATTTGACCACCTTTGCCAGGTTTTAATTCAACATTATGAACTAAAGTACCTTCCGGAATGTTTCCTAGTGGTAAATTATTACCAACCTTAATATCAGCTTGTTCACCACTTTCAATCTTCATTCCAACTGTTAATCCTTTTGGAGCGATAATATATCTTTTTTCTCCATCATTATAATTAATTAAAGCAATGTTAGCACTTCTATTTGGATCGTATTCGATTGAAGCTACTGTTCCAACCACACCATCCTTATTTCTTTTAAAATCGATGATTCTGTATTTTCTCTTAGCTCCGCCACCATGATGTCTTACAGTGATTTGGCCTTGATTATTACGACCACCAGATTTTTTCATTGTTACAACTAATGATTTTTCTGGAGTTGTTTTAGTAATTTCGTCATTCACTAAAGTTGTCATACCACGTCTACCATTAGTCGTTGGTCTATATGATTTTATTGCCATATTCGTCCTCCTTAAAGATTAATTAAGTTCAATTGAACTTCCTTCTTTTAATTTAACAATTGCTTTCTTAACCTTGTTGGCTCTACCATAATAACGTCCAACCCTTTTTCTTTTTGCATAAGTATTAATTGTATTAACGCTTTCTACTTTAACATTGAAAATCTTTTCAATAGCTTGTTTAATTTGAATTTTATTAGCTTTAGGATCAACGCTGAATACTACTACGTTGTCTTTAGCTAAATCACTAGTTTTTTCAGTGATAATTGGAGCTTTGATAATGTCTCTATAATTTTCCATTATTTATACGCCTCCTCTATCATTTCTAATGCCTTCTTAGTAATA
Organism: uncultured Bacilli bacterium; assembly: GCA_944358445.1. GTDB lineage: Bacteria > Bacillota_I > Bacilli_A > RF39 > UBA660 > Coprosoma. The sequence continues at coordinate 14,216 of CALVRC010000017.1, forward strand.
ACTAAACCATCAGCACCGATGATATCTAATACATTAATTTCGCTAGCTTCTAATAATTCTACTTTTGGAATATTACGAGTAGCTAAAATTAAGTTATCAGAAAGTTCATCTACAACAATTAAAGTCTTTTTAGGAGCTTTAATATCGTTTAATAATTTAATCATATCTTTAGTTTTTGGAGTTTTAACATTTAATTCATCTAAAATGATAATTTCATTTTCTTTAACCTTATAAGATAAAGCAGATTTTAAAGCTAAAACTCTTTCTTTACGGTTCATTTTCTTACCATAAGTTCTTGGGTGTGGTCCAAATACTATACCACCGTGATACCAATGTGGAGCTCTTGTACTACCTTGTCTAGCTCTACCAGTACCTTTTTGTCTCCATGGCTTTCTTCCGCCACCACTTACTTCACTACGTGTTTTTGTATCAGCAGTTCCTTGTCTTTGAGAAGCTTGTGCTAAAGTAATAGCATCGTATAAAACGGCATCGTTAGGTTTAATACCAAAAACGTTTTCATTTAAAGTAATATCACTAACTTTTTCGCCTTTAACATTAATTACATTATTCTTTTTCATAAGATTAACCCTCCTATGCTTCTGCGCTTTCTGTATTTTCTACTTCTGCAGGTTTTTCTTCTGTTTTACTATAATTAACAAGCTCTGCACGTTTATTTACTTTACCATTATTTTTAACAGCACTCTTAATCATAACTAATCCTTTTTTAGGTCCAGGAATATTTCCTTTAACCAAAATTGCATTGTTTTCTAAATCAACATCGACAATTTCCAAATTTTGGATAGTTACTGTATTAACTCCCATGTGACTTGGAAGTCCTCTACCTTTAAATACACGTTTAGGAAGCATTGTACCAAGTGAACCTACACCTCTATGGTATTTAGAACCATGTCCCATAGGTCCTCTACTTTGATTATATTTTTTGATATTTCCTTGGAACCCTTTACCTTTAGTAGTTCCAGTTACATCAACCATCTCACCAACTTCGAAGATATCAGCTTTTACTTCATCTCCCAATTGATAATTATTGATGTCTACACCTCTGATTTCTTTAAAGAAGCGCTTAGGTGTCGTATTTGCTTTGCTAGTAATTCCTAGAGAAGCTTTTGTCGCTAATTTTTCTCTTTTATCATCGAATGCAAGTTGAATAGCTTCATAACCATCGTTTTCTGTAGTTTTAACTTGAGTTACAACATTAGAAGTAACTTCAACTACAGTAACTGGAGTTAATTTACCATCTTGATCAAAAACTTGAGTCATTCCGATTTTACGACCTAAGATTCCTTTCATATTTTCATCCTCCCATTATAATTTAATTTGAATATCAACACCGCTTGGAATATCTAAATGCGATAAAGCATCGATAGTCTCCTTGCTTGGATTATTGATATCAATAAGTCTTTTATGTGTTCTTTTTTCAAATTGTTCACGTGAATCTTTGTCTTTGTGAACAGCTCTTAAAATTGTAATCTTTTCAACTTCAGTTGGAAGTGGTACTGGTCCACTAACTTCGCCACCAGTTCTTTTAACTGTGTCAACGATTTTGCCGCAAGCAGCATCCAAATTCTTGTGTTCAAAAGATTTTAATCTAATACGAACTTTCTTTGACATTATTGTATCCTCCTCTCGCCTATATCTAGTATAGACTTGCTCCGTGTAAAAACCCGACTTAAAGATTAAATTATTTTACAACTTAACCTGGTGTATCGGCAACCTCACACATCTAAGCACGTCACACACTCAAAATTATACAATAAAAATATATGAAAATCAATACTTTTTATCACTTTTTTGACAAAAAAATTCAAAAAAAGTAAACCTAATTAAAAGTTTACTCATTTCAAATCATTAACCTCTTTATTTAATACATCCAAATAATCTTTCTCTGCTCTAGTTAAATGATTTTGCATATATTTATCATATTCCGCATGAGCTTTTTTTAAAGCTTCCTTATGAGATATCACCCCACTAGATTTCAAAATATCCCTTTTAGTCATCTTTAAAAACATATCTAATTCATTTAACCAGTCTTGCATAGTCATAGGATGCCTATCTAAAGCATTAATTTCTGCTATATCCAAATACGCTGAAACCATTCTATTTAAAATATTAAGTTCATCCACAATTAAATAATTTTTAGCAATCTCCGTTTCTTTTCTAGTTGGATAATCTCCATTAAAATTAGTAAGTCCTAAATTTTCTTTATTACTGTTAGCTCTATATTACTTCAGCCGCTGTTTGCCCATGCGCTGCATAATGCATCTTATTTTGAACAGTCTTAAAAAATTTTACTGAAAGATCACTTTTTGGATCATAGTCAATACTTGTTGCATAAATATCCAAAACCTTTCGCCAAAATACCTTTTCAGATGACCGAATATCACGAATTCGAGCTAATAACTCTTCAAAATATACACTCTCTTCATTATTTTTAAATTTCTCATCATTCAAAACAAAACCTTTAATCATATATTCTTTTAAAGTTTTAGTTGCCCAAATTCTAAATTCTGTTGCCTTTTTAGAATTAATCCTATAACCCACAGCAATAACAGCATCTAAATTATAATGATAAACACTATAATTTTTATTATCACTAGCAGTTGTTAAGATTTTCTTAACAACTGAATTTTTATCAAGCTCACCTTCCAAAAATATGTTTTTTAAATGCATAGATATATTATTCTTAGTCGTACCATAAAGTTTAGCCATCATATCCTGACTAAGCCACATATCCTCATTTACAAGATTTACGTCAACATTTATAGTTCCATCATTAGATTTATATATAAGTATATTATTTTCCATAACATCCCCCTTCTAACTCCTACACACAAATCCACTATAACATACATTTTTTTATAAGTAAAGTTAAAATCGTACATTAGTTCGAATGCTTTGTACAAGAAAAAGTAAACCTATTTAAAAGTTTACTCTTCTTCATTAATTACTTCATATTTTTCTAATATATAATGTCCTTCTTTTTCACCAAAAATATATTTATATCTTGTACCTACATTTTTTAACTCATCAAAATTATTTTCATAATTAGCTGATAATTTTGTTAAATCAACATCTTCACCACCTTCAACGGTATGCATATAATCTTTAGAGTTATAAACCCTATTAACACCAAAAGGATCAGTAGTAATATAATCTGTTCTTTCAGGATTATAATAAAGTTTATTTAAAACAAGTTCAAACTTATCACCTTTTCTTTTAATACTATTAACTTTAGTGTAAATAGGTTTAGTACCTATCCCACCATGAGCATGTTCCCCAGTAAAAACAAATTTATCGTTTTTACTATCATAAGTGTAAATAACACCATCGCCAAGCTCGCAGTTAATATTCGAAAAAGTTACTTCAGTATCAAATATATTACTAATATATTCCCTTACCGCACTTCCTTGAATAGATTTACAGTTGTCAACCCCATAACATATTTCATTAATTGCCACTCTAGCTAAATTATCATATCCAAAAGCATCCAAAGCATCTAACTTATTAACGTCAATAAAATATCTAATTTCTGTAGATATCTCATCTAAACTCTGCTTCTTTTCTACTTCTCTTTCAATAACCTTCTTACCACCAAGTGACATTATAAAAATAATAAATATAAGTAAAACAATAACTCCAATTAAAATAAAAAGTATCTTATTATTGTTTTTTTTAGGTTGATTAACTAAATTCTGTAATTTTGGATTTGGTTCATATTCATTCATAATTATCTTCTCCTATTCCTTATTTTACTCGTAAACATCTTATAAAAAATCCATACTGTACATATACCACCTAACACTAAATAAACATAAAAGATAAATGGTAAATCTCCATTACTTTGCATAACAATCAAACTAGTACCTAATATATAAGCAACATCTAAAATAGTAACCATACATAAATGTACCAGCTGCTCTAAATTTCTCATTTGATGTTTTGAATCATTAAGTTCAATATTAAATCTTAACTCTCCACTATTCACACCTTTTAAAAATGAAAGCATCTCATTAGGTAAATAAACTAAATCTGTTCCACTTTGACTAGCTTTCTGTAAAAATCTTTTCGCCTTTTCTTCATCAAATATATTATCTGGTTTAATATGCGTACTAAGTATCTGCATCAAATTAATATTTGGACTAACAGACCTTAAAACTCCTTCTAAAACAATAATTCCTCTTATCAGCATTGTAACATCTTTAGGTAAACTGATATGATTATTAGAAAGCATAGCCAAAAAATCATTCATAAAATCCTTAATATCAATATCTGCTATATCTTGACTTTTATTTTTATCAAGAACCCTCTTAATATCATTCTTTAAAACCATATGATCAACTTGACCTCTAGTCTTACCAAAAGCAAGCAAAATATGAGAAACTTCTGTTACATCATCTTTTAAAATAGCTAAAATACATTTACTTAAAAGCTCTCTATCTCTTTTAGAAAGTCTTCCCATCATTCCAAAATCTAAATATATAATTTTACCATCTTTTATCTTTAAATTTTCAGTATGTGGATCCGCATGAAAATATCCATCATCTAAAGCCTGTTTAATATAATTTGCCACTAATTTCTTGCCAATCTCATCTCTATCATAACCATGTTCATCTAAAGTAATAAAATCATTTATTCTAATACCATCCATATATTCCATAACTAAAGATTTACTAGTTGTATATTCTCTATAAACCTTAGGTGAACGAATATATAAAATATTCTTGTTTTTCTCATAAAACTCTTCTGTATGTGAAGCCTCAATTAAGAAATTCATCTCTTCCTTAGCCGTTTCAAACATTTCGTCAATAATATCATTAAAATTAAAAACCGAATCAAAAATTTTATCTATCTTAAGCAAATCTATTATCTTTTTAAGTAGCCTAACATCCATAGCCATTAAATCATAAATATTTTCTCTTTGAATCTTAATAACTACTTCCGATCCATCATTTAAAACAGCTTTATGTACTTCTGCAATTGAAGCCGAACCAATCGGTACTTCTTCAATACTTTTAAATATCTCATTAGTCTTTCCCTTATATTCTCTATCTAAAATCTCCAAAACTTTTTCATAACTCATCGGTTTAACTTGATTTCTCAAATGAGAAAGCTCATCACAATATTCCTTTGGAATAACATCATCTCTGGAAGCTAAAATTTGTCCTAATTTTATAAAAGTTGGTCCAGCCTCTTCTATTGCAAGTCTTAAATTTTTAGGTGTCGCATTTTTAAGTAAATCATATTTCTTAATAATGCTGACAATTTCTAATAATCTATCTTTACCACTAAGCATTTTTCTTAGCCTTTAATGACTTTAAAATTTCTTTTTTATCTTCTTCACTAAGTTCATTAATTTTATCTATAATTTCTTCTTTAGTTAAATCAGCTTTTTCTACTTTTATAGTAACATTTTCTTTCATTTTTTCATTTATTTTATGTTTTAACTCTTCATTCAAAGCTTGTCCTTTATTATATGCCTCAGTTCCTTTTTTAAGTAACTCTTCTTTTAATTCACTAGCTTTTTCACTAGTCATGACCATCGCACCAAGTCCCATAAGCATTACATTTTCTAAAGTTTCCTTCATAAATAACCACCCTTTCTTATTATCTAAATTATAACATTTATAAATTAAGAAGTAAAATCAAATTATACACTTTTCCAACAATTTACTATACAGTTTTCCAAAATAATTAAATGTTTACTTATGCCACTATAAATGTTAAAATTAATTTAGGTGATAAAAGTGAAAATAGCAGTATTAGGTGCGGGCGCATATGGATGCGCTTTAGCACAAATTTTAAACGAAAATAAAAATGAAGTAACTATATGGACTCCATTTGAAAACGAAGTTAAAGAATTAACCGAAACAAGAAAATCCCCAAAACTTCCAAATATTGAACTTTATAACAATATTCAAATAACAAACGATTTAAAACAAGCATTATATCAAACAGAATTAATAGTTGAAGCTATACCAACAGCCTTTTTATCAGAAAGTATTAAAAAAGTAAAAAAATACTACCAAAATACTCCTATTTGTATAGCCACTAAAGGTATTGAACAAAACACAAATCTATTTGTCTATAATGTTGTTAAAAATATATTAAACACAGAAAAAATAGCCGTAATATCAGGTCCATCATTTGCTATTGATATTGCTGGCAATTATCCAGTAGGACTTACTCTAGCTTGTCAAGACAAAGAAACAATTGATATAATAGCAAAAGCATTAACTAATAACCATTTTAAATTAAGAAAAAGCTATGACATAATTGGAACCGAATTATGCGGTTCAGTTAAAAATATTATAGCTATAGCTGCAGGTATTTTAAAAGGCTTAAATATGCCAGAATCAACATCAGCTATGTTAATAACTGAGTCTCTTCATGATATTAAAGCTTTAATTAAAGGCTTAGGTGGCGATGGTTCCACCGTATTATCATATGCTGGATTTGGTGATTTATTATTAACAGCTACATCACCTAAAAGTAGAAATTATTCATTTGGATATTTAATAGGCTCCAAAGCATCTAAAGAAGAAATAAATAATTATATAAAAAATACAACCATTGAAGGATTATATACTTTAAAATCAATAAGCGAACTTGTTAAAAATAAAGATGTAGATATTCCAATAATAAATCTTATGGAACAAATAATTTATCAAAATAAAAACCCAGAAGAACTAATTAACTTCTTAATTCAAAAGCCATAATAGGCTTTTTTATTAACTTAAAATAACCACTATATTCGCATATTCATCATCAGTCGAATTAATTATTTTAACTAAAATATTAATAATTCTTTTATCTTTGGTAGGGATAGTTGGATATAGACAATATTTGCCTATGGCAACTTTACCACAAAAAAAGAAACTAATATTACTTAGTTTCTGTAGTAAATCCATATTTCTTATTGAATTTTTCAACTTGACCAGCTTTCTTAACTGTTCCTTGTTTACCAGTAAAAAATGGATGACATTTATCACAAACTTCAACTTCTAATTCAGGTTTGTTAGATCTTACTGTAAATGTATTACCACATGCACATGTAACCTTAGTATCCATATATTCTGGATGAATATTTTTCTTCATATTTACCTTCTCCTTCCGCCATGACTAAAACAAGTCATAGAAATTTAAATGCAAGTATATTCTAGCAAACAAAACAATAAAAATCAAGTCTCAAACAAATTTTTACTCATTTTATAGATAACTTTATTACCAATTTTCTTTAAACTATCCTCTGATATATAATTAATATCACTTATATCAACATATATAACATCATACTCCAAACATACATCTCTATACTTCTTATTCAAATACTCAAACACATCTAAAACATCTTCACTAGCTTCTTGAAATGGATTATAAAAACCAACCAAAACAATATCTTCCTTACAATACTCTCTCATTAATTTAAATAAATTATCCAAATCATAAGCCAAATCATCTATATAATCATATATTTCATTATATATAACATTAGGATCATATAACTTACTATATATATCATTATAATTAAGATTAAGAGTAACTAAATCAGCTTTAATTAAAGCATTTTTTAAATTAAAAGACCCTTTAACAGTTGTTATTTTTTTATTGTTATTAATATCATTTATAATATCTGTACTTCTCATATCCACTCTAGCAAAATCATCTGAATATCTTTCTAATAAATCATTATCTTTTAAATATTTTTTAATATAATGTGAATAACCATAAACCTCATTATCCTCTAAATAAAATTTTTCTAAAGAATCTCCCAAAGCAACATAGTAAACTTTCTTATCCATATTAGCTAAGTAAATCAAAAATATAGAAAGTAAAACCAAACCTATAATTAATATTTTTTTCATATTTACCTCCAAAAAAAGTAGATTTCTCTACTTTAAATATATTAATTATAGATAAAAACTATTCATCCTCAAGCCATATTTTAGCCCCTACATTAGTTAGTTTCTTAATCAAATCACCATAACCTCTAAGTAAGTGTTTAATATCAGTTATAGTGGTTTCACCTTCTGCCGATAAAGCCGCCAAAACTAAAGCTGCCCCAGCTCTTAAATCACTTGTTCTAACTAATTTTCCTTTTAAAGAAGTAGGTCCATACACTTTAATAGTATCACCTAAAACCTCTATATTAGCCCCCATCTCATTTAAATACTTAGTATTTTGAAATCTATTCTCATAAATTGTTTCCTTAACTGTACTTACTCCATCACATTGTAATAAAAGCGTAGTAATAGGTTGTTGTAAATCAGTAGCAAATCCAGGATATACTTTAGTAACAATATCAACTGGTTTTAAATGAGAAACTTTATTAGTAATAACTTTATCACCTTCAATTTTATAATCACAGCCTATTTCATCTAAAACCTCAAAAAAACTTGTCAAATGATTAGGTTCTACATCACATATCTCTAAATTATCCCCATTCATAACACCAGCTAAAATATAAGTTCCAGCCTCTATTCTATCAGGAATAACCCTAACTTTACCACCACTTAATTTACTAACTCCAACAATCTCTAATTTATTAGTATCCTTACCTTTTATTTTAGCTCCCATACTAATTAAAAAATCAATTAAATTTCCAATCTCAGGTTCGCTAGCCGCATTATTAATAATAGTTTTACCACTAGCCATCACTGAAGCAAGTAATATATTTACAGTTGCTCCAACACTAGGAAATGGTAAATCAATAACTGCCCCTTTTAACTCTTGAGCTTCAATTATATATAAATCATCTTTTATAGTAACTTTAGCCCCCAATTTTTCAAACCCTTTTAAATGAAAATCAAATGACCTTGCACCAATATTACATCCACCAGGTAAACTTATTTCTACCTTTTTAAATTTAGAAAGTAAAACTCCCATAAAGTAATATGAAGCTCTAAGTTTACTAGAATATTCTAAAGTAATAGGTTTATTTACCATAGAAGTGCTATCAATATGAATAGTTCCACTTTCCAAAGAAAATTTAACTCCTAAATATCTTAAAATTTCTTCTAAATTATCTACATCAGATATATGTGGAACTTTTTCTATTACCACCTCATCAGATAATATTGCAGCTGGAAGTAATGATACCACACTATTCTTAGAGCCACTAATATATATTTTTCCACTTAAAGTCTGTCTACCAATAACTTTAATTTTATCCATATAAAATCACCTTTCATTTTATTTTAACACATTCACATTATTTTACAACTAACAATAAATAACTTTCCATTTATTTAACACTTATAAAACAAATAAAAATCCAATCACCGTTAAAATAACCCCACCTATTATAGTAGCTAATTTTCCAAGCATTTTTTCGATTTTATTACCTATTGATAAACCAATAAAAGTAAATAAAAAACTCGTCAAAGCAAAAATAATTGGTGAAATAATTGTACTAGCACCCATATTTGGTAAAGTTATGCCAAGTGAAAAACTATCAATACTAACAGCCAATCCAAACATAAAAAATTCACTAAAATTCAAAGGTTTAAAATCATTTTCATTTTTAAAAGAAGAAATAACCATTTGTAAGCCAATAAAAATAAGAATGAGTGCTACTAAAATATCCGTATTAAATTTAAAAAGTGATAAAATTAAATCACCTATAAACATACCAAAAAGTGGCATTACAAAATGAAAACATCCAACAATCAAAGATAATATTATTTTATTTTTTCTATCTATTCCAAAAGTACCATACACAAGTGCTAAAGAAAATGCATCCATACTTAAACTAATAGCCATCAAAATAACTAGTGCCATATTCCACCTCTTATTAAAAGTTTATGGTACTAGTTATTATCTTACGACAAATATTTATTCAAAATTTCCATAACAATTGATTTATATTCTACCTCAGTATCCTCTTCTCCCTCAATTAAACATAAAGGTGGAAATAAAACACACCACCAATTATCTCCCTCTCCTTTACCTAAAGTAATAAGTAAAGATTCATAATATCCTTCTTCATATTTAACACCCTTATACTCCTTTTCTGGAAAATAATTTTCACCAAAATTAATCTTATAGCCCTTATCATAATTTTCATCACTTAAAACTTTTTTAACATCTCTATCAACCAATTCCAAATTATTTTTAATAATCTCTTCAGCTTCCTCACTACTTTCAGCACCCCGAAGCAAATCATACATTGTAATCTCTATTTTATCTTTTACCTTTGCTTTAATATCTTGATCAAAAGCAGAATTACTATTAGGAATAATTCTTATTCTAATTGCATCATCAGGTATAGTTAATTTTTTAGCTAAAGCATCTGATACAAATACATAAAATACTCCAATAATTAAAAGTAATATAATTGTTTTTTTCATTTAAAAACCACCCTTCAATTTAATAATGGGTGGTTAATTATTTTTTTATACAATTTTATATATATTCTATTGGAACAGCATAATTATTCTCATCTATTGCATATATATCTTTACATAGACAAAGTACAGTACCATTCATAACTTCCATACCAAATTTTTTTGAAACACTAAAGTTTTTTATAGCTTCTTTATTAGGATTAGCATTTTGTTTTATTTCTACAGGATAAACTTTTCCATTATCTATAATAATTAAGTCTATTTCCTTTTGATTTTTATCACGATAAAAGAATAAATGTTTAGTAGAATCCTTTCCATTATTAGTATATGATTTTATAATTTCGCTTATAATATATGTTTCAAATATAGCTCCACTATAAAGACTTCTTTCTAAAGTCTTAGGGTCATTATAACCAGTTAAATAACAAGCAAGGCCTGTATCCATAAAATAAATTTTTCTTTTATGAACTGCCCTAGATACATTATTATTCATATATGGACCAAGTAAATATATAATACCTGTATTTTTTAATATACTAACCCACTCTTCTACAGTTTTGTTATCAATACCTATCTCAGAACCAATACTATTCGCATTAAATTCTTGTCCTGTTCTAGCTGCTAAAGAAGAAATAAACTTAACAAATTTATTTTCATCTTTAATATTAATAATATTTCTAATATCACGTTCTATATAAGTTCTTATATAATCAGAATAATATTGCTCAAAAGGAACTTTTTCTCCATAATTAACTGCAGGATAACTTCCTTTTATAATTCGTTCAAAAATTTTTAAAGTAGAAATACGTTTTAGAGGCTCTTTCTTTTTTAAAGCACTTATATTTGGAATAAAAACATCTTCTTTTAATCCATTCATTTCTCTTGTAGAAAAAGCATATAAATCAAATATTCCCACTCTTCCAGATAATGATTCAGAAACATTTTTCATCGTTTGAAATACCTGATTACCCGTTAAATAATACATAGTTCCAACCTTATCACCATTATTAAACATTGCATCTTTTCTAGTTTCATCCACATTCATTTTTATATATGAAAGTAAATTAGGAGCATACTGAAATTCATCAATAATTAAAGGTGTTTCATAAGTTCTAAGAAATAACGAAGGATCTTCATTAGCTTGAATTCTAATCATCAAATCATCCAAAGTTATATAATTAATTTCATTTAAAAATTCTTTTGACAAATAATTCAAAAGTGTTGTTTTACCAACTTGCCTAGGACCAGTAATCATAATAACTGGATATTTACCAATAAATTCCTTAATTGTCTTTTCTATAGTTCTATTAATATATTCCATAAATTCACTCCTTTCTAAAAATATTATATCATAAATTCAAAAAAATATGTAAAAAAATGGACATTTTAGGAATACAACTCCAAAAATGTCCAAATTTATTTGTGATAATTTTCATTATGATTTATTTTAAAAGCTCTATAGATTTGCTCTAATAACATTACTCTAAACATTTGATGAGGAAAAGTAAGCTTAGAAAAAGACATCTTATAATCACTTCTTTGTTTAACTAAATCATCAAGTCCATAAGAACCCCCTATTACAAAAGTTAAATTCTTATTACTATTAAAATTATTATCTATCTTTTTAGCAAACTCAACTGAATCCAAACTATTACCTTCAATTTCTAAAGTAACAACATAATCATTATCTTTAATTTTAGAAAGTATCTTCTCTCCTTCTTTTTTTAAAGCAACAGTTTTATCTGCCTCATCAGATATTTCGATAATATCTAACTTAGTATACTTACTAATTCTCTTACTATATTCTTCTATAGCTGAAACAAAAAACTTTTCTTTAATTTTTCCAACACATATTATTTTCATAGCTCTATTAACTCCGTACTTTCTCTTTGCATAGCAATCTCTATATCTGGCACTCTAACACTTTTTTTCTCCAAAGTATCAAGTAATGTTTTTAATGCAACTTCTGGTTTATTATTCTCTTCACTTAAATGAATCAAAATAATTTTTTCAGTATCATCACCAATAAATTCTGATAAATAATATGCCGAATCTTTATTTGATAAATGTCCCTTATCACTAAGTATCCTTTGCTGTAAATAATATGGATATTTTCCTTCTCTTAGCATCCGAACATCATGATTACTTTCAAACACATATACATTTTTATTTTTTAACTTATCAAAATTCTTAACGTGAATATAACCAGTATCAGTAATATAAACAACCGATTTATCTAAAGAAGAAAATACAAATCCATTACTATCAGCCGCATCATGTGAAGTTTTAATAACTTTAACATCCAAATCAGCAATACTTATATCTTCTTCTAAATAAACCTTGTCCTCAATATCAAAATCAAGTTCTTCTTCCATTTTTCTAGTCAAATAAACAGTAGGATGATATTTTTTTAAAAACACCTTTAAACCAGCCACATGGTCTGAATGAGTATGCGTGATAAAGACCCTCTGAATAGAAGAAGGGTCTACATCAATATTTTTCAAAGCTTTAGCAATATAACCCGCACTCATACCTAAATCAACTAAAGACTTTGTTTCATTAGTTTCAATATAAGCTGAGTTACCTTTACTTCCACTCGCTAATATACATATTTTCATTAGTACATACTCATTGGATTAATTCGGCAATAATCGCAACCTTTCCAAATTTCGTAATGTACATGTGGACCAGTAGCTATTCCGGTCATACCAACATAACCTATAACGTCTCCCCTAGCTACTACTTGACCTTCTTTGACATTTATTCTAGACATATGAGCATATAAAGTTAAATAACCATTATTATGGTCAATTATGACGTGATTACCATAACTATAATGATAGCCAGCTTCTTTAACTCTACCATTATTAGTCGCGTATATTCTAGAACCATACCCAGTACCACTTATATCTAAACCACCATGAAGCTCACGCTTACCAGTAACCGGATTAGTTCTCCAAACATATCCACTACTAAGTCTCCATCCACTATCAGTCGGCCATCCCCAGCTAGTCGTACTACCAACATCTGGAATATATTTAGTACCTTTCATAATAATTTTACTTATAGGAGCTTTTAAAACAGTTTTACCTTCTGGAACAACATAATTTATTACACCATTAACTTTTTTTACTCTTTGAGCAACTCTTTCTAATCCATTTTCTCCATCTTGAATAACTTTATCAACCCCAATAGCCGCATTTTCATCATATCTTTCTTCAGTTGGATATTGACTCTCAATATCCTCAACAACATATGATTCTTCAACTACACTAATTTGTGGATTAGTTTCAATAATTTGTAACTTTTGACCAGGATACAATAAATTAGTTGTACTAGTTAAAGTAGAATTAGAAATTAATACTTCCTCTGGACTAATTTTATTATTGAAAGCAACATTCTCAATTGTATCACCAGCCTGAACAATATATTCATTAGCCTTTTGTTCTTTACCATAAAGCAAATAATTAGCAAGTTCGCTTGAATCAGTATAAATAGTTTCATCTACTGGAATATTAGTTTCCTTAACAGTAATATCCTCATCAACATAAACATTTTGAATTTCCTCACCAGTAGTTTCAATCTTCACCTGATTATCTTCAATATAAGCTTTATATTGATCTTCACCAACAAACGTTCTAATTAAAGCTTCAACAGCTTCTTTAAAAACATCTTTATCCAAAACATATATACTTTGAGTTACAAGTTTAGCTTCTTCTCCTTCATTTTCAGCTTTTTGACCTTTAATTACAAATTCATACCCTCTAACAGTAAAAGATTCATCTTTAGATATTTTTTTATAAATATCAGACACAGAATCAACATCACCATCATAAGTAGTTAATTTCTTAATTTGAAGTCCTTTAGGTGAATAAACTTTATCAACATCAAACTTATTTTTATAATAACTACCATTTTCATCAATATAATCTTCTAATTCATCTTTAGAAACAATAGTCCCTAAAGCTTTATCATTTAAATAAACTTCATAATAATTATTTGGCTCAGGTGATGCCTTATAACCTAAACCTAAAAAAACAATTCCAATCAAGATTACTCCAAGCATCGAACCAATTATAAATTTTCTCATTTATTCACCTACCTGACTATTTTCCATATTAAAAAATGAACTAGTATCTCTTTTAAAAATCAAATTAACTGTAGCTGTAGGTCCACTACGATGTTTAGAAATAATAAACTCACTTTTACTTGTATTTTCATCTATCGCACTTTCTTTATTATAATAATCATCACGGTATAAAAAAGCAACAATATCAGCATCTTGCTCAATAGAACCAGATTCTCTCAAATCAGAAAGTAATGGTCTTTTATCTTCTCTTCCTTCAACACTACGTGAAAGTTGCGCTAAAGCAATAACAGGAATATTAAGTTCCATAGCCATTGTTTTTAAAGACCTAGATATTTCAGAAACTTCCTGCTGCCTTTGACCTGCATATCTTGAAGAACCATTAATTAACTGTAAGTAATCTATTATAACAATATCTAAACCTTCTTCAGAATTAGCAAGTCTTCGGCACTTAGCCCGTATCTCACTAACTGTCATACCAGGTGTATCATCAATAAATATTTTAGTATCAGCGAGCCTACTAATAGCCTCATTAACTCTCTTCCAATCCTGATGTTCCAATCTACCAGTACGAAGTTTAGAAGCCTCAATCTGACCAACCGATGAAAGCATACGTGAAATAAGTTGCTCAGCTCCCATTTCCATATTAAATAAAGCAACTGTTTTTTTAGCATTCATAGCCATATTAACAGCTAAATTAACAGCAAATGCTGTCTTACCCATAGCCGGTCTAGCTGCAATAATTATAAGCTCATTTTCATGAAAACCAGCTGTAAGCCTATCTATGTCATAATATCCAGAAGGTACTCCTGTAATTTCTCCTTTCATCGAAGAAAGTTTTTCCAAGTCAGCTTGCGCCTTAAACAAAACATCTTGAATACTCTTAAATTCAGAACCTCTTCTATTTTTTACAACATCAAATATTTTTTTCTCAGCTTCATCTAAAATATCACCAATATCCTCAGTTGAAGAAAATCCCGCATTCGCAATATCTGTACCAGCTTCAATTAAATTACGTCTTAAAAATTTTTCTTCAATAATTTTAATATATTCATCTGCATTAGCTGCAGTAGCCACCGTTCCAACAAGTCCAGTTAAATATTCAACCCCACCAACTTGATTTAAAAGTTTTTTCTTCTCAAGTTCAGCTGTAACTGTCGTAATATCTATTGGAACTTTTTTATCAGCTAAATTTTTAATAACCTCAAATATTTTTTTGTGAGAATCTAAATAAAACATATCTTTATTTAATCTTTCAACAATCTTTTCTAACGCTTTCTCACTTAAAAACATTGAACCTAAAATAGCTTGTTCCGCATCTATTTTCTGTGGCATTGTTCTATCATTCATCTAATCACCTACTTTTGTAAATGGATTTTTAATGTAGCATCTACTTTTTTATGTAATATAACTTTAACATTAGTAGTTCCTAAAGTATTAATTGGAACATCTAACTTTATCTTTCTTTTATCAATATCAAAACCCTTTTTCTTAAGTTCATCAGATATTTGTTTAGTACTAATTTGTCCAAATACCTGACCATTCTTACCAGTATTTACCTTAAAATTTAATGTCGTTTTTTCTAATTTCTTTTTAATATCTTCACATTTTTTTAAAAGTAAAGATTCTTCTAAAGCAGCTTCTTCTTTTTGTTTATTTAAAACTTTACTACTTCCTTTAGTCTCTAAAACTGCTAACTTATTATTAATTAAATAAGTTCCATAGCCATCTTTAACTTCTATTATATCATCTTTCTTACCCTGCTTTTTCACATCTTTAAGCAATATAACTCTCATTTTATCACTTCCTTAATAATTTTTTTTAATTCTTTAGCAACCTCTTCAATTGTTTTATCTTTTATTTGTGCAGCAGCATCAGTTAAATGACCGCCACCACCAATTTTCTCCATAATCTCTCCAACATTTACATTTCCCATTGATCTAGCACTCACTCCAACTATTCTATGTGAAAGTCTACCAATGGCAAACGATGCCTTAATATCTTCAAATTTAAGTAATTCTTTAGCTAAAAGTGCAATGTCAACATTACCATGAATCTTATCATCCATTTCGCACATTAACACATCTTTAACAACTTCTTCACTATTACTAATAAAGCCATACCTTTCAACCATTTCTTCCCTAGGTTCTTTTAATAAATCTTGTATCAAAACAAAATCAGCACCATTCTTAGCTAAATAAGCAGCCATTTCAAAAGTTCTAGCAGTAGTTTTAATATTAAAACTACTAGTATCGACAACCATTCCAGAAAGTAAAACAGTCATAACAAGTGGCTCTATTTTTAAACCTAAATAATTCAAATATTCCGCCATAACTTCAGCAATACTTGACTTATTTGCGTCACTATATTTATATATAGTATCATCAATAGTATCCAAGCTACCAATATGATGATCTATAACAATTTTATCATCAATTAAATCAAGTACCTTCTCCGATTCAACAAGTTCCGGTTTCTGAGTATCTAAAATAATAAGTAATGGTTTATTATATTTAGAGTTTAGTATTTCTTCCTCCTTCTTAAATTCAAAATTAATATCATTATCTTCAAGTAATTTAATTGCCTTATCTAAAGATCTATATAACTTTTTTAAAGGAGAAACAATATAACATTTTTTATCCATAGATTTTACTATTTTAAAAAGTGCAAGTGCAGAACCCATACCATCTAAGTCAGGTCTTGCATGAGTCATTATTATAATTTCATCATGTTTTTTTATATTTTCATTTAAATTTTCAAAGAGTTCACGCATAATATCACCCTCTTATCCATTATACTATATTTTATTAAACTTGTCTTGCCTTCTAACTTCAAAACAAAAAAATAAAACAAGATGTTCTAGCAAAACAAATAGGTATTTCCCAGCAAAACTTATCTCGTTATGAAAATGAACAAAGAATAATATCATTTGATACTATGAACAAAATACCAAAATAAATTTTGACATTAGCTTACCTCACGGTAAGCTCTTTCTACTTCAACGGGACCTAAGGCTCCTCCATAGACCAGTATCGAATGGTCGCCACCCTAATTATTTTATTTGTTTGCCAAAATTTATTGATTAGATAGATTGCTTTAAGTATAACATGTATTTTTCTAAACCTTTAAACATTATATTAACTGCTGCATTATAATCACGTTTATGCTCTGTATGACATATTGGACATTCCCATTTTCTTATGCTTAAATCTTTTACCTCTCTATTTTGATAATTACAAACATTACATATTTGACTACTTGGATAATATCTGTCTATTTGTATTAATCTCTTGTTATTC
>CALVRC010000018.1 GCA_944358445.1 uncultured Bacilli bacterium
CTTAGGTTTCTGTGAAGTAGAAAAAGCTTACCGTGAGGTAAGCTAATGTCAAAATTTATTTTGGCATTTTGTTCTTTAAAGATAACTTATACGTTCTTGAAAATTAACGGTTAGAATGTTATAATATAACCAAAAAATGGAAGTGATTAATAGTGGAAAGAAAAGATGTAGACATTGAAAAAGTAACCCCAATGATGAGACAATATTTAGAAATTAAAAATGAAAATGAAGACCTAATCATATTTTTTAGATTAGGTGATTTTTACGAAATGTTTTTTGACGATGCCATAAAAGTAAGTCACGAATTAGAACTTACTTTAACTGGTAAATCAGCTGGATTAGAAGAAAGGATTCCTATGTGCGGAATTCCTTATCATGCTGCCAGCACATACATTGACAAATTAATTGAAAATGGTTATAAAATTGGTATTGTTGAACAGTTAGAAGATCCTAAAGGAGTAAAAGGAATTGTTAAAAGAGGTATTGTTCAAATAATAAGTTCAGGAACCATTATGGATACAGATACCTTAAAAGCCGATGATTTTAATTTTATAGCATCCATCACTGATTTCAAACATGGATATGCTATAAGTTATGCTGATGTATCAACCGGTGAAATATATGCCTTTTTATTAGAACATAATAAAGCTAAAGTAGTTTCAGAAATAATTAACTTAGGAGTTAAAGAAGTAATATTAGATAGTAAAACAGATAAAGATATTTATTCTATTTTAAAAAATCAATTTCATTTAACATTAACCATAACTGATGAACTCTCAGATGAATGCTCATATATTTATGAAGATATAATTGATCAAAGATATATAAATTCAGTTAAACATTTACTAGCCTACATTATTCATAACCAAAAAAGAGATTTATCTCATCTGCAAAAACTTCAAATAAGAAAAACAAAAGACCATTTAAAAATGGATGTTCATACCAAAAGAAATTTAGAATTAACAGAAACCTTAAGATTAAAACAAAGAAACTATTCTCTAATATGGCTTTTAGATAAAACCAAAACGGCTATGGGAGCGAGATTACTTAAAAACTATTTATTAAATCCTTTAGTTGATAAAAATGAAATTGAAAAAAGATACGATATAGTAGAAACATTATTAAAAGAATTCATCTATAAAAGTGATTTAGAAAAATACTTAACCGAAGTTTATGACTTAGAAAGATTAAGTGGTAAAATTGCTTTTGGAAATGTGAACGGTAAAGATTTATTACAATTAAAATCATCATTAAAAGTCTTACCTCAAATATCAGAAATATTAAATAAAATAAATTATAGTAAAAAACTAACTGACTTTTCAAATCTATATAACTTACTAGAAGAAAGTATCTGTGAAAATCCTCCAGTAAGCACTAAAGAAGGATATTTAATTAAAGAAGGGTACAATGAAGAGTTAGATGAACTTAAAAATCTAAGAAAAGGTGGTAAAGATTTTGTCGCAAAATTCGAAACCGAAGAAAGAGAAAAAACTGGAATTAAAAATTTAAAAGTAGGTTACAATAGAGTCTTTGGTTATTATATTGAAATAAGTAAAGGAAATACAAACTTAGTTAAAGATGAATGGGGATATCAAAGAAAACAAACTTTAGCAAACGCTGAAAGATATATAAGCCCGATATTAAAAGAAAAAGAAGCATTAATATTAAATGCCGAAGAAAAAATAATTGAACTTGAATATAATTTATTTTGTAAAATTAGAGATGAAGTAAAAACCTATATTCCAAAACTTCAAGAAACAGCTAAAATAATAAGTGAAATAGATGTCTTACAGTCATTTGCTACTATAGCTGAAACCAATAACTATGTAAGACCTGAAATAACTGAAAACAAAATATATATTAAAGAATCTCGCCATCCAGTTGTTGAAAAAGTTATTAATAATGAATTTGTAACCAATGATATCATCATGGATAAAGATACAAATATTTTATTAATTACAGGTCCTAATATGGCTGGTAAATCAACATATATGCGTCAAATGGCCATAATAGCAATCATGGCCCAAATAGGTTCATTTGTTCCAGCTACTGTCGCAAAACTTCCTATATTTGATGCAATATATACAAGAATTGGCGCATCCGATGACTTAGTAAGTGGTGAATCAACATTCATGGTCGAAATGACCGAAGCCGCTAATGCTATAAAAGAAGCAACCGATAAAAGCTTATTATTATTTGACGAACTAGGTCGAGGCACAGCCACCTTTGATGGTATGGCCCTAGCTCAAGGAATTATAGAGTATATTCATCAAAACATAAAAGGAAAAACATTCTTTTCAACCCATTACCACGAATTAACAGACTTAGATAAAACATTAAAACATTTAAAAAACATCCATGTATCCGCATATGAAGAAGATGGAAAAATAACCTTCTTACATAAAATCAAAGAAGGTAGTGTCGATAAAAGTTATGGTATTCATGTTGCTAAACTAGCCGATTTGCCAGAATCAGTAATTAAAAGAGCCTCAGAAATATTAAAAGTCTATGAAAATAAAGAAAATAAAAGAGATATGAAAATACAAGAATCTTTACCTATAGATGAATTAATACCTAAAAAATCTAAAGTAGAAGAAGAATTAGAACAAATAGACCCACTAGAAATAACCCCTATGGAAGCATTAAACATCTTGTATAAACTAAAAAAAGAATTAAAATAAGGAGAAAAATATGGAATATGCAAATGTTTTAATTGATTATTTGAAAGAAAAATATAATTCATTAGAATGTGTAATTGAAGGAAATAAAAATATTAAAAGATATACAAAACCATCTATGTCTAATTATACAGAAAACGCCATTGCCTTATTAATTAATAAAATCAAAAAAAACCAATTAAATTATTTAATAGATCCCCAGTTATCTGTTGACAATAAAAAAATAATTAGACCAGATATTATCATTTATGATAAAAATAATGTCATTGTAGGAATAATCGAAGTTAAATCTCAATTAGGATATGCTGGAAATTTTAATAAAGAAGACTATAATAAAAAAATAAAACAATTAAAAAAAGCATCTGATAAAAACCTACTAGCCCTCAAAAAACAAAACATGTATTTTTCTATTTCAGATAATTGTAAAAAATTTATTGTAATTTTAATGTCTTCCAATAATCATAATAATTTAGAAAAATTTAAAGGCACTAATTACTTTGTACTATTTGAAAAAGAAAACAATAAAAACCTGTGGTATGATACTTTATCACTAGAAACTTTAAATGAAAAAAAACATGGATATTTTGACTTCGTTGAATTTGTAAAAAAAATATGAAGATACTTGTATTAGTATCTTTTTTACATGATATTTACAAAAAGTTTTGTCCTAAAATAGATATATATTGTCTTAAAAAATAAATTACATTATAATTAAAATAGGGTGAGAACATGTATAAAGATAGAAAAAAAAGAAATTTAATTATAGGTAGTTTATTAGCCATATTAGTTGTAATGACTGTAGGATATGCTGCCTTTTCAACCCAGCTTAAAATAACTGGAAATGCCAGCATAACTTCCAATTGGGATGTCCAAATAACTGGAATTTCAAACGGTACTCCAACCGGTTCAGCCGAAAATGCCATCAATCCAACTTATGATGTTTTAACCACTAATATGGAAGTAAATTTATACTCTCCAGGAGATTCAATGACCTATGAAATAACTATTCAAAATAAAGGTACAATAGATGCAACATTAAGTAAAATAACAAAATCGGATACAAATAATCCAGCTATTTTATTTGAAACCTCTGGAGTAGAAGAAGGAGATGACCTTCTAGCTGGAGAAACTACTAAAATGACAGTTAAAATAACATATAATCCATCTACAACTGGTCAACCAGATAATTTAACAAGTGAACTTAATGTCACTTTAACCTATGAACAAAAAAGTAGTGGAACAGTAACTCCACCAGAACCAACCGGTCCAACAATAGGAGGACAAGAAGTAGAAATAGTTGAAAGTGGAGATGGACTTTATAAAGATACATATGAAGATGGAAGATTAATATATAGAGGCCAAAATCCAAATAATTATATAACATTCAATGGAGAAACATGGAGAATAATAGCAAAAGAAACAGATGGAACATATAAAATAATCAGAAATGATGTTTTAGCAGACCGAGCATTTGATGAAGCAAATCACCGAAGTACAGAAAATAACTCATATTGCCAAAACCCAGGATACGGTTGCGGAGTATATGCAGCCGTAGAAGGAACATTCTCTTCACCTAGTGGCTCACAAAGTGGAACAGTCACCGAAGATTCAAGTATAAAAATATATTTAAATGATGATTATTATGTAAATAATATAAATAGTACAGCTAAAGGACAAATGACAGCTCATTCATTTAATATAGGGGCAGTAGAATGGTTAGACCAAAGTGGAGCCGAAGCAGATAGTATAGAAAAAAATATAGCAAGAGAGAAAATGTACCAATGGACAGGAAATGTAGGACTAGCTAACGTATCAGATATCTTAAGAGCAAGTACAAACCCACTATGTACATCAGCCACAACTTCATATAACGGTACTAATGAATGTAATAGCAATTACTTATTAGATAAAGGAGCAGCAAGTGGATTATATTACTGGACAATAAATGCTTATTCTGACGAGTCTGGTGGCAGTTCGTCTCGCGCCTGGAACGGTATTGTGTTTAGTTCCTATGCGGTTGTGGACCACTTTGATGCCTATGCCAGTAATCGCGCTCCTCGCCCAGTAGTCTTTTTGAAATCTGATACTACTTTGAGTGGAAGTGGAACTTCAGATGATCCATTCACTATAGTGTAATAAGCACACAATATTAAGAATAAATTAGTAAAGGCGAAGCCTTTATAAAAGGACCAGTTTGCTAAGCAAACTGAGTCCTAAAAGACCGCTTTTTGTGCGAAGCAAGTGAAGAGCTGGGTGATTATAGAATAAAATTAAGTTTAAGCGCACAGTCCACCAAGCATTTAGCCTGGTGGACTGTGTTTTCTATAGTAAAATAGTCAATTTATTTAAAATTATTATTTTCCTATTTTGAACTATTTTCCCTTAACCATATTGTTATTACTCTTTTTTTTTGATATAATTTATTATGATAGGAAAGCGTGATAATATGAATAAAAAGGGGCAAGCTTTAGTTGAGTTCATACTTATATTACCAGTTTTGCTATTGATTGTAATGGCATTGATAGATATTGGTAATATTTTTTTGAAAAAATATAATTTAAACAACGATTTAGAAACTGTAACTGAATTATACAAAAATGGTGAAACAAAAGAATTAGGTGTTTATTTAGCTAATGAAAACTTAACTTTAGATGAAAACAAAACTAATGAAATGACCACTCTAACGCTCAAAAAAACTATAGAAATCACTGCCCCTGGTTTAACTAATATTTTAGGTAAAGAATATGAAATAGAAACAAAAAAGACTTTTTATAATGAGGGATTAAATGAATAATAAAGGACAAAGTTTAGTGATTTTTATCATAATTTTACCTATATTACTTCTATTATTCGCTTTAATTTGGGAAATAGGAAACTTTGGATTTACAATTAACCGTTATGAAAAAGAAATAAAAGATACTATCAAATATGGATTAGATAACATAGATAATATTAATGAAGAAAAATTAACAAATTTATTAAAACAAAATATAAATGGAAAAATAAGTGTAGAAATAAGTAATAAGGTTATTAAAGTAAATGTTAAAGAGAAATATGATAATCTATTTAATTTCAATAACAAATTTGATATTGATATAACTTATGTAGGATATATAGAAAATAACAAACAAATAATCAAAAAAGAATAGAGGGATAATATGGCACTCAAACAAGCAAAAGTAATTACTGTAACATCAGTTAAAGGTGGCACTGGGAAAAGTACTTTCACTCTAGCGCTCGCCGGCATTTTGTCAAATAAAAAATTAAAAACAATCATTGTTGATATGGACCTTCACTCAGGTGTTATTGCTGCCTCACTAAATTTAAAACCCAAGAAAGACATTTATACATTAGTTAATGATTATATGAATCATGGATTAAAAGAATCAGATGAATATGTAATTAAATATAATGATTATATCGATGTTTTACCCGCTCCAAAAGATCCTAGAAGTGTTGGTAAAATAAATTCTTACTACATAGACATCATATTAAAAAAACTAAAATACCGTTATGATGTTATTTTAATTGATACTAATCATATAATTGATAACATCAATCTGATAACCTTTGATAATAGCGATAAAATTATATATCTTATTACTAACGATTTAATGGACTTAAAAAATATGAAAACAATGCTTGCCATATATAAAGATATGAATTTAAAAAATTACTATTTAATTTTAAATGAAGCCATAAGTAATGAACGATTAAGCACCTATGAAATATCAACATTCTTAGGACAAAATATTGATTATAAAATACCATCAAACGCTTACATAAAAAACATGCAAAAAATATTGATGGAAGGAAAAATTATAACCCTAGAAAAAGCATATCAAAAAGAAAAAACAACTTTAATATTAACAGAAATGTTAGATAAAATCTTAAAGTAAAGGAGGAAAATCATGGAAACAAAACGATTTATTGATGAATTTGCTACTTCATTTGAACAAAATCTTCCAAAAGAAATAGATGATTATGACGAATTTCCAAACAAAGAACTATTAGATGAACTAAGAAATAAAATAATTCAAAATCTCATTGATAACAAAGATAAAACAAAAGAAAACATGAAAGATTTTGTCAAAGACGAAATAGATAAATCAGTTGAAGGATATGATTTAACAAATGAAGAAAGAAGTTATATCTATAATTTGATTGACAATGAAGTTAATGGTTATGGACCATTAACCGAACTTTTAAAAGATAAAGAAATAACTGAAATCATGGTTAATTCTCCAAATGAAATATATATAGAATTAGATGGAAAAGTAATAAAAGATGATAGTGTTAGTTTTATAAATGATGACCATATTGTAAGAGTAGTGCAAAGACTAATCCAACCAATTGGAAAAACAATTGATATCGCACATCCTATGGTTGATGCTAGATTAGAAGATGGGTCAAGATTAAATGCTATATTACCACCATTATCGTTAAATGGACCGGTAGTAACCATAAGAAAATTTAAAAGCGAACTTGCTAATGTTGAAGATTTACTTAGAACAGGAACATTAACCCCATATATGGCAAGATTTCTAGAAGCTTGTGTACATGCTAAATTAAATATATTAGTAGTTGGTGGTACGGGAGCTGGAAAAACAACATTACTAAACGTATTATCATCCTTTTGCGACCCACATGATAGAATAATCACAATTGAAGATGCTGCTGAATTAAAATTAAAACAAGAACACGTTATTTCCCTAGAAACAAGAACCACTAACTATGAAGGCGAAGGAGCTATAACAATTAGAGACTTAGTTATAAACTCATTAAGAATGAGACCAGATAGAATAATCGTTGGAGAAGTTAGAGGAAAAGAAGCCTTTGATATGCTTCAGGCCATGAATACAGGTCATGAAGGTAGTATGACTACCATGCATGCTAACGGACCATCAGATGCCTTGAATAGATTAGAAACAATGGTATTGATGAACGGTGTAGAAATACCAGTAACAGCCATTAGAGAATATATTGAAAGTGCAATTCAAATAGTAGTGCAAGTTCAAAGATTATCTGATGGAAGAAGAAGAGTAAGTAGTATCAATGAAATAATTGGTATTGAAAATGGAGAAATAAAACAAAAAGAAATATTTAAATTCAGACAAACCGGCGTTCTAGAAAACGGTGATGTTGACGGAGAATTTTTACTTCATAGATATGTACCTAAAGTTTATAACCGAATCAAAGCTCAAGGAATAGACAATCTAAAAGATATATTCGGTGAATAAGGAGGTGAAATAGATGACTGGAAATTTCGATATAGAATCAGTAACTAAACCGACAAACAAAGATATTAATGTCGTTTTTTCGCCATCTAATAATGTTACCTCATATACTTATAAAATATATAAAAATAATAGAAAAATAGATACTGTTAATATAAATAATAATAGTGAAACAACCATTAATCTTAATGAAACAGGAAATTATAAAATATTTGTTCAAACAAACTTAATAAATGGAGTGACAGATACAGTAACAAGCGGTGAATATATAATTGATAAAGAAGCTCCTAAAATTAATATTTCGGTAAAAGAGATAAACATAAATAAAACAGATGAAAAAGACATAATCTCATGTACAGCTAATGATAATTATAGTGGCAATTTAACTAACAAAATAACAACAAATTTAAATGATTTAACCTTAGATAAAGTAGGGAAATATAATTATACATGCATAGTTCAAGATGAAGCAGGAAATATTGCCAAAGAAAACGCAATTATTAATGTAACTGCACCAAACACAACTATTTATATTATTCAATATACATGTTTAATTGTTTTGCTATTATTAATCATTCATATACTAAAATTATTCAAAGTTATTAAATTAGAAGAAAGATTAGATCCATATGTAATAAAGCCGTTAAAAAGTGATACTATAACAACATCTGAAAAACTAAGACGAATTTACAAAGAGTTTTTAGAAATGTTTACAAGCAAACTGAAAAAGTCAGTAGTAGCTAGCAAATATGCAAAAAAACTAGATAAATATATTTCAGTAAGTGGAATTCATAAAACCGGTTTCGATATCTTATCAGGTAAAATAATTATTGCTTGTACATTTACAGTCTTTGCAGTAATAATTAAAGCCTTTCAATTTAAATTACTAGGAAGTATGGAAACATTAGGTGTATTTGTTTTAGGATTCTTTGTTTTAGATATTTATCTATTTGCTAAATATAAAATGTTCAGATGGTCATTAGAAAGTGATTTTACTGCTGCAATTACAATCATGAATAATTCATTTAAATCAGGAAGAAGTATCACCCAAGCTATTGAAATAGTAGGAGAAGAAGTGGGTGGAGTTATAGGGGCTGAATTTAAACGAATGAATCTAGAATTACTCTATGGATTAGATATTGAAATGGTCTTTAAAAGATTTGCCAAAAGAGTAGATTTGGAAGAAGCAAATTATTTAACAGCATCACTCACTATTTTAAACAAAACAGGAGGAGATATTATAAAAGTGTTTTCTTCTATAGAAAGAAGCTTATTTGATAAAAGAAAACTTAGACTAGAATTAAAAAGCTTAACAAGTGGTAGTAGAATCATTGTCTATATTTTACTAGGTATTCCATTTTTCTTCGTTTTAATTATAAGTTTAATCTCACCAGACTACTTTTTACCATTTATAACAACCGATATTGGCCTTATCCTCTTGCTATTTATGATAATTTACTATATAATTTTTGTGGTAGTAGTGCGTAAGATAATGAAGGTGGTGGTATAATGAAAGATGCCAAATTCATTAAAAAACTGTATAGTAGAAAAGAACTATCAGAAATTGAATACAAATTAAAATGCTTAGGCAATGATACCAAATATACAGCCACTACCTTTGCTCTAACAAGAATCATAATTACTGCTTTAGTATTCGTATTAACTATTGTTATAAGTGACATGGGGTATATATACGCTCCATTTATAGGTATAGGATGCTACTACTTGTTTTATTATCTAAATATTACAAAAAAGCTTGAAGCAAGAAATAGAAAACTAGAACACCAAGCACTATATTTCTTTGAAATTCTAACCCTCACTTTAGAATCAGGAAGAAATCTAGAAAACGCTTTAATAGTTACTTGTGACAACGTTGACTCGGAAATTTCTAAAGAATTTAAAAAAGCTTTAGATGAAATGAAATTTGGTAAATCATTAATTGAAGCATTAAGTGATTTAAAAAGTCGTATATCATCAGATATAATTGGAAACATAATATTAAATATAATTCAAACTAATAGGTTCGGTAATAGTATTTTAGATACACTATATAATGAAGTAGACTTTTTAAGACAAAAAGAACTATTAACCGTTAAAGAACAAATAAATAAAATTCCAAATAAAGTAAGTATTATTTCCGTATTATTTATTGTACCACTAATATTAGTATTAATACTTGGACCATATTTGATTGAATTCATTAGTTAGGAGGAACATCTATGTATTATTTTATTGGAATAAAAGGGACTGGCATGAGTGCACTCGCATGTTTTCTTAAAGATTTAGGTTATGAAGTTAAAGGCAGTGATGTTGAAAGACATTTCTTTACTGAAAAAGGTTTAAATGAAAGAAGTATCGAAATATTACCATATGATGAAAAAAACATAACAAAAGATATGATTATCATTAAAGGTAATGTAATAAAAGAGGACCATCCAGAATATTTAAAAGCAAAAGCCCTAGACTTAAAAATTTATACTTATCAAGAAATGATAACCAAATTAACTAAAATGTTTATGACAATTACAGTTGCTGGTTGCCATGGTAAAACAACAACTTCTACAATGGCATACCAAGTATTGAATGCGATTAAAGGGGCAAACTGTTTAATTGGTGATGGAACTGGAATTGCCAACAAAGAAAATAAATATTTTGTGTTAGAAGCTTGTGAATATCAAAGACATTTCCTTTCATATACCCCATACTATGCCATCATAACAAACATAGAATTAGACCATGTTGATTACTACAAAGACATCGATGATGTAATAGATGCTTTCACAGAATATGCCAACAATGCCGAAAAAATGGTCATAGCTTGTGGAGATGATCCATATACCCATAGTTTAGAAGTAAATAAGCCAATATTTTATTATGGATTAGATGAAGATAATGATATAATTGCCAAAGATGTTGAATACACTGAAAATGGCGTAACATTCGATGTGTTTGTTGAAGATAATTATTATGGTCATTTTGATTTGCCATTATATGGTAAACATATGCTTTTGGATGCTTTAGCTGTAATCAGTCTTTGCTATTATGAAAGATTTGATGCTAAAGAAGTATCTAAAATATTAAAAACATTCCATGCAGCTAGAAGAAGATTTAATGAAACAGTAGTTGGAAACAATGTTGTGATTGATGATTATGCTCATCATCCAACTGAACTTAAATGTACAATTAAATCTGCAAGACAAAAATATCCAGATAAAAAATTAATAGTAATTTGGGGACCACATACATACTCTAGAACCAAAGCTTTTAAAGATGAATACATTGAAATTTTAAAAACAGTAGATAAAGCTTATATTATGGATATATACGCAGCTAGAGAAACACAAGGAGATATTGACATTGATATAAATGATATTATTAAAGCTATACCAAATGCTGAGCATATTACTCAAGATGAAATAAATAAATTATTGGACTACAAAGATTCAGTATTACTATTTATGAGTCCAAATGATTTAACTAGTTTTGAGCAAAATTATATAAATAAATATCACGAAAAAAACGATGAGCCTAGTGAAAACTAGGCTTTTAAATTACTTGTAAATCTCATTGATTAATGCTATAATACTTCTAAAATTTAAGGAGGAAAATTTCATGAATGAAAAGCCTAATATAGAAGTAACTATATTATCAAAAGAAGAAGTAGAAAACCCATCAAAAACTTTACAAAAAATTGGTATTGGATCTAATCGAAGTTATTGGACTAATACATCATCAGTCATTTTTGGTGTCAGCACCGTTTACGAACTCTTTGTGAGTTCTTCTGGCGAACCGCGTTTCTGGAGTTATGTAGATGATAACAATGGCATTCGCCCAATTCTGAAATCTGATAATTTAGAAGAGTTAATTAAAAACTGTAAAAGCGAAATAAAAGATGATATTCAAATAATTGAATATGGACATTTCCCACATTTATTTGAAAAAATGGATATAAATGAAGAATGTTTAAAAAAAACAGACAAGAAATATATTTTGCCATCTCAAAAAAATGTCCAAGACAAATTTTATATGACTAGTTATCAAGAATATGATTATTATGGTCAAAAACTTATACAAGGGCATCATGAATATTATCCAATAAAACCAGTAAAATTTGCTGTTGATAAGGAAAACAGTAGGCTTATATCCTTGGGAGTGTTATTTGATTCTCCAATAAATGTAGAAAATAAAAATTATAATGGTAATTTCGAAACTTCAGAATTATATCAATATTTAAATAATGAATTTATAAAATCTTTGCTTATGGATGTAAATATTGCCGAGAATGAAAGTCCAGTAGTAGATTTAAAAGAAGATGAAAATTATTTACAAACTATAATATCAGAAAACAATAGTTTAAAAGATGAAATACAAAAGAAAAAAGAATTACTTGAAAGATTAAAAGAACTTGTTAAAGAAAACGAGACATTAAGATTACAAAGTAGAAATATAGATTCTGAAATAAAAAAAATTATATCTGGAATGAGAAATAAATGCCTAACAAAAAAATTTACAATTTAAATTACTTATGTTATATTCTGTACAACGTGACAAGCCAACTTTAATAATAAGAAATTAAAAGATTTATGCATAAGAAATTGGGAATGTCCAAATTGTCACATAAAACATAAATGTGATTATAATGCAGCACTTAATATAATGTTTAAAAAACACATGTTGTATTTAGAATAATCTATTTAATCATAAATCTTGACAAATTAAAAAAACATGTGAGAATTCTTAGATTCCACAAAGTCAAAAAGTTTTATGATTAGTTTACAAAGGAAAGATAGTATGAGAGAAGAATATTTTAACATTGATGATTATGGAAAAACTTATAATGATATTGACTATTTAAACCCAGATGATTTAGAAAATATAACTGGAGATAATATATTTCTAACCATATTAAAAAATCAAAACCAAGAATCATTAAATTGTGTCGCAGCTATAGATGGAAGATTATATAACTTTAATACACATAAATATATAAATGATGATACCGAAATACTTTACGCAAGATCTTTTTCGGATTACATGCCATCAAGTATTTGGCGTCTCGTTTATATTGTTAATTATGGCATAATTTCAATTGATATTGATGATTATAAAAGTTATTTGTTTGAAAGATTTGAAGAAATCTATAATAATGTGGTAGATAAAGATTCAAAGAAACGTATAATAAGAAATGGATATATAACCCCAAAATTTAAAAAAATAGAAATATTAAATGAGCAAAATTTAGCAAACATAAACGGTACAAATATATTTTTAGCTATACTAGAAAATAATAATATAAATAAAATAAAATATTCATATTCTGAAATAGAAAATATAATTAAAATAACCTATGAAGAAATAGACACTCTATCCAAAATATTAAAAGATCATATCAAACAAAGCAAGATTATGTTACCGAGCAATATAACCATAGAATCATGGATTGAAGATTTTAAATATAAAGCAATAGATGAATTAGATAAATTTTGGTATTGTAAGACACAAGATGATATGATTACGGCAAATTTTATAGCAAGTATTAATGGCAAAATTTATAATTTCTGTACTAATGAATACTTAAATTATAACAAAACAAAAATTAATTATGTAAAACCAATAGAAGAAATATTACCTAAAGATAAATGGAAACTATCATATTCAGATTCAGGTAGATTAACATGTATTACAGTTGATGAAGATTATATTGATTCTTTGATAGAATTTGAATGTACTCATAGTAATGATATAGATAAAGAAGCCAAAACAAAAGTTTTAAGAAATGGTTATAAAATCACATCTTAAACTTTTTAATATAAAAGGAAAATGCGTTTTTGAGTAATATACCAGCGTTCGCTGAAACCATTTACAAAGTAAATAGTATATGATATATTGAATGCACATTGATATGAGGAATGTTATACATAGCACTAATGTAACTATAATGCAGCACTTAATAAAGGATTTAAGAGTTTAGAAAAGTACATGTTATATTTAAAACAATCTAGCTAATAAATAAATTTTGACCTTTGTTCTTTAATGAAAATATAGTATAATTTTAATAGGTGATAAAATGTTTGATCGTTTAGAAGTATTAATCGGTGATAAAATAAATATATTAAAAAATAAAACTGTAATGATAATTGGCTTAGGGGGAGTAGGAGGGAATGCCTTTGAAACCATAGTTAGAAGTGGGGTAGAAAATATAATAGTTGTAGATAATGATATAGTTGACATCACTAATTTAAATAGACAAGCCCTCGCATTTAATTGGTCATTAAATAAATCAAAAGTTGAAGTGGCTGAAATAATTGCCAATCAAATAAACCAAAAATGTAAAATAAAAAAAATAAAATTATTTTTAAACGAAGAAAATATTGATGAAATATATAATAGTAAAATTGACTTTGTAATTGATGCAATTGATACTATAAATGCAAAAAAATTAATTATAAAAAAATGTATTCAGAAAAAAATTCCTTTTATATCAGTTATGGGAACTGGAAATAAAATGCATCCAGAATTACTAGAAATAACTGATATAAAAAAAACAGAATATGACCCAATTGCCAGAATACTTAGAAAAATGATAAATGATAATCAAATAAAAGAAAAAGTGCCGGTAATTTATTCTAAAGAAAAACCATTATTAAAAGGTAAAATTGGTTCAAACGCTTTTGTACCAAGCACTGCTGGAATTCTTGCAGCTAGTTATGCAATAAATAAAATGTTGGAGGATGCTAATGAATAAACAAGTATTGGAAATTATTGAAAAAATAAAAGGTTCACTATTAGGAATTGGTTTAGAAGATGAAACACTTTTAGATGCCATAGAAGAAAATGAAAACATAAAAACATGTTATTTATTAAGTAATCTAAGTTTAACTGGTAAAAGATTTAGTATAACCAAACACGGCAAAAGCAAAAAAATAAACATCAAAAAAATAAAAAAACAATTCAAAAAGAAATCATTAGATAATATTATTTGTAACTTTGATATTATTAAACAGTTTTATCGTTCATTTATTCCTAATAGTATTTATCTATGTAATAAAACTATATACATATATGGAAAAAAACAAGATTTAGAAAAAATCAAACCAAAATATCAAAGATATACTAATAAAATAGTAATAGAAGAAAGTGAAAATGATAGCGTAATGAAAATAAACGTTCAAAATACAAAAAGCCACTTTTTCAAAGACGCATCTTATAAAATTGTTGACTTTGCCTCGGATTCAATCGAGTTAATCACTGATATACTTATTAATTAAATAATTTGACAAAATAACTTTACTAATTGTTCATTCATCCTTAATTCAATCTCTCTCATTCATGTCACCTCGGTGACATATAATATTACTACTAGGACATTTTCGCAAATTAACACTTAAGACATTATCACAAATTAATAATAAATGAGTAAAAATGTTACACAAAAATTATTGACAAGATATACTTAATGTGATACTTTATTAGTGAACACAAAAAAGTGTTTTTTATTTGGAAAAAACATAAAATTAAAAGTAGGTGAATTTTATGGCAAAAAAAGCCGAAAAAAAAGAAAAAAAAATATCAGGAATACGTTCAGAATTTAAAAAGGTAAGATGGCCAAAGAAAAAAGAAATGCTCAAATACTCAGTAGCAGTATTAGTTTGCATTATTGTATTTGCATTATTCTTTATGCTATCAGATGTTATAATAGCATTTATCAGAACATTATTGGAGGGGTAATAAGTGGAAAAAGAGTGGTATGTCGTTAATACTTATTCTGGTCATGAGAATAAAGTAAAAGAAAAACTAGAAATGCGTGCAAGCTCAATGGGTATGGAAAATTATATCTTAAGAGTGGTTGTACCAGAAGAAACAGTAGTAGATGCAAATGGAAAAGAAAAACAAGTTAAACTTTTCCCAGGATATATTTTAGTTGAAATGGTTATGACTGACGAAGCTTGGTTTATTGTCAGAAATACCCCAGGGGTTACAGGATTTATCGGTTCATCTGGTAAAGGAGCTAAACCTTTCCCATTAACACCAGCTGAAGTTGATAGAATATTAGGTTCGATGGGAATGAGTAGATTAGATGCTGAAAACGACCTTAAAGAAGGCGAAAAAGTTAAAGTTATATCAGGACCATTTGAAGGTATGTTTGGAACAATTAAATCTACTAACTTAAAAGAGTCGAAATTAGAAGTCTCTATCGATTTATTCGGTCAAGAAACTACTGTCGAATTAGAACTATCACAAATTTCCAAAGCCTAGTTTACAAAAAACATATTTTGTGATACTATTAATACGCTATATTATTTTTGATATAGAAGTGGGAGATTACCAAATGAGATGAAGCGGATAATCATTGGAACCACCCACGAAAAAAATTATTAGGAGGTGTTTTTCGTGGCAAAAGATGCAGTTAAAAAAATTAAAATCCAAATTGCTGCTGGAAAAGCAACACCAGCTCCACCAGTTGGTACAGCTTTAGGACCTGCAGGAATTAACTTAGGAGATTTTTGTAATCAATTTAATGAAGCAACAAGAGATAAGATGGGAGATATATTGCCAGTTGAAATTACTGTTAACGAAGACAGAAGTTTCAGCTTCGTAGTTAAAACTCCACCTGCAGCTTTCTTAATCAAAAAAGCATGTGGCATCAAGAAAGGTTCAGTTAATGGTAAAAATGAAACTGTTGCAACCCTTTCTAAAGATAAATTAAGAGAGATTGCTGAAACAAAACTTCCAGATTTAAACTGTTATACCGTTGAAGACGCAATGAAAATCATCGAAGGAACAGCTTTAAATATGGGCGTTAAAATCGAAGACTAAAAAACCCATGCTATGTGGGAGGAATAATCCGCAAAAACCACAAGGAGGTAAAAATAATGAAAAAAGGTAAAAAATACTTAGAAGAAGCTAAAAAACTTGATAAGCATAAACTTTATACTAAAGAAGAAGCTGTCAAACTAGTTAAAGAAACTTCTTATACTTCTTTCGATGCTTCAGTTGAAGTGGCTATGCATTTAAACCTAGATACTAAAAAAGCTGATCAACAATTAAGAGGAGCAGTAGTATTACCACACGGAACAGGTAAAACAAAAAAAGTTTTAGTTATCGCTAAAGGTGAAACAGCTAAAGCAGCCAAAGAAGCTGGTGCCGATTATGTTGGAGATACTGACATGATTGAAAAAATTCAAAAAGAAAATTGGTTTGATTTTGATAGCTTAATTGCTACACCAGACATGATGCCTGCTTTAGGTAAAATTGGACGTATCTTAGGACCAAAAGGTTTAATGCCAAACCCTAAAACTGGTACAGTTACTATGGATACTAAAAAAGCTGTAGAAGAAGTAAAAAAAGGTAGAGTAGAGTATAGAACTGATTCATTCGGTAACGTACACGCTTTAATCGGTAAAGTTTCATTCAGTGATGAAGATTTACTTGATAACCTTAAAACCTTTGTTACTTTAATCATCAAATCAAAACCAAGTGTTGTTAAAGGAACATACGTTAAAAATATTTCCCTATCAGCAACTATGGGACCTGGTGTTAAAGTAGATCCATCTAGCTTTGACAATTAATAAAAGCTATGATATAATGAAATTGTTAATTTAATTATGCCGTAGACAGTAGGTGCTTATAAAGCTTAATTTCCTACCGAGGACAAATATATAAAGTCTTTTCGCTCTGGCATAATAGCTAGAGCTTTTTTAAACGGCAAAAGAAAGGAAGGTGCGAAAGTTGGCTAATCAAAAAATCTTAGACAAAAAACAAGAAATCATCGATGAAATTGCTGAAAAAACAAAAAATGCTTCAGCAGCCGTTCTATTTGAGTATCAAGGATTAACTGCTGGTGAAACAAACGAACTAAGAAGAAAATTAAAAGAGAGTGAATCAGAATTCAAAATCTATAAAAACACATTAGTAAAAAGAGCTTTTGATACTTTAAAAATAGATTTAAATGACGATTTAAAAGGACCTAAAGCCATTGCTTTTGGTAATGATGCAGTAGCTCCTGTTAAAGTCTTATATGACTTTGCTAAAAAGCACCCAGCTTTAGTAGTTAAAGTTGGTCTAATCGATGGTGAAAAAACTGATGAAGCTAAATTATCAGAATTGTCAAAATTACCATCAAGAGAAGGATTACTTACAATGCTTGCAAGTGGACTTATTTACCCACTTAAAAACTTATCTATATGCTTAGACTTATATAGACAAGACTTAGAAAAAGAAGAAAATTAGAAAGGAATGATTTAAATGGCAAAAATTAATAAAGATGAATTTATCGCTGGTCTTAAAGAAATGACTATGCTTGAAGTTATGGAATTAGTAGACGCAATGAAGGAGGAATTTGGTGTTGACCCATCAGCTGTTGCTGTTGCTGCTGCACCTGCTGCTAGTGAAGAAGCAGCTGGACCAAGTACAGTTACTGTAACATTAACATCTGCTGGACCTAACAAATTACCAGTTATCAAATTAATCAAAGAAATCACTGGTTTAGGATTAAAAGAAGCTAAAGATATCGCTGATAACGGCGGAACTATCAAAGAAAATATTCCAACTTCAGAAGCTGATGAATTAAAAGCTAAATTTGAAGAAGCTGGCGCAACTGTTGAAGTTAAATAATTGTAATAATTAAAAGGCCTGCACTATCTAGTTATAGTGTAGGCTTTACCCATTTAATGAAAGGGGAAGAAAATGTCACATTATTTTACAAATGATTATATAAAAAGCAATGAGCACACAATCAATGTAATCATTAAAGACGCTAAATTGAAATTTATTGTTGATAATGGGATATTTTCAAAAAAAGGCTTAGACTTTGGTACTAGGACTTTACTTGAAAATATTGATTTAGATGCAATTAAAGGTGATATCCTCGATTTTGGATGTGGTTATGGTCCAATTGGTATATATTTAAAAAAAATGACAAATGCAAAAATTGATATGATAGATATTAACAAAAGAGCCCTTAACTTAGCTGAAAAAAACGCCAAATTAAATGATGTAGAAGTAAATGTATTTGAAAGTAATATCTATGAAAATATAAATAAGAAATACGATGTAATTGTCACAAATCCACCAATTAGAGTAGGAAAGAAAATACTGTATGAAATTTTGTTTGGAGCAAATGACCACTTAAAAGAAAATGGTAAGCTTTGGTTAGTAGTAAATAAAAATAGTGGAGCTAAATCATTAGTAAAAGATTTAGAAAATGCATACGACGTAACCATTGTTAACAAAAATAAAGGTTTTTATATAATATGTGCTAAAAAGCGTTGACTTTTATAGGTAAAACCTTTATAATTATATATTGGCGACATGTACTCTTAAAGAGACATGAAAAATCTAAAAACTAGTCTATAGGGGTGAAATACTTGGCATACAAAATTCAAAAAGTAAATGAAAAAAGAGAGAGAAGAAATTACGGTAAGACAAAAAACGCAATCGAATTAAATAATTTATTAGAAATTCAAAAAGATTCTTATAATTGGTTTATTAGAGAAGGAATTAAAGAAGTTTTTGATGATATTTTTCCAGTGGAGAGTTTCACTGGTAATTTGTCATTAGAATTTGGCGAATATAGCTTTGATGAACCAAGACACACCATTAAACAATGTAAAGAACGTTATTCTACTTATGCTGCGCCACTAAAAGTAGAAGCAAGACTTTTCAATGTTGAAACAGGTGAAGTTAAAGAACAAGAAATTTATCTAGGTGACATGCCAGTTATGACTGATAGCGGAGCTTTCATTATTAATGGAGCAGAACGTGTTATCGTTTCACAATTAGTTCGTTCACCATCAGTTTACTTCGGTAAAGAAGTAGATAAGAAAAACGGAAAAGTAACCGTTGGAGCCCAAATAATTCCAACAAGAGGTACATGGCTAGAGTTTGAAACAGATGCCCGTGACATCATTTATGTTCGTATTGATAGAACAAGAAAAGTTCCAGTAACAACATTACTTAGAGCTATTGGTTTATCTAGTGATAGTGATATATTAGATTTATTTGGAGAAGACGATTATCTAATCAAGACAATTGAAAAAGATACAAACAAAAACACAGATGAAGCATTAATTGATATCCATTCAAAATTAAGACCAGGTGAACCTAGTACTTTAGAGAGTGCGAAAAACCAATTAATCACAAGATTCTTTGACGCCTTCAGATATGATTTAGCAAAAGTTGGACGTTATAAATTCAACAAAAAACTAAATATAACTGATAGACTATTAGGATGCCGTTTAGCTGAAGACATAAAAGTAGACGGTGAAACAATAGCTAAAACAGGTGATAAAGTAGATAAAGAATTGTTAGAAAAAATAAAACCTGTATTTGAAAAAGGTTATGGAAAAGTAGAAACTTTAATCAACAATGAATTAGACAGTTATGGAGATGTTCAAGTTGTTAAGGTTTATTCTAAATTAAATCCAGAAAAAATTGTTAAAATAATCGGTAATGATCAAAGTATTGATATAAAAAGATTAACTGTATCTGACATTTACGCTTCATTATCATATTATTTAAATTTATTAGAAGGAATTGGATCATTTGACGAAATCGACCACTTATCAAACAGACGTGTAAGACAAGTTGGAGAGCTATTACAAAATCAATTTAGAATTGGTATTAGCCGAATTGAAAGAATGATTAGAGATAGAATGAGTACTCAAGATGTAGCTGAAGTTACTCCAAAAAGTTTAATTAATATTAGACCATTAACAGCAGCTATTAAAGAGTTCTTTGGTTCATCTCAATTATCACAATTCATGGATCAAATCAATCCAATCGCTGAACTTACACATAAAAGAAGATTATCTTCATTAGGACCTGGAGGATTATCTAAAGATAGAGCTGGAATGGAAGTTCGTGACGTTAACCCATCACACTATGGAAGACTCTGCCCAGTAGAATCTCCAGAAGGACCAAACATCGGTTTAATTACTTCTTTAGCAAGCTATGCGAAAGTAAACGAATATGGATTCATTATGACTCCATACCGTAAAATTAAAAACAATAAATTAACTGATGAAATAAAATATATGACTGCTGATGAAGAATTAGAATACTATATTGCACCAGCAACCGTTAAAACAAACGATGAAGGAGAAATTATTGAAGACAAAGTTCCAGTAAGATATCAAAATGATAACTTAATCATCGAAAAAGAAAAAATCGATTACATGGATGTATCTCCTCAACAAATTATCTCTATAACAACAAGCGGAATTCCATTCCTTGAGCACGATGATGGTAAAAGAGCCTTGATGGGTGCGAACATGCAACGTCAAGCAATACCATTATTAGAAGCAGAAGCACCATACGTTGGAACTGGTATTGAAGCCATAGCTGCAAGAGACTCAGGTGTTGTAATATGTGCAAAAGCAGATGGTATAGTAGATTATGTTGATGCAAGAAAAATTATCATTAAAAACGCTAAAGGAACTGATACTTATTACTTAGAAGGTTTTGAAAGAAGTAACATGGGAACATGTTATCACCAAAAACCTATCATTAGAAAAGGCGACAAAGTTAAAGTTGGTGACGTTATAGCCGATGGACCATCAACTGACCAAGGTGAAATGGCCTTAGGTAAAAACCTAACAATTGCCTTTGTTAACTATGATGGATATAACTATGAAGATGCTGTAATCTTAAATGAAAGATTAGTTAATGACGATGTATTTACTTCTATTCATATTAAAGATTATGAAATAGAATGTAGAGACACTAAACTAGGTGCTGAAGAGTTCACCAGAGATATTCCAAACGTATCAGAAGAAGCTCGTAAAAACCTAGATGAAAACGGTATTATTAGAATTGGTACAGAAGTTAAAGATGATGACATTTTAGTTGGTAAAGTAACACCAAAAGGTATGGCTGAACTAACTTCAGAAGAAAAATTATTACATGCTATCTTTGGTGAAAAAACAAGAGAAGTAAGAGATACTTCATTAAGAGTACAACACGGTGGTGGCGGAATCGTTCACGATGTTCAAATCTTAACTAAAGAAGATAGTGATGAACTTCCTGCTGGTGTTAGTAAAAAAGTTAGAGTATATATTGCTCAAAAACGTAAAATCGGTGTTGGAGATAAAATCTCAGGTCGTCACGGAAATAAAGGTGTTGTTTCATTAGTACTTCCTGAAGAAGATATGCCTTATGATAAAAATGGTAGAACTGTCGACATCTTACTTAACCCATTAGGTGTGCCATCTCGTATGAACTTAGGACAAATATTAGAATTACACTTAGGTATGGCTGCAAAATCATTAGGTATTCATGTAGCTACCCCAGTATTTGATGGAGCAACCAGAGAAGAAATATTAGATGCCTTAGAAGAAGCCGGCCTAGATAAAGATGGCAAAATGTGGCTATACGATGGTAGAACCGGCGAAAGATTTGATAATAGAATCAGTGTCGGAGTTATGTACATGATCAAACTTGATCACATGGTTGACGATAAATTACATGCAAGATCAACTGGACCTTATTCATTAGTTACTCAGCAACCTCTAGGTGGTAAAGCACAGTTCGGCGGACAACGTTTTGGAGAAATGGAAGTTTGGGCATTGTATGCCTATGGTGCTGCTCATATCTTACAAGAAATGATGACAGTTAAATCAGATGACGTAACAGGCCGTGTCAAAGTTTACGAAGCCTTAGTCAAAGGTGAAGACTTACCAAAACCAAGCGTTCCAGAAAGCTTTAGAGTAGTTATCAAAGAATTCCAAGCTTTAGGCTTAGATATAACAGTTTTAGATAAAGATGGAAAATTTGTTGAATTAAAAGAATTAGAAGAAGCAGAAAAGGACACTTATGTTCCAGATACTGATTTAGAAAGTGAAATTTTAAAAGAAAAAGAAATAAATGAAAAATCTAATATTAAAGCACCTAGTGAACTTGAAAACGAATTAGATGATTTTGACGAAATGGAAGAAAACGAAATAGATGAAGAACCAACTGATGAAGAACTAAAAAGTTTGGAAGGGGAGGATAATTAATGGATGCAAATAGTTTTGAAGGATTAAGAATAGCCATTGCCTCACCAGAAAAAATTCGTTCATGGTCTTATGGTGAAGTTAAAAAAGCCGAAACAATGAACTATAGAACATTGAAACCAGAACGTGATGGATTATTTTGTGAAAAAATATTTGGACCAACAAAAGATTTTGAATGTGCTTGTGGTAAATATAAAAGATTAAGATACAAAAATATTATTTGTGATCGTTGCGGCGTTGAAGTTACTAAATCTAAAGTTCGCCGTGAACGTATGGGACATATAGAACTAGCTACCCCAGTATCACACATTTGGTTTTTCAAAGGTGTGCCATCAAGAATGGGACTAGTTCTTGATATGTCACCAAGGGAGCTAGAAGAAGTATTATACTTCGTATCATATGTTGTTCTAGATCCAGGTGATACCCCACTTGAAAAGAAACAAACAATAAGTGATAAAGAATATAGAAGTTACTATGAAAAATATGGTAATACATTTAGAGTTGGCATGGGTGCAGAAGCAATTCAAGAATTATTAAAAGAAGTAGACTTACAAAAAGAAGTTGATGAAATCAAAAAAGAAATTTCAGAAATCAAAGATTCTTCTAGTCAAAAACGTATTCGTTTGATTAAAAGATTAGACGTTTTAGATGCCTTCTTAGAATCAGGAAATAAACCAGAATGGATGATTCTAACTGCACTTCCAGTTATCCCACCAGAGCTTAGACCAATGATTCAACTAGATGGTGGTAGATTTGCTACTTCTGACTTAAACGACTTATATAGACGTGTTATTAATCGTAATAATAGACTTAAAAAATTAATTGATTTAGGTGCTCCTTCTATTATCATTCAAAATGAAAAAAGAATGTTGCAAGAAGCAGTAGATGCCTTATTTGATAATGGTAGACGTGGAAAAAACATCACTGGACCAAGCAATAGACCTTTAAAGTCATTATCAAGCATGTTAAAAGGTAAACAAGGCCGTTTCCGTCAAAACTTACTAGGAAAACGTGTTGACTACTCAGGCCGTTCAGTTATCGTTGTTGGACCATCACTTAAAATGTATGAGTGTGGTATTCCAAAAGAAATGGCCCTAGAATTATTTAAACCGCATGTTATTCATGGTTTAGTATCCAAGGAAATCGCCAGCAATATTAAAGCTGCAAAAAGAATGATAGAAAATCAAGATGAACGTGTATGGGATATTGTTGAAGAGGTTATCAAAGAACACCCTGTATTACTTAATAGGGCACCAACTCTACATAGATTAGGTATTCAAGCATTTGAACCTAAACTTATTGAAGGTAAAGCTATTAGACTACATCCATTAGTATGTCCAGCCTTCAATGCGGACTTTGATGGAGACCAAATGGCAGTACACGTACCAATCAGTGAAGAAGCTAGGGCTGAAGCAAGATTATTAATGTTAGGTGCTAATAATATCCTATCTCCTAAAAACGGTGAGCCAATCGCAACCCCAGGACAAGATATGGTATTAGGAAACTATTACTTAACTTTAGAAAAAGCTGGCCTAGAAGGAGAAGGTAGAGTATTTAGAAACTCAAACGATGTTATTATGGCATACGAAAGAAGAGAAATCACTTTACACACTCGTATTGCTTTACCAGTAAAATCATTTAAGCATAAAATATTCCCAGATAAATATATGGATAAGTATTTAGTTACTACACCTGGAAAGATTATTTTCAATGAAGTTTTCCCAGAT
Source organism: uncultured Bacilli bacterium (assembly GCA_944358445.1). Classification (GTDB taxonomy): domain Bacteria; phylum Bacillota_I; class Bacilli_A; order RF39; family UBA660; genus Coprosoma. The sequence goes on from CALVRC010000018.1 coordinate 24,636, forward strand.
ACATTCCAATACATCAATGATAGCAGTGTAGATAATGCAGTTAAATGCACTCCATCTAAATATTTTATTGACAAAGGTAAAAACATCAAAGAAGAAATAGAAAAAATGCCTTTAGTTAAAGCTTTAAATAAAGGTGCAATCGTAAGATTAATTGCCCAAATATATAAACGTTATCACACAACTGAAACTTCAGTTATGCTTGATGCTATTAAAGATTTAGGATTTAAATATTCAACACTATCTGGTATTAGCATTTCAATCGATGACATTCAAGAAAGCCCAGTTAAAAAAGATATTATTGCCGAAGCAAATAAAAAAATTGAAACAATCACTAAACAATTTAAACGTGGTTTAATAACTGATAAAGAAAGATATGACAACGTTATTCAAACATGGTTTGCTGCTAAAGCTAAAATTTATGACGATTTAGATCAAAGATTAAAAGCCAACCCAGAATCTTCTATCACTATGATGATTGATTCAAAAGCCCGTGGTTCTATCGATCAATACGGACAAATGGCTGGCATGCGTGGTATCATGAGTAAACCAAATGGTGATTATGTTGAAATTCCAATTTTATCTTCATTATCAGAAGGTGTTACTGTATCAGAGTTCTTTACATCTACCCATGGAACTCGTAAAGGTGCCGTTGATACAGCCCTTAAAACAGCAGACGCTGGTTATTTAACTAGAAGACTTGTTGACGTTGTTCAAGATGTTATTGTTAAAGAAGATGATTGTGGAACAGAACAAGGTGTTGTTGTAGAAGCTTTCTATAATACAGATGGCACACTAATCGAATCATTAGAAGATAGAATTATTGGTAGATATACTAATAAGAAAATCTTACATCCAGAAACTAAAGAAGTATTATTTGACAAAGATACATATATTACAGAACAGATTGCTGAGAAAATTATTAAAGCTGGAATTACAAAAGTTCCAATCAGAAGTGTTCTAACATGTAAGACAGATCATGGAGTTTGCCGTAAGTGTTATGGACGTAACCTAGCAACCGGCTCAGAAGTTGAACTAGGAGAAGCTGTTGGTATTATGGCAGCTCAATCAATTGGTGAACCTGGTACACAGTTAACCATGAGAAACTTCAACACAGGTGGAGTTGCTGGTGGAGACGACATCACTCAAGGTCTTCCACGTGTAACCGAAATCTTTGAAGCACGTAACCCTAAAGGTAAAGCCACTATCTCTGAAATTAATGGTGTAGTCACTAAGATTGAAGAAGATAATGGTACATATAAAATTTATGTTAAAAATGATGTTGAAACTCGTGAACATACTTCTAACTATGGTGCAAAACTTGCTGTTGAACAAGGTGAAGAAGTTAAAGCTGGATGGAGACTAACTCATGGTGCTATTTCACCAAAAGAGTTATTAGTTGTTACTGACCCTATCACAGTTCAAGAATATATTTTATTTGAAATTCAAAAAGTATATCGTTCTCAAGGTGTTGATTTATCTGATAAACACGTTGAAATTATGGCTCGTAGAATGATTTCTAAAATTAGAATTGTTGACTCAGGAGATTCATTATTCTTACCAGGAACTATGGTAAACATTAATAAATTTACTGAAGAAAACAAAAAATTAATCTTAGAAGGAAAACGTCCATCAACTGGTAAACCAGTATTACTTGGTATTACAAAAGCATCTTTAGAAACAGAAAGCTTCCTTTCAGCCGCATCATTCCAAGAAACCACAAGAATATTAACAGATGCTGCTGTTCATGGTAAAATAGACCACTTAAACGGATTAAAAGAAAATGTTATAATTGGTAAACTAATACCTGCAGGTACTGGTGCAAAAAGATACCGTGAAGCTGAATATACTTTAGAAAATGAAATTTTAAATGAAGAGCCACTTGAAGCTCTAGAACAAGAACTAATGGATTAATTAGTTCTTTTTTCTATTTTGAGGCCAAGAAAATTTAAAAAAACTTAATGATTTAGTTAATTTGCTTAAAGATAAAGAAAATCGTTTTGGAATTATTCAGCTCTTATTATATATTAGAAAGATTCATGTTAATAAAAATACTAAAGAATATTTTGAGATTTATAAAAAACGAGACTTAATAATCAATAATATGATACAATATAAAAAAGGTAGAAAAATAAGGAGTTGGTTTTATGTCAGAAAGCAAGTATGCAATAGTGACAGTTGGAAATAATCATTTTGTGTTACCCATAAGTAATAGTAGTCATAATAGAGGTGATGATATTATGACAGTTACTTTAAAAGATGGTGTTCGTTTAGAGGTTGGAACTAATAATATAATGATTATTACGGGTGAATCAGAAATTATTGAATCTATATTAAAAATGGTAGATACTAATTTTTATAGTCCAGAAGTCGATAATAAAGGTAAAGTTAAAATGAAAAAAATAACGCAAGATAGCCCTTTTAAATTAGTTAAAGGTGGTAAAAATGAATAGAGAATATTATATTGATCAAAGTAATTTGGTGCTTTTAAAAAAAGAAAATGGGTTTTTATATCAGTATAGTTTTACAAAACATTTTTGGTATAGTTTACCTGAATTCCAAGGTATTGAAAATACTTATTTAATTACAATGATAACCGAAAAAGAAGCAAATGATTTTATTGATTATGTTAATAATTTGATAAATAAATCTCAAAATAAAAAAAGAAAGGATATTTATTATGACTAAAGATGAAGCAATTAAAATAATTAGTAACTGTAAAAATGATGAAGAACTTGAATTATTTTTACAAAATCGAATTAATGAACTTGAAGGTGAAGCCCAAGAGAGAACTGTTGGTCAAGACTACACAACAACATTTCAAGAGTATATTTCTAGTAAAACACACTATAAACCAGTTGGTGGAATTAAAGACCATGCATGTCCTGATTTAGTGTATGATGATTATGAACCTTATTTTGAACTCTTTAAAGAAATCTATAGACTTAGCAAAGGTGTTCAAGATTCATTTGTTTCCTTTGATCCTTTTCTATTTGATTGTATAAAACAAATCATTTCGCATTACACATTTGATGGCAATAGAAGTATTGATCAAGATGATAGATATATGTTTTATTTTTCTGCAGCATATAGAGGAGAAAAAACTGTTCCAATAAGTCAATTTAAGCATAAAAGCATGGCTTTATGTTCTGAAAATTCTGGGATGGCTCATAATATGTTTAAAATATTAGGAATGGATTCTGAAGTTGTTATGGGTTCAAGAAATAATAATAATCACGCTTATAATTTGTTTTTCCCAAATGGATACGGAAATATTCCAGCTGTTTTAGTTGATTTTTCGTTTCCTGCAAAGTGTGAAAGTAAATCCTCCCATAAAGTTTATGATTTACCTTATTATAAAGTCTTAAGTGAAGAAGAATATCATAATTTAATGGAAGGTAAACCAATTTCCATTAATGCAACTAAAAGTATATCACATTTACTAAACTTTTATAAAAGTATTGGTTCAATAGAAGAAGACTGTACATTAATTGATGAAGTTGTTACTTATTCTACAAATATCACTTACACAAAATCTAAAATTATATAATTTAATCAAAAAAAGTTTCAAGTTTATTCTTGGAACTTTTTCCTATGGAATAATTATAAATTAAAAAGTCAAGTGCAACAAATGAATAATCAAATAGAATTCACAACTTCTTGTAATTTATAAATTTTAT
>CALVRC010000019.1 GCA_944358445.1 uncultured Bacilli bacterium
TATGTGGCAAAAGGCTTAAATGAAAACCCAATATCAGAAATAATCAGAGTACTTAAATATAAAGCTAACTGGAATAACAAAAGAATAATACAAATAGACAGATATTATCCGAGTAGTCAAATATGTAATGTTTGCAATTATCAAAATAAGGAAGTAAAAGATTTAAGTATAAGAAATTGGGAATGTCCAGTATGTCATACAGAGCATGAACGTGATTATAATGCAGCAGTTAATATAATGTTTAAAGGTTTAGAAAAATACATGTTATATATAGAGCAATCTATCTAATCATAAATTTTGACATAAATAAAATATAAATTAGGGTAGCGACTATCCGATATTGGTCTATGGAGAAGCCTTAGGTTTCTGTGAAGTAGAAAAAGCTTACCGTGAGGTAAGCTAATGTCAAAATTTATTTTGGCATTTTGTTCTTTCGATGTTACTTTTACTTATAAATGTTTCTGGAGCTACAATTTTCTTTTATAATGTTATTTTTAGTGTTTTTGGTACAGGAATTTTAACTTTCGCATATGGACTTAGGTTATTTAATGAAGCTAAAAAAAGAACTTTAAATAAAGAGAAGGTAGAGTATTGGTCGTTAAGGGAGGTTGTTTTAAATTTAGGAAGGATAACAGGATATTTACTTTTATTGGTTGTTGGAATGATAGGATTAGACTATTTGAATTATCTTGTGATTTTCCTTAGTTTTATAGTTTTAATTTTTATATATTTTCTTGCTGAAATTGATAAGAATGAATTTTAAACATATTGAAGATAAATAGGTAAATGTGATATTATTATATTAGATGTGTTGAAGGAGGGTTATTATGGAAGAATATTTACCTGATATTTATCAAAAGAGTATTTATACGATTGATTATTCAAAGTTATATAATAGAGGTATAAAATGTTTACTTTTTGATTTGGATAATACGATTGTCCCTCCTTATAGTAATGAATTATCACAGAAAGCTAAGGATTTATTTATTGGTTTAAAACAGAAAGGATTTAAAATAGTTATTTTTACAAATAGTCCACAGATTAGATTAAAAGGTTTTAAAAATTTTTTTGGTGTTGATGGGGTATCTAGTGCGTGTAAACCATTTACTAGAAAGCTCAGAAAATTACTTAAGGATTATGGTTATGGTGAAAACGAGGTGGCTATTATAGGTGATCAGCTTATGACTGATATTAAAGTTGGTAATAAGGTTGGTATAACAACTATTTTGGTTAATCCTGTTAGTAAAAGTGATTTTATTTTGACTAAAATTCATAGGTTTTCTGAAAGAAGAAAAATGAAAAAGTTAAGAAATCATGATTTGTTTTGGCAAGGAAGATATTATGATTAGATGTGTTGGTTGTGGAGCTATTTTACAGAATGATTTTCCTTTAAAGGAAGGTTATACAAGAAATTTGAATAATAAGCTTTGTGAAAGATGTTTTAATATTACACATTATAATAAATATGTGAAGGTTTCTAATAAGGATTATACTGAAATTATTAAAAAAATTGATGGTAATGGTGATTTAATTTTACTGGTTACTGATTTTTTAAATTTGTATAATTTGGATGAGATTAGTTTAAAAAGCCCGGTTATTTTAGTAATTAGTAAAGCTGATATAATACCTAGAAGTTTTAATACGGAAAAGTTTTTTGATAGAGTGAAATGTAATTTAAATATAGTGGATATGGTTTTAGTTTCTAGTAAGAATAATTATAATTTTGATTTACTTTATAATAAAATTTTGGAGAAAAAAAGAAGTAATAATGTTTATGTAATTGGACAAACTAATGCGGGTAAATCAACTTTAGTTAATAAGATGATAAAGAATTATGGTGAAGGCAAGCCAGAAATTACTGTGAGTAATTTACCTTCAACTACTTTGGATTTAATTAATAATAAGATTAATGATGAACTTAATTTAATTGATACTCCTGGTCTTTTAGATGAGGGGAGTATGATATTAGAAGCATCAAAAGATGTGCTTAAGAAAATTACGCCTAAAAAAGAAATTAGACCACTTAGTTTTCAGATTAAAGGATGGCAATCTTTATTAATAGAGGATTTTGTTAGGTTAGATTTAGAAAATACTAATATTGTATGTTTTATGTCTAATGATTTATTAGTTAGAAGGGTTTATAAGAATAAAGAATGTGCATTAAAAAAATATGATTTGAATATTAAAAAAAATAGTGATTTAGTTATTAAAGGACTTGGTTTTATTACTTTTAAGAGAGATAGTAAAGTTACTTTATGGCTTACTAATGGCATTAATTATGTAATCAGAGATTCAATTGTCTGATTTTTCTTTTATTCAGATTTATTTTGTGGTAGAATTAAAATAGGGGATGATAAATATGCTTGGAACAATAATTGGAATTGAAGAAGATACGGTTTTATTAAAATTAGCTATTAATTTAAATGAATTTCAGAGTTTAATTAATTTGCACGTTATAATGGAAGATACTGATAAGATGCTTGTTGGAGAGATTGTTGATATTAAAGATGATATTGCTTATATCAATTTAATGGGTGAAATTATTAATAATCAATTTATTTTTGGTGTTATTAGAAAACCTTCTTTTGGATCTAAGGTAAAATTAATTTCTAAAGAAAAAATTCCAATGATTATAAGTGTTGCTGATTATAAGGAAAGAGAAGATGTTTATATTGGTGAAAGTCCTGTTTATCCAGGAGTTAAGATTGGATTTGATATAAATCAATTTTTTGCGAATCATTTTGCGATATTTGGTTCAACAGGAAGTGGTAAATCTTGGGGAGTTGCTAGACTTTTACAGAGTATTTTTGATAAGAAGAGTACTGTACCTTATAGAGCAAGTATATTTATTTTTGATGCTTATGGTGAGTATCATAGTGCTTTTAAGGATATAAGTAAAAAGGTTCCAGAGGTAAGCTTTAAGGCTTATACAACAAATGTAAAAATTAGTGATACAGAAGTTTTAAAAATACCTTTATGGCTTTTAACTACTGATGATATTGCTTTACTTTTGAATGCAGAATCACCAACACAACTTCCAATAATAGAGAAGGCTTTGAAATTAGTGGGTTTGTTTGTAAGAGATGAAAAGGAAGTCATTAAACAGAAAAATGATATTATAGCAAGAGTTATTTTAGATATTTTGGCTAGTGGAAAAAATTCTGCTCAAATTCGTGACCAAATATTTTCTATTTTATCTGCTTACCATACAAAGGATTTAAATTTAGAAACTCAAATTTATCAACCTGGTTATGTTAGAAGTTTAAAACAATGTTTAATTATTGATGCGACAGGTAAAATTAGAGAAATGGAATTACTTACTAATTTTATGCAATCGTTTTTAGATGATAGTATTGAACTTTCAATGCCAGATGGATCTTTTAAATATGGACTTGAGGATTTGAAGTTAGCTTTAGATTTTGCTTTACTTTCTGAAGGAGCTTTAAATAGTAATAAGGTTTATGATGAAAATAATGTTTTAAAGGTTCGTTTGCATACGTTACTTAATGGTGATTATGCGAGATATTTTGAGTGTGAGAGATATGTTACAAGGGATGAGTATATTAAAGAATTACTTATGACATCAAATGGTAGGAAAGCACAGATAATTAACTTTAATATTAATTATGTTGATGATAGGTTTGCTAAAATAATTACAAAAATTTATTCTAAGTTATTATTTGATTATGCAAAGAATTTAGAAAAAAGAGCAACACTACCTTTTCATATAATTTTAGAAGAAGCACACAGATATGTCCAAAATGATAATGATGTTAATTTACTTGGATATAATATTTTTGATAGAATTACTAAGGAAGGGCGTAAGTATGGAGTACTTTTAGGACTTATTTCACAAAGGCCATCTGATTTATCAGAAACTTCTATTTCTCAGTGTAGTAATTTCTTGATTTTTAAGATGTTACATCCGAGAGATATTCAATATATTAGGGATATGGTCCCTAATATTACTAATGAGATTGTAAAAAGGCTTAGAATTTTACAACCTGGTAATTGTATAGGTTTTGGTAGTGCATTTCATGTCCCAGTTTTAATTAGAATGGATAAGCCTAATCCAGCACCTTCATCTAGTAGCTGTGATGTTTCAGGCAATTGGTTTATTGATAGATAAGCAATATTTGAAAAAAATATTGTTTTTTTAATATTTAAGAAGGAAAAGTGTTATTCAATGTTGTATGTTATATATAGAGGGTAACCTCATATAGAAGGGAGACATATATGCAAAAAGCAATAAATCAAGTTAAATTAAAAAGAAATTCAGATACTCTTATGAGTTAAATGTTTGATCCAATATTTAAATCTATAGTTCAAAACCCTGATTTTAGAAGTTTACTTTCTTTAATTATAAGTCATGTAACGGTATATTCACCTAGTTATATTTATGAAAATTTAGTGTTTGCTAATACAGAACTTCCAGTAGAAAATTATAAGGAAAGGAAGAAAATAACAGATATAATTGTAAAAGTTGAAGGGACAATTATAAATATCGAAGCTAACAAGAGTGCGAAAGCAAGTATGGTAGCTAAAAATAATTTATATCATCATAAAATAGCATATGATAGATATTTATCTGGAATGGCTATGGATAATAGTGAAGTATTTCAATTAAACTTTAATGTAATTAATAGATTTGATGATAGATTATTTATCGAGTTTTGTATGAAAGATGATACAGGAAAATTTACTGATGAAGAAAATTTTAAAAGAATACATATAAATATGGTCAAACCTTTAGAAAAATACTATAATAATGGTAAAGAAAGTTTATCTAAGTTAGAGAAAATATTAGTTATGTTTCAGATAACTAGCAAAAGTGAACTTAGAGATATTTCTAAAGGAGATGAAGAGTTAGAGAATATGGCTAAGATAATTGAAGATTTAAATGAAGATGAACATATCATAGGATTATATGATAAAGAAAAGATGGATGAATGGATGAAGAAAATCGATCATGCAGAAGCTGTTAAAGAAGGTCATGAAAAAGGTTTAAAGCAAGGTTTAGAAGAGGGTAGAACTATAGGTTTAGAACAAGGATTAGAACAAGGATTAGAACAAGGATTAAAAGAAGGATCAAACAAAAAAGCATTAGAAATTGCTAAAGAGCTGTTAAAAATGAAAATGAATATAAAAGATATATCTAAAGTAACTGGTTTATCTGAAGAAGAAATTAACAAATTTAAAAGTTAATTTCTTTTTTTAACTTCTTTTCTATAGTTTCATATAATAAATTGAAATAATATGAAATGAGGCGTTTAGATGCGAGTTGGTTTGATTGGAAATCCTAATGTAGGTAAGAGTACAATATTTAATGGACTTACCGGTATGAGGCAGCATACTGGTAATTGGCCTGGTAAAACGGTAGTTAAAGCTACGGGATATAAGGTTTATAATGGTGTCAGTTATCAATTTGAAGATTTACCAGGTACTTATTCACTTTTAGCTCATTCTAAAGAAGAAGAGGTTACTAGGGATTTTGTTTATTTTGAGGATTATGATTCTCTTATTGTAGTGTGTGATGCAACGGCTTTAGAGAGAAATTTAAATTTGGTATTACAGGTTCTTGAAATTACTGATAAGGTTGTTGTTTGTGTTAATTTGTTAGATGAAGCTAAAAAGAAGGGAATAGAAATTAATTTAAAAAAATTATCATCACTACTTAAAGTTCCTGTGGTTGGAGTGGTTGCTCGTGACAAAAAAGGATTTGAAGATTTACTAAACGCAGTAAAAGAGGTTTCTTTAAAAAAAGATGGTTATTTAAAAATTGATTATGATGAGTTGTTGATTAAGGATTTATATAAATTAAAAAAAATTATTCCTGTCCAGTATGTTAATAGTGAAAATGTGATTTTAAGGTATTTATCTGGTGATTATGGTTTTATAAATGCTTTTGATTTTAAATATAAAACTAATTTAATGAGAAATTTAGAGGCAAAGAAATTACGAGAAGATATCTTAAATAAACTTATGGATAAAGGGATTAAATTTAGTGATATAGAAACTTTGATGATGGAGACAGTTAATGAAAAAAGTTTTTCTGTATGTGAAAAGGTTGTTAGATATAACAAGGAAAATTACGATAAAAAAGAAAGAATTATTGATAAGTGGTTAACAAATAAGATAACAGGTATTCCAATTATGCTTTTACTTTTATTTTTAATTTTGTGGGTTACTATTTCGTTAGCTAATATACCTTCTGATTTTCTATATGAAAAGTTTTTTGAGTTTGAAGATATTTTATATAATTTTTTAGTAGATATTCATTTACCTATATGGATAACTGATATGCTTGTTCATGGGGTATATAGGGTTTTAGCTTGGGTAGTTGCAGTTATGTTACCACCTATGGCTATATTTTTTCCACTTTTTACTTTACTGGAGGATTTTGGATTACTTCCTAGAATTGCTTTTAATTTAGATAAATCATTTGAAAAGTGTTCATCATGTGGTAAACAAGCATTAACTATGGTTATGGGTTTTGGTTGTAATGCGGTCGGGGTTACTGGAGCTAGAATAATAGATTCTCCTAGAGAAAGGTTAATTGCAATAATTACTAATAGTTTTGTACCTTGTAATGGAAGATTTCCACTTTTGATTTCACTTATTACAATGTTTTTACTTACTAATAATTCTTCAGGTTTAATGAGGGCTTTTATATTAATGATATTTATTTTAGTTGGAGTAATAGTTACTTTTATAGTTTCTAAAATTCTTTCTAACACTATTTTAAAAGGCGTTCCATCTTCATTTACTTTAGAACTTCCTCCTTATAGAAGACCACAAATTGGGAAGGTTTTGGTAAGGTCTCTTTTAGATAGAACTTTATTTGTTTTAAAAAGAGCTATATTTGTTTCGGCGCCTGCTGGTTTGGTTATTTGGCTTTTTTCTAACTTGGAGTTTGATGGAATTAGTTTACTCGAATGGTGTTCTTCTTTTTTTAATCCTTTTGGTAAGGCAATTGGTTTAGATGGGGTTATTATTATGTCTTTTATTTTAGGCTTTCCAGCTAATGAGATTGTTATTCCAATTATGATAATGGGATATATGTCACTTGGTACGATTACTGATATGAATGATTTAAATTTACTTAAAGAATTATTTGTTAGTAATGGATGGACTTGGGTGACTGCTATATGTGTAATGTTTTTTTCTTTATTTCATTTTCCTTGTTTAACAACTTTGCTTACAATAAAAAAGGAGACAGGAAGACTTTCATGGACTATTTTATCTTTTATTATTCCTTTAATTATTGGAATTAGTTTATGTTTTACTTTAAAGACTTTGTTTTATTTATAAAGTCTTTTTTTGGGGGGGAATATTTGCCTTTAGGCAAATATTATTTACCCCCAACCACCCCTTACTTAGGGTAAAGGTGTAAAGTTAATTTTATTTTTTGACAAAAATTTGACAAAAGCACTTGAAAAATTCATGGGGGGTGGGTATAATATATGTGATAAATAGTAAGGAGTGAAATAATGAAGAGTATTAGAGGAAGAAAAAGGCGAAACATTGTAATTGCAAACTTACTATGTATTCTTTTATTGATGACTATAGGATATAGTGCTTTTTCTAGTAAGCTAGATATTAAAGGCAGTAGTATGGTTACAAGTAAATGGGATATAGAAATAACTAATTTGCTTGTAAAACAAGAATTAGGTGAAGCAACGGATAAAGCACATTCTTATGATAAACTAAGTGCTGATATGGAAGCTGATTTTTATTTACCTGGTGATGAGATAACATATGAAGTAACAGTATCTAATTTAGGAACACTAGATGCGGTTTTAGATAATATAAAGATAAATATGGATAGCCAAGATATAATCCAGTTTAAAGTAGATGGAATAACATCAGGTGAAGAATTAAAACAAGGAACTTCAACGAAGTTTGATTTAATCATGAAATATAATGAAAATATAACAAGTCAACCTGGAGAGACTAGTATAAGTTTTAGTATGGATTTGAATTACTTACAAAAAGGAAATTCATCAAACTTTGCTGATGCAGATATTGATGTATCTGATACACTTGCCATAAATGGAATAGATTTAGATGTTTCAGAGACTTCTGTTAAAGCAAATATAAGTGCAAATAATGCTTTTAAATATTATTATTCATTAGATAATGATAAATGGTATGAAACAACAGAAAATATATATACTATATATCATTTAGTACCTTATACAGATTATACAATGTATATAAAAGCGGAGGATACTAATGGTGAGGTTGTATTTTCTTCTAAGTCATTTAAAACACTTGATAATACAAATCCAGAGTTAGAACTTACTTTGGGAAATAATACTAAAGGAAATAATGGGTGGTACAAAGGACTTGATATAAATATTTTAGCTAAAGATGCTGGTGGAATGGCTGGAAGTAAATATTGTGTTAGTTCTGAACAAACATGTACTCCTAATACAGATTTAGCTTTAACTGAAGGAAAAGGAACATATCAATTTTTATCATCTAAAGGGGAACAAACATTATGTGTATTAGTTAAGGATAAAAAAGGTAATGAGACAAGTAAATGTACAGATAGTTATAAAGTGGATTCTGAAGTTCCAACATTAACAAATATGACATTAGATCCACTTGAGGATACTATGACAATAACACTAGAAGCTAGTGATAATCATAGTGGAGTATATAAATATTATTATAGTAAAAATAATGGACAAGATTATATAGAAAGTGATAGTCCAAATTATACTTTTGTTGGTTTAGATGAAGGGGATTATTTAGTAACTGCATATGTAGAAGATAGTGCAGGAAATATTAGTGAATCTATGGCCAAAAGTACTACGATAAGATATACAACATTCTGTAAGCAAAATGGAATAGATAATTTATCTGATTGTGTTATTGCAACTGAAATGCAAGAAGCAAATGTTGAGACGGCAAAACAAAAAGTTATTGATAAAGGAACTCCATCTTTTACAGTTACTTCTCCTGCAATTGTGTATAGTGAAAATCATGCATCTAATACCTCAACAATGACACAGAACACGTATTTTTATGTATCAAATAGTTATACATTTAACGAGACTACAGGATATTATGCATTAAGTGGAGCTAAATTAATTGATCCTGAAACAATAGATTTTACTGATGGAAAAGACTATTATATAATAGGTAGTACAAGTACATCTGGAACAACAATGTATAAAGTAGTAGATATGTCTGTAAGTACAAATTCTTCTACAGGAGCTAAGACATATACATTAACGAAGTATAATTATACGGCAAGCGTTAAAAGTTATGATAATTCTGGAACTGGAATATATGCGACTCAGGATGATGATGGAACAAGTTATTATTATAGAGGAGCAGTAGCTGGTAATTATGTAAAATTAGCAGACAAATACTTTAGAATTGTTAGAGTAAATGGTGATGGAACTTTAAGATTAATTTATGATGGAACTCAAGGACATACAAATGGCGAGTCTTCTAGTAATAGACAAGTTACCACTAAAGCATTTAATAATTGGTGGAGCGATAATGCATATGTGGGATATATGTATGGAGATCCAAGTGACAATCAGATAACAGAAGCTACTAATGCATTTACTTATACTGGTTTAAATGCTTCGAGTAAGTATTATTTTGGTACAAGTTATACATTTGATAAAAATACTAATACATTTAAATTAGATGGTGATTTAATGCAGGCAACGTTAACTGAATATGGTAATCAATATAATGATGAAGGGTATTACACATGTTTTAGTACATCTAGTACTGGAACATGTCAAAGGTTAAATCATGTTCAAAAATATGTATCCGCAACTTATATGAGTGTAAAAGCAGTAGAATGGTCAAGTACTTCATATGACAGGGCACATGCGAATGAAGTGAATAGCAATATAAAAACTTATTTAGAAGATTGGTATGATAGTAATTTATCATCAGTAGATAGTATACTTTCAAAAGATACAGTATTTTGTAATAATAGACAGATTTCTAGTTATAGTGATGGAACATATAGAAATACTGGTTATGGAATAACACCAACAATGTATGGATATACAAGATTTTATAATTGGAATGGTTCAAGTATAAGTCCTAGTTTGAATTGTCCACAAGCAAATGACAAATTTTCAGTTACAACTACAAAAGGAAATGGAAAAATGAGTAATCCAGTGGGCTTAATTACTGCTGACGAAGTCAGCATGGCTGGAGGTAAGACGGGCGCGCAAAATACTTTGTATTATTTGTATACTGGTACGTATTATTGGACCATGACGCCGTCGCTTTTCGACTACGATAGTAGCGCTCATGTGTTTGGTGTTACATCTTCTGGAGCGCTTGTGCGTCCGAGGGTCTCTGATGGCTACGGCGTCCGCCCAGTTGTCAATCTAAATACTGATAATCTGACTTTTACTGGAACAGGAACTATGCAAGATCCGTATGTTGTTTCGTAAGAAACAACTGTGAGGTCTTTGTTAGAACATTTTTCGTCAAAAATGACTCTTCATTTTTGACGCGCACAGTTATAATAAAAATTTGAGGGATTAATCTAATTTGTGAATAGTGTATTTACGCCGTCGCACTTCAACAATTGGAACAACGCTAATGCGTTTCGTGTGACTTCTTCCGGTGAGCTTAACAATGACAATGTTAACAATGGCAACGGCGTCCGCCCAATTTCCAATTTGATAAAAATCTGGGGATTAATCTAATTTGTGGATAATGTGTTTACGCCGTCGCTTTTCAACAACAATAGCAACGCTAACGAGTTCAATGTGACTTCTTCTGGCGAGCTTACTAACTGGAGCAATGTGAATAATGGCTACGGCGTCCGCCCAATTTCCTACTACAGTTGGTATACTTTTACTAACGAACCGAGTGTTATAAGGTTATGAGCTAATAACGAGAGGAAGTAATTACATAGGTAATAATCGCTTTTAGATTGGAAACAAGGTTAATTCCCTGGCAGTGCCTAAAAAGATAATATAGATGTTTTATGACTTTAATAATTTGTAAAACTATGACTATGTTAGTGGTGAGGGTTTTCCCTCAGCCACACAATTATTTTGGGATTAATCTAATTTGTGGATAGTGTATTTCGCCGTCGCTTTTCAACAACAATAGTAACGCTAATGTGTTTGATGTTACATCTTCTGGAGCACTTGAGAATCCGAGGGTCTCTGATGGCTACGGCGTCCGCCCAATTTCCTACTACAATTAGTAACAATTTATTAGTGAACCGAGGGTTATAAAGTTTATAGACTGATAACGAGAGGAAGTAATTACATAAGTAATAATCTTTTGGATTGGAAACAAGATTGATTTCCTGGCTTTATGCCTAAAAAGATAATATAGACGTTATATGACTTATTTTAATTCATATAACTGTTTGCTATATTGGTGATAGGGAATTTAATTCCCTAATCACAAGTGTTAGAGTAAGATGCAATAAAACTTATGAAAGGTTTACTTATGGATTATAATTTTAAAATTTTAAATAACACTTATAAAACTATTAATTATATTAATAAAATTTTGATTAATTATCCTAAAAAAGAGATTGTTTTAAAACATAATATTGAAAAAAATAATTATGAATTAATCGAATGTATATTTGCTTATAATATAAATGATAGTGTGAGAATTAAAGAAAAATATTTAAAAGATTTACTTGTTAAGTTATCTATGTGTGATTTTTATACTAGAGTTTCTTATGATAAGAAGATAATTAGTAAACATCAGTTTGAAGTTATTAGTAGATTTTTGTTAGAAATAAGGAGAATGGTTTATGGACTTAAAAGAAAAGAAGAGAATGAATGTTAAAATTATTTTATGTGTAATTTTATTTATAATAGTAGTTATTGGTTTAGTCTTAGTTATAAGTAGAGATGATAAAAAATCTAATTCACCAGTTAGTCATAAAGTGGTAGAAAAGTTATATGAGAATCATAGTGATAATAAGTGTACAGAAGTTATAAGAATTACTAGTAATACAGAGGTATCAGAGGCTGAGGATAAGGTTTTACTTTATTTGATTTTTGGTCAGATGAAGAAGGATAATGTTATTTCTTCAAAGATTAGTTTAGATGATTATAAAACTTCTGCTTTAAAGGTTTTGAATGAGGAATATATTCCTTTAGATTTTGAGTATGTTTTTGAAGGTTATCAATATAGTTTAAAAGATGATGAAATTACTAGAAAAAGTTCTTCTTGTACAGAAAATTATGTAACAAAGTTATATGGATATAGTGGGACTGATAAATTGGAACTTGATGTTATGGCAGGATATGTTAAGGATGGAAAAGTCTATGATTTGAAGGATAATGAAATAGGTACTTATAGTGAAGATGATTTAAATAAGATTTTAGATAAAGGTACTATGCAAGTTTATAATTATGAGAAAGTAAATGATAATTATAAATTAGTTAGTGTTGGAGTTAAATGATTAAATATGATGATATTTTATCTATTGATAAGATAATTGAGGTTTATAAAAATATATATTCAAATACTAGACATAAAGAAAAGCTAGTTCGTTTTGAACTGGCTTTTTCCTCTAATGTTGTTTATATTTTAAATCAATTAAAAAATAGAAATTATAGGCATAGTGATTATAGTGTTTTTTTAATTAATGTTCCTAAATACCGAATTATAATGAGTGAAAATATGAAAGATAAGATTGTTAATCATTTGGTTAGTAAATATATTTTGATTCCAGTTTTAAGTCCAAAACTAATTGATATGAATGTAGCTACGCGTAAAGGTATGGGAACTAAAATGGGAGTATATTATACTAAAAAATATATCAATAAAATGAAGATGAATTATGATAATTTTTATGTTCTTAAATGTGATATTAGTAAATATTTTTATAATATAGATCACGAAGTTTTATTTGAAAAATTATCTAAGGAATTTGATGATGAGAATATAATTAATATTTTAAAAAATATTATTTCTAGTACAGATAATCCTAATATTAATAGAAGAATTGATAATATAATTAACACCGAGATTAAAAAAATAGAAGGTAAAAATATTAGTGATTTAGAAAAGAAAAAGATTGAATTATCTAGACTTCCTAGATATAGAAAAGGTGTAGGTTTACCAATTGGTAATGAGACAAGTCAGATTTTAGCAGTCTATTATTTAAATGGACTTGATCATTTTATTAAAGAAAAGTTACATATTAAGTGTTATATACGTTATATGGATGATTTTATTTTATTTCATCAAGATAAAGATTATTTGAGGTTTTGTTTAAAAGAAATAGAAAAATATTTAACTCATTTAAAACTTAATTTAAATAGAAAAACGCAAATATATGATATGAAAAAAGGTTTTAATTTTCTAGGATATAAGTTTTTTTTAAAAGGTAAAAAGCTTATTATAATAATTAATAATCAGACTAAAAAGAGAATAAAAAAGAAACTTAGAAGGTTAAAAAAGAAAGATAAATTTAAGTATCCTTTAGTTAGAGCTAGTTATAAAGGTTATTTTATGAAAGCTCATACTGGAAATTTTATTTTTAAAGCAAAAATTTGATATTTTTATTTTTAGGTGTTATTATTGAAATACACTTTTAAGGAGGAAATATTATGAATAAAGAGCAGATGAAAATTTTATATTATAATTTAGGGGATAGCTTAATTACTTTTTTTGAAGATGTTTTAAATACAGAAGATAAAATGGGGTTTACAGTAAATGTAGATAATATGAATAATGGTTCTATTTCTAGAAATAATATGTGCATTAGTTATGCTTTGATTAATGATAATGAGATGATATATGTTTACCGTGATGGTGAAGGAATGATTTGTCTTAATACAAGTAGTTTGGATAAGACATTTACAAATGTAGGTGATAGAAGTTATTTTGGATATGCTCAATTTCAAAAAGAACCTTTTGATTTTATTCAAAAGGTTATGAATGAAAGATTAATTTTGAAAAAGAATAAAACTAAGCAATATCACATTTAATACCTTGATAAGTATTTCTTTTAACCATTTCTTTGTCGATGCCATTTAGGACATCCACTTTTTTTGTTGTCCAAAGGGGTGTTATTAATTCTTCTTTCATAGGATCTCCTGTTAGTCTTTGAATGACAATTTTAGGATTTAAATATTCTAACTGCTCAATTACTATATCTATATATTCTTTTTTTGTTAAAATGTGAAATGGTTTTATTTGATAGTATTTTTCTAATGGGGTATTTTTTAAAACAGAAAGCATATGAATTTTAATTCCATCAATATTTAATTTATTTAAATATTTTACTGTTTCTATCATCATTTCTTTAGTTTCTCCTGGTAGTCCATTAATTATATGAACGACAGTAAATATGTTTCGTTTTTTTAATTTTTTATATGTTTCTTCAAAACATTTTAGATCATGGCATCTATTTATTATTTTTGATGTTTTTTCATGAATGGTTTGTAGTCCTAATTCAACCGTTAGAAATGTTTCTTTATTTAATTTTTCTAGGTAATCTAAACACTCATCTGTTATGGAGTCTGGTCTAGTGGCAATGGATAAGCCGACTACATTTTCTTGTTTTAAAATTGTTTCATATTTTTCTTTTAGTATAGCTACTGGGGCATATGTGTTGGTTCTTGCTTGAAAGTAACCTATATATTTGGTGTTTGGCCATTTTTTATTCATGATTTTTTTAATTTTGTTAAATTGTTTTATTAAATTTTCTTTTGGGTTTCCACCATATTCACCGCTACCACTTTTAGAACAATATATGCAGCCATTTTTTGATAAAGTTCCATCAATGTTTGGACATGTAAATCCAGCGTTTAAGCTTATTTTACATACCTTTTCTCCAAATTTTTGCTTATAAAAATAATCTAGTGTATGGTAGCGTTTATTTGTATTTGAATAAGGAAAGTTGTTCATAAAATCACCAATTTTATTATAACATATGGATGTTTGTTTGTGAAAAAATGATGAAAATTATTTAAAAAAACTTTATATTATAAGGCTTTTTTGATATAATGCTTATGGGAGGTAGAGAAGAGTGAAAAAGAAATTACTTAAGGTAATAGGAATATCTTTCTTGATTTATGTTATATTGAGTTGGATTATTCCGGTAGGTACATATTCAAATGGCGAACTTACAACTAATGGAATTGATCCTGTTGGTTTAATTGATCTATTTAATACACCTATAAATGCGTTTATTACTTTCATTTTATATGGTGTAGTGTTTGTTACTATTGGTGGACTTTATGGTGTTATGGAAAAAACAGGTGCTTTAGAAAAAGTGACTGATAGTATGAGTAGAGTATTTAAAGGGAAAGAAAAAGGATTTTTAATTTTAACAGTTATTTTATTTGCTGTACTTTCTTCTTTAACAGGTTTAATTTTACCATTATTTGCCTTAGTACCTTTGTTTGCGGCTGTACTTTTTGCAATGAATTATGACAAGCTTACAGTAGTTGCTTCAACTGTTGGTTCTTTACTTGTTGGTTCAGTTGCATCAACTTATGGTTTTAATATTACTGGATATACTAAAAATCTTTTAGGTCTAGATATGAATAACCAAATTGTCGCAAAAGTTATTTTACTAGTTATTTTAATTATTATACTTATTGTGATAGTTTTAACTTCTAGTAAAAAGAATATGAAAAAAGAATTAAAAGAGGCTAAAACAAGTAAAGTTGAAAAAGAGGTTAAAGAAGTGAAAGAAGAAATTAAAGAAACTAAAGCTTCTTCTACTAAAACAACAAAGAAAACTACAAAGGCTTCTTCTAGTAAAAAAGCTCCTAAAACTGCTAAAACAGGAACTAAATCTACTACTAAAAAGAAGAGCACAAAATCTAATACGAAAGCTTTTGCAGTTTCAAAACCAGTTAAGAAAGTTTCTGAAAAGAAAAAAATTAGTGCTGTACCAATGGTTATTATCTTTGTACTTATGATAATCATTTGTTTAATTGGTATGTACAATTGGTATTATGCTTTTGGTATTGATACATTCAGTAGCATTCATGAAGCTATTATGGGTGTTGAAATTAAAGATTTTCCAATTTTTGAACATTTATTAAGTGGTATTTCAGAACTTGGATATTGGAGTAATGTAGAGTTTGTTGGAGCAATGCTTATTGCATCTGCTATTATTGCTTGGATTTATAAACTTAGCTTAAATGATTTTATTGATAGCTTTGTACAAGGAGCTAAAAAATGGATTCCTACTGCTTGCCTTGCAGCATTAGCTAGTGTAATTTTATATATTTTATATCAAGCTTCATATGCTGGAACAGGAACATTAGTTGATACTATTAATGCTAAAGTATTTGAACTTACTGATGGCTTTAATGTTATGACTACAGGAGTTGCTACATTAATTGGAAGTTTCTTCTATAATGATTTATACTATTTACTTGCTGATTTATCAATGTTTGTTAATGGTTTTGATGCAGCAACATTTACAAATGTAGGATTTTTAATTCAATCTATTTATGGTGTAGCAATGCTTATATTCCCAACAAGTGTATTCTTAATTGCTGGACTTAGTATATTTAATGTTTCATATAAAGAATGGATGAAGTATATTTGGAAGTTTGCTCTTATTGCTTTCTTACTAGTACTTCTAGCTTCAGGAATTATAACATTACTTTAAAACTACTTTTTAGTAGTTTTTTTCTTTATGTTTTGATATAATTTGTTTAAGAAAGAAGTGTGTTTTATGAAAAAATTTATTAATGAGTTTAAAACTTTTGCTTTAAAAGGTAATATGGTCGATATGGCTGTTGGTATTGTTATAGGAACTGCTTTTTCTGGTATTGTAACATCACTTACTGACAATTTGATTAATCCTATTTTAAATGTTGTTACTGGTGGTGCTAAATATAATTGGCAAGATGTTGCTGGGTTTATTTCGGCTTTTTTATCAGCTTTAGTTAATTTCTTTATTATGGCTTTTGTACTTTTTTGTATTGTTAAGGCTATTAATAAGGTTAAGGCAATAGGAACGAAAAAAGAAGAGGAGAAGCCAACTGTAAAAAAATGTCCTTATTGTATTAGTGAGATAGATATAAAGGCTACTAGATGTCCACATTGCACTAGTGTATTAGAAGAGAAAGCTTAAAGCTTTTTTCTTTTTACATTTTTGTGGTAAAATGGATGTGGTGGTATGATGGAAGTAACATTTGATTATAAACTAGATGGTGAAAAATATAATGTTTTAGTGGTTAAAAAAAGTAATAAAAATACTTATATAAAGATAAAAGATGATTTGACTATTTATGTAACAACTAATTATTTAACTAGTAAAAGAGAAGTTAAAATTATTTTGGATAATGAAAAGGATTTTTTACGTAAGGCTTTGTCAAGAGTTAAGAAAAAGTTGGAAAAAGAAGAGCTTTTTTATTATCTAGGTAAAAAATATGATATAATTAAAGTACCATTTGAAAATATAGAAGTTAGTGATGGCAAGATATTTGTAAAAGATGAGAAGACTTTGGAAAAATGGTTAAAGAAGGAAATAAGAAGAATTTTTTCTGAAAGACTTGAATATAATTATAATTTATTTGATGAGGATATACCTTTTCCTAAACTTAAAATCAGAAGTATGAAAACAAGGTGGGGAGTTTGTAACAAAAGAGATAATTCTGTGACGTTAAATTCTAAATTAATTAAGTATTCTATTCATGAAATAGATTATGTAATTATTCACGAACTTTCACATTTTGTGCATTTTGATCATTCTAGAGAATTTTGGGAAACGGTTAGAATATATATGCCAGATTATAAAAAAGCAGTAGCTATTTTAAAAGAATGAGGTGGTATGGTGAAATTAAAGTTTTTTAGTATTTTAATGATATTTGCTATTTTGTTTAGTATGGCATTACCAACAAGTTATGCAGCGGCAGAAAAAACATTAGGACAGTTAAAAGATGAAGCAGAAGCAAATAGAAAAGCTTATAATGCGGCTAAAGCGGAAAAAGAGCTTACTGAAGCTGAAAGGAATCAAGCGCAAGAACAAAAAAAACAAGTAGAGAGTGAGATTTCTAGTATAGAAAATCAATTAGAATCTATTTCTAATCAGATTGAACAAATTCAAAAGGATATTGATAAAAAAGATGAACAGATGAAAGAAATTATGAGTTTTGTTCAGGTTACTAATGGTGATTCTAATTATTTGGAATATATTTTTGGAGCAACTGATTTTACTGATTTTATTTATAGAATTTCTGTTGCTGAACAACTTGGAGATTACAATGAAAAACTTATTGAAGAATATAATAACGATGTTAAAGAATTAGATAATAAAAAATCAGAGTTAAGCACTAAACAACAAGAACTTAATACAAAACAACAACAACTTGCGGTCTTAGAAGCTAGACTTAATAAAGAAATTGAAAATATAACTGAGGGTATGCTTGATAAAGATGAGGAATATAAAGTAACTATTAGTATGATTAATAATTTAAAGTCACTTGGCTGTGATGATGATGAAACACTTACTCAATGTCAAAGAAAACTTGATAATTCAAGACCTGGAGGAATTGTAGTTACTGGTAATACATATATGCCAATTGCTAGAGGTAGAGTGTCTAGTGCTTATGGTTATCGTGATTTGGATGGTAACGGTTCAAAAGAAGATTTCCATACTGGTGTAGATTTTTCTAATAGTAATTATGGTGATCCTGTTTATCCGGTGGCTTCTGGAACTGTTGTTGCAATAAGATATCCTTCTAAAAATAGACAGTGTGGTAATCATATTGTTTATGTTTATCATAATGGACTTGGTTATACGACTTCTTATTGGCATATGACAAGCGTTAATGTTAAGAAAAATCAAGTTGTTTATCCAGATACTAAATTAGGCTCTATGGGTGGCCTTAATCGTGAAGATGAGTGTGCTTTTGGTGTTCATGTTCATTTGAATGTATTTAATGGATTACATACTACAAATAGTGGAAGACAGAATCCAAACAATTATATTAAAAATATTCCGGCTAAAGGGGTTTATTTTACATCATATTATGGTAATAGATAAGGAGATAAACTCTCCTTTTTTTGACATTTTGGTTTCAGAACTTTTGTTATATTATATTTGGTGATATAATATGAAAGTAAAAGTCTTTGATGAAGGTCATGAAAAGGATTTGGAAGATGCTATTAATAAATTTATTTTAGAAGAAGATGTAGAGGTTATTGATATTAAGTTTTCAACTGCAGTGGCAGTATCTGAGGAACAAATATATTGTTTTTCGGCTTTGATTGTCTATAGGTAGGTGGTAAGATGAAAAGAACTGGTTTTTTAGCTGGGGCAGCAATTTCGGTTATTGGAATTGTTATTTGTAAAGTTATTGGACTTGTTTATGTTATTCCATTTTATGCAATTATCGGAACACAAGGAGGAGCTTTATATAGTTATGCTTATTCAATTTATAATGTGTTTTTAAATTTAGCGACATCAGGTATTCCCGTTGCTATGAGTAAGGTTGTAAGTGAATATAATGAAATGAAGTTTTATAATACTAAGGAAAGAGTTTTTAAGATTGGTTTAAAAGTTATTTCTATTTTATGTGTTATTTCATTTTTAATTTTATTTATTTTTGCGCCTAATTTAGCTAATATGATTATTGGTGGTGTTGAAGGCGGTAATACAGTAGAAGATGTTACTATGGTTATTAGAGTTATTTCAACTGCTGTTTTGGTTGTACCATTTTTAAGTGTATCTAAAGGATACTTGCAAGGTCATAAGATTATGCAGGTGTCTTCTATAGCAGATATTTTAGAACAATTAGCTAGAGTTATTGTTATTTTAGCAGGTAGCTTTTTAACTTTAAAAGTATTTCATTTGTCTTTAAATACTGCGGTTGGTGTGGCAGTTTTTGGTGCGACTGTTGGTGCATTGGTAGCTTACTTTTATGTATTTTTGAAAATCAAAAAGAGTAAGGATTTAAAAAAGCATGAAAAGGCAACTATAGAAGAGAAAAAAATTACTAATAAAAGTTTAGTTCGTAAAATTGTTTTTTATGCTATGCCATTTGTAGTTATTTCTCTTTTACAATCTATATATGTTATGGTAGATGTATTTACTGTAGTTAAAGGGTTAGTTGGTTTAGGTTATACTACTGCTATAAGTGAGAATGTGGTTAGTGTTATTCAAACTTGGGGATCTAAGTTAAATATGATAGTTATGTCAATATCTACAGGTATTATTACTAGTTTGATTCCAACTATTGCTTCTGCTTATGCGGTGCGTAATATAAAGGAAGTTAATGGTAAGATTACCCAGGCTTTACAGAGTTTATTTTTAGTGGTTATACCTCTTTCTGTAGGAATTAGTTTTATGTCTTCTGCTGTTTGGACAGTTTTTTATGGCTATGATGAACTTAATAGTTCAATATTTAAGCTATTAATTTTATCACAAATACCACTTTCTATTTGTTCAGTAATGGTTAATACTAATCAAACAATGAATAATACTAAAGCTACTATTACGGCTTTAGGAGGATCTTTATTATTTAAAATTTTACTTAATGTACCATTTATGCATTTGTTTAATTTTTTGGGATTAGAAGCTTATTATGCGACTATAAGTTTAAATATAATTATTGATAGTTCAGCGTCTATTTATTTGCTTAGAAAAGTTAAGATGGAGACTGACATCAATTATCTAAAGACTTTGAGAACACTTATTAAGGTAATTATGTGCACACTTATTATGGTACTTGGACTTTCTATTTTAAATTTATTTATTCCAAGTTATTCTATTTCAAGAATGGGCTCTATATTATATATTATTTTATATGGTGTAGTTGGTATTTTGATTTATTTCTTTGTTGCTTATAAGTCAAATACAATTTCAGATATTGTTGGTAAGGATTTTATAGAGAAGATAATTTTTAAATTTAAAGGATTAAAAAAATTTAAAAAAACGGCATAATATGGTAAAATGTTTATAGAAATGAGGTGGGAGTTTGGAACAGTTATCACTTTTAGATAAATTTAAAGTGTTATTTGATAATATTTTTCAGCACCCACTTTTTATTGTTATATTATTAGTACCTGCTATTATATTTCTTTTACAAAAAAAACATGGTAAGAAGGCTTTTGTATTTGTTTATTTATTAGTTATTATTTTTGTTTTATATATAGGTGGAGAGGTTATATTTGAACTTTTTGATAATTTAATGGATGGTTTATTTATGACTCTATATTTTCCTAATTTTATAACTTTATTTGTAGTAGTGGTACTTTGTTCTATTATTGCTTTATTTAGTTTTTTCAGTAAGAAAATGTTTAAGGTAAATAAGATTATTAATATTACTGGTTTTGCCATTATTCAAATGCTTTTTGTGCTTATTTTAACTATCGTTAAATCTAAAAATATTAATATATATGCGGATAATGCATTATATACTAATAATGATGTTTTGACTCTTATGCAACTTTTAATTGGAACATTTACTTTACAAGTGATTGCTATTGCTATTATTAATGGTATTAATAAGGTTACTGATATACTTGATAAAAGAAGTACTCCTTTAGGGGAGGATATTAGTGAAGAGATTAGTAATTTAGAAAAAACTAAGAAGAAAAATAATTTGGGGTTAATTAAAAATATTGAAATTGATAATTCTAAGGTGGGTTATATTAATGTGGCTGATAAAGCTAATACTAGTAGACCAAAGCTTAAACCATTTAAGTTTGATGTTGATAAGTTAGAATCTATAACACTTAATGTTTCTATTCAAGAGGAAAATGTTGATATTTTTAATGATAAACAAAAAATTATAGAAGATATTCCAGTAAAAGAAGAGAGTTTAATTGTTAGTCCAGTAGTCTCTAAAGTTTCTTTTAAGGATAGATTTGATAAGGCTTTGGAAAATGTTAAATCTAATATTAAAGGAAAAGAGAAAAAGAAAAAAATTTTACTTCCTGAAGAGAGGAGTAAACCAGTTATTACTAGTAAACCAGATTTATTTAAACCAATGGTTAATGGAATTTCATTAGAGGGTAATCCAATTAAAGATGAAGTAAAAACTATTTCTGGTAAAGCTTTGAAACCGGCTAAAAAATTTATTAGTGATGTAAAGCCAGAAGTTACTAAACCAGATTTATTAAAGCCTGAGGTGGATAATAGTCCAATTAAAGTTATTAGTGAGGTTGCTCATCCGAAACTTGTTAAACCTAGTTATTTGGATAAAGATAAGCAAGTTGATTTGGTTGATAATTTAAACATTTTGGATATTCAATCTACTTTAGATACTGTTGTTAAGTATAGGCTTATGAAGGGTGTTAGTTTAAATGTTGTAGAGGATAATGATGATTTAGCTGTTGATAATTTGCAAATACCTGATTTTGATTTAATGATGAAGGTGCTTAAAAAAAGTAAGTTATATAAAAAGGACAAGTAATTATCAAAAAAATGATTTTCCAAAAATATTACTTGTTTTTTTTTTTTTTGGTTTATACTGTTTTTGTAAGATAAGGAGTGTATGAAAATGAATAGAAAATTAAGGAACAATAGATGCAGTTTTAAAAACAATAAGTAAAACAGATGCAAGTAATAGTGCAATTTTATTTGAGACTTCAGGAGTAAATGAAGGAGATCCTTTAAATGTAGGAGAAACTGCAACTATGCAAGTAAAAGTGACATACAATACTGCTGTAACAAGTCAACCAGAAGATTTAGATAGTACATTAAAAGTAGATTTAACATATGAACAAGGTAATGGAAGCATTGTAGGACCAGGAGGGGAAACTACAACAATTGGAGGACAAGAAGTAGAAGTAGTAACAACAGGCGATGGATTATATAAAGATGAATATGAAGTAGGAAGATATGTCTATAAAGGAGCCAATCCAAATAATTATATAGAGTTTGCTAATGGAGAGATTTGGAGAATAATAGCAAAAGAAGCAGATGGAACATATAAGCTGTTAAAAAAAGATTTACTTTCTAATCGAGCATTTGATAGCACTAATTCAAATAATTGGGCAGGGCCAGCAGATTTAAATACATATTTAAATGGAGAGTATTATAATAGTTTAGATATATCTATAAAAGATAATATAGTATCACATATATGGGGAATAGGAACTGTTAAACAAGATAATGATAATTTAGCTACTCAAATAGCAAGTGAACAAGGAACAACATGGAGTGGGAATATAGGTTTAATAAGTCATAGTGATTATTTAAGAGCCAATAGTGATATGGCAAATTGTGGAACAGACAAAATAAATTATGAAAATTATGAAATATGCCGAAATACAGATTGGATGTATATATCAGGCAGTTCTTGGTGGATAATTTCTTCGAATGTTGATAAGTTGAATTTTGTTTGGAATGTATATGTTGATGGCTATCTCAATAGCAGTATTGTGAATCTTTCTGACTATGCATCTCGTCCTTCTGTATATTTAAAATCTGATATTACATTTTCTGGAAGTGGAACCATGGAAGATCCATTTACTATAGTTTAATAAATATAATATTTTAAAATAGATTAGTAATAACAAAATCCTTATAACGACCGTTAAGTGGTCGTTTTATAGTGTAAAAATATTGCGTGAAATTTGCCGAATAAATTTTTTCAAAGATGACCAATATAAACATAGGATATATTAGAGAGGAGATAAAGCAATGTTTGGAAACTTTGAAGAAGAGGCAAGGAAGGTTTTAGTTAATGCTAAAAAAGAAATGTATGAGTTAAATCATCCTTATGTATCTTCAGAACATTTACTTCTTGCAATATTAAAAGGTAATAATGAAATTAGTGATAAATTAAAAAGTTTTGATTTAGATTATGATAGATTTAAAAAAGAGGTTATTAATATAATTGGTAAAGGAAGTAAACCTAGTCAGTGGTTTTTATATACGCCTTTATTAAAAAGAATTATTGAGAATGCAACAATAGATGCAAAAGATAATAATAATGGGGTAGTTACTATTAATCATTTGTTTGCTAGTTTACTTGATGAAGGGGAAGGGGTTGCAATCCGAATATTAATTGGTATGGATATTGATATAGATGATTTATATAATGAGTTTACAGATAAGATTATTAATAAAAAAAGTTGTAAAAAGCTACTTATAGATGAAATTGGTGTTGATTTGAATAAGAAGGCTATGAATGGTAATTTAGACCCTGTAACAGGTAGAAGTGAAGAAATAAAAAGGGTTTTAGAAATATTATGTAGAAGGTGTAAGAATAATCCTTTATTGATTGGAGAAGCTGGGGTTGGTAAGACAGCTATTGTAGAAGAGCTTGCTAATATGATAGTTAGAGGTGAGGTACCTTTATCTTTAAGAAATAAAAGGATTATTAGTTTAGATATGGCATCTTCTGTGGCTGGAACTAAATATAGAGGTGAATTTGAAGAAAGAATGAATAAAATACTTAAAGAAATTGAAGATAATGATGATATTATTTTATTTATTGATGAGATTCATACTTTAGTAGGTGCGGGAGGAGCAGAAGGAGCAATTGATGCTTCAAATATATTTAAACCAGCTTTAGCTAGGGGTAAGATTAGATGTATTGGGGCTACAACGATTGATGAATATAAAAAATATATTGAAAAAGACAGTGCTTTAGAAAGAAGGTTTCAAAAGGTGATGATAGAAGCACCAAACGAGGATACGGTTAAAGATATTCTTATGAATTTAAAAGATATTTATGAAGGATATCACAAGGTTATTATTGATGAGGAAATAATCGATTTGATTATTCATTTATCTAATAAATATATTTATAATAGAAATGAACCTGATAGGTCTATTGATATATTAGATGAGGTGTCTGCTAAGGTTAGTTTAAAAGAAAGTAAGGGATTAAAGGAATATAGTTTATATAATAAGAGGTTAAAAG
This sequence comes from uncultured Bacilli bacterium, assembly GCA_944358445.1. Lineage (GTDB taxonomy): Bacteria > Bacillota_I > Bacilli_A > RF39 > UBA660 > Coprosoma. Next base: position 24,825 of record CALVRC010000019.1, read on the forward strand.
AGGTTATTGTTAATAAGAAAAAGGCGATATTGGATAATGATTTTGATAAAGCTAGTGCGTTAAAAAATGAAGAGTTTAGTTTAATGAATCAAATTAATAATTTGGAACTTACTTTATATAAGAGCCATAGTAAAAAGGTAACTAAACTTGATGTGGCAGAAGTTATAAATATGAAAACAGGTATTCCTATTTATGAAATTTTGAATGAGAAAAGTAAATTGATTAAACAGACTGAGAAGATATTATGTAAAAATATTATTGGTCAAGATGAGGCCGTAAAAGAGGTTGCTAAGGTAGCTAAAAAGATTAAATTAGGGTTTAATGATAAGTGTTATTCATTTTTGTTTTGTGGACCGTCTGGAGTTGGTAAAACTGCTTTGGCTAAGATATTTGGGGAAAATTTAGTTGGAATTAATAATATAATTAAATTAGATATGAGTGAATATAAGGAAGCTCATAGCATAAGTAAATTAATTGGCTCTCCTCCTGGATATGTTGGTTATGAGGATAATACTAATGTTTTTGAAGAGATTAGAAATAAACCTTATTCAGTACTTATTTTAGATGAAATAGAAAAAGCACATACAAATATTATTAATTTATTTTTGCAGATTTTGGATGAAGGTAAAGCAAAAAATAGTAAAGGTAAGGTAGTTAGGTTTGATAATGTAGTAATTATTATGACTTCTAATGTAGGTTTTCATGAGATTAATGTAGGTTTTAATAATAAAAATACTAAGATATCTAGGTTAAATGATAATTTTTCTATTCCTTTTATGAATAGAGTAGATAAGGTTATATGTTTTAATTCTTTAAATGAAGAAGATATTTTGAGGATTGTGAGAATGCAGTTAAAGGTGTTTAGAGATAAGTATAAAGATAAAATTAAGATTAAGATTTCTAAAGAGGTAGAGAATGAAATTTTAACACTATCTAATTATGAGGAATATGGAGCTAGAAAGATTGCTAAAATAATTAAAGATAAAATAGAAACAATTGTTATTGATAAGATTATAGATGGAAAAGAAGATATTTATATTAAGGATTTGAAACAAGAGGTATAAAAAAACTGAGGCTTTATTATGCTTCAGTTTTTATTCTACAGTAACTGATTTTGCTAAGTTACGTGGTTTATCAATGTCACAGCCTTTTAGCTTGGCTGTATAATAAGCAATTAACTGATAAGGGATAATAGTAAGTAATGGTTTTAAAAACATACTTACTTTTTTAATTTTGATTATTTGTTTAAATGAATCATCTTGAATATCTTCATCAGTAATTAAATAACAGTTTGCTCCTCTTGCTATTACTTCTTTTAAGTTACTTATTGTTTTAGAATTTATATTTTTATTTGTAGCAGAGGCAAAGACTGGTGTTTCTTTGGTTATTAAAGATATAGTTCCATGTTTTAATTCACCAGCTGCATAGGCTTCACTATGAATATAAGATATTTCTTTTAATTTAAGTGAGCCTTCCATGGCTAAGGCGTAATCTAAACCTCTACCAATATAGAATACATCATTTGTATGATATATTTCTTTAGCTATTTTTTCATAGGTTTTTGTATCTTCTAAAATTGGATCTAGTATTTGAGTTATACTTCTAAATTCTTCAAGTATTTTAAGAATTTTTTCTTCTTTAATTGCTTGTTTTCTTAAGGCATGGGCTAAAACTAATATGGAAAGCAAGGCTACTTGAGAAGTATAAGCTTTAGTTGAGGCAACTGCTATTTCTGTTCCAGCTTCTGTGTATAATACTTTATCTAAGGTTCTAGCGATAGAACTTTCTTTAACGTTTACAATACCTAAAGTGTCACAGTTAGCATCTTTAACTTTTTTTAAAGCGGCAAGTGTATCAGCTGTTTCACCTGACTGTGATATGAATATTGATAATACTTTATTATTTAAAAAGTTATTTTGATATCTATATTCACTAGCTAAAAATACTTCACACTTGGTATTTGTATATTCTTCAAACAAGTATTTTGCGGCTAGTCCGGCATGCATTGCTGTTCCACAAGCAATAATATCAATTCTTTCATATTTAGTTAGATCAGGTAGTTTTAGTAAATCATCTAAACTATTTATATAAGGATTAATGGTTTTTCTAATGGTTGATGATTGTTCCATGATTTCTTTTAACATATAGTGTTCATAAATACCTTTATCAGATGTTAAGTCACTACCTTGATATTCTTTTAAATTTTTATTTAAAACATTTCCTTCTTTATCATAAATAGTTATTTTGTTTGCAGTTACTTTTCCATATTCATAGTCTTCTAAAATATAATAATTCTTAGTATATTTCAATATGGCTGGAACATCACTGGCGATATAATTGATGTTTTCATCTTTACCAATTATTAATGGACTATCTTTTTTTATGACATAGATAGTATTTGGATCATTATTTATAAGCATACATATTGCATAACTACCATCTACTTTTTTCATAAATTTTTGGATAGCTTTGTCAAGGTTATCATATTTTTTATAATAATAATCTAATAAGCCCGCAGCAATTTCGGTATCGGCTTCAGATTTAAATTTATATCCTTTATCTTCTAATTTATGTTTTAGTTTACTAAAGTTTTCAATTATACCATTATGAACAATAGTGATGTTACCTACATTATGAGGATGAGCATTTGTTTCATTTACTTTTCCATGAGTAGCCCATCTTGTATGAGCAATTCCGATATTAGATGTATTTTCTTTAGATATATGATTTTCAAGGTCTTTAACGCGACCTTTTACTTTATTTATAATTAAATTACCATCTTTTATATAGCTTAAACCAGCAGAATCATATCCACGGTATTCTAGGGTTTTTAAGCCGTCTAAAAGAATAGGTATTATATTTGTTTTGGTGCTGACGCTACCAACAATACCACACATAAA
>CALVRC010000020.1 GCA_944358445.1 uncultured Bacilli bacterium
TTACCTCTTTCTTATATTTTATCATACTTAAAAAGTATGTAAGTTTTTTACTTACACACTTTATTTTACACTCTCAATAGAGCGTAAAATAAACGCTCTATTTTAATGCTTCAATTTCTGCAATTGAAAGCCCTGTAATTTTGGAAATGACCTCTTTAGACATATTGTTTTCTAACATGTTTTTAGCAATCTTAATTTTTTCTGATTTTATACCCTCTGTTTTAGCCTCTGATATTAATGTCTTTCTTAATTTTTCAGCTTCTTCTTCATCAGACATAAAAGCTGTAAATTTTTGGTCTTCATTTAGTCTTTTTACCTCTTTTTCAAATAGTTCCATATATTCATCACCTTCACATATTTTATCTAATTCTTTTTCTTCTAAATCTAAGGCAGCTACAAAGTTAAATTCTTTATCTCCATTATACCAGCCATCCTTTATTTTATCTATATTAAATTCAAGGGATTATTAAATTATCAATATATTTATTATCTGACTTTTCCCCTTTTAATGTATAGATTTCTAATGATGGATATTCTTTTTTTAACCCTTTAGTTAAATTTATTTGTATAAAGGTTTTCATTTTATCATATGTTTCACTTACCTTTGTCTCTTCAGAATACTTACTAAATATATATGCTGCATTCCTTTTATGTAATGATGGATAATATGTATTATTGAGTTCAATATTAAGAATTTCATTTTTTGTTTCAGCTAAAACAAAGGCAGTTTTTCCTTTTATATTTATATTTGTTTTAACTACTTCTGTAGATAATATTTTTAAATCATCTAAATTACTATTTAAAACATTTTTTAAACTCCTTCTAATAAATTCTTTTAAAAGGTATTCATTTTTCTTTGCTGTAAATATTGCTTTAAACATTTGGTCATTTGTTCCTTTATAAAACTTTTTTTTCATACTTTTTTCTCCTTTCGGGTTAGTAGTATATAGAAAAGTTTTTAACAAAGCAAAAGACCAAAATAGGTATTTTGACCAAAAAAATGACTCAAAATTAAGTTTCGTATTAAAAAAAATCTATAATTTCAGTCATTTTTAATACTTAAAATTTAATTTTCACCAATTTTTAACGCTTGCATATGTAATGACTATTTTTTTAAAAGCATATATTCTAATATGAAAAAAAATATCTTCTTAAAATCAGTCATTTTATTATTAATCGGTGGTTTTATAACTAAAATTATCAGCATGTTTATAAAAATTGTTTTAGCTAGATTAATTGGTACCGAAGGCATGGGAATATATATGTTAATATCCCCTACCTTTGTCATGCTAATGGCTCTAGCGCAGTTAGGTTTTCCAGTTGCCATAAGTAAACTAGTTGCTGAAGATACTAAAAATAATAAAAACTTAGTCTTCTCAGTCATTCCAATCTCGCTCGCATTAAACATAATCATAATTATCTTGCTTTTCCTAACTGCTGGATATATATCCCACACCTTACTTAATGAAGATAGGTGCTACTGGGCTATAATATGCATTGGCTTTGTCTTACCATTTATAAGCATATCAAGTATTTTAAGAGGATACTTTTTTGGTAAACAGCAAATGTTACCTCACGTTCTTTCAAATGTAACCGAAGATTTTGTTAGATTAATAGCCATAATAATAGGCATACCCATATTTTTAAAATATGGTTTAGAATATGCGGTAGCATTTATAGTTTTAACTAATGTTATTAGTGAATTAACATCAATTTTTGTTTTATTTTTCTTTATTCCTAAAAACTTTAAATTAACCAAAAAAGATTTAAAACCAAATAAAAATAATATCAAAGAAGTATTTTCTATAGGAATACCAACAACTATGAGTAGAATAATAGGATCTGTTGGAGCTTTTCTAGAACCTATAATACTAACCTATGGACTAATTAAAAGTGGCTATACCAATAATTTTATTGTAAACGAATATGGAATAATCAATGGATATGTCATGCCATTAATATTACTACCATCATTTTTTACCGGAGCTATCTCTCAAGCCTTAATCCCCAATATATCTAAAGCCCACAAACAAAAACATTATAAATATGTTTGGAATAAAATTAAACTTGCTATATTCATATCATTATTAATAGGTATTCCAGCCACCATAATCTTTGAATTAGTACCTAATATTCCAATGAAATTAATCTATAATACCACTGTTGGAATAGACTATATAAAAGTTCTCGCACCCATAGCTTTACTTCATTATATCCAAGCTCCCCTAACAGCTTCTCTTCAAGCCATGGGTAAAGCCAAAGAAGCTATGCATGGAACTTTAATAGGTACAATTATTAGAACAATAACCCTATTAATTTTATGCTTTTCTCATATAGGTTTATGGGCTTTAGTATGGGCTACTGGCATAAATATCATAATAGTAACTATCCATCAATATAAACATGTTAAAAAAGCTTTACATATGGAAAAAATAGCATAAAGCTATTTTAAAAAGCTTATTATTTAATTAACTTACTATTAAACTAAATGGATCTAACTCTGAACCTGTACCTTGCATCTGAATACTAGAAGTTAAATATATAACAGGATTTACTGATGGATAAATACCCGCACCTGTAGTATTTAAAAGCCCAGAAAGTCCATATATTGATGAATTAGTCCAATTTAAAACAACCATCAAACTAGAGTCTTTAACAGCTGAAATTAAATATAGTGTATCTTCTTCATTTATAATATCAAATATCCATGTCGTATTAGAACATAATTCCCCATTATCAAACTCTAAAGCCATATTACCACAATTCTCTTCATTTGTATTTGTTCTTGTATATTCACTTGCCGTCATAAGTCCTACTTTCCCATTCCAATATTTTGAATTTTCATCATTAATTTGATTAATCATATCATCATTAGCTATCATTACTTCTCCAACCGGCCAATCATGACTAACAATTAATCCACTATTTATTGAACTAATATATTCATTATTTAAATATTCATTGAGTGTTGATGTTGTCCAATCAAATCCATTATTCTCATCCCACGCTGAAACATTAGAAAGCTTCTCTTTTTTAATTATTTTTAAACTACCATTTGCTTCTACAGAAAGTATTCTCCAAGTTTCATTATTAAATGTTATATAATTGTTGGGATTAGCTCCTTTATAAATGTATCTTCCAGTTTCATATTCATCCGCATATAATCCATCACCTTCTGTAACAGCTAAAGCTTTTAAATCTTCTGGTGTCATTCCACTTGGTTCTGGTGGTGTTACTGTTCCATCATCTTGTTTATAATTAAGTGTTACTGTTATTGTACTATTTGTATTTTCTGGCTGTGAAGTTACACTACTATTATAACTTACTATTACTGTTAATATATCTGTTTGACTGGCTTCTAATTTATCTCCATTTTCTATTCCACTTGTCTCAAATGTTATTGCTTCATTTTCTCCTGTATTTACTTCTATGCTTTCTAATACTGCATCTATTGTTCCTTCATTTGCTACAGTTATATCATATTTCATTGAATCTCCTGGTAATACTAAATTTGTTTTAAAAGTTGCTGTTGTATCTGTATAACTAGGTTTTTGTGCATCACTCGCACTTCCACTTACTACACTACTTTGTATATCAGTTATTCTTACATTCCAATTACTAGCTATATTAGATGCTCCTGATATTTTTAATTGTGATTGGAATGCCGCATATCCTACTCCCATAATTACTAATATTGCACATAGTCCCATAATTATATAATTCCTATTTGTTCTACTTACTTTCCTATTCATATTTACTCTCCCCTTATTTTTTTTATACATTTTATTTACCACTACTATACATAATTATAAAATATTTTTAGACATTTAACAATATCTACTTATTATTATATCTTTTACTTTACATAATTACTTTATCAAAAAAACAAGTAATATTTCTGATACTTACTTGTCATTTTTATTTACTAAACTTTTATAAAATTCAAACCTTTTCATAGCGGCTTCTTTATTTAATTTAAGCATCTCTTCTGCCTTATCAGGGTTAACCGTTTTAAGCATACTATATCTCGTTTGATTATTTAAAAATTCATCATATAAACTAAAATCAGGATTTGGACTATCTAAAGAAAATTCATCTTTACTGCCATCATATCTAAATATTGGGAAATATCCACATTTAGTTGCCAAAGCCTCTTCCTCTACAGAACATCCCATACCTTTTTTAATACCATGAGATATACAAGGACAGTAAGCAATTATAATAGATGGCCCTTCATGATTAATCGCCTCATTAAAAGCTTTTATAGTCTGCATCATATTAGCTCCAAGTGAAACATGAGCCACATAAACATCAGGATAAGCCATCGCAATACGCGCTAAATCTTTCTTAAAATTCTTCTTACCAGAAGCTGCAAATTCAGCAACCATACCCTCAGGCGTAGCCTTTGAAGCTTGACCACCAGTATTAGAATAAACCTCAGTATCTAAAACCAATATATTTATATTAGAGCCACTAGATAAAACATGGTCAATACCACCAAAGCCAATATCATATGCCCAACCATCACCGCCGATAGCCCAAACATTTTTGGAAACAATATAATTTTTAAGTTCTTTTAATCTAGGATGTTTTTCATAATCTATTTTCTCATAAACTTCTTTAGTTACATTATAATCATTAGAATTACTAAGCCATTTATCAAATAACTCATCCTTATGATTCATCATATAATTTCTAACCATATTCTTACCATTTTCATAGCCCATTAATATACCATATCCAAACTCAGCATTATCCTCAAACAAACTATTAGCCCAAGCTACACTATATGGTAAATTAGGTAGTTCCCCACCATAAATAGATGAACAACCAGTCGCATTAGCTATAACCAAATTATCGGAAAGTTGTGTTAATAACTTAATATAAGCAGTCTCCCCACATCCCGCACAAGCACCGTGGAATGCAAACTTAGGTTTTACAAGTTGACTACCTTTAATTGTCTCTTTTTTAAAATTATTTTTAGAACTTACATTATTAACTAAATAATCAAATATCAAATCATTCTTACTTTCCTTAAGCTTTTCAAATACCAATGCCTTATTACCACGCATACCAGGACAAGTATTAACACAAACACCACACCCTGTACAATTTTTAGCAGACACCCCAATAATATAATAGTAATCTTTAACACCAACAGCTGGTTTACATCTTTCTTTAACATAATCAGGAGCACTACTATATTCCTCTTCATTAAGTAAAAATGGTCTAATAACACCATGAGGACAAACGAGTGAGCACATACTACACTGTATACAGTTTTCATTTATCCATGCAGGTACAAACTCAGAAATATTCTGCATCTCTGGTTCTAGATGTTCAAAAGAACCATCCTCAAACCCTTTAAAATCAGAAACTTTCAAAGAATTACCCATTCTATGTGATAAAGCCTCGTAAATATTATCACAAGAAAAACTTAACTCTTCCTCCATATCATCTAACTCAACTAAAGTTAAATCAACATCATTCAAAGCCTTAATATTATTTAAAGCAACCTCTTCACTTTTAATCCCAAACTTTTTCATAATATAATCTTCAAGTTTTTTAGTGGCCTTATCCTCATCTACCAAATCTAATAACTTAAAAATACCCTTTTCCATTATCATACTGATTTTACGGCCTAAATTATGACTTCTAGCAATATAATCCGCATCAATCTTATAAACCGTAATTTGATTTTCCTTTAAAAAACTCTTATAAGGATTTAAAGCATCAAGTAAATTGTCATCACTCATACTAGTATTGATTAATAATTTACCACCAAGCTTCAAAGAAGTAATCGCATCAAAAGTACTTAAATAAGTATCTTTAGAAATAACCACTACCTCAGGATTATGAACAAAATAAGTAGAACGAATAGGTTTATTAGAAAACCTTAAATGACTACAAGTAACTCCACCAGATTTCTTAGAATCATATTCAAAATAACCCTGAACATATTTCTCATCACCCATAATAGAAAGAAGTGATTTAGAAGCACTGACCATTCCATCACTGCCATAACCATAAATCAAAACCTCAGTATTATTAGTAACATTAATATCCTCATAATCTAAAGATAAATGAGTTACATCATCTAAAATACCAATAGTAAATTCATCCTTAGGATTATCAAGCATATCATAAACACTTTTTATCATACCAGGAGTTGTATCTTTACTAGATAAGCCATAACGTCCATGACATATATAAATATTCTTACTTCTTAAACTACTCACAACATCTAAATATAAAGGTTCCCCTTCACTACCAGCTTCCTTAGTTCGATCTAAAACAGCTATTTTTTTAACACTTGAAGGCAAAACTTCAAGTAAATATTTATCACTAAAAGGTCTATATAAATGAACTTCAACTAAACCAATATCACCATTTAAATAATCTATAGTTTCCTTAATAGTTTCACAAATAGATCCCATAGCTATAATTACTTTACTAGCATTAGAATCACCATAATAATTAAAAGGTTTATAATTCATTCCAGTAAGCTCATTAATCTTAGCCATATATTCATTCACAGTATCAGGTACATTATCATAAAACTTATTTCTAGACTCCATCTCTTGAAAATAAATATCACCATTTTGATTAGTTCCCCTAGTAACCGGTTTTTCATTATTCAAAGCTCTACCCCTAAATTTTAAAACCTTATCATTAGGAACCAATTTTTTAATATCATCATATTCTAATACACTAATACTATTAAGCTCATGACTCGTTCTAAAACCATCAAAGAAATGTAAAAATGGAAGACTTGATTCTAAACTAGACAAATGACTAACTAAAGCTAAATTATAAGCATCTTGTACACTAGAAGAAGCCATCATACAAAAGCCAGTTCCTCTTGCCAAATAAATATCTTGATGGTCCCCAAATATACTAAGAGCATGAGTCGCTAAAGACCTAGCCGCAACATGCATTACAAAAGGAAACATTTCTCCAGCAATCTTATACATATTAGGTATCATCAAAAGTAATCCTTGACTAGCTGTATAAGTAGTAGCTAAAACACCAGTTTGTAAAACACCATGACAAAGCCCAATAGCTCCAGCTTCACTTTGCATCTCGGTAACCTTAGGCACTTCACCAAATATATTTTTCTTTCCCTCTAAAGTCCATCTATCAATTAACTCTGGCATCGGACTAGAAGGAGTAATTGGATAAATACCAGCTACTTCTGTAAATAAATACGAAGCTCGCACGCAAGCTTCATTTCCATCACAAGTTATCCTTTTCATTTAAATAACCTCCTTATTTATGGCAATCTTCTGAAGCATTACCAAACTTTACAGTATAATCAAAATCACTACCGTTTGAAGTTGTAACCACAACAGAAACACCACTAGCTGAAGACACAAAAGGCTTATCAGTCATTGGATTTACAAGCTGATCTGGAATATAACCACCATTAGTTAAAGCCTTAGAATTAATTACTGACCCATTTTGTAAAAGTTGCACTGTTCCACCATCTTGTAATGTAGAAACATTCATAGTTACAGACATATTTGAAGATGTAGGAAGTAAATCAGGATAGTCAATCATCACCATCTTAGCCCCTTCAATTAACGTTTCTTTTTGAACCATACAGCTATCATAACGGCTTTCTTTAATATTATTATCTATAGTTGTTACAGCGACTAAGCCTAAAATAGCAAGCACTACAATAACCCCTAATAACTCAGCCAAAGTAAAACCATTTCTTAAAGATTTTTTTAACTTATATATCTGACCTTGATAATTATCACTACTAGTAATAAAAGAACCAGCTACAACTATATCCACATCTCTTACTAACTTGATAGTACTATCATTAATACCACCATCGACCTCTATTAAATAAGAAAGATTATTGTCATCTCTATATCTAATCAAATCATCTATCTTATTAGTAATATCAATAAATGGTTGGCCACCAGCACCAGCTTTCACACTCATTACTAAAACAATATCTAATTTATCTAAATATGGATAAATTTTACTCACTAAAGTATCAGGATTAATTGCAATACCAGCCTTACACCCTTTATCATGTATATAAGTTATAATTTCTTCTATATCATCAGTAGCTTCTAAATGAAATATTATATAACTAGGATTAAACGGTAAAACTTCATCAACATATTTTTTTATATCGTAAACCATTAAATGCACATCAAATGGTTTTTTTAATTCACTAATCACATTCTTCATTTTATCAATAGAAAATGTCGCATTTTCAGTAAACTTGCCATCCATTACATCAAAATGGATATAATCACAAACCTTATCAAGCTCACCAATTTTACCAGCATCACTTTGTATTTTTAAAAAAGAACCCGCTATTTTTACCATAATTCACCTCATTTTAAGAAATTTAAATAATTATCGTATCTGCTTTTCAAAATTGTTCCATCTTGAACTTTTTCTTTAACTTTACACTTTTTTTCAAAAACATGAAAGCAATCCCTAAACTGACATTCATCCCTATAAAGATTAAATTCAACAAAATTATCTCTAATATTCTCTTTATTCATACCAGTAAACTCTAAAGCAGAAAATCCAGGAGTATCAGCTACTAAGCCACCACACAGTTCTAAAAGTTCTGTATGTCTTGTTGTATGTTTCCCTCTATTTAAAGCAAGAGAAATTTCACCAGTTTTCAAATGTAAATCAGGATTTATTCTATTAAGTAATGTCGATTTACCAGCCCCAGTTTGACCGGTAAAAACACTAACCTTACCACCAAATATTTTTTTAATTAATTCTATTTCATCATTCATATAAACTTCATAACCAATTTTCTTATAATAATTGATTATTGGTTTAATTATTTTAACCTCATCTTCATCTAATAAATCAAACTTAGTAAAAACAATAACCGGCTTAACCTTATTATACTCACATATAACCAAAAATTTGTCTAAAAGATTCGATGAAAAATCAGGTCTTTTTAAACTAGTAATAATTATTGCCATATCAATATTAGAAATAATTGGTCTAACAAGTTCATTTTTTCTAGGTAATATTTCAGTAATATAATTATTAACCTCATCAAATATTACCTCATCACCAACTATAGGTGAAAGGCCCATGTTTCTAAATTTACCACGGGCTTTACACACATATAGTTTACCTGAACTTTTAACTGTATAATCATTACTAATCAACTTAACAATTTTACCCTGCATCTATTCAGTATCTCCAGTATCACTATCAGAAGGAGTAGTTGGAACCTCTGGATTCTTAACAACCTTAATTCTTAAATTAGCTCCTTTGCTAACCTTACTTCCAGCCGCCATATTTTGATAAACAATCGCCCCATTTTCACTTTGTAAATCTTGAACTTCAGTAACATGTAATGTAAGACCATTTTCATCACAGAATTTTTGAACATCATCTTTAGTATAAGTTCCATCAGTAAAATTAGGGTAACTAACATAAATATTTGGAATAGTAAACGTAATTGTATCACCATCGCCTAATTTAGTTCCAGGTTCTACATCTTGATCTAAAATAGTTCCTTCTTCTGGATTATCATCTTTAGGAACATCCTTTTCATCCGTTAAAACTATAATTCCAGCTTCCTCTAGTTTAGCCTTAACCTTTTCAAAATCTTCACCGGTATAATCTTCTATCTCAATTTTTTCAGAACCAGTTGAAACAATAAGCGTAATTTCAGAGCCTTCCTTTAAAGTATCACCAATCTCTGGATCAGTACCTATAACCTTATCTTCGTCGACCTCATCACTAGCTTCCTTTTTGGTCTTTCCTTTAACTACAAAACCTTTATCTTCCAAAGTACTTCTAGCTTGTTTAATCGTCATTCCTTGAACATCAGGAATCTCAATATCTGGTTTATCTGAAATCTTTGGCCACAAAATAAACACAAAAAGCATAGCAGCTATCAAAACTCCAACAATTGAGCCAACAACTATCAAAGCTTTATTCATTCTTTTATCTTTTTTATTTTCATCCTTTTCAGCATTTCTTGCTACTCTACCACCTTTAATTACCTCTTTATCATCATCAAAATTCTTCTCAGGATATCTATAAGTAACCTTAGGTTCATTAAATCTATCTTTATCTAAAGCTGTTTCTAAATCTTCATGCATATCAAATGCAGACTCATAACGATTCTTAGGATTTTTAGCAGAAGCTCTCAAAATAATATTTTCAATAGATTGTGGCATCTCAGGATCATATTCACAAATACTTGGAATAGGTTCATTCATATGTTTAATTGCAACCTCAACTGGATTATCCCCTTTAAAAGGAACATGCCCAGTTACAAGTTCATACATCAAAATACCTAAAGAATATATGTCACTCTTAATAGTAGCTGCTCCTCCATTAGCTTGCTCAGGTGGAATATAATAAACAGTTCCCATTACACTATTAGTTTGTGTAAATTCACCAGCATTCAAAGCAACAGCAATACCAAAATCCATTATTTTAACTCTACCATCTTCTAAAATAATAACATTTTGTGGTTTAATATCACGGTGAATAATATAACTCTCATGAGCGTGCGCTACCGCACTTGTAAGCTGAAGCATAATATCCACAACTTCTGGTAAAGTAAGACTTCCTCTTTTCTTAATTAACTGTTTTAAAGTAAGTCCTTGAACATATTCCATTACAATAAAATACTTACCATCATCTTCACCAACATCATAAACTTCTACAATATTTGGATCATTTAAAGAACTAGCTGAAATAGCTTCCCTTTGAAAACGTCTAACAAACTTTTCATCCTCAGCCAAATCACCTCTTAAAATTTTAACCGCAACTTTTCTATCTAAAATAGTATCTTGAGCCAAATAAACATTAGCCATTCCACCTTCACCAATAGATCTTATAATTTCATAGCGATCATTAATTAATTGTCCTCTTGATATCATTCATTTTCCCCCTTCTGTAAATAAGCTACTGATATATTATCTGTACCACCACGGTTATTAGCTTTATTAATTAATTTCTGCACCTTAGCATCTATGTCCATATCACTATCTAAAACCTTCTCAATTTGTTCTTCATCAAGCATATTTGTAAGCCCATCACTGCAAAGAAGAATTGCACTAACATCTTTTTCCACATCAAATACATCCATCTCAACTGATATATTAGCACCTAATGCTCTCATCAAAACGTTCTTTCTAGGATGATCTTTTGCTTCCTCTTCAGTAATCTCTCCAGATTTTACAAGTAAATTAACCAAAGTATGATCGTTTGTTATTTTGTATATTTTTTTATTTTTAATTACAAAACCTGAAGAATCACCAATATTTCCAAAAAGTAAAAACTCCTTAGTAAGTAAAGCCATAACGATAGTTGTCCCCATACCATTACTTTCTGGATTATCCTCTGTGTATTTATATAAAAGCATATTTGCTTCACTAACAATTTCCTTCAAAAAATTAATCGCATCTTCCTTATTTCCGACACTAGACGTATCAATAAATCTTTTTCCAATATGAGTTATTGCTATTGATGAAGCAATCTCACCACCTTTATGTCCCCCCATACCATCGGCTACAGCCATAAGTATCTCGCCACTACCATTTTTAACAATAGTTACGCTGTCCTCATTATGATCTCTAACTTGACCAGGGTCAGTCAAATATGAAAACTCCATTATCTTCCCTCCTCAAAGTTACTACGTAACTGTCCACAAGCCGCACTAACTTCACTGCCAAATTCCTTGCGCACCGTCACATTTATTTTATTTTTCTTAAGTATATCATAAAAATGCATTATCTTATTTCTATCAGTTTTTTTAAACTCTATATGACTTGTTTCATTATAAGGAATCAAATTAACATAAGCTGTTAAGCCTTTTAATAAATTAGCAAGCTCTAAAGCGCATTCATCACTATCATTAATACCCTTCAGCATTATATATTCAAAAGTAACTTTTCTATTATTTTCTCTCAAATAATCCTTAACTGCCATCATCACCTCTTTTAGAGGATAAACCTTATTAATATTCATGATCTTATTTCTGATCTCATCATTTGGAGCGTGCAAGCTAATAGCTAAATTAACCTGTCTTTTTTCTTTCGTAAATTCCCTTATCTTAGGAACAATACCACATGTTGATACCGTAATATGTCTAGCTCCAATGGCTATACCATAATCACTATTGATAATATCGATAAACTTCATAACATTATCATAATTATCGAAAGGTTCACCAATGCCCATTAAAACAACATGAGAAATTCTTAATTTCAAATCATCTTCTACTAATAAAATCTGACTAACCATTTCATGTACTTCTAAATTTCTAACCTTCTTAAGCCTACCACTTTCACAAAAAGCACAACCCATATTACATCCGACCTGCGTTGAAACACATAAACTATTTCCATAATCGTGGTTCATAAGTACTGTTTCAACCTTGTTACCGTCAGATAACTCAAATAAATATTTGTGAACATCTTTACCGTGTTGAATTTTCAATACCTTAGGCTTATCTATATAAAAATCCTCTTTTAATTTTTCTATAACTGACTTCTTAACATTAGTCATTTCATCAAATGAATTAACCCTTTTTTTATAAAGCCAATCATATACCTGAATAGCTTTAAACTTTTTTTCACCAATATCAGTAAAATAAGTTTCTAAATCTTTAAGGGTTTTGCCATATATGTTCATATTGACCACCTTATATTTAATTATAACAAAATTACAAAAAAAATAATAGAACTCCTAATCATTTTTAATATAAGTTCTATTATTTTATCCTCTAAAATTCATCTATTTGACATATGTTTTACCTATTTTATAAAGTTCATTGCAATACATATAGCAAAGAAAATCACACCTAGCAAAGCAGTCAATCTAGTTATAAATAACTCTCCGCCTCTTTCTTTTCGGTTAGCAAATAACTCATCATTACCACCCATAATATTACTATCTGGACTTACTGCTTTACCACTTTGTAAAAGAACAATTGCAATTAATAAAATAGATACGATAATTAAAAGTATTTCCATAGTATCCCTCCGACTCCTAATAATTTATCATAAAATTAAAGAAAAATCAACTCGTTACACTAACATTTACTTGTTATAATAAAATTTTTAATAAATTTATCATTATCTCTATTCTTTAAATAAATAAATCCAAATACATTAAAGATTAAAGCCCCAATAAAGTTAACAATTAAATCTTTAATAGTATCATTTAACCCAATATCCAAGTAATTATCAATTCTAGCTAACTCATTATTATCTTTATCGTACATAACCGTATAATCTATCCCATCTATAGTAACTACATTATTACTTTTCTTCTCATCCAAAGTAACCGTATTAATCTTACTTATATACTCATCCTTCTGCATATCAAAATTAACAATTTTATCCATGCCATATTCAAAAAATTCCCAAGCTACACCAATAGTCATAGAAAAACAAAATGAAAATAAACATAGAAATATAGGTGATAAATAAATGCTTTTTAATTTTGTATTCAAAATATCAAATAATGAAAAACCAATAGCCGCCATTAAAAAACCATTTAAAGTGTGCAAAATAGTATCCCAAAAAGGAATAATTTCATAAAAATTGTTAATCTCCCCTAGTATTTCTGCAGAAAAAGCAAAGACCATTATAATAATTTCTACAGTATTTGGCATATTTATATTTAAATGATGCTCAATAATAAAAGGTAAAAATAATAAAATTAATGTCAATACGCATAAACACACATTTTCAAAATCACCTATAAATAGCTGTCTAATCAAACAAATAATTATTAAAAACCTCAAGAAAAAATATACAAAATATTTTAATTTATTATTTTTCATCTCTTTCTTTATCTTACTAATATCAACCATTAACTTCTTCTCCATCTCTAAAAAAGTACAAATAGAAAAAGAGCAAATAAAAGCTCTAAATTAATTTTTTTTAATATGAATTAAACCATTGTTAATTTCTTCTAAAGCCCTGCCAATACTTTTTACAGATTTATATTCATTTTCTTTCATCTGAAAATAACCTGTCTCATCCATTTCTTTAGCTCTTTTAGAAGCAACGTTAACTAGTAAATATTTAGATTCAATTTTTTGAAGTAATGCATCTATTGATGGATATAACATAACTACCCCTCCTAAATAAACTATATACTATCTTTTAATAAATTACAATAAAAGAGCAAAAATTTGACATTATTTAACGTTTTTTCTAAGCCCATCTAGTACAGCAAACATCGCATACGTATCCTGCATACAGTACTCCACTAACTTTTGATATTTATGTTTATAATCTAAAGGTAATAATTTAGGAAAAGAAGCATAAGTAACCATTGCCTCAACTCCATTACCAACTTCCATACCCTTATAAGTTAAATCAGAAAACAAAGGTAATACTTTTTTAATAGAAAACGATCCATCCATATCTGGATGATAATAATTAAACATTTTAGCCTCTTCTTTACTATAACCTAAACTCTCATACAAAGAAGTTTTAGTCTTCACAATATTCATCAAATCAAAAACATTATCCCTTATTTTAAGTAACTTATCCCTATATTCTGGAAATATATAAGCAAGTTCTTTTAATCTACTTTTTTCAAACGAATCATTATAAACTAAAACCATCTTATCATCTGGAATAAGTTCACACATATATTTAATCAAATCTAATCTATGATCCAAATGATCAGGAGCCAAATAACCATAATGATCCTTCACCTTATCACAAATCCCAGGTTCTTTTTCAATATGTAAAGAAAACTGAAACACCGACTGAGTATATGGTCTTTCACCTTTATATCTAGGAAGTGGACACGGAAATGTCTCAAAATCTAAATGATAAAGTGGATAAGTAATTTGCTTAATTCCATCTTTAATTTTATTTTCATTCATATAAGGTTTACCATTAATAACAGCAGCTTTTTGTACTTTATTTTTCTCCCTATTTAACATATCATCTGAAATATCAAGCATACTAACCTTACCATTATTAATTAAATCAAAAGTATCATACTTAATATTATCCTTTTTAAACCCAAAATTATTATTAATATAACTCAAAATAGAATGTTTTTCTGGCAAAATATCAAAACAAAGCTTACAGTACTTGCACTTAACAGTTTTTTTATATTCACAGTAAATTCCAAGAGGTACTCTAGAACCATCTAAATCATCTATATATCCTTTAACCTTCTTACTATCTAAATAAATCTGATCCATCAAGTCTTTAGTAATACTTGTCACATCAATATAAGCTATAATATCCTCACCATTTATAGTACCATAAACCGCTTCTCCATTTTCATATTTACCATCAAACACATAATTACTATTTAAAACTGCCAAATAATATCTAACATTTTTATTTTCATTATGACTTTTTAAATCATTTTCTATAATAAATCTTTGGACCGCAATATCATAAATATAATGTCCACAGGCCGTATACCTGTCAAATAACTTATCTCTATTTCTTTCATAAACCTTTAAAGGCATATAATCTTCGATATTTAAATTTAAATCTTCTAATAAATAATATATTCCATCTTTTCCTTTTTTAAAAATAGAATAATCTTTACTCCCTAAATCTAAATACTTCTTAGTAGTTGTTGCCTTAACTTCAATAATATTAATATTATCCTTATTTTCATTATAAACATCCACATAACATAAATACCTTATATTATCAATAACCGCATCAAAGCTTTCCTGATTATAAGTACTTTTAGAAAATTTAAATTTACCCTTAAAATACTTAGAAGCTATTTCGCCAGCTAAAATTTCCACCTTATTATAATATGGCATCATAGTCTCTAAATGTTCATTTTTAACATCAATTAAATCATTTCCATCATCATCAAACATTCCACCTAAAAGTTCGCTTATATGTTCTAATTCCTCTTCTTTTTTATACTCGTCAATAGTAACCATACTATCTAACTTTTCTTTTTTTAAATCATCAAGTGCTACATATCTAGGACATCTTACATAATTTATGAATTTAGTTTTTGTTATAGCCATATCTATCACCTATTTAATTATACATCAAAATAGTCTAAATAATCTTGTTTATTTTATTCAAAAATGCATTTACGTTATTTACTGTTTGAGATTATAATTTACAACTTCTAATTACCATATTCATTTTTTACAAACAAATTTTTACCCCCAAAAAAAGCACCTCAAATTTGAAGTGCTAATAAATTTTAAATTAAGCTAATTTCTTTTTTGCAATAACTGCGATTACTGCACTAACAGCTAATGCACTAACAGCAATCATAATTCCATCTGAAGTTTTTGGGTTTTCTACTTCATCTTTAACATCATTGTTTTCATCTTTTGGAGTTTCAGGAGTAGTTGGTTCTTCTACTGCAGGTCTATAATCAGAAGCGTCCAATTCTACATAATTATCACCTGTAGGTAAATTGTTTTCATCTAAGAATAATTGAACTTGTAATGGTTTTCCATTTTCCTTATCACAAGTAACAGCTACTTTTACTCCGTTATATTCAATATTCATACTTTCTACTTCTTCAGGAGATAAATTATCAGTCCATAATGTTGGTAAATCTTTTGTTTCAGTAGTATTTACAATAGTAGCATTATTTATAGTAAGTGATGGTACTGATAAAGTTGGAGCTGCACCTTTAGTAAGTTCGATACCACCAAATCCATTTCCAGAAACATTAATTGTTCCTTCTAAAGTAAGATTAGCACCATTAGCACTTAATCCAACATTACCACCTGTTAAAGTGATATTTTTAACTGTAACATTAGCATCATAAGCTTGAATTACATATACACCACCATTATAAGGTGCTTCAGCATCACTACCCCAAACTGTATTGTCCTTCTCGCCACCTTTAAATGTTCCTACATATGTAATTTTATGACCATTTCCATCGATAACCTTATCAGAAGTAACATTTATCTTATGAGTTGTTTCAATATCTTTAGTTAATTTAACTGAAGTAGTTACATTATCTTCAAGATATTTATATAAATCATCCGCATTATCAACCTCAACTGGCTCAACTGCATTTACTCCCATAAAAGGTACTACCATAAATGCACATACAAATAAACCCAAAATTGGTTGCAAAAATTTTTTCATTTTTCTCTCCCCTTTCTTGCAACTTCCCTTGCTATTATAATTATAACAAAATAAAAAAAAACAAACAATAAAAAAACATAGTTAGACATATTTTATTAAAAGAAATGTAAAGTCATTTTAAAACTATGTTATAATTATTAAAGATAGGAGTGTAAAGATGCATAAAAACGGTCGAATAACTAGAGCAGAATATAGAAGAAGAAAAAAAAGAAAACGCATAAAATGGTTAATCATCCTAATAATAAGCCTTCTTATATGTACACTTTGTATAATAAAAATCTTTATTTGGAATAAAGATAACAATAAAATAGATGAAATAACAAAAGACATAGATACTAAAAAAATAGTCAAAGAAACACAAACAGAAACAGCGGAAAATATAAATCCTCCTGAAAACAAAAGTGATGATTACTGGAATTATATAAAAATGGATATGATGTCAGTAGACTTTAACGAACTAAAAAAGAAAAATAGTGATACAGTAGGTTTTATTAAAGTAAATGGCACTAATGTCAACTACCCTATCGTTCAGTCAAATAATAATTCATACTATTTAAAACATGCCTTTGACAAAACACCAAACTCAGCTGGTTGGGTATTTGCTGATTATAGAAACAACATGATAAACTTTGATAAAAATACCGTTATCTATGGACACAGTAGATCAAATCAAACCGTTTTTGGAAGTCTTAAAAAAGTTTTAAATAAATCATGGTATAGCAACAAAGACAATCATATAATCAAACTATCAACGCCAACAGAAAACACTTTATGGCAAATAGTAAGCATTTACACCATAGCTCCAGAAAGTTATTATATAACCACCAAATTTTCAGAAAGTCAATTTCAAACATTTATTAAAACAATCAAAGAAAGAAGTCAAATTCAATTTAGTGGTACAATTAACGAAAACGATAAAATATTGACCTTATCCACTTGTGAAGATGTTGCTGGAACAAGAAGATTAGTCATACACGCCAAATTAATAAAATTAGACAAAAGATAAACCCTTTAAGAATATTTCCTAAAGGGTTTTAACTTTGTGCATAATTAATAATAACTGACATATCCTTACGTGCCACATCAGATGAAGTAGCGTTTCTATTATACATAGCTGTAACAGTCGCATGAACTGACTCTCCAGCCTTTAACTCATCACCTAAACTAATTCCACCAACTGAATATATAATTTGATCATCCGGTTTGTTTTCTGGAATTATATATATACTCTCAACTTTAGCATTTATAGTTCCACTATTTTTAATAGTTAAATCATATACTATTTTATCACCAGGACCAGACAAAGAAATATAAAAATTAGCTTTAGCATTTGTAAAAGATGGCTTACCAAGCTCCCTTGCTCCACCTACAACATCACTAATCTCCATATTAGTAAAACCTATATTCCAGTTTCCAGCATCAGTAGTTTGTTGTCTTGTATTAAACGCAAGTGGTTGTGCAAAAGTAGAATACCACATAATTAAAAGTGCTCCAACAACTACTAAAGCTATAACAATCTTATTAGTAGATTGTTTAGACATTTTAATATGGCGATCCTTCGCATCAGTAATTTCATCTGCATGAGGTTCCCAAAGTTCTAAAGTTTCTATTTCTTCTTCCTCATTTTTTATCTCATTTTTAACAGTATCATTTTTATCAAGATTTTTTTTATCCATAAATATCATTCCTTACTGTTTACTCTAAAAATAGTATATCATAAAGAATTATATTAAGCAATAATATAAATTTCATATTTAATCTTTTAAGACATAAACTTTACTAAAGGAGGATTTATGAAATATTTAAAAACATTAAGTAAAGCCTTATTATTTACCATTATATTTTTTATCTTTTTAACCTTATTATTAACAATTTTTAATTATTTTAATATCATAAACTACCAAATATTAAATATTGGAAAAATCATAATTCCCATATTAACTTTAATGTTTGGAGGACTATTAATGGGCAAAAAAGCAAGCAAAAATGGATGGCTTGAAGGATTAAAAATCAGTTTAATTATTATTATAATATTAATTATTATCACCCTTATTATAAATGAATTTTCCCCAAAAAAACTAACCTATTTTCTAATTTTAATAATATCTGGTATTTTTGGAAGTATCCTCGGAATTAATACAAAAAATACTTAAGTTATCCTAAGTATTTTTTCATAAAATCTTCTTTATATTCTAAAAATTTATCGTTTTTTATAGCTTCTCTAACCTCTTCCATCATTCTAATTAAAAATCTAATGTTATGAATTGAAAGAAGTCTTCCACCTAAACCCTCATTGGCTACAAACAAATGTCTAATATATGCTTTAGTATAGTGAGTACATGTATAACAATCACACTCATCAATTGGTGTGAAATCCTCTTTATATTTAGCGTTCCTTAAATTAATTTTTCCATGACGAGTAAATGCATTTGCATGTCTAGCAATCCTCGTTGGAAGTACACAGTCAAACATATCCACTCCACGCTCTACTCCTTCAAGTAAATCAAAAGGTTCTCCAACCCCCATTAAATAACGTGGTTTATCTAAAGGTAAATATTGAATTGCATAATCAATCATCTTGTACATTGTTTCCTTATCTTCTCCAACAGATGTTCCACCAATTGAATAACCATCAAATCCAAGTTTAACAGTTTCTAAAGCACTAAACTTTCTTAAATCTGCATACTCCCCACCCTGTACAATTCCAAATAAAGACTGATTTTCATTTTTAAAAGCTTCTTTTCCTCTTTTAGCCCATCTTAAAGTTCTCTCAGTACTTTGTTTCGCATATTCATAAGTTGCTGGATAAGGAATACATTCATCAAAACTCATAGCTATATCACTATCTAATTTATTTTGAATTTCCATTGAAAGCTCAGGTGTTAAAAATAAAGGTCTTCCATCAATATGACTTTTAAAATAAACACCTTCTTCAGTTATATCTTTTTCTTTATTTTTAGCAAGTGAAAATACTTGAAAACCACCACTATCAGTTAAAATTGGACCATCATAATTCATAAATTTATGAAGTCCTCCAGCTTTAGCCACCACATCTTCGCCGGGTCTAAGCCATAAATGATAAGTATTTGATAAAATAATTGCACTATGAGCATCCTTTAACTCTTCAGGTGTCAACATCTTAACATTAGCTAAAGTTCCAACTGGCATAAACATCGGTGTTTCAAAAGTACCATGATTAGTAATTAATTTTCCGTATCTTGCCTTACCATCATTTTTAATAAGCTCATATTTTATTTTCATCGTTGCCTCTTCCTTTCTTTTAATTTAAACCCAGATAAATAAATATCCATATCATTATCCTCTAATTTATGATAACCATCGTGAAGTAAATCCCCTAAAATCTCCTTTCCTCGTTCAGTTTTTTCTAAAACTCTTGCCGGAAAATCTTCAAACAAAATTGTCTTTTCTCCTATCTTAGGTAAAAACTGTGTATAAGTTGGATCAATTAAATAATCTGAATCATCACCAGCTAATAAATAATAATGATCATACCCTTCACCTTCATTTATGTTATACATAGTAACTGGCACTTCCATCATCTCTAAATCAGCCTTAATATTATTAGCAAAATAAAAACATAAACCATCTAAAGGTATTTCCTTATCATCTACTTCACTTAAATTATTAAAAATTACAAATCTAATCATTTCTTCCATACCTAATATAATAATAAAATTTAAAATAAAAATCAATGCTTACATATATTTTTGCATTGATTTCATCATTTGATTAACTTGTTTCTGACTAGGAGTTCTTCCCATACCAGACATCATTGCCTTAATCATCTTTTCATTAATTGGTGGATTTTCTTTAAGTTGTTTTTTCATTATTTTTTTAGCAATCAAAAATCCAATAATTACTCCAACAACTAAACCACCCAAAACTTTTAATAAATCTAATAAAAATGCACCTAAATCCATTTTATCTGCCTCCTATAAAGTCATTTTACTAGAAAAACATTGAAATGGCAAGCATTTTATACACATTTAAATATTTTCAGTAACCTCTATTCCATTATCCTGGGCATGACTCTGCACTGCCACATTTTCGGACGCACTAATATAACTCACTCCTAAAATCATAACTACTAAAGCAATAACAGATTTACATTTCAAAATTTCCATAATTCATACCTCCCTTTGACACTCTAATCATATCACGAACAAATATTCGTGTCAATATATTTTTCAAACAAATGTTTGACCGAAACAAAAAAATGTGTTAAAATGTGTATAGAATAATTTAGGAGGAAATTTATGGAAAAATTAACCCGCCGTCAAACAGACGTCTTAAACTATGTTAAAAGTTATATTGTTTCACATGGTTATCCACCAACAGTTAGAGAAATTGGTAAAGCTTTAGATATTTCTTCTCCGGCAACCATACACGCTCATTTAGAAAATCTAGAAAAAAAAGGATTCATAAAAAAAGAAAACTCTAAAAATAGAGCTATTGAATTACTAGTAAAAAATGAATTTGAAAAAGAAAATGATTTGGTTGCTGAAGTACCACTACTAGGAAAAATTACTGCCGGATCACCAATAGAAGCTATTGAAATGCCAGATGAATTTTTTGCCCTACCTAGTTACCTACTTCCAAAAGGAAAAGAAGTATTTACTTTAAAAGTCGATGGTACTAGTATGATAAATGCCGGTATATTAGATGGTGATATTGTTATTGTAGAAAGAAGAAACACTGCTAGAAATGGTGAAATAGTTGTAGCCATGACTGATGAAAACGAAGTAACTTTAAAAACATTTTATAAAGAAAAAGGTCATTTTCGTTTACAACCAGAAAATGACACTATGGAACCAATTATATTAGAAAATGTTAGCATTTTAGGAAAAGCTATTGGTTTGTATAGAAAAATATAACGTACTTTAAGTACGTTATTTTATATAATAAGTGCTAGACATTATATATGTATCATTATCTAATACTAAAGCAATTACATTACCACTTTTGACATTTAAGACCTCTTCAGAAGTAGCATTTAACCATGTAATTCCATTATCTAAACTATACTTATAAGTATAGTTTTTTTTACTATTAATAGGATATTTAATAATTAATTTATCTTTATATTCAAATTCAATTCCATTTATAACCTTTATTAATCTATTTCTAGTAGTTTTATTACCATTACTATCCTTAGCCGTACAGCTTATCACATAATCACCAGGAACAGAAGATAAAGTATTTTTACATTCAAAACTCGCTTCTCCCGCATTATCAGTTACCATAACACCATTTTCTACATCATAATTAACTGCTTCATCACTAGTAATAGTAACAGTATCTGGAACAGTCAAATGAGGAGCTTTCCCATCAGTAACCACAACAACCCTAGTAACCTTTTTAGTTTTATCACCACTTCGAACATCATATCTAACTATATAAGTTCCAACTTGTCTAGTATCAATAGCACTTACTTGTCTTCCATTTTTATAATAAGAAGTAATTACATCATCAGATATATCTTGTCCATTAATAGATGCCTTAGCCCCTTCATCAACATACTTCTCATTAACATCACAATAAGTCAAATAATTACCTAAAACATTCAAGACCAAACCATCATTTTTAACATTTAAATTTTGAACTTCTTCTACTGGTCTATTAACATAATTAATAATTTTGCTCAAAATAAACAAAATAATTAATATAACAACAACAATTATAATAAATAAAACTAACTGAGCTTTTCTATTTTTAATTTTCAAAAATCATCAGCTCCTTTATTTATTTATATTAGCAATTGTACAATCACTAGCACTTGTAATATTTTTATTAACTAAAATTTCCTTTTCATCAGTTTTTTTCACAGCACACACATGCGCATCGTCACTCCAAAGCGCAAGTGTTACTTTACCATTTTCATCAACCCTAAATTCACCTGCATCTGGAAGTACCCCTTTAGTTGTTAAAACATCCTTTTCAGCTTGCGAACTAGTTTTATAATTAATATATAAAGTAGAATCTTCTTTTAAAGCTTGTTTCTGTGCTTGATATGTTCCAGCAGCTACCACTAACCCATGAGCAGTATCTTTAAAAGCATTTTCCTTAGAAGTTTGAATAACATTAACAACAATAGGTGTTGTTATAACAGCAATAATAGCTAAAATCACAAGAACTGCAAGTAATTCTATAAGTGTAAAACCTTTATTTTTCATTAAATTCACTCCTCTATTCATTAACCTCATATTCAAATTTTCGATCTCCTATTTTTCTCACACAAGCTTCTGTAGTAGGGGCAAAAACATCATTAGTCTTTGGATTTTTTACATCAAGAGGTAAATAGCCTTCGTCTTGTAATTCAGAAATTGTTTTACAAGCAGTTGAATTCATTTCATCTGGCATCTCTGATAAATGCTCTGCATAATAATCTTGTAAAGACTTTTTAATCTGTTCAATTTGTGTATTATATAAATCTTCTTTTCCTTGATTAAGCGACCTATTAATTGCTGGAACTGTAATCATAGCAATAATACCTAAAACAGCAATAACTCCTAGTAATTCAGCTAAAGTAAATCCCTTATTTCTCATATCATCACCTATAATAATAATACCACAGTTTTAAAATAAAAAAAATAAAAAGTAACTATTTTCATAATTACTTTACTCTGAAACTTCAAAATCCTCTAAATTACCATTTTCGGTAACAATCTTATTAACTTTATCCTCAATATTTTTAAGCTCACTATCACATTCTTTAACTAACTTCATAGCCTCAGTATATTTTTTTATAGAATCATCAAGAGACACTTCTCCACTTTCTAAAACATTAATAATCTCTTCCAATTCCTTAATTTTATCTTCAAACTTTTTTTCTTTTGCCATCATTCATTCTCCTTTACATCAATAACTTTACTCTTAATTAATCCATTGGATAATCTAATACTTAAAACATCATCTTTCTTAACATCAGAAACATTCTTCAAAGCCTTATCATCCAAATAAGTAATACTATAACCTCTTCCTAGAATATTCAAAGGATTTAAAAGTTCTAACTTATCAATAATGTTTTTAACCTCTATCATCTTATCTTTGTATAATAATTGTGGACTTTTCAAAACATAACTTTTCTTTAACTTATCAAGCGTATTTTTTAACCCATCTACTTTACCTATCATCAAATTATTAAGTTTTTCATTCATTAAATCCAAACTTTGTCTTTTATTTTCATACATAATCATTGGGCTTTTAATAACATACGAATTTTTTACAGACTCTAAATAAAGCTTTAAATAATTAACTTTTTTAAAAATACTTTCATTAAGTCTAATAGATAACTGACTAATATGTTTTTTTAAATCACTCATATTTGGAACAGCAAGCTCAGCAGCCGCCGTAGGTGTAGGTGCTCTTAAATCAGCCACAAAATCAGCAATTGTAAAATCGACCTCATGACCAACAGCACTTATAACCGGTACTTTACTCTTATAAATAGCCCTAGCTACAACCTCTTCATTAAATGGCCATAAATCCTCAATAGAACCTCCACCACGACCAACAATAAGTACATCTAAATCATAATCTTGTGCTTTCTCAATATTACGCACAATATCATCCTTAGCATTCTCCCCTTGTACTAACGTTGGAAACAAAATCGTCTCACAAATAGGAAATCTTCTTTTAATAGTCGTCATAATATCACGAATAGCTGCTCCAGTACTAGCTGTTACAATACCAACTCTTTTAGGAATCTTTGGAATCTTTCTTTTATGTTCTTTATCAAATAAACCCTCAGCTTGTAATTTTTTCTTTAACTGTTCAAAAGCTACATATAAATTACCAACACCATCTTCTAACATCTCATCGACATATATCTGATAACTACCCATAGCTTCATATACACTGATTCTACCAGAAACTAAAACCTTCATCCCATCAACCGGTTTAAAAAGCACTTTACTCGCATTACTTCTAAACATAATAGCATTAATTTTACTAGTCTCATCTTTCAATGAAAAATAAAAATGACCAGTAGTATGTGCCTTAAAATTAGAAATTTCACCCTTTAAAAAAACTGTTTGTAAATTTTCATCAGAGTCAAACTTTGCTTTTAAATAACGAGTAATCGCACTAACTGAAAGATATTTATCATTCATTAATTTTCCTTCTCATGATAAACTTTATCTAAAACTCCGTTTATCATCTTTCTAACACTATCATCACTATATGTTTTAGCAAGCTCAACAGCCTCATTAATAGCAACCACTGAAGGTGTATCGGTATATAAAAGTTCAAAAATTCCCATTCTAAGAATAGCTATATCAGTATTACCAAGCCTATCAATAGTCCAGCCCTCTAAATACTTATTAGCTATATTATCTATTTCATTTTTATAAGTTAAAACACCATAAACAACTTCTTTTACAAATTCATTTTCAATAGTACAAACTTCGTCAATAACATCATCAACATTATACTTCACACCAGTTTTATCATAAACTGTCATCTGATATAAAATTGTCATACATTTACGTCTAAGTTCACTACGATTTTCTGTCATACTCTTCACCTGTAATTAATTATATCACAATTAAAAGAAAAAAAGATATTATTTTACTGAATATCTTTCTTTAATCTCATCATTGCTTACACCAAATCTTTTTTCAAAATCCTTACTAGACATCATCAAATAATTAAAAGCTTTATGATTCAAAACAATATTATTTTCTTTTAAAAACTCCATCCTCGCATAAGATAATAAAGCTCCTTGCATCAAATAAGAAGGTCTATTTAATATTTCTGCTTCTAAACCATTTTGACTTAATACTTCAATCTTTTCATCTAACCCATCTTTAGAATAACTAAAAATATTAGGCAACTTTAACATTATAAATCTAGTTTCTTCCTTAGTATACCCCTTATCAACAAAATATTTAAATTTATCTAAAATATTTTGAATACTTAAAGTATATAAAGCAGGATTAATCCCCATTAAATAATTAATCTCATCATCATTATAACCAAAACTTAAAAAAATTTTTCTTTTACTTTCTAAAGTATTTATATTCATAACTATAATTTCTGGTTTTCTCAAAATCATATGTTTTATTCTCTCAGCATCATATCCTTTACTTCTTAAATAATCATAATTTTCCTGTAATGCCTCAACACTATGACTATAAATAGAAGGCATTTTTAAAGATATTTTATTAACACCCTTTTCATCAAATCCCAAATTCTTAAAAAAATTTCTTTTCTTATTTAAACTATCTATAGAATTACTAAATATACTAGGAACCAATAAAGCCATATCGTGTATATTTTTTTTAGAATATCCATATCCTTCAAACAAATCATACTTTTCCAAAATATAATCATCACTTATAGTAAGTAATTGTGGCAAAATCATAGTCATCTTTAAAACTTCATTCAAAGGAAAACCAAGTTTATCAAGTAATTTAAACCGTTTACTTAAAGTTTCATCAGCATAATTAAATAAAGATGGCAAAGTTGTTGTCATCTGAACAATTTGTTCATCAGTATATCCATAATTTTTAAAAAAATTAAATGTATTAATAACTAATTTTTCCAAAGTTTCTTTAGAATAACGATTCATCGCATGACTACACAATATTTTCTTTTCACTTTTTTCATCATAACCTAATTTTTTAAATATCTCTGACATATATTCCCTCCATTAATCAAAAAACCTTAGTTTACACTAGGGCCACTTTTAATCTTAAATAAATATCCAAAATGAACATAAATATATAAAATAATAAATAAAGTCCATCCCAAAACAGGAACTACTAAACAAATAATCCAAGGATAAGGTAAATTATATATTTCCTTACCAGGAACATCTAAGCTATCACTAACTAAACATCCTATCTTAATAGAAAAAACTAAAAACATAACTAAACCTGGTAAAATTCCTAATACAAATCCTAAAACCCAATAATACCACCTAGTATACCAAGCCTCTTTATCATACAAATCTAATTTATATGCGATATAAAAAGTAAATAACCCTAAAGTGAGAATGTCTAAAATCAAATAAATAATAAAGTTTTCTTTTTTTAGTAATTTCATAATGGTCCCCTCCAGACAAAAAAAGATAATAAATTATCTTATTGGCAAGTTCCCTTGCCGGGTTCAGACCCTTCAACATATTCTTTGTCGATAAGTTTGCAAGATGTTTTAGTCATTGAGTCTTGAAGATATCCACCTAATAGTTTAACTAAACTAACGACAATTACACTAACTACCGCTATAATTAGTAAATATTCTACTAGGGCTTGACCTTTATTATTCATTTTCTAACACCCTCCACAAATTATACATTGCTTAATATAATTATAATTTTTTTTAAACTAAAAATCAACCCCATTAGCAAAAAACACAGGATAGAAACATAAAAAAATATAGAAAAAACTATTGACATGTAGTAAATACAACAAAAAAATGATATAAAAATAG
>CALVRC010000021.1 GCA_944358445.1 uncultured Bacilli bacterium
GTTGCGAATAGATATTATAGATTATTCATATGTCTTTTTCAATGGATGTTTGTTGCACTTCAAATTTAAATTAACAATGATATTTGCCTTTTACTTTTTTTATTATTTTTAGTATAATAAATAAAGAGTGAATATGAAAAAGATTTTAATAAAGATAATTAAAATATATCAAAAGATACCTGGACCATGGCATGATTCGTGCAGGCATATTCCTACCTGTTCTAATTATGCTATAGAAGCGATTGATACTTATGGTGCTTTTAGGGGGTCAATTATGGCTTTTAAGAGGATTTTAAGATGTAATCCTTGGGGAACCAGTGGGTATGATCCGGTAATTAAGGAGGATAAGCATGAAAAAAATATTTAGTATATTGACGTTATTTGTTTTTGTTTTTAGTTTAACTGGGTGTTTAAAACATGATAATATGGAGGATATTACAATTTATACAACTAATTATCCTACTGAATATATTACAAAGCGGTTATATGGAGATTTTAGTACAGTTAAAAGTATTTATCCTGATGGTATAAATATTCAAGACTATAAATTAACCAATAAGCAGATTGAAGATTACAGTAATTCAGATTTATTTATTTTTAATGGTCTTAGTAATGAAAAAGATTATGTTGAACCTATGAGAAAGAAAAATAAAAATTTAAAGATTATTGATACAACTTTATCAATGGAATATAATAATGGCATTGAAGAATTATGGCTAGACCCTTCTAATTTCTTGATGATGGCTCAAAATATTAAAACTGGTTTTAATGAATATATAGATAGCTATTATTTAACTAATAAAATTGAGGAGAACTATGAAGAGTTAAAAATTGAAGCTTCTAATTTAGATGCGAAGATTAAGGACATTGTTTCTAATGGTAATAGTACATCTATTGTGGTATCAAGTAATTTATTTAAGTATTTAGAAAAATATGGTGTGACAGTTTATTCTTTAGACGAAAGTAATACTGATGTTAATGCTGTTTATAGAGAGGCTTTAAATATGATTAATAATGGTTCTATAAAATATGTTTTTATAATATCTAATGAGGAATCAAATTCAACGGTTAAAAAGCTTATTGAAAATACTGGTGTACAAACTTTAGAATGGAATACTCTTTCTAATTTATCTGAAATCCAAAGAAATGAAAAAGAAGATTATTTTACGATTATGAATTCCAATTTAGAATTACTTAAAAATGAATTATATAAATAAAGCAGACTGTTAGCCTGCTTTTTTTGTTAATTTCTTTTTGATTATTACTATGGAAATTATTATAACAATTAGTCCTACTATAGCAATTATTATTTTTATAAACTCTTCTTTTACAAAACTTAAAAAATTAAATTTTAGGTTTTCTTTTAAAATTATTTCTTGAGTATCAAGTAATTTATCTTGATAATATATATTTAAAGTTCCTAATTTTTCACCTTTTTTATTAAATGGAGTTATTTCCCCTTTTCCATTATAAACATATTTGACTCCATTTTTATTATAATCATTTTTTAAATATAATGTTATATTTTTAGTTGGATACAATTTAAGTGTTTCTTTATCTGTATATTTTGTTTTAATTTCCATGAATGATTTTTCTTTATTTACAACTAATTGATTACCATAGTTTTCTATAAAATAATCATATATTATTTTTGCATCTTCTATGTTATGTGGTGATTTTTTATCATATGTAGCACCTAGTGTTATTAACATATAATTTACATCTTTGGCTTCAGCAATGGTAGCTAAACAAAGTCCTGCATCAGTTGTTGTTCCAGTTTTTCCACCTAAAACATATGGTATTTCAATATTAAATTTTTTAGCATTACTTTGAATTGTACTATTTAATTCAATTTTTCCATCTGATGATGTATATTTTTGTGTAGTAATAATAGTTTTGAATTCCTCATTCTTTAAAGCCTCTTTAAAAATAGTGGCTACTTCTTTGGCTGTAGAAAAATTAGCTGTATCATCTAAACCAATTACTGTAGAAAAATGAGTTGATTTTAAGTGTAATTTTGCTGCTTTTGTATTCATTTTTTCGATGAATGCTTCTTCACTTCCAGCAATATTTCTAGCTAAAGCTTTAGCAGCATCTGCTCCTGATGGAAGCAATAACCCATATAATAAATCTCTATAAGTTACTACTTCTCCCACTGTAAAACCGGCTGTTACAGCATTGGCTTCAATTAAACCTTCAAAATCATCTTTAGTTATAATAACTTGTTCGTCTAAATTATCGATGTTTTCTAAAGCAACTAACGCTGTCATTATTTTGGTTAAACTAGCAATCGAGACTTTTTCGTCAGCGTTTTTTTCATATAATATTTCTCCGTTATCCAAATTATATAAAATGGCATTTTTTGATGATATTTCCAGTTCTAAGGCACTTGTTTTAGCTATAAATAATATAAAAATCAATAAAAAACTTAATACTTTTTTCATGTCTACCCTCCAATAATAATTATACCTTATATTTAAGAAAAAAAGAAGTACAAAATCACTTCTTTATAGCTATTGCTCCATGGGGTTTTAAATAACCTGGTTTTGATTTATTTAAAGTATATATTTTAGATGGGGTTTTATATTCGTTTGGCAAACTAAATTCGCATTCTTCCCCTATTCTACTTATAGCAATTAACATTTTTTCATCATTATTATATCTTTCGTAAACAAAACAGTTTTCGTTTATATCTTTTATTTCTGTCTCAGCTGTTTTTAAAAAAGCTTCTTTTTTCCTGATTTTTCCTATTTCTTTAAAGAAATTTAGTAATTCTATATCATGGTTTATTTTGGGATATGGTTTTCTATTAGATAAATTTCCCATACCTTGCATACCAATTTCATCACCATAAAAAATAGATAATATTCCTGGCAAAAAATTTAAAGTAAATATGTAAGATTTATAAATTGCTTTACCTTTTTCATATTGATTTTCATTTAAAATATAATTTTTACACCAATAAATATCATCATTCTTTAAATTCCAAGCCCATTCACCTTCTTTTTGAAATTCATCAGTGGCAAAAAGATTAATGGCTCTTGTAATATCATGGGTTGAAGTAAAGTTCATTAAGCTTTTTATTGTGTCATCGGGATATTCATTTAAAATATCATTAAGTATATAGTTTAGTTTATTGACATCACCATATTTGAAATATCTAAGTAAGGCATCAACTAATAAATAATTCATGACACTATCCATTTCTTTACCGGAGTAAATATAGTCTCTATTCATTCTCATAGGATTTTTCCAAACTTCTCCTATAATAAATCCATCCGGTTTATTTCTTTTAACCGCTTTTCTAATTTGAGTAATAAAATTATCAGTAAGTTCATCAGCAACATCTAATCTTAACCCATCAATTCCTAAATCAAACCATTTATCAATTATTCCATTTTCTCCAGTTATATAATCTATCCATTCTTCAGATGAGCCATCACATTCTGGTAAGTTTTTCATCCCCCACCAATAATCATATTTTATCTGTCCATTTTCTTCATATTTTCTATAAAATTTACTATAAGGAGAGTCTTTTGATTGATAGGCTCCTAGTTCTGGGTATGTTCCATATTCATTAAAGTATTTACTGTCATTACCTGTATGATTAAAAACGGCATCTAAAATAATTTTTATATCTAATTCGTGAGCTTTATCACATAATTTTTTTAAATCTTCATTATTTCCAGCATAAGGATCTACTTTTTCATAATCAGCTGCATCATATCTATGATTAGACTGGCTTTCAACGATTGGACTTATATAAATTATATCTACACCTAATTCTTTTAAATATTCTAGTTTTTCTATGATACCTAATAAATCACCGCCATAAAAATCATTATTCCATATACCGTTTTCATCTGGGCCGACAGGCATTTCTTCATCCCAGGATTTATGAATTTTTCTTCTTGGTTTTTCTTCCATTAAATTTTTATTTCCACGGTTAAAACGGTCTAAGAAGATGTGGTACATAATACCACCTTTGGCCCAATTGGGAATATCAAAATTAACTGATGTTTTAAATGTTTCATCTATACTTATGTTATTTAAATCTTCTTTATTTTTGTTTTTTAAATATATTTGATTACCATTTATTTTAGAGGTAAAGTAATAATGGTAAATAGCTCTTGTTTTAAGATAAACATTTGACTGGAAAAGTGCTAGCCCATTTTCTTCTTTTATAAAATTCATATTAAATTCTTCTTTTGGATAATCAAAATCTAATACAAATTTAACATCATCAATCCAACCTAACTCTGTAGGTATTTGGATTTTTATTTGATAAATGTTACCCTCTTCATTAATCTCAGTAGGATTCATCTCTACTTTAATCTTTTCTAATATTTCATTCATACAGCACACTACCTTCTAATTTAATTATATTACATTTTTCTTAAATTGCATATAAAATTTAAAAAGTTATGATTAGTGGTGTCATTACTTTAAGATAAAATAATATATATAATTATTAGAAGCTTAAAATTATAAGAAGGCAAAAGTCAAAATTTATGCTTAAATAGATTGGTTTAATATAACATATACTTTTTTAAATCTTTAAATAATCAACTACCCCGCACTTTCAGTGCATGGTTTATAGTGATGACTGAAAATCATACTATGCTAAAGCATATTATCTTGTCTAAAAATGTCATCAGCATTTTTACTTGTATAACATAAGTTTCTATAATTGTTGCAATAGTTATATTTGTAAATAGTTCTAGAAAACATTTGTTTTTTTTTAAAACTGCACTTTCTTTATATATAAAAAAGTCCAGAAATATCTGGACTATCTATATAAAACGCTAATGCATTAGCGGGCGGTGTTGATGGTTAAGTCATTTAAATTTATTTTGACTGCACCATCTTTTTTGGTAACCAAAATTTTACTATTTTTTAATTTATCCAAAGTTTCTTGGTGGGGGTGACCATATACATTATTTTTACCGGCCGAAATTAAAGATATCTTAGGAGATACTTTTTGAATGAACTTTTTTGAAGAACTAGTATTCGAACCATGGTGTCCTACTTTTAGTATATCCATTTTAGACAAATTATATGTATTTAATAAATACTCTTCACTTTTATTTGAAGCATCTCCCATTAATAATATATTCTTATCTTCTATTTTTGAATAAATAATGAGACTATCATCATTTTCATTATGAGTATTTAGGCCATTTAAAAATTCTAAGGTTGTGCTATTAATTTTAATACTTCCTTCTGAAATATTTGTGATTTTTCCTTGAAATTTTTTTATAATTTTATTTGCTAATTCGTTATTTTCTTTATTTAAAATTATATTTTTTATTTTAAAGTTTTTAATCAAATTTAAAGTCATACCAGCATGGTCAAAATCACCATGGGTAATGATTAGATAATCAAGTTTATCTATACCTTCAGCTTGCATATATGGGATTGTTATGTTTTTAGCAATATCATAAGGCTCTTTGTCATCGTATGGTAATTCACCACCCGTATCAATTAATATATTTCCTTTATTATGTTTTAATTTAAGTAAAAAGGAGTCTCCTTGACCAACATCGATCATTGTTAGTGAGGAAACTGGATTTATATAATTTATGTTATGATGAATCATTAAAATTATAAATAGTATTAAAATATTGTTTTGTCCTTTTTGCCATTTATATAATATTATTGTTATTACTATATAGTATATGATAAAAATTAAAATATTTACATGGCATAGGCTTAGATTGAAAAGGTCAATGTTAGATAATTTTAAAGATACATTTTCCATAACATTTATAATATTTAAAAAAATAATATCTAATGGTTTAAAAACAAAAGTTATAAGGGCAAGTGGATAGATTATAAAAGTCATTAATGGGACAAAATATAGATTTATAATTGGAGATAATAAATTTAATTTAAAGAATGTGTTTATGATTATTGGTGCTGATGAAAAGAATGCTATTAAAGAGATAACTAAGGTTTTAGAAAAATAATTTTGATATTTATCTATAAGGTTTTTAAATAATATTAGATAAAACGAAACTGTAAATGAAAGGACAAAGCCCAGACTATAAATAATAAATGGATTTATAATTAAGATAAAACAAGCTGTTATAATAAGTATGAAAATAGTATTTAATTTTAAATCAAATTGTTTATTGATGGTTAGGATGATAAAGAAGATTGTGGCTCTTATTACTGAGCTTTGAAAGTCTGTTATAAATAGATAGATTAATAAAAAAATGATGGTTATTAGATAAGAGGTATTTTTTGAAAATATTTTATTAAACAGAAACAATAATATGGATGAAAATAAGGTTATTTGGGCGCCAGATATGGCTAAAAGATGAGTTATGCCATTGGTTTGATAACTATTTTGAATATTTTCGTTTATTTCATCATCGTTACCTAAAACTAAAGCGTTTAAGTATGGTTTTGATTGATAATTTTCTATATGCTTATTTAAAGTATTTTTTATTTGGTATATTAATGGGATATTTTTGTTTGTTACTTCAATTTTATCAGCTTGGAAAATATAATTTATTTTTTGAGATAATAGATAATTTTTATAATTAAAAAGATAGAAATTAGTATTATTTTGTGGTTTCTGCATTTCCCCTTGTGCTGTTATTGTTTGTCCTAACCTACAATTAAAATTATCATAAAAATTTATTAAGATATTTTCTTTACCTTTGATGTTTATAGCTGTTTTTTTGTCTGTTTTTTTACACTCATATATTATACCGGTAATTTCTGTTTCATCTTTAGAGTATTTACTTGGCGCGGGATTTAAAATATTAAAAATTACATATAAAATAGTTATTAAGATTATAGCAAAAACAATTATATTAAACGGTGATATTGTCTTTAATTTTTTCATAAACACTATCACCTATACCTGATACATTTTTAATATCTTCGGTAGTTTTAAAATTACCATTTTTGTTTCGGTATTCAATAATAGCATTCGCTTTAGCTTCACCAATTCCTTCTAAGTTTTGTAATTCTTCAGAGGTTGCTTCATTAATGTTTATTTTTCCAGTGGTTTTAGTTTCTTCTGTTTCTTTTTCTAATTTAGCTTTTTCGTCTTCTTCTTTTATGCATGCATTATTACATGGTGGACATTCTATTTTATTTTCTTCATTCATTTTTTCTATTTCTGTTTTAGAATAAATAATAATAACCATTTCATCTTCTAATTTTTTACTTAAATTAATATTACTTGTATCACTTGCTTTAGTAAGTCCACCGGCTTTATTAATGGCATCCATAACTGTATTATTTGTAGTTAGTTCATAAACGCCTGGTGTTATTATTTCTCCTTTAATATCAACTAATACTTTTTCTTCTTTAGTTTCTTTTGTTTTTTCTTTTTTAGTTACTGTTTCTGTTTTTTGCGTTTTCACTTCTGTTTTAGTTTCAAAATTATATGTGTCATAAACTGTATATAGAGTAAATAGTATAAAAATTAAGATAAATATTTTTCCTTTATGTTTGTTTAAAAATTTCATTTTTTCACCTCTATATATTAACATACGACAAAAAAATAAAAATTCCTTTTTATTTTGGAATTTTTATTTTTTTATTTTTACTTTCAATAGCAACTCTTTGAACTATCGATAAAGAAGCAATTAATGATAATACAAAACTACCACCATAACTTAAGAATGGGAGTGGAACTCCCGTTAATGGGATTAATCCAAACATACCACCTAAGTTAATAAATATGTGAATGAATATATAACTTATAATACCAACGCACATATACCTTCCTCTTAGAGTAGATGATTTTGCGCCTATGACAGCTATTCGATATAATACTACACCATATAATATAAAAATAAAAATTGTTCTATAAATACCATATTCTTCGGCTATTATAGCAAATGCGGAATCGGTATGGGGTTCTGGAATATATGAATATTTTTGTTTACTTTTACCAATGCCTAATCCCCAAAATCCACCATCATTAATAGCTATATAACTATTACATACTTGATAACCTCCATTTTCATAATTACCACATGGATCTAAGAATGAGGTGAAACGACTTATACGGGCATCATTCAATATATAGCCTTGAACACTATACATAACTAGTAAGGCTAAGGCACCTAGGCCTACCATTAATATAAAAGTTTTTATTTTATCAACTTTTAAAATTGGGCTAGAAAGGAACATCATGAAAATTATAAATAAGATTATTAAAAGTGTTCCAAAATCTTTTTGCAGAACAATTATAGCAGGTATAATCATGGCAACAAAAATCATAGTAGCTATTGTGTCATAATGTTTGATGTTTAATGTTCTTAGTTTTCGGTAATTTTTTTCAAACATGATAGCCAATAACGCAATTATTATTGGTTTTGAAAGTTCACTAGGTTGTAATTTAGTAAATTTTAAATCTATCCAGTTTTTTGAACCTGATAATTCATCAAAAGTTAATGCCCAAAGATTTAAAGCAATTACAGCAACAAATAAAATTGGAACTATCAATTTATAATATTTTGTATCAGTTTTTATAATAATTAAACCAGCTACTAATCCTAAAATTATAAAAATTAATTGTCTATAAAAATAATAATAAATTGATACATCATAATTAACTACGGCCGCTCTTGAAGAGGCAGTTACGATGTTTAAAAGACCAAATATAAATAGAGCTACGGATGCAATTAATAGTGGTTTATCTAAATCTTTAAGTAATTTGCCTAAAGATTGTGCTTTTTGTTTCATAACTTGCCTCCTATCTTTATATAATCATAGCATATTCTTGTCACTTTTACCATATTTGATTTTTAAAAAATAAAATTAGGTGTTTTTAATATACGGTTTTTGACTTTGACATAGACTATATTAGAACAGATAGGAGGTATTATATGTATTATTATGGTGGGTATCAAGGCTATGGCTGTGGCAACCCTTGTGGTGGATATGGTTATGGCGGAGGATACGGATCAGGTTATGGCGCAGCAATCGTACTAGTTCTATTTATTTTACTTGTAATAATTATCGGAGCTAGAGCTTGTGGTAATCATTAATTAAAAAGGCTGTATGTGAATATTCATATACAGTCTTTTACTTTATTCTATAATTTGATATGGGTCTAACTCTGTTCCAACCCATTAATTTAATATTTGATGAGATGACGGCTAAAAAGGCTAAAAAGTTACCTAAGCTTGTTGATATGTATAACAAGTAGTTTATATGACTGTTTTATGACAGTCTTTTTGTTTGACAATTTATGTATATAAGTTTATAATACGATTACTTTTAATTAATAAAAGATTAGAAAAATAAATTTTTTAATCTAAATATGATAAAATAGTATATGGAGGTAATATTTATGTTTAAACCTTTAAAAATATTAGATGAAAAAAACAAAATTTTAAGACAACACAGTAAGGAAGTTAAGTTACCTTTATCTAAAGAGGATAAAGAAACAATAGAACATATAATTAAACATTTAAAATATAGTCAGATTGAAAAATATGCGGAAAAATATGACCTAAGACCTGGTATGGGGCTTGCATTCCCACAATTAGGTAAACTGAAAAGAATTATTGTTTTGGTTTATGAATATGAAGAAGGCAAATTTCAAAATTATGTAATTGTAAATCCTAAAATAATTAGTCATTCAGAAGAAATGGTAGCTTTAGAGACTGGTGAAGGATGCTTAAGTGTTAATAGAGAGGTTGAAGGACATGTTCCAAGATATGCAAGAATTACAATTACTGGATATGATCCTGATGGAAACAAGGTTACTTTTAGAGCACGTGAGGATTTATCTGTTGCTTTCCAGCACGAAGTTGATCATTTGGATGGCATTTTATTTTTTGATAGAATTGATAAAAAGAAACCTTTCTTTGATGAAAATGAGATAAGATTAATTTAGGAGGATTTTATGAAAAAGATAATTGCAAAATACGTTATATTAATTGTAGTTACTTTTGCAGCGTCAATTTATATATACCAATATGTTATGAGTAACAAATCAATTGATACAGAAACTGATATTCTTTATCAACAGTCACAAACTGAAAGTCAGATTTTAAGTAATACTAATTATACTATTGATAATCCAAATATTATTTTAAATCCTTATGGAAATTCTCCATTATCTGCTTTAGTTGTGTTTCAGACTAAAGATTTAACAACGTCTACAGTTACAATTAAAGGCAAAGATGGGGCGGATGATTTAAAACATACTTTTACTCCTACTAAAGTACATATTTTACCAATTTATGGACTTTATGCCGGATATGACAATAAGGTTGTAATTGAAGCTAGTGGAATGGTTAAAGAGATTACTATTACAACTTCTCCTCTACCCGATGATTTTTCGAAAGTGACTGATTTATCTAATAGTGGTTTTGATACTAAAGATTTTTATTTTACAACACCTGAGGACATTGGTTATACGGCTGCTTATGATAATGATGGTGAGGTTAGATGGTATTTAATTGGAGATTATAAATGGGATATTCAAAGGCTTAATAATGGTCATATATTACTTAGTAGTGATAAGATTTTAAGGAAAAAAAATAGTATTGGTTTAATTGAGATGGATTTACTTGGTAAGGTTTATTATGAATATGCGGTTCCTGGTGGATATCATCATGATGTGTATGAACTTAATAATGGTAATTTACTTTTAGCTTCTAATAAATATGGCAGAGGCACTACTGAAGATATAGCTGTCGAAATTGATAGAGCTAGTGGGGCTATTGTTAAAGAGATTGATTTATATAAGATTTTACCTGGTGAAAAGAAAAATAATTGGTTTGGTATGAATTCTATTAATTATGATGTAAATACTAATTCTATTACTATTTCTGGATATAATGGCAATATGATAGTCAATTTAGATTATTCTACTTTAGATATTAACTGGATTATTGCGGATGAGGATAAGGTTGATGATAAATACAAGGAATATTTATTAAAGGTTCAAGGTGATATAGATTATCCTAATAAACCAGAGTCAGTTAATTTACTTGATAATAATAAATTAATTTTTGCAAGTACAATTAAAAATAAGAAACATTTATTAACATATCAAATTGATTATTCTAATAGAAGTGTTAAAGAGTTACATGATTTTGAGTTACCTACTGATGAAGAGACATATTTAGAAGTTATTGGTGATAATGATTATGTCATTACTCAAGGACATACTATTTATGAAATTTACGATAATAAAAAGGTTATCAGTATGAATGTAAATTCTACTTTATATAATACTAAGAAAATGAGTCTATATGCTAACGATGTTTATACTGGAGTTCAAGGTGTCAGACTTGGAAGTTTGGGCGAGTCTGCAACGGTTAAAAACCATTTACTATTAACAGCTAAAACAGATGATTCTATTTTAGATAAGTATAAGATTACTTTATACAAAGATGTTTTTGGTTTAAAGGTTAAAGGTACTTTTAAAGCAAGTGATGATGTTGAAATTATTTTAGACAATGTTTTAGATAAGAAAACTTATGTAATACTTGATGGTGAAGATTCAAACAAAAAGGTTACAACTTCGCGTTATATTAGTGAAGATGGTATTAAAGGTAAATATTATATATACTTAAGAATAAATGGTACTATTTATAAATTAAGTAAATATGTATTATTCTATGAATAAAGGTCAAAATAAATTTTGACTAGCTTACCTCACGGTAAGCTTTTTCTACTTCAGTGGAACCCAAGGTTCCTCCATAGACCAATATCGGATGGTCGCCACCCTAATTATATTATTTGTTTGTCAAAATTTATGATTAGATACCTTGTTCTATATATAACATGTATTTTTCTAAACCTTTAAACATTATATTAACTGCTGCATTATAATCACGTTCATGCTCTGTATGACATACTGGACATTCCCATTTTCTTATACTTAAATCTTTTACCTTTCTATTTTGATAATTACATACACTGCATATTTGACTGCTTGGATAATATCTATCTATTTGTATTAATTTCTTATTATTCCAGTCAGCTTTGTATTTAAGTACTCTGATGATTTCTGATATTGGGTTTTCATTTGATCCTTTTGCCACATAGTGATTCTTCTGCATACTTTTTACATCTAAATTCTCAGTTACTATAATGTCATTTTCGTTTATTAGTTTATTTGTTATATCATGTATCATATGTTTTCTTGCATTTCTTATTTTTTGATATAATCTTTGTATTTTTAATTTCATCTTATATCTGTTTTTACTTCCAGACTTACATCTAGATATTCCTCTTTGTAAGCCAATCATTCTTTTTGTATTTAGTTTTATTTTGTTTTCTATTTTCTCATTAAAGGATGTTACTATTAAATCTTTTATTCCTAAATCTATTCCTATTATACTTGTTGGAACAAAAGCTGGTCTTATTAACTCTTCTTCTATTAATACGCTTACATAATATTTACCAGCGTCTTTCTTA
This sequence comes from uncultured Bacilli bacterium, assembly GCA_944358445.1. Lineage (GTDB taxonomy): Bacteria > Bacillota_I > Bacilli_A > RF39 > UBA660 > Coprosoma. The sequence continues at coordinate 12,409 of CALVRC010000021.1, forward strand.
ATTACTGCACTTTTTACCTCACCAGGCACTACTTCTTTATTTCTATACCCTCTTATCTTTACTTCTTTTAATTTAGGTAAAGTTATTGTTTTATTTTTTAAATCTAGTATTATACTGTTATAATTATTTCCTTTATAACTACTTTTAATATTATTAGTTTTATAACTTTCATGTACTCCTTTTGCTTTAAATCTAGGGTGTCCATTTCCATTAAAAAATCTTTTATAAGCATCTTCTAAATTAAATAAACTATTTCTTAAAGCACAACTATCTACTTCTTTTAGCCATGGTTTTTCTTTAGAAAGTGATGGTATTAACTTCATTTGATCATAAGCTGTTTTACTTTTTCCAGTTTTTTTATATTCTTTTATTTTATCACCCAAAAAATGATTATATATAAATCTAGAACAACCGAATGTTTTATTAATTAACTCTTCCTGTTTTTCATTTGGATACATCCTAAATACATAGCCTTTTAATATTTGCATGTCATCACCTTCTATCATTGCTCTTCACTATACCACGAATGGTTATGTTTGTAAATAGTTTTGGCAAACATTTGTTTACTAATCAAAAAATGCACTGTCTTTATATATAAAAAAGCATTAGATTTTTGGTCTAATGCTTTTAATTTAAATTATTTTCATCATAGCCTTCGGTTTGATAATTATTACCACATTTTAAATATGGTTTATATGATACTTTGGCTCCATCTTGAATAAACTCAACATATCCTGTACATTCTTTTTTATCATTTGGATCAATAAGTTTATCTAAATACTTTTCTTCTCTAAGCATGGAATAACTTAAAGACCAAACTTCTGTTTCATTTGTATTACCTGAATATGTATCATTTTGATATCTTTCAGCTGCTTTTTCCAAACTCTTTTCTAAATCTTCATAAGTTACTGTTTCTATTGTTTCATCAATTGTTTGATTTGATTCAGCATTTTGAAAAATACTTTGAAATAATGCCATTATAATAATTAATGAGATAAATACAACTGAAATAATTATAATGAATTCTTTTATTCCAAAACCTTTTTCATTCATATTCTCTTACCTTTCATTTTATCTATATTAAATCTATATAGAGTTCCTGGTCTACCACTACCCTTTGATGTTTTGAATCCTGTATCAATTACTAATTCTTGATTGACAAATTTTTTATGAAAGTTACGTCTATCAATTGGTTTACCTAATACGTTTTCATAAAAGTTTTGTAATTCTGGTAAGGTAAAGTCACTTGGAAAGAATGACAAAAACATATCATTATAATTAGATACAATTTGTTTTTTTACTTCTTTAGATACTTTTTCAATTATTTCGGCATGGTCAAAACCTAATTTTGGCAATTCTTCTACATCAAACCAGGCTTTGTCATTATCTTCTTTTTTCATATCGGTTAGATCTTTATCGGTTATTGCAACAAAAGATACACCTATTATTCTATTATTTGGATTACGGTCTAAGTTACTAAATATTTTGTTTTGGAACATGACTGTTTCATTTAAATTTGTCATATTTTCACAGATTTTATGAGCGTTTTCTTCTAAAGTTGTTTGATTATCTAAAGGGGCACAAGGCAAAATCCAATATCCTTTATAAGGTTCGTCTTGTTTTTTCTTTAAATAAATTTTTAATTTTCCTTCATCGGCAGCATAGATAAGTACTATTGTTTCTAGAATATTATAATAGTTTTCCATAATATCACCCTTTGCGTCAAAATTTACGCATTATTATATACCGAGTTTATAAAATTGTCAATTTTACCTTATTTTCACTTATTATGCACTTTTTCTAGGTGATATTTTATTTAATCATTAGTTTATCATAGACGATGGCTAGAGCGTATTTGAAATTTTCGTTGGCTTCTATATTCATCATTAAATCATTATATTTTTCGTTTTCAATTGGGTAAGAGAAAATACATAAATCTTCAGCTTTAACATTCTTTTTTGTCCTTACAATTGTTTCTAGATTAGCTATATCAGCAGTTATAACATCATATTTTTCTGTATCTTTATATTTTAATATTTCTTTTATCATTAAAAAGGTAATTATACTATGGTTAAATTCTTTTTCAAAGTATTCATCTAACAATTTGAATTGATTGCGGTAATCATTATAATTACTAATAAATGAATAGTCTTTATCATATATCATCATAACTAGTTTTACTAAATCATATTTTTTATAATTATGTTTGTTTATGGTATATTTTATAGCTTCATCTAAAATATCATAAACTGGATTTTGAAATTCTAATTTTAATCTTTGGTTTAAAATATCTTCATTGGTCATTGGTAATCCCCTTTTCTATTATTTACATTATAACAAATTTTAGGTAGAAAAAAAAGAGCGTTTAGGCTCTTAATTTATTTCAATTATTTTCATAGTATTTTCATTAGCGAGTATTTGAACGTCTACTTCGCTTAATTTTGAATAGTTATATATTTTGTTATCTTTTAAATTATTAATGAATTCTTTATACCTATTTTTTTCATAATTATAGTTATCATTATAGTTATAATTTAAGGAAATATAATTATATGTGGTTTCACATTTATGTTTATCATCACTATAGGTACATTCTTCATTAGGAAAGTTATATACTGGTTTATTATATATATCAATATTTGCATAATCTTTAATATATGTAATGTTTAGTTTAATTTCATTATCTTTTAATGTGCTGTCAACTTTTTTATTGATATCACCATTTAAATAGTTATTAATGTAATAAGGTTTATTGGTGGTAAAGGTTTTAGTCATTGTTTCAGTTTTATAAGATTTTGGAGGTTCATTAATGTATTCAATGTTGGTTACCATGTCTATAAAAAATAATGTTCCAAACACGGTTATTATTAAGCCTATGAAAAATGGAATTATACTTACTTTTCCTTTTGAAAATGTTAGGTTGAAAATTAAATTAGTAAACCAGATGAACATTGATGATACGCCTAATAATAATAGTGTGAGTCCTAGCAAATTAATACCTTTAATCCAATAAAATATAGAAACTACTAGACCTATGATAGCCAAAACATCAATACAGAATAAAGGAAGTAAAATAAACATAATTACCCATATTTTTAATATTAACATAAATACTGATCCAATGGTTGGTCCATTTCTTTGAATTATTTTAACTTCTTTATTTTCAGATTCTTTTTTTGTTGTTTCTTTTTTTTCTTCTTTTGTTTGTTTCAAATTATTTGTTTCTTTCGGTTCATTTTCTTTTATTCCCTCATTATTTTCCTTTTTAAAATACTGTTTAAATAAGGAAATAATTATTAACATTCCTATACTTAAGTAAAGGGCAATGAAAAGGATAAAAATAATGATTTTTATTAGGATACTGAATGGTTCAAAGAATGTTTCAGCGAAAGAGAATCCTAAAATTCCAAAGAATCTTAATGGTATTGTTAATACAGCTAAAATAATTAGAGTAAAGAATACTTTGATTATTATTTCAAAAGCAAGGTTTAAATTCATTTCTGCGTCATTATTTCTAATGTTATCTGCAAAATCTCTAGTCATATCAGCTAATTTATTCGCACCTTTTTTTATTAGTTTTTCTCCTTCTTCAGTGAATTTACTAAAGCTACCATCTTTTTCTTTATATTCAGGATTTATTTTATAAGCATCTAGTATTTCACTTACGAGTTCATCTAGGTCACCAAAATCTTTAACTGCTTCTTCTTCTGTTTGACCATGCTTTACTTTTTCTTCTATAGTGAATTTATATTCATCAATAATATCTTCTTTTTCTTTATCATTTAAAATAGATAATTCCTTTTTTAATTTTTCTAAAAACTCCTCTTTATTCATCTTTATCACTCTCCTTAATAAAATTGTTTACAGAATCACTAAATTCTTTCCAGGCATCTTTTAACTCTTTTAATCTACTTTGACCCAATACGGTAATTTTATAGTATTTTCTAGAGGGGCCTTCAGTTGATTCCATAAGATATGTTTCAAAATAATTTTCATTAGTTAATCTTTTTAACAATGGATATATTGTTCCTTCGTTTACATCGACTACTTTAGAAACTTCTAATACTAGTTCATAACCATACATATCTTTTTTATTGACGGAAACTAAAACTATGAGTTCTAAAACTCCTTTTTTAAATTGTGAGTTCATAAATCACCTCTTCAATGACATTATATTCTAACTACCTTGCATTGTCAAGTACTAAATTATAAAAAGTAGTTAGGCTTTTGTCAACTGATATGAAAATTATTGAAAATAGTTTATATTTGTAGTATACTTATTTTAATAGGAGGCTATATAATGGACGATAAAAAATATAATTTTGGTCAAGAAAAATATAGTGGTGATTATATGTCTGATGTAAATCAAGAAGTTAAAACTAGTCAAAATTTAGAAGCTATTGAAAGGTTATTTGAAGAATGGGATGATGATGATAAAAGTTTTTCTGATTCTTTTAGTTTAAATAATCAAGCTTTTGATGACGGGGCTTTAACTCGTAGGTCAGAATCTCAGAGTACTCCTACTCCATATTCAAACAGTTCATTTTACGAGGAGTTATTACACGACAAAAAAAATGTGACTTCTAATGGTTTATATAATGAAGAAAATAATGTTTCAAAGATAGATGACTATGATAATTTATTAAATGATAGAAAACAAGATAATCTTTATGATAATTCGTTAAGTGATAGAAAGTCTGATAATTTAAATGATTATTCAGATGATTCTAATTACAGCATTACTTCTAATGATTTAATGGATCAAACAAGAGAAATTGATAGTGTTGATTTAGCTGAATTAAAAGCAATTCAAGAGGAACTTCATAGATTATATGATGAGCCTAATGAAGAAAATACGATAGAAAACGATGGTGTGAGTCAAAGTAAGGGCAAAACACTTACTAAAGCCACTAAACAAGGTATTGCCTTTTCTAATGGTAGTTTAACTAAAACATTTCTAGATTGTGCAGTTTTGTGTTTTGTAACTGCTTCTATGGGATTTGCCTTTTTAATGAATATAATTAGTCATATATAAATTAAGGATTTGTCCTTAATTTTTTTTATTAATTTTTACATTATAATTACATATATTTTTATTAGAGGTGTGATTTAATGTTAAATTTTTTAAAAAAATTATTTAAGGATTTTTATCTTTTTACGGCGTCCTATTCTAACAATGTATTCCCCGATCCTTTATCTAAGGAAGATGAGGAGAAATATATTAAGCTAGCTAATATGGGCGATATGGAAGCGCGTAATAAATTGATTGAACATAATTTAAGGTTGGTGGCACATATTGTAAAGAAATATGACCATGGCTTGGATATGTCGGATGATTTAATTAGTATTGGGACTATTGGTTTAATTAAGGGGGTTGATAGTTATTCTTTTAAACATAAAACTAGACTTACTACTTATTGTGCGAGATGTATTGAAAATGAGATTTTAATGTTTTTTAGGTCTGATAAAAAAAATAATAAGAACATAAGTATTGATGAGCCCATTGGTTTTGATAAAGAAGGAAATGCGATTACATTTTTAGATATACTTAAGACTGACAAACCTGACTTTGCTTTGGATTTACACATCCAAAATAATGTGAAACTATTAAAGAAGTATTTTGAGGTTTTGACTGATAGAGAGAAAGAAATAATTATTAAAAGATATGGCCTTGATGGTAAGGATGAGATTACTCAAAAAGAGATAGCAAAGGAGCTTGGGATATCTAGAAGTTATGTTTCTAGAATTGAAAAAAGAGCATTAACGAAGATGCTCAGAGAATTTATTAAAAATAAAAATAGTTAAATTAAAACTAGTTCAATTGAACTAGTTTTCTTCACTTACTATTTCATGACATCTTGGACATAGATGGTCAGTTAAATCAATTTCATTAAAGTAATTCCAACATCTTTCACATCTTTCACCTTCGAATCTTTGAACTTTAACTTCACAGTATTCATATTTTGTAAGTTCATCTGGGGTTAAGATAACTTCAGATACAATGAATAATTGTTTTAATTTAGTTAAAATTGGTTTTAATGTTTCTTTATCTTCATCACGTAATTTTAAGAATACTTTTGCTTCTAATGACTTACCAATTATTTTTTCATTTCTAGCTTCTTCTAAGGCTTTATAAACATCATTTTTAATTCCAAAGAATAATTCGAATATTTCTTTTATTTCTTCTTCATCTTTATATGTTTTTGTCTCTGGGAAGTTTTCTAGATGAACACTTTTCTCTTTTTTACCTGGAAGTAATTTATAAACTTCTTCTGATGTATAAGGTAAAATTGGAGCCATTAGTTTTATTAATGAAGTTAAGATTTCATATAAAACTGTTTGAACGCTTCTTCTTTCATCGCTATCAGCTTTTTCAATATATAAGATGTCTTTGGTAAAATCTAAATAGAAATTAGATAATGAATTAACATAGTTATTGATGATTTTATAGATTTCATCATAGTTATAATTATCATATTCTTTGATTACTTTAGTTATAATATCATTTAATTCAATTAACATATATTTATCAGAATAAGGTAATTTATCATATGGTACTTTATCTTGTTCTGGATTAAAGTCAAATAAATTACCTAACATAAATCTATATGTATTTCTAATTTTTCTATATGATTCTTTAACACCGGCTAATAATTCATCACTAAATCTAACGTCTTCTGTATAATCTACACTGGCAACCCAAAGTCTTAAGATATCAGCACCTTGTTTACCTACAACGTCCATTGGTCTTACGATGTTACCGATACTTTTACTCATTTTAAAGCCTTTTCCATCTAAGACGAATCCGGCAGAGATTAATTCTTTATAAGGGCTATGACCACTATAGGCCATACTACAGATTAGTGAAGAATTAAACCATCCACGATATTGGTCTGATCCTTCTAGATAAACATCGGCTGGATAAGGTAATTTTCTTTCTAGTAGTGTTCCAGCCCATGAAGTTCCAGAATCAAACCAAACATCCATAATGTCTGTTTCTTTTGTAAAGTTTCCATTTGGACTAGCTGGGTTAGTGTATCCTTTTGGAAGTAAGTCTTTAGCATCTTTTTCAAACCAAATGTTTGAACCATATTTTCTAAATAATGAAGCAACGTGCATCATTACATCATAATCAATGATTTCTGAACCATCTTCATTATAGAAGATTGGAATTGGTACTCCCCATGCTCTTTGTCTTGAGATACACCAGTCTCCCCTATCTTTAATCATGTTATAGATTCTAGTTTTACCCCAGTCTGTATGGAAATTTACGTTTGTATCTAATTCGTTTAAGATTTCATCTCTTATTTTATCAACACTACAGAACCATTGTTTAGTGGCTCTAAAAATGATTGGTTTTTTAGTTCTCCAGTCATGTGGATATGAGTGGGTTATTTTCTTTAATTTTAATAAGTATCCATTCTCTTTTAACCATTTTGGAATTTCTTTGTTAGCATCTTCTACTGATAGACCTTCAAACATACCTGATTCTTTGGTTAAAATACCTTGGTCATTAACGCCGTTTACCATTCCTAAGTTATATTTTTTTCCGACATTGAAGTCATCTACACCATAAGCTGGAGCGGTATGAACAAGTCCAGTTCCGGCATCTAATGTGACATGTGATCCAGTAACTACAGGTGATGTTCTATCCATGAATGGATGAGCATATTTAATTTTTTCTAAATCTTTTCCTTTAAATGTAGATACTTTTTCATATGTATCAAATTCAAATTCTTTCATTAAGTCTTCTAATAATTCTGTTGCGACAATATAGTTATCATTTCCTACTTTAACTTTAGAATATTCAAAGTCAGCACCTACACAGACTCCCATGTTTCCTGGTAAAGTCCATGGAGTTGTGGTCCAAATAACTAATTTATCGCCAGGGTTAACAAAGTTATTACCATCAGTAACTGTGAATGCGACATAAATAGATGGGTCTGTTTTATCTTTATATTCGATTTCAGCTTCAGCTAGGGCTGTTTCACTACTTGGTGACCAATAAACTGGTTTTAATCCTTTAAAGATTAAACCTTTTTCAGCCATTTTAGCGAATACTTCGATTTGTTTAGCTTCATATTCTGGTTTTAAAGTAATATAAGGATTATCCCAATCACCTATTACGTTTAATCTTTTGAAATCATCCATTTGAGTTTCTACTTGTTTTAAGGCATATTCTTTACAATATTCTCTAAATTCGGCTACACTCATGCTTTTTCTATCAACACCACTATTGGTAACGGCTTGTTCAATAGGTAAACCATGAGTATCCCATCCTGGAATATATTCAACGTAATATCCTTCCATCATTTTAGAACGGTTGATAAAATCTTTTAAAATTTTATTTAATGAATGACCTAAATGGATATTACCATTCGCATAAGGTGGACCATCGTGAAGAATAAATGGTTTATTGTTTTTATTTTTATTTTTGATTAGGTTATATAAATCCATCTCATCCCATTCTTGACGTTGTAAAACTTCGTTTTCGGCTAAATTTCCCCTCATTTTAAATTCTGTTTTTGGCATTAATAATGTGTCTTTATAATCCATAAATACATCTCCTTGCTTTATTATTTAACTCCCTTTTTAAATCCACTTGTTTCATTATAATTACTTAATATATTAGATGTAAAACTTGATGTTTTACGTATTTCATTTTTATAATCTTTAATAGCTGATTTTATTAATTCATCAGTTAATGTTTTATAGTCTTTACCTTTTGGTTTATATAGATAAAACGCGAGTGAACCTGGGATAGTATTTGGTTCATTTACATATATCTCACCAGTTTCTTTATTGACAAGATAATCTATACGGCAAACTCCTTTTAAGTTTAAAACTTTAAATACTTGTTTTGATATTTCATATATTTTATTTGTCATTTCATCTGAAATGTTTGCGGGAACATCAAATTCACTTGTTGACATAGAATTTGGCATTTTATTTCCCATTTTCATACCTTTTCCTTTGCCTCCACCTAGATATTTATCTTCAAAGGTTAAAAGTTCGTTTTTTACTTTCATTTCAGCGATTAAACTTGTTTCATTATATTCATAATTTCCACATACTGCACAGTTTAATTCTTGCAGATTAGGAATCATTTCTTCTACGTCAATTTTCTTTTCGTATTCTAAGGCTTCTTCAATGGCTTTAGTTAATTCTTCTTGGTTATGAGCAACTCCAATACCAATTGTACTACCTAGATTAGCTGGTTTTACTATTACTGGATAGTTTAGTCTTTCTATTTTTTCTATTATTTCATCTTTATTCATACTATATTCGTAATCATAAAACCATACATATTTTGGGGTTTTAATTCCATTGGCTTCTAATACTTGTTTTAAGACTACTTTATCTTGTCCTAAAGCGGCACCTAAAACAGAAGGTCCAACTACTGGAAGACCCAGTGTTTCTAAGTATCCAGCTAGTGAGCCATCTTCTACTCCTTTACCATGAACTATCGGGAATGCTACATCAATTGTATTCACATCTCTTCCAAAAAATCCTTTTATTTTTTGAAGCACTATGTCATTTCCTTTTCTACATATGGTTATTTCTTTAACAAATTTTTTCATATTGTCAAAGTATTTATATGTTTCCATATCTCTTAAGGCATTTCCTGTATAAAAATGTCTATCTTTACTTATATAAATAGGAATAATTTCATATTTTTCTTCATCAATATTTTCCATTGCTTGCAAAGCGGAGATTATACTTACTTCATGTTCAACTGAATCTCCACCAAAAATAACTCCAACTTTAATCATTTATATCACTCCTTTTCATTAAATATATCTGGTAAGTCATTTTCTAAAAGTACATAAGTTTCATTTTCTTTTAATGTTTGAATAAGTGGGAAGGCTTTTAATACATCATTTATTATATGTATTTTACTTTCATCAAAATTCTTTTCTTTTAAGCCTTCATAGATTGGTTTTGTTTTTTCGGCTCCAACTAGTATTACTTCATCGGCCTTTGATAATGCGATTTGATTACCGAATTCTTTATTTTTTTCATATTCAGCATCCCCTAGTTCAATCATACCTGGTGTGACTACAATATGTTTTCCTGGCATTAATTTTAAAACATCTAAGGCCATTTTAGCGCCTGTAGGGTTTGAATTATATGCATCATCAATTATAGTTATATCACCGTTTCTTTTTAGTTCTAGACGGTGCTCAACGGCTTTTACTTTAGATACACCAGCTTTTAGTTGTTCGATTGTCATACCAAATTCTCTACCTAAGGCAATAGAGGCTAATATGTTATATACATTAGCATATCCTAGTAATTTTGTTTCAAATTTATATGGTGTTTCATCACCTTTGAAGTAACAATCAAAGGTAGTTCCTTTGGGACTTAAGGTGATATTTTTAGCTCTTACATCAACATTTTCACTATCAATTCCAATCCATTTTATTTTACAGTTATTTTTTATTTTATAACTTCTTTGCCATTCATCGTCACCATTTAATATGCCTATTCCATCACTAGGAAGAGATTCTATAAGTTCAAATTTTGTTTTTTGGATATTTTCTCTTGAACCAAAGGTTGCGAGATGGGCTACTCCGATTTTAGTTATGATAGCGTATTTTGGATGTACTAAATCACATAGTTCTTTTATATCGCCTGATTGACAAGCTCCCATTTCGGCTATAAAAACATCAGCAAACTTATCTAAATAGTTATTTATTGTAATCATAAGTCCAAATGGTGTATTAAAATTTTTGGGGGTTGGAACTACATTATACTTTATATTTAAAATGTCATTTAAAATGTTTTTACTACTTGTTTTTCCATAACTTCCAGTAATACCTATTACTTTTAGGTTTTTCATGCCTTTTATTTTATTTATAGCTTTTCTTTTAAAATAATATCCAACAAAGCTTTCAACTGGAGTATTTATTAAAAGGGCAAGTAAAATATAAAGGTTATTTAGATAAGCAATTAGGCCTAAAATTAAATAAAAATAAGGTAAGTTAGTTTCATTTACAAAGATACTCATTATAATTATTGGAATTAAATGGGTCAAAATGTTTGTAAATGTTAACCGTTTAACTCTAGATGTATATTTAAGTGGTAATTTATTTTGTGATTTTTTTCTTTCTAAAATTAAATTAACAGTTAGGATTAAATATAAAACATTAAATACAAGTATTAATAAAATTATATTATCATAAAAAATAAATATGGCTAGTATGATAAAAAATATACTATAGTTTTTAAAGGCTTTTGCAGGATTTTTTTTAAGCCATTTTAAGTATGTTTTTTTTCTATTATATTTGTTTTGCTGAAGCATTTGCATAGAGTCAATGCTTCTTAGAAAAACATAAATAAAATAGATAATTACTGAGATTAAAAATATTTTAGTCATGTCACTTCTCCTTTATAAAGTTTTTAATAATAGAATTTGTTTGCCCTATTCTTTCTAAGTAAGCATAGTGAGTACACCCTTCATATGGTATGACTGCTGAATCTTTAATTAATGTTTCTAATTCATAGGCATCGGCAATAGGAACGGCGGCATCATGTGTTCCCCATATAATTATAGTAGGACAAGTTATTTTTTTTACGTTTTCCGTTATATCTGTATTTACATGTTTAACTAATATATTTCTCATCATTGGAGAAGCGTTTCTATAATCGGTAGATCCCATATGTTTTTTCATGGTTTCGGCTATGTTTTTTAGGCCTGGTAATTGTTTTAGTTTTTTTAATGTTTTTACTTTTAAACTATTTGGATTTTTCCTTACTTTAAACGGGCTACCAAATAAGATTAGTTTTTTTACGGGATAAATACTTGCATAAAGTAAGCTTAACTTTCCACCAAATGAATGACCTATTAAAATTGGGTTTTCTACATTTAATGATTTTAATAGTTCATGAATCATTTCTACAAAATCATTAAGTTCCCATACTTCTTTAGGTTCTTCACTTTTTCCGTGTCCTGGGAGGTCAATAATAATTACATCGTTATCTATTAGACTATCCCCTACTGGTTTCATCATTTGTATATTTTGACCCCATCCATGAAGTAATACAACAGTTTGATTTTCTATATTTCCATATCTTATATAATTTACATTAATATCTTTATATTTAAACATTTCATTCACCTTCTTTTTATTATAGCATACTCATTTAATTTCAACAACAAAAAAACGTCCTAGTTAAGGACGAGTTTTCCCGCGGTACCACCTTATTTTATTAATTAAAATACACTCAAATAACTATAACGCGTTACCGTTCTTATCTACTTATTTTCAAAAAGAAACATCAAGAGTGATCTATATATTAAACTGTTATTAGTTCACACCACCACTAACTCTCTTTAAACTATTTTAATATACCGGCTCTATCATTTGTTTTTTATATATCTAATTTGTCTATATCATCAATAATTTCTAATTGTGATTCAATAATGTTTTTTAATCTATGTTTTAAAACATTAATATTTCTTTTCATCATTTCAGCATCGTTTTCTATTTTTTCAGCTCTAATTAAAGCTTCATTAACTATTCTACTAGCGTTTTTCTTAGCATCATCTAAAATTATTTCACTTTCGTGGTGAGCGGCAACTTTTAACTGGTCTGATGTTTTTTGGGCCATTAGTATGGCTCTATTTAAAGTACTTTCCATTCTTTCATATTGCTCGAGTTTTTCTTTTAGGGCATTTGTTTCTTCTAATTTTGATTTTAATTTTCTAATTTCGTCATTTTTGTCAACAATTAATTTGTTTTTAGCATCTATATCAGCTATCATTTTTTCTACTCTTTTAATAACTTGATCTAAGAAGTTATTTACTTCATCTGGATCATAGCCTCTCATGACTCTAGTAAATTTTTCCATAAACTCGACCTCACCTTGGCAAAAACGCCTTATATTCTTTTATTTACCACTCAATATCTATATTATTATTATCGTGAATACCTTTTCCTTCGGTATCGTTAGTTATTTTTCCTTGAACGCTAACGTTGTTTGGCGTACATAGAAAAATTCCTCCACCAATTTTTTGCAAATCCCCACCAATTGCATAAATTGTACCACTTAAGAAATCTACTATTCTTTTTGCTTGTTCAGGGGTAACTCTTTTTAAGTTAACAACGACAGTATTTCTCTTTTTTAAATGGTCAGCTATTTGTTGGGATTCAGAGTAAGCTCTTGGCTCTAATAAAATCATTTTAGCTCCGCCTTCTTCGGTTAAAGCTTCTTCTGTTTTTAAATCATAGTATTGATCATTTGTTGGGGCTGCAAATACATCTTCTTCCTCACCCATGATTTTCTTTATCAAACCCATATTTATCCTCCTTAGTATGAAACTATTTCACTTTGCTATACTTAATTTTATCATAGATTTTAGAAAAAGAAAATGTTTTTTCTGATACTTTTATTATTTTGTGTAAAGTAAGACGTATAATACTACTTATTTTAACATTTATAGATATAATCTGATATAATTATTTTAAAGGAAGTTTTATTTATGGCAAAAAGAGTCAGTAAAAAGATTAGAAAAAAAAAGAATTTTAAAGTTTATTTTAGTTTTAGTTTTAATAGGTATAGGAATATTTGTTTATTTTTGGGTCAATAATAAGACTTTTTTAAGTAGTGTTGATTATACTAATGAAGGAGATATTACTTATTATGATATTTATGGAATTCATATGAATTTTGAAGGCTCTTTTAAACTTGATGATGGTTTTAGTAATCCTAAACTTGTTTTGGCTAATGGTTCTGATGAGAAGGTTATCGAATGTGATTTATTTGAGGATGGTGATGGTTATAGTTTTAAAACAAGTAAATATATAAATGACGGTATTAATTTAGAAGAGTTAGAAAATGGAACTTATTATTTATTGATTAAGGCCTTTGGTAATGAGGAAGCTAAATATTTTCCTTTGATTAATAAGACTAAATATAGTGATTTAACTTATTATACTTTGACTAAAAATAACAGTAAGAACAAAATGCCAAAATAAATTTTGACATTAGCTTACCTCACGGTAAGCTTTTTCTACTTCACAGAAACCTAAGG
>CALVRC010000022.1 GCA_944358445.1 uncultured Bacilli bacterium
GAAACATGTATATTATACTACTATCAGACTTATTTCAGCTTTTTGCCATAAAACGGAATTTCAAATAAAAATCTACGGTTTTTTTCATTTTTTAAAATATTTTCTTTACAATAAACATAAAATATTATATAATTAAAAAGACGCAGGTGTAGTACAACGGTTAGTATATGGCCTTGCCAAGGCTAAGATGCCGGTTCGATTCCGGTCACTTGCTCCAATATGAAATTAGTCCTTGATTTTCAAGGACTTTTTATATTATTAAATACCATTTATCATTAAAGGCAGAAATGTCAACTTATATAAAATAACTCATTTTATAAAATAAAAGCCTTTATTTTAATTTATTTTTAAAGTAAAATATTAAAATAGGGAGCTGATAACAATGAAAACTATACTCATCATTACATTAGGTAATTTACTATTAACTGCATCTTATGCATTTTTAACCGTACCTAATAATATGATAGATGGTGGAATTACTAGTACATCTCTTATCATCGCCCACTTTCTAAAAATTGATATTACATATATTACAACAATCATTGCAATACTTTTATTACTCTTTAGTTTAATATTCTTAGGCAAACACTTTTTCTTTAAAACCTGTTATAGCTGTTTATGTTACATAGTCTTTTTCGATTGGTTTCATTTAGCAAACCTCTCTCTAGCTATTCCACCAATTATATGTATTGTTCTCGCCGGAATTCTTGTTGGCATCGGACATTATTTATGTCTAAGTCAAAAATCCTCCATTATAAGTTATGATATTATTGCTTTGTTTATTCACAAAAATAATGAAAAAATAGAATTAAGTGTAATTCTTAGAATAATTGGTATTTTAGTATTAATTTCTGGATTATATGTTTTTGGAGTAATATCTGTGTTATATGGACTTATTTTTATCATCATTGAAACAGAAGTAATATACTTTTTAAATAAAAATAAGCCAGTATATGAAGAAATATATGAAAAATAAAAACATAACTACTTTATTTAAACTGGACCTCATTTAATGGACAATAAAAAAAAGCAAGTTATTGTCCAAGTTGAAATTATTATAAACTGATTTTGAAAGGAGAAATCAGTTTATGTATTATAATGATAAAGAAATAGCTTTAAATCAAATTTTAAAAAATATTCAATTGTTGGAAAATCAAATATCAGAAAAAAATCTGTATACCAATATAACCACTAGTTGTCTTAAAGTTAAAAATGTGTTACAATGTATATAGATGAGAGAAATCTCATATAATAAAAAAGGAACGTTCAATACTACAATGTTGGGCGGTGCCAAAAAATTGGATCACCTAATCACAGATGTGTTAGGTGAGTTCTTTTATATTAAGGTTATTAATAATAGCGATAATAAAAAGAAGATGATAATTACTAAAGCGAAGATTAAAAAATCTTTCTTGTTCATTATATCGCCTCCCCTCTAAATAGAAGTTTGGCCCCACCCAACTATCGAACATTCCTTACATATAAGTATAACGAATAGTTATATAAAACACAATAAATTTCAGAAGAAAAACGTGCAAAACAAATGCACATTTTTTTAATAATTAAATACTACTTTTTATCTCTCCACTCATGATATAAAATATCTTTTAAAACAAGCATACTATCTAACTTATTATATCCATAGTTAGTAGCTAAACTATCCAATAATTGCCTTATTATTCTCGCATATTTTTCCACATCTACTAAAGATGGATAATCAAGTAATACTGGATACTTTTTACCCCAAGCATTAGTCCAGTTAATTTTAGATTCTATTTTTTCATCAGTATTTTTAATAACATCCTCGATTTCTTTTAATTCAATATCAAAACCAATCAATTCATCCAATGATAAATTATAAAGTTTAGAAAGCCTTTTAGCTTGATAAATATCTGGTAAAGTTTCATTTGTTTCCCATTTAGAAATAGTCTGTCTACTCACCCCTAATTTTTCAGCTACCCTCTCTTGCGATAAACCGCATTTCTTTCTAGCATCCACTAAACTTTTTCCTAAATTCATTATTCTCACCTCAAAAATAAATATATCACATAAAGGCACTTATTTCTATCAACAATAATTTGAATTTTTGCCCGTTTTAATAACATTTAAAAAAATTCATAAACATATCAAAATTAATAAATCTATTATTAATGTTAGTATTCCCGATATAAACATCAACCAAAAGAAAATTTTCTTATTAGAGTATCTTAAAACATAAGCAATTTGGGGATTATCTGGATCATAAAAAACATCTAATTTAGAATTAACTGGATATAACTCTTGAATAGGATTTTTATATACTCCACCAAAAGAATTTAAAGATCTATTAATCTTCAAATTTCCATTCTCTTCTTTATATTCCATTTCATTTTCACTAAAAGGTGTACTTACTGTCTTTTCAATAACCCATTTATACTCAGGGCCTTTAATCTTATACTCTTTTCCGCAGGCCTCATAATAAACAATAGGCAAATGAACACCAGAATAACTTGCCATCGTATATCTTTTAACTATCCCCTCTGTTTTAGACGTGCATCTTTTTTCCATAATTAAATACTTGTAAAATAACTTAAAAGCTAAAATAATTAATACTAAACCACCAATAGATAAAAATATTCCAAACACTAATTTAATAATTTCAATCTCACTCATTTTATCACTTCCATAAATAAAGTATTATTTTTCTTTTGAAACATAAATAATAAGCATAATAATTCCAATTAAACTAATTCCCACTGAAAGACCTAGAAGTAATCCTGATGTAAATTCACCAAAAGAACTTTCACTATAGCCAAAAAATATATAAACCAAATATAAAATATTACCTAAAATAACTAAAGATACTCCACCTTTTAATTTTTTCATCTAAAACCTCCATATTAAATCCTACTACTTAAATTATACACTAAAACCCCCAATAACATAAATATAAACTTATAATACAATATTAATTTAAAATAAAATTTAAGTTTCCCATAAAGTTAAAAATGTATTAAAATGTATATAGATGAGAAAAATCTTATATAATAAAAAGGAACATTCAATACAAAGGTATTGAATGCGACCAATTATTTTAGCACACCTAAATCACCGATGATTTAGGCACTGTTTTCTATATAAATAGTAATATGAATACTAAAATAAATAAAAGAGATATTATGGCATAAAGAGATTTTTCTCTTTTTTTCATATCTAAACTCTTTTACCTAAATTATAGGCCTCTTCCTTATATTTATTTTCTGTACTAGCTCCAGTATAACCATATCCTTTTGCCAGTATCATCCCCCTATTATCTAAATTCAAATAATCTATTAAAATGTCTATATGTTTTTTTATTCCGCTCATCACTTGTTCATCATTGTTCCAAGCAGTTGCAATAAATACTGACTTTAAATGCTTACTTTGTATCTTTCCATTTCTAGAATAAAATCTATCAATCGCACTTTTAATTTGAGCAGAAAAACCAAAGTAATAAATTGGTGTTGCAAACACTATCATGTCAGATTCTAAAATAGTATCTAATATTTTTGGCATATCATCATTAAATACACATAATCCATTCATTCCACAGTGATCACAACCTATACATGGATGAATATCTAAAAAAGGAGTATCAAATCTTACTACATTATGACCATTCTCTTCTGCCCCTTTAACAAATTCATTTACTAAAGTATTAGAAGTACCTATCTTGTGTGGACTTCCAGTTAAAACTACAATCCTCATTATTTACACACCTCATCAATACATCTTAAAGCATTAAGGCTTCTAGGATAACCTATATATGGAAGTAATTGCGTTACTGTTTCGATTAAAAACTCACGCGTATTTCCAACATTTAGATTACCACCTATATGTCCTTTTACTTGAGGTTCACATCCTCCTAGAGAAATAAGCATTGCAAAAGTTAATATTTCTCTTGTTTTTAATTCTAAATATCCTCTTGTATAATAATCTCCAAAACAATTAGCACTTAAATAATCTTGGATATGTTTTTCATCATTAGGTGCACTATTTCTCATATTTTGGATATTCTCATCGCCAAAAATTTCCTTTTGAACTTTTAAACCTTCTTTAAATCTATCTTCATTAGAAATTCTTTTTCCACCAGTTACTGGAAGTTTTACTCCATTTGCCTCTAATACCTCATTTGTATCATAAATAATATCAAACACTCTCGCAATACCGCAGTAAGGCACAGCTTGATAAACTATTTCCATAATCTCTTCTGGTGTAATACCAATATTTAAAGCCCCCGCTAAAAACACTTTATAACGGTCTCTCGTATTTTGAGCAATCATACTTGCTAAAATTATCATCCATCTTAATTTCTTATCATAATTTCCATGTTCATAAACTTCATCAAATGCAAAATTTAAAAATGTTTCAACATATTCTGGATTAGTTTCATCCATTGGTCTATTCTCACCCGCTGGAGCATACTTTACTCCATTAAAAATTTCATCATGATTTTCTAAAGCCTTTTTAGTAATATTCATAAATCTCTCCTAATTAATTTTCTAATTTTTCTATTGTTATCTCACCAGATAAATTACTAATCTGATCAGTTCCAGAAACAGCCACGCCTAATTCATATAAACCACTAGCAGATGTAAAAGAATCATAAAACATTACTACATCACCCCATGGTGCATAATAAGCTAACGTTCCTGCCCAGCCACCATTTGATATTGGAGTACTATCAGTATCAAGTTCACTTGTAGGATAAAATATTTTTTCATTAGAACTAAAATTTTCTACATCCAAAGTAAGTGGTAATTGTTCATACAAACTTTTAGATGCACTGCTGTCATTAAGTTCAAATATAATTTCATGACTACCATCTCTCACACTAATTCTCATATTCTCATCCCCTAAATCACTATTTTCACTTGTATCTTCATTATTTTCTGAAGTAGTAGAATTATTTTCAATATCCTCATCCATCTCATTACTAGAATTATTATTTATAAATGCAAAATATATAATTATTCCAATTACTATAAATATTAAACCTATAATTACAATTATCTTTTTCATAAACATCTCCTATCCAAGTAACTTCCTAATACCCATATATGCAATCTCGTAAATTGTAAAATATTTATATTTAATTCCAGCTTCTTCCATTGCTTGTTTTTGTTTTTTAGTCACACTCGCATAAGGATATATACCAAACATAAATGGGAAAAAAGAATAAATAAATTCTATCGTATCTTCTTCACTCATATCTTTAAAAAACTTATTTAAACAAAGTCTTACAGCATGAACCGCATTCCCATAAGCCTTTTTAAACTCCGTTAGTCTCTCTATTCGGCTATTTTCTTCTAAATCATACATATTCATTGACAAAAGCTTCAATAATCTTTCCTTATCTTCAAGCGTATGAGCTAACTTTTCCGCAAACTCATCTTTCGTAAGACTTTCATTATTATTTCTTATCGCATCAACTTCATCCTGCCATTTTTCATATTCTTTTTGAAATAATGCCAAAAAAATTTCTTCCTTTGTTTCAAAATAATTATAAATAGATGGTCTTGAAAAAGTTGTTTGTTCACTTATCAGTTTTATTGTTATATCTTTAAAATTATACTTATCATATAAATCTGTACAAGCCTTAATAATTTCTTCTTTTCTTAAATCACTGTGTTCCATAAAATTGCCTCCTTTTGACACTCTGTCAGTCATCTTACATTCTCATTATATTAATTTTCTGACACCGTGTCAATAAAAATTGATAAAAAATTTACTAAATATTATTAGTAAATTAATTATTAGTATTTGTCTTTAACTCTGTTTCATATAAATGTTTATAAGCTAAAGATTTATTTAAAAGCTCCTCATGTGTTCCTTCGGCCTCAATATGACCATCGTTTAAAAATAAAATTCTATCACTATCTATAATGGTTGATAACCTATGAGCAATAATCAAAATAGTATATTCACCCTGCATATTATGAATAGCTTCTTGTATTTCTTTTTGTGTTTCATTATCCAAAGCACTTGTCGCTTCATCAAATAAAATAATCTCAGTTTTTTGTATTAAAGCTCTCGCAATAGCAAGCCTCTGTTTTTGACCACCTGATAGAGTAATACCACCCTCACCAACTATTGTATCATATTTATCAGGTAAAGTATTTATAAAATCATCTAAACAAGCCATCTTACAAGCATTAATCATCTCTTCATCAGTTAAATTTTCTTTAACTAATTTTAAATTATCTTTAATACTTAAATTAAATATATAAGGATTTTGATTAATAACGGTAATATTATCTCTAATACTATCTTTATCTAATTCATTAATATTAACCCCATCAATTAATATCTCACCACTATCTACCTCATACATTTTATCAATCAAACTAAATATTGTACTTTTGCCAGCACCACTTTTACCAACAAAAGCAACTGTACTATTCGCATTTACTTTAAAAGATAAATTATCTAAAACCTTATTATCTCCATAACTAAAATTAACATCTTTAAACTCAAAATTACCATTAACTTTGTCCAAATGAACATTACCAAATTCTTCTTTTTCAAACTTATTATTATCAAGAATATCAATTATTCTTTCAGCCGAAAGATTAAAATTTTGAATACAATTGAGCAAATCATTTATAACATAAACTACGACAACATTTTTTAAAGAATAATTATATATTACTATTGCCATTGGAATTGTAATAATATTATTCGTTATAAAATAAATAAAAATTATGATAAGTAACAAATTACTTAAATCTATAACACTATCATTAATTAAATTATAGTTTCTATCTATAGACAGCATTTTATATCTAGTTTGATTTAATTTTTTAATTTTACTATTCATCACATTAATAAAACTATTTTCTGCATGAAGCATTTTTATATCTCTAGCTCCTCTAACAACTTCTCCTGTAAAGCCAGAAACATTATCTTCTTCACCTCTAAACATTTTATCGAATCTATAAAACGATTTCCACTGCATATTAGTAAGAACAAATAATAAGATTACAACTATAAGCATATAAAGAAAAATCCAAAAATTTATAATTAAAACTGCAATTAAAATACCAATACTACTAATAATCTCGGTCAAGTTTGAATTGATTATATTAAATATAGAAGATAGTTTACTAGTATCACCCATTAATCTTTGAATAAAAAATCCTGATGAATTACTATCTAAAGTTTTATTTTTTAATTTTAAAATTTCTTTTCCAAGTGATATTTGAATATTGTTAAAAGTTTCTCTATAAACAATATTTAACAAATAATCACTAAAATATTTCATAATATTTTTTAGTATTTCTACAGCAAAAACTACAAAAGCAATAGATAAAAGTTGAAGAAGTTCATTCGACGTCAAATATACAATTAGCCTAGCACTTAAAATAGGTAAAACAACCCCAATAACTGCCAAAAGTAAACCAATTATAGCAAGTAATATAATTTTACTTTTTTGTTCTTTAACATATCTCCATGCAAATTTCAAATTTTTAACTAACTCTAACATACATACCCCCTCACATCAAAAGTATTATAACATTACAGTATACTAGAGTGTCAACTAACAAATTTAAAATAATATAATTTAAGTTAAAAAAATTATAATATATACTCATATAATAAAACGTACAAAATCATTGCACGTTTTTCTAATTCAAATAATATAACTAAACAAATTTCACTAATTACCAATTTTCATATCTTTGATTTTTATTAATATCAGCTATATTTTTCATATCTTCTTCATTTAAACTAAAATCAAAAATACTATAATTTTCTAAAATATGATCTGGATTACTTGAACCCGGAATAACTATATATCCAGCTTGTAATTGCCATCTTAATATAATCTGTGCGGATGTTTTATTATACTTTGTAGCTATATCTCTAATAACCTCATTATTAAAATTTTCAGAAGTATGCCCTCTACCACCAAATGGATACCAAGATTCAATTATTATTCCATATTTACTAACATATTCCTTTAAATCGGCATTTTGATAATATATATGATTTTCATTTTGAATTACTGCTGGAACAATTGTTGCATAAGACAAAACTTCATCTATCTCTTCTTTAGTATAATAATTTGATATTCCAATTGATTTTACTTTCCCATCATAAACACCTTGTTCCATCGCCTTATAAACCTCTTCATCATTAGATCCAGGTTGATGAATCAAAAGTAAATCTATATAATCTACTCCTAATCTTTCCAAAGACTCATCTATTGAATTATAAGCATTATTATAACTACTTGGCATTATCTTTGTCGTAATAAAAACCTCTTCTCTTGTAACAATACCATCATCAATAGCTCTTCTAAGGCCTTCTCCAACACCATACTCATTACCATAATATTGAGCAGTATCAATTAATCTATAACCATATTCTAAAGCATAATAAACAGAATTAGCGGTTTCTTCATCATTTTGAGTCCATGTTCCTAAACCTATTATTGGCATCTCATAACCACTATTTAAAGTTACTGTTTTTGTATCAAAATTAAATTCAGCTTTACTCATATTTTCTTTAATATTTTTTACCTCCTTATCATCTACATTCTTTTCACTAAAAAGCAAAAATAATATCAAACCAAAAGCACATAAAACAACTATAACAATCAAAATATTCTTCATATTTTCTCCCTTTTAAATTTTCTTAAAAATATTATTACAACATCCCATTAACATAATTTTTATTCATGTTCTAATATAATTGTAGCACCTAGACCTAACTTTAGGTCAAGTATTAATTTATAAATTCTAAGAAATAGAACAAAACCATAGAAAAATCTAAAGTGATATTATCTTCACTTTAGATCTATCTTCTTTATAATCCCTATTCATAATATTATCAAGTCTATCCATAGATAAATTTAAACCAAGCTTCTTATTAAATTCATCCATAAATCTTTTAGCCCTCTCATATCCTCGAAAAGGAGTAGTTTTTCTAGAATATAAAAGTTTTAAAGCTACAAACTCCAACAATCTATCCCTCAAATAATTATCTAAATATTTATTGTTTGATGCCTTTTCAAGTTCAGAAAAATCTAATTTATCAAAATATTCATCAATAAATAATTTAACTAAATTGTAAATATCAATTTCATTATCAGATACATATTTCTCTATCTCATAATCCATATCAACTAAACCAGTTTCCGCATCCGCACTCACCACAAAATCTTTATGCTTAGAAAAATACTTATCATTCTCTGTTCTTCCAACTTTATAATATACCTTTTTACTTACACCAATAACTTTATCCATATCATAAATAGGATAACTTTTTTGGACATTTGACCTATATAAACCTTCAATTAATTTTTGTTGATTATCAGTCAATCTAAAAAATAATTGTTTAATATCCATAACATCAGATAATTCTTTAAACTTACTAAAATCATTAGTCATCTTTCCATCATAAAAATCAAATTCTCTTTCGGGAAACTTAATTTCATACCATGCAGCAAGCCTATCAATCATATCTTGCATTTCATCAATTCCAATAAAAAGTTCATACCCTTCATCAATCAAATGATTAAACATATATAAAAACTTCTTATTTTCATTTAAGTCATATAATTTTTCATCCTCATTATAAAAATTTTTTAATTCTTCTTTTGTCATATTTACACCTCTAAACTCATCTAAAATTATACCACAAAAAAAATGACTTAAAAAGCCATTTTAATTTATAATTATTTAATTTCAATTGATTTAGAAGCCTTTTCAATAGTCTCTTTAGGTAAACATACTTTCAAAACACCATCTTTAAACTCAGCTGATACTTTACTCTCATCTATATCGCCAACATAGAATTTACGTTCCATAGTTCCATAAAATCTCTCTTGGCGAATGTAATCTTTCTCTTCTTCATTTTCTTCAGAACTCTTAGAAGCTTTAATAGTTAAATAACCATCATTATAATCAACTGTTACATCCTTCTTATCAAGTCCTGGCATATCAGCTTCAATAACATAATTTCCTTTATTTTCGTAAATATCACATTTCATACTATCTGTTGGAGTAAAAATATCAAACATACTATCTAAATCAAATTTTCTTGGTAACATTCTCATTTTCCATCCTTCTTTCTTTTACAATTATGTTATACCACTCTTTTTAGCACTTGTCAAGTGTAAGTGCTAAAAAATGACAAAATTTTTATAAAAAAAGATGATTAAATAACCATCTTAGCTCTCTCATTCATTCTCTCTTTTCCAAGTAATCTCATAATTTCATATAAATCAGGAGTATTTGATTTACTAGTCAAACTAACTCTAACAACTGTACTAAAGTCCGCAATACTTCCTTTATAATTATCAGGATTTTCTTTATATTCTTTCATTTCACCCGCATATCCAAGTTCTACAGCCGCTTTTTTCATATTATCAAACCAAGTATTCTTATCATCATCTTCATTATAATATTTATTCAAATAAACATCTAAAATATTTTTAATTTCGCACTTTTCAGTAACTTTCTGCCATTCATACTCTTTAGGTTCAAAAAGTTCATCATACATATACCAAATTTGATTTTTAACATCTCCAAAATATCCAATATCTTTACGAGGTTTCTTTTGTTCTCTTTCGATATTAAATATAGCTGTAGAATAATCTTTATATTTTTCTAAAAGTGATGCGAAATCTTCATCATACAATCTAGCCCACTCAAGTGTCATATCATATACCTCTGTAGCTTTAAGCGTGCTGATATAATTTTTAGAAATATTCATTAATTTTTCATAATCAAATAAACTTCCACCTGCCGGCATCTTTTTAAAATCTAAAACAAACTCTGATACATCTTTATCTTTATTTTGATTCATCCACATTTCAAAATTAGAATTCGCAACCGTCTCTAAATAAAGCATAACCGCTTTGTTAGGAATACCTTTTTCGTGATAATAACTAATAGCCGCCTCAGGATCTTTTCTCTTACTTAATTTTCTTTTAGTTCCATTATCTTCAATTGTAATTGGTGAAATATGTGCATACTTTGGAACCTTAAAACCTAAATATTCAAATAACTGAACATGAACAGGTATAGATGAAAGCCATTCATCACCTCTAATAACATGAGTCGTTCTCATCAAATGATCATCAACCGCATGCGCAAAATGATATGTTGGAAGGCTATCAGATTTAATAATAACAATATCTTGATCATTTTCAGGAAGCTCCATCTTTCCTTTAATCTCATCCTTAAATTTAAATCTATGATTAAAATTACCCTTAGATTTCAAACGAATAATATATTTTTCACCATTATCTATTTTTTCAAGTGCCTCTTCCATAGATAAATTACGGCATCTCGCATAATATCCATAATAACCAATTCTCTCTTTATGTTTCTCTTGTCTTTCTCTATCTTCTTGTAAACTTTCTGATGAACAAAAACAAGGATAAGCCTTATCTTCTATAATTAATTTTTTAGCAAAAGCCTTATAAATATCTCCTCTTTCACTTTGAGTATAAGGTCCATAATTACCTTTATCACCATCTAGAGTAACTCCCTCATCAAAAGTAATATCAAAATTAGCTAAATCGGTAATTATTTTATTAACCCCATCTTCAATGCTTCTCTTTTGATCAGTATCTTCTATTCTTAGAAAAAACACACCATTACTTTGCTTAGCCATCTTTCTAGCAATAAAAGCTGCATATAAAGCCCCCAAATGTACAAAACCAGTTGGACTAGGTGCATATCTTGTAACTATTGCTTTCTCATCTAAATTTCTTTCTGGATATAATTTTTCATAATATTCAAAATCATGTTCTGTTTTTAATAATCTATCGGCAAATTCTTTTCTATCCATAATATCCCTCTTTCCTTTAATATTATCTTATAAATAGCTTTAAAAATCAATGATAAAAGAAAAAAACTCAAATTTTTGAGTTTTATTCAATAATAGATGGTGAATCAACTGAATCATCACCAGTTGTTCCACCACCACTAGGTGGAGTTACTTCTTCTCCTTCTTCGCCACCACTACCTGGTGCTCCAGGATCTATATCTGAAATATCTTCATCACCTTTATTATCTGTTGCATCATCACTTGAAGAATTAGAATTATTATTTGATGAACTAGAACTACTAGATGAACTCGTATTTCCACCAGCAGTTATAGTAATAGAATTAACATCCTCTATATTAGCCCCAGATGGAACACTTTGGCTAAGTACATATCCATTTCCACCTTTAACAGTTACACTAATACCATGTTGTGAACAGTAAGATCTAACATAATCAACCGTCTTACCAACAAAACTTGGAAGTTGAACTAAAGATCTTTCTCCAGTTTCATCTGCTCCTATTACTTCTTTTTCATAAGGAGTATTAATATCAAAGCTAAATGATTTAACTACTTTAGTTTTCTTTAAACCTAAATTTTCCTTCATCGCATCTGATACTGCTTTAACACTATCATCATATAAAACATAATTATAAAGTGATAAATTTGTTCCACCATAATCATATATTCTAGCATCATAACCATTTAATTTTAATCTTTGAATACCAAGAACATCAGCCATATCATTCATACCAGTGCTCTTAGAAGCAACATCTTTAAATACATTGTATAAAGATAAAATCTGATCAGTACTCATATTAGTAACCATATTATTACTAATAGTATCTAATAACTTATACACAGTATCTAAACTATTAATATCTTTAAATTTATTCAAAAGAGCAGTTACAACCTCTTGTTGATGTTCACCACGAATAAAATCATTACTTGTATAATTAGTCCATTTAGAAGAACATTTACCAGGATTTGGATGACGATTACGCGCATAAGCTAAAGCTTGTTCACCATTTAATGTCTGTAAACCCTTTTCAATATAAACAGTATTTGATCCCCATTGTCGTTTACTATTTTGTTCACATAAATTATATGGAACATCTATCTCAACTCCACCTAAAGTATCAACAAGTTGAACCACACCAGTAAAGTTAATCTTAACATAATAATCTATCTTAATATCTAAAAAATTTTCAATTGTATTCATCATGCATGTCTCGCCTTTCCATGCAGCATGTGTAATCTTATTTTTTCTTTCACCAGGGAAACAAGCAATTGGTACATATGAATCTCTAGGAATACTTAAAATGGTTGTACTAAGCGTTTTAGGATTAAACGTAATAACCATAAGTGAATCACCATTAAATGAACCATTTTGAATACCTTCCGCATCCGAATCTACACCCATAAGTAAAACTGTAAAAGGTTCAGTAATCGCTTTAGCATTTTCAGTATCACTAGAATCATTCTTTTCCTTAACTTTTTTCTGTTCAGTTAACAATACTTTAGTTTTATCTTTAATATCTTCATACCCTTCCATACTTCCGAACATTACAGAATAATTAGTAGGTAAGAAAACATACTCAACTTCACCATTATATAAAGCATCTATCATAGAAATATAACTATCATAATCTACTGTCTCATTAGATAATTTTTGCTTTTTCATTATTTCTAATGGCATTTTATAACCTTCATAACTAGTTTCATCATTTAAAATGCCTATTTTAGAATCTTTACTAACATCCTTAATACTTTTAGCACTATTATCTTTTAAAGTAACTAAGCTAGATGAATATGTAGTATAACCAGAAGTATCACTAACTTTAGCCAAAGAATTATAAACCTTATCTACGTTATAACCACCAAATA
This sequence comes from uncultured Bacilli bacterium, assembly GCA_944358445.1. GTDB lineage: Bacteria > Bacillota_I > Bacilli_A > RF39 > UBA660 > Coprosoma. Next base: position 13,687 of record CALVRC010000022.1, read on the forward strand.
TACCTACTCCACCTATTAATAGCATCAAAACAATAACAATAATAAGTTTAACTTTCTTATATTTATTCAAAAATCTAATACTCAAAATAAATAAAAGTAAACTAATTATAATAAGTACTACCGAGCCTACTAACCTCAGTACATTTTCTATATTATTTAATTTAGAAATAGTAAAAATTAAATATCCTACACCAGAAAATAAAACTAAAATACTAATTAAAGTAACAATAAATAAAAATTTGTGTTTCGTAAGCTTCTTCATACAAGCCCTCCTCATGTACTATATAAGTATAACTTAAATTTAAAAAATTAACAAGATACACCTTAATCATTTCTTATACAAAATACAAAAATAACCTTTAAATTAAACATATTTACAACTACTCAAAAATTTTTAAAATTTATTAAAAAAGAAACTCTATCACTAGAATTCCTTTATATTTCAATTGGAGGGCCTAGTCGGATTTGAACCAACGATCAGGGAGTTGCAGTCCCATGCCTTACCACTTGGCTATAGACCCAGAAAAAGGTTGAATTGTAAGAGATTACTAGAAATTTTAAAAAGCAAAATTTCGACGGTTTCAACCAAGACCGTAGCACTGTACACCATTAACATGGCTTTCATTGAATTGCAATCGCATACACTAAGAAAACAGGCAAAGTAAAATTTTCATAGCACATGCTTAGCAATATCATTTTATTATATTTTATGTAATTTGTCAACAAATGTCATAACTTTAAAAATTTTTTTACACATTTTTCTCACACACTATTGATTTCTAAGTTTAGCGCCTAACTTTTCTTCAACTTTAGATATAATATTTTCAAACACCTTCATAACCTCATCTTCACTAAGTGTTCTATCATTAGAAGAAAATGTCAAAGAGTACGCTAAAGACTTTTCATCTGAAGAAACATGCTCACCAGTATATAAATCAAATAATTTAATATCAGTTAAAAGTTTTCCTCCAGCTTTTTTAATAACATTTACAACCTCTTCAGAAGTAATATCTTTTTTAACAGCAAAAGCCATATCTTTAACAATTTCAGGATATTTTAAAGCGGCCTTAAATTTAATTGGTTTTACCTTTGACATCAAAGCCTCTAAAGAAAGCTCTACAGCATAAATATCATCTTTAGTCAAAGAAGGATGTATCTTACCTATAACACCTATTTGTTTTCCATCAAGCATAATACTTCCACAAACACCAGGATGTAAATCAGGTATTTCCTTCTTTTCAAAAGTATATCTATTTTTAAAACCTAAATAATCTAAAACATTTTGAACTATGCCTTTAACTAAATAAAAATCAACCTTTACATTAACTCCATGCCACCTATTAAGTAAATAATTAGAGCTCATAAGCATACAAATCTTACTTTCTTCTTTAAAATCATTATCATATGTTTTCGCAATCTCATAAATATTTACATCACTAACTTTATGATCACGATTATATTCATAAACATTTAAAAGAGAAGGAATTAAAGTTGTTCTAATAACAGACTTATCTACACTCATTGGTTTTGGTAAAACTATCTGCTCCTTATCTTCATATTTAAACATTGAAGCCATCTTAGGAGAAATTAAAGTATAAGTTTTAACCTCATTTAACCCTAAACTTCTTAATCTTTTAGAAATAATTTTACGGTACTTAATATCTAATGCATATTCACCTTTTTTAATTGGCACATTAGGTAAAGTTGAAACCAAATTATGATATCCATAAAGTCTTCCAATTTCTTCAGCAATATCATTTACATAAGGTTCAATATCAAGCCTTCTAGAAGGAATTGTAGCTTTAAACTCACCTTTATTATATTCAAATGGAAAACCTAACCTATCAAGTTCAACCTTAACATCATCATCAGAAATACTAATTCCAAGTAATGTACTAATCTCAGATGACTTAAATATTACAGTTTCTAAAGTCTTATCAACCTTATCATGACAAACTGTTCCAGAAAGCACCTTAGCACCCGCATATTTTTCAAGCAAATGACAAGCTCTTTCAATAGTTTTTAGAGTATATTCATAACTAAGTCCTTTGCCATATCTAATTGATGCCTCACTGCGTAAATCTAATCTATTAGACGTGTTTCTAATACTAACACCATCAAATATAGCACTCTCAATTAAAATATTTTTAGTATTATCTGTAACTTCAGTATTTTCACCGCCCATAACACCAGCAATACAAACAGGTTTATCACCATCAGTAATTACAATGTCATTTTTAGTTAATTTGCGTTCAATACCATCTAAAGTTTTTATCTGTTCACCTTCAAAAGCGTCTCTAACTAAAATATTATCTCCCAAACTATCTTTATCAAAAAAATGAAGTGGCTGACCATATTCAAGCATCACATAATTAGAAATATCAACAACATTATTAATTGACCTCATACCATAAGCATTAAGTCTTCTTTTAATAAATTCAGGTGACTCTCCAATCTTAACACCCGTAACCATTTTAGCCAAATAATAAGGGCACTTATCAGTTTCAACCTTTAAATTAAAATGCTTCTGAACACTATCTTTTAAAGGGTGAGTTGTATCATCGGGTAAAGTAACTTTCCTATTTAAAATAGCTCCTATTTCATAAGCAAAGCCAATATGATAATAACAATCATTATTACGGTGTTTATGAACATCAAGCTCATATAAAGTATTATCTAAGCCAAGATATTCCATCGCATCCATACCAACTATAGCATCATCATTAACCTCATAAATACCTTTATCATAAGTTTCATCATTTTTCTCTTCTAAACCAAGTTCAAAAAGAGCACAAAGCATACCATTAGATTCTATTCCTCTAATCTTGCTTTTTTTAATCTCAAAATTTAAAGGTAAAATAGCCCCCGGTAAAGCAGCAATTACCTTTAATCCTTTTCTAACATTAGAAGCTCCACAAACTATTTGTAAAACCTTATCACCGACATTAACCTTACAAACATGTAAATGATCAGAATCAGGATGCATCTTGCACTCCATAACCTCACCAATAACTAAATTATCAATATGATTAGTAATAACCTTTTCAATATTAATACCTGCCTTAGTTATCTTAACAGCGAGTTCTTTTAAATCTTGATCATTAATATCAATATAATCCTTAACCCACTCTAAATCAATCATTAGTTATCCTCCTTTCTATCAAAAACTCTGCTTTCTCTTAAATCATTAGTATAAAATACTCTCAAATCATCAATATCATATTTAATCATAGCTAAACGTTCTGCTCCAAATCCAAAAGCAAATCCACTCCACTCTTTAGGATCATATCCACAATTTTTAAGAACATTAGGATGTACCATACCAGCTCCCGATACCGTAATCCATCCTGTATTTTTACAAATATTGCATCCTTTTCCTTTACAGTGATGACAACTAATATCCATCTCTACTGAAGGCTCTGTAAAAGGATAATAACTAGGTCTAAATCTTGTTTGACATTCCTCACCAAATAAATGTTTCGCAATCACATCAAAAGTACCCTTTAAATCAGATAAACTAATATTTTTATCAACAAGTAACCCCTCAATTTGCATAAATTGATGAGAATGAGTCGCATCATCATCATCTCTTCTATAAGTTTTACCAGGACAAATCATCCTAATTGGTTTCTCACCTTTTCCAGCAAGCATAGTTCTAACTTGAACTGGTGAAGTTTGACTACGTAAAAGTAACTCATCACCCTTAACATAAAAAGTATCTTGAGCATCTCTAGCAGGATGTCCCTTTGGTAAATTAAGCATCTCAAAATTATATTTATCTTTTTCTACCTCAGGTCCATCAACAACATCATACCCCATTGACATTAATAACTCTTCAATATCTTCAACAATCTTTTCTAAAATACTAGGAGCTCCAACCTTAATCTCAGTAGCAGGTAAACTAATATCAATACTTTCATTCATTAATTTTTCATTCAAAATCTTAGTTTCAATTTTTTTCTTCTTATCATCAACTAAATCTGTAGCTTCTGTTTTTATTTTATTTATTTTAGCTCCAAAACTCTTTTTTTCATCATTACTTAAATCTCTCATTTTAGAATATAAACTTGTAATATATCCTTTTTTACCCAAATACTCAGCTTTAACTTCGTTTAATTCAGATAACGTATTTACACTATCTAAAGACTTTTTTAAATCTTCTATCATATTTTCTAAATCCAAATAAATCCCTCCTAACAAAAAAAATCACATCCATATAAGGACGTGATTTACAACGTGGTACCACCTTAATTTATAAGCTAAGCTTATCTCAAAACTATAACGCGTTACCGATATGTCTTTGTACACATAGCTCCTAAGGTGAATTCATAAAAGATTATTACTAACTTCCACCACCCGTTAGCTCTCTATAAATAATTACTCTTATTACTACGTCTTAATCTTCGCTTTTCAAATTACAATATCAATTATAACACATTTTATTAATATTTCAAAGACATTTTAACATTTACGCATTACTAACATAATAATAGAATTTTAATTCATCATAATCTAAAGGAGTTGTACCAGTAGCATTAATAGAAGATGAAAGTGTTGTATTAACTGTAAAATCATTATTAGCAGCTACATTTTCTTGATAAAATGCATTAAAATCAACAATATTATCATCTTTAAAAGCAACAACTACTCCAGAGAAATATTTCATTTCATCTTTATTATTAGTAAAATGTATAGCTAAATTAGTAGTATTGTCCTCACCAATTGTTTTGTCAAAAGTATATTTTAAGTTTGTTGCACCTGAAATATTTTCATCATCAATTTCAGTTTCTTTACCAACACTTACTTTAACAGTTCCAGCATAATTATCTCCTAAATTAGGCAAATTTATTTCAATTACAGAACCACTATTTCTTGCAACAAAATAATCTGACTTATTTTCGTTTATTATTTCATTTTTAGAATTATATACCTCTACATTCAAAGCTCCAGAACAACTAACATCCTCTTCAGAGGTTAATAGAATTATTAACCTCCTATTATCAAGAATATTAGTTTTTACTTGTAAAAACGATTCATTATCAACTTCTATCAAATCATCATCGAAATACTTATATTTTACTATAGTATCTGCTTTTTTAACAAATATTAAAGCAAGTACTAAGCCAATAATAACAATACCCAGTAAACCGATTACTATATTTTTTATCATTTCCCTTTTCATATTTAAACTCCCCTTTTAATAATAAAGTATTCTACTTTCAGAATTACATGTTGCATTATTACACCAGTAGCCAGAACCCCATGCAGTCCAACCTGACCAAGAATTATATCCGCAACAACCAGCATCAGTACATGTACGATTTGAATAAATTGCACAATATTTATTTCTAGTACAAGATTTACCTAACAAAGGATAATCACTACCAAGGCTACCAGCACAGCTACTACCATATGTATATTTACACATGCCACCAGCACCTTGTGTTTCACCTATAAAGCAATATCTACATCGATATTGTGCACAACCACAAGCATAACTACCAGATTGATATCTACCACAGCAAGACCTTGTACATGTCGCAGCAGTTCTCGTTCTTGTTCTATATTGAGTTTGCGGAGAAACTGACTGTCCTGGACAACTAGCAGTATTTCCAGCATTATCTTTTACTGTTGCAGCCGCTACAGAACTTTTTACTCCTGACTTATTAGGAGGACATACAGCAACTCCACTTAGGTTATCTCCACAAGAATAACTTATAGTAACTCCAGCAGTAGTCCATGTGTTTCCTTTACTTGATGAACATGTTGGTGCAGTCGAATCCTTTTTAAACGAAGTTGAACAACTACTTTCATTTCCAGCATTATCTTTTACTCTTCCTCCATATGATACTCCACCAGTATCACTTGAATGAGTTACACTACTAGATCCATTTAAAGCTCCTCCACCTTGAGCTACTCCATAAGAAGCTACTCCACTAGTCGCATCACTTGAAGATAAACTAACAGTGACATTACCACGATACCAACCATTGTTTCCTTTGCTTCCACTATCTCTAATTGTACATGTTGGCTTAGTAACATCTCTCTTAACAGATTTAGAACAAGAATTAGTATTACCAGCCTTATCCTTAATAAATCCATAATATGTTGTTCCTTTTGAATCTGAAGATAATGTCATTGATGTAGAACCATTATAAGAAGTTCCACCAGTACTCATTCCAACTGAAGCTACCCCACTCAAATTATCTCCACGGTTAGACATACTAACAGTTACATTACTACGATACCAGCCATTATTACCCATACTTCCACTAGAAGATAAACCACAAGTTGGTTTAGTTCCATCTTTCTTAAAGCTTATTGAACAAAGGTTTCTATTACCAGCCTTATCTTCGACAAATCCATAATATGTAACTCCACCAGTATCACTAGACTGAACCAAACTATTACTTCCAAACGTATATGAACTAGTTCTTCCAATACCAGACTTAGCTACCCCACTAATTTCATCTGTTTTTGACTTAAAACTTACTGTTACACTGGATGTATACCACGAATTATCTCCCATTGTTCCACTGGTCTTCAAAGAACATTTTGGCGGAGTTGAATCAATATTTACAATATTTATCCTAGAATAAATAATATTGTTTGAACTTGTTTCTCCTCCTTGCCCAATATACTGAGCTTCCAAAAGTTTTGAATAAGCTGTCTCAGTAAATGGAATCTCGATAGAGCCGCCTTCTTCATTATTAACTGTATCTACATAAATCCAGTCACCTTTTTCAATACGGTATCTAGCTCTGTAATTTCCACTCATCTTTGGCCAAATAATTTTAGCAGTTCTCTTTTGTACCCAATCACTTCCAGTTGGTGTGACTACAAAGTCAATCATAGGTAATGATGCAATAGCTTCACAATCATCACCTTCTCTAATTTCATAATCAGAAGTCCCTGCACTATAAATAGTCACCATAACTGATTTATCAGAGATATCCTCACCTGTTGAAACATCTTTTACTGGAGCGACCAATTTTCCTTCATCTATTAAAGTTTGTATTGCTATACAATATCTTCCACTTCTACCAGGCGGATATTTATTAGCATTTTCCCTAATATTTTGATCCGCCGCCGAATAAATCAAATTCATTCCTGCAGATTTAGCTTCATCTTTTGTTGAATTTAACCTATTTATAACGGTTGGTACAATAAGAATTAAAAGTAATCCTATAACAACTATCACTCCAAGAATTTCTGCCAAAGTAAACCCCTTATTTTTCATAAACTCACCTACTATACTTACTATAAGTGTAACATATTAATTTCACAGAAACAACAAATTTTTAAAAAAAAACTAATTTAAATTAGTTTTTTGACTTTCCACTTCTTTCTAATACATTTTGCATTTCAAATTCATTTACAGCTTCTTTCAAAGCTTCTAAAGTTCCCGGTTCAAACCTTTGACCAATAGGCAGATAATTTTCAGAAACAAAGACATTTTCTACTCCAACCTCAGGAAAAGCTGAAAACATTTTTTCTTGAATACTAAATACCATTGAATTACCACCATGTTTTCTATTTTCATAATTACTATTCATGTCACTAATCACTTCAGCTAATACCATTATTTTACCTCCGCTTCTGCCATAGCTTTTACCACCATTTTTGCATCGTTATTAAAATAAGCATTGTATAAAACATCTTCACCTATAACCTTACTAATTAAATTTGTCATAATAATTTCATCGGTAAAGAAATTATTATCAACATCCCCTACTAAATTGTTAGTAAGTATTTCCGTATAGCCTTCATTTAAAGCAAGTAAAGAATCTTGTTCATCATTAAATCCATAATAATTATCTTTAGCAGTAATTATTCCAAGTAAACTATGCATAAGCCAATGCCTTGCATCAGCCTCAGTAATAAGTCCATAGTTAATCGCTATTTCATTATTATGAGGAATATACTTACATGGCATCTTAACCAAATACATGCTTTCCCTTTTTATTTTTAAAGTTTTAAGTCGCTCTTTCAAAGTTGTCAAATCCACATCTTTAAATATTTCATGAAAGATTGTAATAAGTTCTAAAAGATTATCCTTAACCTCTTCTGTTAAATTTGTATTACTCTCTAGTATGACTTTAACCTCTTCAAGCATAACTTAATCACCTGGTAAGTATTATATCACACTGTAAAGCAAAAGTATACATTTTTTCCACTTTTTTTTGACATTTATTATACACTATAGAATATCAAATATCACAAAAAGCTATATATTATAAGACTTCTCGCCTATTTGTTGCGAAAGTTAATAATTTGTTATATAATGTGGAAAAGTGGAAAGTTTTCCACACCACTAATAAAAGTGTAAAGAAAGGTGAAAATATATGTACCGTAAAACTTATACCAAAATTAACTGTGATATATTGAAAAACAACATTATAAACATTAAAGAAAACTATCATTATAAATATTATATAGGTGTGGTAAAAGCTAATGCCTATGGCCACGGAGATTATATTATAAATAGTCTTATCCAAGGTGGCATTAATTATCTAGCTGCCTCATCCTTAGAAGAATGTTTAAGCATAAGAAAAAGAAATGAAAATATTCCAATATTATGTTTAGAACCAATAAATCAAGAATTTTTAAATATCTGTGAAAAAGAAAATATAACTATCACCATACCAGATTATGAATATTTTAAAAAACTAAATTTTAATTTAAAACTAAAAGCACATTTAAAAATAGATAGTGGTATGAACCGTCTCGGAGTCAAAAACAAAAATCAAGTAAAAGAAATACATGATACTCTTAAAAACTCAAATATCTTCTTAGAAGGAATATATACTCACCTAGGAACCTCTGGCATGTGGGATAAACACTATGATAATGATTTAAAAACATTTGAAGATTTAACAAGTTTAATTGATTTAAAGACTATTCCAATCGTACATATTTCACGTTCCCTAACACTAGTTACTCACAAAATGCCTAAATATGTAACCGGAGTTAGATTAGGAATTATCATGTTTGGTTTTCCTCAAAAATTAACTAAACCGAAAGGACTAAGATTAATCAAAAGAAATATGTATCTAAAAAAACATCATATTAGTGAAATAACTTACGAAAATAACTTAAATTTAAAAACAGCTTTTTCTCTTCATACAGAAATTATAACTATTAAAAATGTTAAAAAAGGAGAATATGTTGGATATGGCGCAAAATATATTGCTAAAGAAGATATGAAAGTCGCTATCATTCCAATTGGCTTTGCTGATGGATTAATCAAAAAATATGAAAATCAAATGGTCAAAATTAATAACAAAGAATATGAACTCATTGGTGAAGTTGGTATGGATATGACGGCTATTAAAATTGATGATAGCATAAAACTACATGACCATGTTATAATATTTGATGATGCCAAAAAGAAAGCACAAGAATTAGGTATCAGTGCATACCAATTATTCACAAGTATTACAACTAGAGTTCCAAGAATATACGAAGAAAATGGTCATCTTACAGAAATAAAATATTAAAGGATTTGATAAAATGAATTTTGAAATAGTAATTATTGGAAGTGACGCCAATGCCTATTACATGGCTAGATGTGTGCACGAATTATATAATAAAAAAGTTAGAGTTATCGCTCATAAACCAATGAGCTTCGTAAACCACTCAAATATCATAAATGCAACATACGATTCCAGATTATGGGATATAACTAAATTTGCAAATGCAATAAACGAATATGTAAAAAACATCCAAGCCGATAAGATAATATGCATTTCATCTAATGAAACATACGCCAGAGGTTTAGTCGCAAACAAAGATAAATTAGATAAAAGAATATTGTTTAATTATGTAGATTTAGATTTCTTAGATAGCTTAATGATGAAAGATAAATTCTATGAAACATATAAAGATTCGAATCTTCTTCCTAAAACAATAATTTATAATTTAGATGATGAACTTAAATTAGATTTTGACTTTCCAATAATTATTAAACCTAACGATGTAATAAATTTTAACCATATAAACTTTGAAGGCAAAAAGAAAATTTATAAATTAAATAATATAGAAGAAGTTAAACACACCATAAACTGTTTCAAAAATAGTGATTACAAAGGAAAATTAATCATTCAAGAATATATTCCTGGTGATGATAGTAGCCTATTTGATGGAGTTATATATTGTAATTCCAAAGGAAAATGTGAACTATTCGCCTTCGCTCAAATCGGACTTCAAGAACATACATCTAATATGGTCGGAAACGCAGCTTGTTTAATAAACCACTTTAATACTAATGGTTATAATGAAAATGTCATTTTAGAATTTAAAAACTTCATGGAAAAAATTAATTTCAAAGGCATTGCTGAATTAGATATTAAATATGATTATCGTGATAAAAAGTATAAAATATTAGAAATAAATGCTAGACAAGGTAGATGTAGCTACTATGTAACTGCTGCTGGTTATAACATTGTCAAACTATTTGTCGATGATTTAATATATAACAAAGAAAAAAAATTCGAAATTGCTGACAAAGAACTATTACTAACTTACGTACCTAAAAGAATAATAAAAAAATATGTAGTAAATAAAGAATTTAAAAAAGAAGCCTTAAAACTTTATAAAGAAAAAAAAGTAGTAAATCCTCTAATTTATAAAAAAGACATGCCAATCAAAAGAATTGTTTTCTTAATTAGAAAACACTTTAGATATTATAAAGATTATAAAAATGGATATTGGAAATATTAGAAAGGAAGTAAAAACATGTGCGGATTTTGCGGATATATAAATAGAAAAGAAAAAACACACATCAAAGCCATGAATGACATGATTATTCATAGAGGACCAGATGATGAATCATATTACACAGATGATGAAATAGCCATGGGTTTTAGAAGACTTAGTATCATCGACCTAAAAGGAGGAAGACAGCCTATGTCTAACGAAGATGATACGATGTATATCACATTCAATGGTGAAATTTATAACTTTAAAGAAATTAAAGAAGACTTAATAAATAAAGGACACATATTTAAAACAAATGCAGATACTGAAGTTATATTACACGGCTATGAAGAATATAAAGAAAAAATATTAGATAAATTAAGAGGTATGTTTGCCTTTGTAATTTGGAATAAAAAAGAAAAAGTATTATTTGGAGCAAGAGATCATTTTGGTCAAAAACCATTTTACTATGCTAAAATGCAAGGAACATTTATGTATGGCTCTGAAATAAAAAGTTTCTTAAAACATCCAGATTTCCTAAAAAAAGTAAATAAAGAGGCTCTAAAACCATATCTTACATTTCAAACATCAGTTTTAGATGAAACTTTTTTCAAAAACGTCTATAAATTAAAACCAGGACACTACTTCACTTATGATTTCAATACTGAAAAAATGGAAATAAATAAATACTACGAAATAAAATTTAATCCAACCAATCAAGAATTTGATGAATTAGTTAATAAAATAGATAATACCATTACAAAATCTATCGACTATCACACCATAAGTGATGTTCCTGTTGGTTCATATTTATCAGGAGGTATTGATTCATCATATGTCGTAAGTTATTTAAAACCAAATAAAACATTCTCTGTCGGATTTGACTATAAAGACTTCAACGAAGTACCAATGGCTAAAGAACTATCAGATTTACTTCATATACAAAATAAAAATGAATTAATAAACGCTGATCACTTCTTTGAAAGTATTGACAAAGTACAGTACTATGCTGACGAACCAACCGCTAACCTATCAGCTGTCCCTCTATACTTTTTATCTAAATTGGCCGCATCAGATGTTAAAGTAGTTTTATCAGGTGAAGGAGCTGATGAATTATTTGGAGGATACCCAAGTTATAAAGAAGATAAAACATTAACAAATTATAAAAAATTACCTTTATTTTTAAGAAAATTTATTAAAACCGTTGTCTCACCATTTCCAAGTTTTCATGGTAAAAACTTTTTAACTAAAGGTGGTAGTAAATTAGAAGACTACTACGTTGGAGATGCCTTTATTTTTAATAATAAAGATGCCAACAAAATATTAACTGATGAATATAAAAGTGATTTAAAATTTCAAGATATAACTAAACCGTATTTTGATAAAGTAAAAGATAAAGATGATGTCACAAAAATGCAATATTTAGATATGCATTTCTGGCTTCCAAATGATATTTTACTAAAAGCAGATAAAATGAGTATGGCTAATTCATTAGAACTTAGAGTTCCAATATTAGATAAAGAAGTATTTGAACTCGCAAGTACCATTCCAACAGAATATAAAATATCACATGATACAACAAAATATATTTTAAGAAAAGCAGCTTCTAAAAGAATCCCTGAAGCTTGGTACAAAAGAAGAAAAAAAGGTTTCCCTGTTCCAATTATTAAATGGTTTAGAGAAGAAAAATATTATAATATTGCCAAAAAAATATTTGAACAAGATTTCACTAAAGAATTCTTCGACCAAAAAGCTTTACTTAAAATGTTAGATGACCATTATAAAGGTAAGAAAAACAACTGCCGTAAAATTTGGACTGTCTATGTATTCTTAGTATGGTATAAAGAATTTTTCATTGATTTTGATAAAACCACCGCATAAAACCGTTAGAATTTTCTAACGGCTTTTTTAATTTACTAGGAATTTGCTTTGTAAAAGGTAAAAGTTTGCAAGAAGTTATTTACAAGAACGTTTGTATGTGCTATAGT
>CALVRC010000023.1 GCA_944358445.1 uncultured Bacilli bacterium
TCCGATAATATATCTTATGTGTATTGTAAATACACAGTTAAATAATAACATAAAAAAAGTGTAATGTCAATACACGAAAAGAGGTGAAAAAATGCAAATTGACACAAAAGATTTAACTGAAGGAGAAATAGTAAAAAAAATAAGAAAAATAACAAATTTAAATCAAGAACAATTTGGAAAAAAAATAAATAGGGGTAGAGATAGTATTGCTAAAATAGAAACAAACAAACAAGAAATGGGATTATCTAAATTTTTAGAAATGCTAAAAATAAACGGTTTTAACATGATTATATTTAAAGAAGACAATAACGCATAAGACACACTATCATGTGTCTTATGCAGACACAACATTATAATAAGAAAAAAATGTCAAGGGTAAATGAACTCACTTCGTTCGCCCTTGACATTTACCAGAATTTCTAGCACTAGTCAAATATGTATTAAAGAACACAGTGTTACTTGTAACGACATCTAGCATTTGAATACTGTCAGTCTGATGTAACATGTCGCACAAATCAGAGTATTCAGTTATCATATTATCTTTGATTATATCTAAAACAAGCCTCTTTATTTTAAGAATCTCATTATGGGTAAGTTGAGAACATGAAGAAATATCAAAACCATTTAAAAGTATTCTATCACGATCATCATATTGAAATTTTTCAGGGTTATCAATATGAATATGATATCGATACATGCCCCGAGCACTTTCTAATTTTATTGGTATAGTACAATTGAGGGACTTAGTCAATTCTAATACGTGATTATATGTAGTAGGTCCGTCATAAATAACCATAACGTGATAATGTGGTTTCTTAGGTGTACCATCAGCATTAAAATCTTTGTCATGAATAGGAGATATAGCTATCTGTAAACCTGTTTCTTGCAATTTATCTAACCAATCAGAAGAAAGACTTTCTGGGTAACCTACAAATGCCCAAATTCTTCCCTTTTTTTTAACGTTCATAATATTTCCTCAATTTCTCTGAATTTTTTTGATTAAGAATAAAATCAACAAACAAATCAATATTATAAAAATAGATAAAATTAATTAAAAAAGGCTCCAAAAATATAATTGTAAAACTAATACCTAACAAAAATAATAACATAAAACCATCCTTTCTTTACATTTAGTTTAAATTTTTGTCACAATTCACAATGCACCCATAGGGGAGTGTCGTAGTAACTCCCCTTAGCAGTGAGTTTTATTTCGGATTTCTTCTTAACCTAGAGTTTAAGCGATTTCCGAGTTTTAACATTAGATTGTTTAGTAGGTGATATAGTTTCAAAAGTATCATAAGATTTAATAACTTCTAAATTACACTTAGAAAGAGTTGTTTCAACGAGAGGAGCTACATACTCATTAGCTTCATTACTCCATTTCATTAATTCAGCATCATAAAAAGTTTTTATAAGAAGACCAGAATTTAAAAAAGGGAACATATTACAATCTATTTGAAATTTACAATAACGACGAAAAGTAACATTAATTTCTAACCATTCCTGAGCGGTCGTAATGAGAATTATACGGCGTTTACGCATTTGAGAGAGAAAAGATAAAACTTCTTCAGTAATCTTAGATTGCTTAGTCAAAGCAGTAAAAATCTCATCATAAAATATAATACAATCATGTTCATGTCGTAATTCGAGCAGGTCATCGAATCCGCCCAAAGGCGTGTATTCGATGCCCTTTAAACTCTTAAGATTCGAATAAATTTTTTTATTTTTATTATTTAAAAGATACTCAACAGCAGAGTAAGTCTTACCTTTACCCTGTTTACCACAATAGCAGTAAATACCGAATTTTCCACGAGTTGGCGAGAAACCTCTTTTTAAAAAAGTTTTCCATTTTATTCTTAATTTTCTATTAACAAACAAAATTATAATAAAAACTATAAGCATTAGTCCAAGTAAGTAAAACATAAACACCACCTTTTAAAGTTTTAAAGAACGATACCAGTTAATAGCTAGTTTAATTGAATTAATTGCAAAAGGAGCAGTGAGTTTAAAAACCCAAAACAAAACAATAATAGAAACTGCGAAAGAACTTAAACCCAACATACTAACACAAAAACCTACACATTGTCCAGCAAGTTCAAACATATTGGCAACATAATAGAGAGCATTATCTAAATCAGGTAAAAAAGTAGAAATAATCAAATTAATAGGATAAAGCATAACCTCAACAAGTGCCATAACTAAACTAATAATACCTGTCAAAATAGCATTAATCACAAGCCCATCACCTCAACATAATATTTTTCAGGATCTTTCATATTCTTAACAATTCTAAAACAATTAATACCAACCCAATACGCAATGATTCCATTAGTAATCATTTGCCAAACTGTGAGAAAATTACCAAAAAATTGCTGATATATTGGTGTCATACAAGGTAAACTTACAGTATCATCAGTAAAAGGTAAAGTAAAAGTAATAGGTTCACAAGTACTATTAGTAATAGATTTAATAAAATTAAGTGGGGCAGTAATAAAAGCACTCAAACCATGGTCATTATCTTTAAAATTTTCAAAAAAACCAGTAGCACTTTCTTGTGCACCAGAAATATCAGAAGAATTAATGGAATCAAGAGTACTAGAGCCAATATCAACTAAATCATTAACTGAATCAATAATGTCTTGAATTTCATTACCACCACTAAAATTATCATCAATATAAGACCATAAATAGTAAAGCCTATTAAATTGGATACCTAAGTTATCATTTGTAGTAATTTCATCATAAAAGTCACTAATAATAGTAGTCTGATAAGAACCTAAATTAAATGACCATTCAATATTAGAATAAAATCCAAATGTATTTTGCGAAGTAAAATTATTATCAGATACTTCAGACCAAGCCCAAGGAGTAAAAAAACTAGAACTTGAAGGACTTTCAGAATTAACAAGAGTTTTTAAATATTCAATAGTAGGAAAATTATCTTGATTAGCATAAAAAGTGAAATTATAAACAGAAAAATCAGAATTATCTTCAGGTCTTAAACGATATTGAATATTATTATTACTAGAAAAAGTTTCAGAATATAAACCAAACGGTTTATCAACAGAAGTAGAAGGATTTAAAATTCTAATATTAACATAATAATCACCAAAGTAACCAGAAGTAGAAGAACGAGCAAGAATGATAAAAAAATTATAACCACTAGAAGTAAGACCATTTACTAAATTATTTAAATTTTCATAATAAGTACCATTACAAGAAGAAAAAGGACATTCAGTTGTAGTTAAATATTCAATAGTGCTAGAAAGATAAGGAGTAAGTGAATTTTCAGAGCGAAAATCATATAAAAGATAGGGATTTTCAGGAGCAGTAGCACTAGCTCGAGGTATCATTATAAAAAATAAAAGAGAGATAAAAAATAAAAATTTCTTCATCATTGAAACCTCCTAAACAAACGAACGAAAATCTTAAGAGGAATTACAAACACAAAAATACATATAATTAAAAACATAAGTAAAATATCAGGCATGTCGTTTCTATAAAAGACATCATCAGTTAATTCAGTAGTTGATAAACAAGTTGGTAATTCAGAATAACGACCAAATTCTTGAATACCATTTTTAGTCATATAATGAGAATTTACAAAAATGTCAGTATACGCAATATCAGAATTATAACTAGGAGTAGTTTTATAAGCACGGATAGTGTCTTTGTCATAAACAATAAAACATTCATAATTATTTAAATCAGGAACATAAAGCATTAACGTTTACCAAACAAAAGACTACCAGTAAAATCAAATATAGCGTATAAACCAACCATTGGTACAATTAAATCAACTAATTGAGTCATAAAAGTAACCATTACATCGAACATATAAACAATTCATCTCCTTCAAAATCATAATCATAAAATTCACATTCAAAAAAAAGAGAGTAAGCATAAGTAAAACGGCCATTTCTAAACTCATGCAATTTAAAAAATAATCGTTTTAACATATACTCACCCCACAGTCCTATAGTAAAATTGAAAATTACACACTACATACTTGCTTTACCTTTTGAAGCACCTTTTACAGCATGTCGTAAAACTCTGTAACCAAAAGCAAATATAATCATGATAGTTACAAATGGCATGATTTCACCAACTGTAGCAAATAGAGACTCAGAAGTAATGCCAGTAGTTAATTGTGTTGCGATTGATTCCAATTAATTCACCTCCTTTATTATTTTAAATTGGGTTTTTGAAGTTTTAATAATTCCAATTCAGCAGTAGTAAGAAAAACTAATTTTTCAACGTTATCACTTAATTTAATAACTAAGCAATCGTAAACAGTGCCTTTCTTACTTTTACGTGTCTCAAGAACGGCTTCAAACTTCATATTTTCACCACCTTTCAAAGAAGTGTAAATTTATGTAAATAAAAATTTAATACAAAAAAGGAATAAGTCTTATTTTGAAAGGCTTTAAAACATATTCCGATAATATATCTTATGTTAACTTGTATGAATTGAAAATTTGAGTAGTATTAATTTGTTTTAAGTACTACTCTTTTATTTTAAATAATAAGGGGTGTGTTTTGTGTGGAAATGTTTTATGAATTAATTTATACTATTACTATTATTGCTTTTATGATATTGGTATTTTATGCTATTATTTCCCGTTTTGGGCATTCTTCTGATAAAACTGAAGATGACGAACCTACAGAAATAGATGGTCCTACTACGTCTTATATTCCTAAAAAATTTTTATCTAATAATGAATATAGTTTTTTAACTAAATTTATTGATTTAGAAAATGAATTAAATGTTAATATTGTACCTCAAGTTAATTTAGCTTCTATTATTGATAAAGTATCTGATTCTAGATTTCATAACGAATTATTTAGAAATGTTGACTTTGGTATTTTTAATGCTGATTACAGTAAATTACTTTTACTAATTGAACTTAATGATGAATCACATAATAATTATCATAGAAGAAAACGCGATATTACAGTTAGAGATATTTGTAATAAGGCTGGGATTAAATTAATAACTTTTTATACAAGATATCCAAATGAGCAATCTTATGTAAAGGGTAGGATAATTAAAGAATTAGAGAGTCAAAATAAAAATTGATTACTCCCCTACCCTTATTTTATAAGGTTTTTTAGCTTAACATATGATTTACATACATAAATAATATACCAATTAGAAAACTTATTATGGTTTTCTTTTTTTCTTTATATTGTAAAGCTTCTGGTAATAACTCAATTATTGCTATATAAGTCATAATACCAGCAATCATTGCGAATAAAGCACCCAAAATTGTATCATTTACTATTGGCTTTAAGAATAAGAATGCTAGTAAAGCACCAAATGGCTCTGACATACCTGATATAAATGTTAAACCTATGGCTTTCTTTTTATTTTTAGTTGCATAATATACTGGCATAGCAATACTAATTCCTTCTGGTATGTTATGCATAGCAATCGCAATGGTTATGGATATACCTAGTTTTATATTTGTTTCGGAGGATATATAAGTTGCTATACCCTCTGGAATGTTATGAATTATAATGGCTATCATAGTAAATATACCTAATTTATATAATTTGTTTTGTTTATTTAATTTTTTTGGAAGTATTTTATCAATGAAAAGGGGTATAATTAATCCCATTATTATAAATAAAGTTTCGTTTAAAAAAATTCTGTTTTTGGAAGTATCTTGAATCATAGTTAAACTTTCTGGAATTAAATCAAATATGGATACACTAAACATTACACCTGAAGCGAAAGCTAAAGCGCATTTTATGATATTATTTTTATTTCCTTTTATAAATATAAATAATGATCCTAAGAGTGTTGATAGTCCTGCTATTAGGCATAATAAAAAAGGTAATATTTCTTTCATACTTCTCACCTATTTAAGGTTATGAAAAAAAGTATTAGATTATCATACTTTATACACCGAATATTTTTAATATAGCTATTAGTTTACAATTCTTCATTTTCATGATAAAATATTAACCAAGAAAGGTGTGATAGTATGAGCGAGATAGGTAAAAATTTAAAAAGAGTTAGATTGTTAAAAAAATTATCATTAAAAAACGCTGGTGAATTATTGAATATGTCTGCTACTGCAGTGTCAAAATATGAAAAGGGTGAAATTGAACCAAATTCTCAAAAGTTAATTGAATTTGCGAATGCGTATGGTGTTAAAGTGTTAGATTTATTAAAGCAATATAAAGCTCCAGAAATGAAATTTAATGCATTTAGGAAAAAACAAAGATTAAAAGGGCAAAATTTAGAATTATTAAAGGAAATTATTCAAAATAAAGTTTCTGATTATCTTGAAGTAATAAAGTTAGATGAATTGAATTTGCAAGATATGAAGATTAAAAAATATGATTGTAATACTTATGATGATGCGGAAAAGGCGGCTGAAAAATTTAGAGATGATTATAATTTATCGATTAATCAACCTATTTCAGATTTAATAAGTATTTTGGAGAATTTAGGAATAATAATTATTCAAATTGATAACCCTGATAATAGATTTTCAGATTTTGATGGACTTAGTGAAATTGTTGATGATATTCCTATTATTGTACTATTAAAAGATAGCGATGGTGCTAGACAAAGATTTACTATTGCTCATGAATTAGGACATCTTGTTTTAAATATTTTAGATAACAATTTGAATGAAGAAAAGTTATGTAATAAGTTTGCTGGGGCGCTTTTAATGCCTAAAGTTGCTGTTATTAATGAATTTGGTGAATTTAGACATAGTATTAGTTATTATGAGTTAAAAGTGTTTAAATTGGAATATAAAGTAAGTATGTCGGCGATTGTTTACCGATTAAAAGAACTAAACATTATTTCAGAGTATTTATTTAGAAAAATAAACATATCTTTTAGTTCGATGGGAATTAGGAAACAAGAACCAGATTTAATAGATGCAGAAAATTCATATCAATTTAATAGACTTGTACATAAATTAGAGGTAGATAATATAATATCACTAAATAAAGCATGCGAATTATTAGGAATGTCGATAGTTGACTATAACAACGAAGATAATAATTACAGATACTAATATAATAACTGATTTAAGTAATGCTAATATTTTAGATAAATTTGTTATGCTTGATAATGTATATATTAGTGATATGGTTAAAAATGATGAAGTTAATTATGATACTGGAAATATTGATATAATTCAAAAATTTCAAACAATTGAAGCTACACCAGAACAAATTAGTGAAATTTTTCAAATATCACGAGAAATAAATGGACTATCACCTTATGATATAATAAATTATATAATTACAAGAGATAATAATGCTATTCTTGCAACTGGGGATAAAAAGCTCAAAGTTTTTTCTGAAAATAATGGTATAGAAGTAATCAGAACACTTAAGATAATTAAATTATTAAATATTAAAAATATTATTTCAAAGGAAGAAGCAATTAATGCGTGTATGTTATTGAAAAATAATGATTGTACGAGAATTCCAAAAAAAGAAATTGATAAAATGATTGATGAATTAAAAAATGATTTAGTAAATTGCTAAATCATTTTTAGTTGATACAAATTTATACACCGAATATTTTTAATAATAGTCCTGTTATAACACTTATTAAATATAGAATGCCTACTATTTTTATGTTTTCTTTGATGTTTTTATTTGATTTGAATAAAACTAGTAGTGCTACCCCACTATTAGCTAAAAGCCCGGCTAGGGCGGAAGAAAGTGGCAAAATATTAGCTATATATAATTCTGTTAATATTATGCTTGAACCACAGTTTGGAATTAAACCGATTAAAGCGGCTATAAATGGTGTGAAGAAGTTTGTTTTATCAAATATGTGTTTAATATTATCTTCTCCAATATAATGGAACGCAGCATTCAAAATAAATGTAATTATAAATATAAACACTAATGTTTTTAATGTATGTTTTATAGCTGGAGCTATAATGCCGTGTTCACAGTCACAGTGATCGTATTCACATATTTCAAAGTGTTCTTTAGGTTCTTCTTTTCTGATTATTAAATCAATGATAAATCCACAAGTTAAACCAATTAAAATTTTTAAAACTACTAAAAATAGTATGCTGTCGATTGGTGCTTTTTCGGCGATTAATATTGGAATCATTTCGTCACTGGTTGATAGATATATAGCAATTAATGTTCCTATACTAATAATTCTAGTTATATATAGATTGGTGGCTAAAACTGAGAAACCACATTGTGGTAATGCACCTAAAATACTTCCGATTAGTGGTCCAAATCTTCCTGCTTTTTTTATTGTGTTTTCTGTTTTGTGAGATAATTTATGTTCAAAAAATTCTATAATTAAAAAAGCAATAAATAAGAAAGGTATTATTTTTAGACAGTCTAGTACTGTATCTAATATTATTTCTTGCATAACATTTCCTCATTTCTTTAAAATTATGTATTAACTTTACTTTGCTATAATATTATAACATGTTTTTAAAGTTATTTACCATGTGGATGAAATTCTTCATAATTTTTTTGTAATCTTTCTTCGGTTATGTGAGTGTATATTTGAGTAGTTGATATATCACTATGCCCTAGAAGTTCTTGAATACTTCTTAAATCTGCTCCATGTTTTAATAGATGGGTTGCGAAAGAGTGTCTTAATGTATGGGGAGAAAATTCTGTTTTAATGTTTTTTTCTTTAGCTATTTTACTTAGAATTTTAAAGAATCCTTGTCTAGTCATTTTATTACCGTGATTATTTAAAAATAGATAATTATTTTCACCATGTTTAAATAAACTTGTACGGTAATATAGGATATAATTTTTTAAAGCTATAGTTGCATAATCATTTAATGGAATTATTCTTTCTTTTGAACCTTTTCCGAATATTCTAACGGATGAATTTACTAAATCGATATCGTTAACTTTTAAGTTTACTAATTCACTTACTCTAAGTCCACTACTATACATGAGTTCAAGCATGGCTTTATTTCTATAGTCAAAATTTGTATTTAAATTTATATCTAATAATTTATCAATTTCTTCTTCAGATAATACTTTAGGCAGTTTTTTTTGAGTTTTAGGGTTAGTGATGGTGGTTAGTGGATTTGAATTTGTATATTTGTTTATTTCTAGAAATTTATAGAAACTTTTAAGGGTACTTATGCATCTTGATACGCTTGATGTGTTTTCTTCTTTAGAAAGTTTTTGAATATAATTTTGAATATCTTTTTTGTTTAATTTGGTAAATTCTTTTTTTATATAAATATTTATTTTATTTAAATCTCTTTTATATGATGATATAGTGTTTTCGCTATATTTTCTTTCAAATCTTAAATAGTCAATAAATTCTTCAATAATTTTTTCGTTCATTATGTTTCACCTATAATAATTTTATCAAAAATATGATTAAAAAAAAAGAAGTATACATGATATAATATATATTGGATGTGATAATATGAGACCACTTGCAGATATACTTAGACCTAAAAAATTAGATGATGTGGTGGGTCAAAAACATTTAATTGGTAAAGGGCAGATTATATATAATTTAGTAAAACATGGTAAGCTTTTTTCAATGATTTTATATGGTCCTTGTGGGACTGGTAAGACAACTTTGGCTTATACTATTATTAATGAACTTGATTTAAAATATGAATTTTTAAATGCGGTTATTAATAGTAAAAAAGATTTAGATTTAGTTATTGAAAAAGCTAAAGCGAATGATGGTATTGTATTGATTATGGATGAAATACATAGATTAAATAAGGATAAACAGGATTTATTACTCCCCTATTTAGAAAATGGTTTAATTACTTTGATAGGTTTAACTACGGCTAATCCATATCATTCGATTAATCCTGCTATTAGAAGTAGGTGTCAACTATTTGAAGTAAAAATGTTATGTAATGAGGATATTATAATAGCTTTAAATAAGGCAACTCAGTATTTAGATAAAATAAATATTAGTGATGAGGCTATTAATTATATAGCTAAACTTTCTGGCGGAGATTTAAGATATGCTTATAATTTACTAGAGGTTGTTTATTATGCTTCTGATGATTTTAAAATTAGTTTAGATGATGTTAAAAAAATTAATAATAAACCTAGTTTATATATTGATAAAAATGATGAGGGATATTATGATGTGATAAGTGCTTTACAGAAGTCTATTAGAGGTAGTGATGTGAATGCGGCTTTACATTATTTAGCTAGGTTAATTGTAGCTGAAGATTTGGATATTATATTTAGAAGATTATCTGTTATTGCTTATGAGGATATTGGTCTTGCTAATCCAGCTATTGGCCCTAGATTAGAAGCGGCAATTAAAGCGGCAGAGAGGGTTGGACTTCCTGAAGCTAGGATTCCACTTGGGGAGATTGTCGTTGATATGGCATTATCTCCTAAGTCTAATAGTGCACATGTGGCTTTAGATATGGCAATTAATGATGTTCAGATGGGGCATGCCCCTAAGGTTCCAAATCATATTAAAACTAATTCTAAGGATTATAAATATCCACATAATTATAAAGGCAGTTATGTTAAGCAGCAATATTTACCTGATGAACTTGTTGGTAGAAAATATTATAATCCTAAAACAACCAGTAAATATGAAGTTAATTTAAAAAACATTTACGATAAAATTAATAATATGTAAATGTTTTTATTTTAATATAAATAATTCTAGTGCTAAATCTTTGTTTAAGGTTCCGGTTTTTATTCCAATATCTATATCAGCTAAGTTATTTAAATGTTTTAGTAATGTTTCTGAAGTATAATTACGGCTATTTTGGATAGCTAATTTTACTCTATATGGATGTATTTTTAGGATGCTGGCAATATCTTTTTCGCTATATCCTTTTTTTAATAATTCTTTAGACTGATACATTATTCTAAATTGGTTGGCTAATATAACAACTATTTTTATTGGTTCTTCATTCATTTTAAGCATTTCATAATATAATTCTAATGCTTTTTCTTTATCTTTTTTTATTATATAGTCGATTAATTTAAAGATATCTATTTCAATTAATTTGACTGTTAGATTTAATATATCTTCATCTGTTATTGTTTTGTCATTTTCTTTATATATTTTTATTTTATTTATTTCATTTTGAAGAATGAGAGGGTTATTTCCTACTCTATCTATTAATAGTTTAATTGTGCTATATTCTATATTATAATCTTTAAAAAGTCTTCTAACTAAATTAGTACTATCAAGTTCATCATTAAATTCTTTAATTTTACCTTTTTCTTTGATTAGTTTGGTGATTTTTTTCCTTGAATCTAATTTATCATTATGAACAACAAAAATTAATATTGTGTTTTTATTTATGTGATTTAAATAGTCTTCTATTTTTTCACTGTCTTTAGAGGTTATTCCTGTAAACATGTTAGCGTTATAAATGATGACGATTTTTTTATCACCAAATAATGACATTGTTTTAGCGTCTTCTAATGCGAGAGATAACATGTCATTATTTAAGTCATATTTACTGATATTCATTTCATCTATATTTTTACTCAGCGTTTTTATTTCTTCTTCAATTCCAAATTCTTTGGTTCCATATAATAAATATACCATTTTAATCACCTATAAATAGTATAACATATTTAGAAAATTAAAAACACCTTTAAAAAGGCGTTTTAGTTATTAAAGAAAGCGTCATTTGCTTTAGCAATTTCTTCAGTTTCTTTACTTGTTTTAATTTCTTTATTTCCATTGCTATTTTTGAGATTACCATATTTTTTGATTCCAAATATTAAAGTTGCAACAAATGTACCAGCAAATACAGCTCCTAAAATAATTTGAAGTGTGTGTGGTAGATATAAAGTAATAGTTGTTTTATCAATTGTTAGTGTAAGAGTACATGATAGTATTAATAAAGCAACTAAGCCATATCCAGCATCCTTACTGAAAGTTAATTTTCCTAATAAGTATACGTTGGCAATTGGTATCCATGCCATAACTGATGATTCACCATATACTTTTTTACTGAAGCGTGTTAAAAATATGGCTACAGCAGCATAACATGCAACTACAATTAATAAAATAACAATTATAAAGAAATATAAAAATCCTGACATTTCTTCCATATTATTCCTCCCCTATTATTCTTTGGTTATTTTAACCTTAATATAATTTTACCACAAAAAGAAGATAATTAACAATAGAAATTAATTATCTTTTGAAATTTCAAAATAAAATGTTGTTCCTTTATTAGAACTTTTAACTCCATATTTATAATTATGTATTTGTAAGATGCTTTTAACAATTGATAAACCTAGTCCGGTTCCAAAGTTATTTCTCTTATGTTTTTTATCACTATGATAATATTTATCCCATATATGTTTTATTTCTTCTTGTTTGATACCTTTTCCAGTGTCTTTTATTTCTACTACGTATTTATTTTTCTCTTCTTTTATATTTATATATACTTTTTTATCTTCACCAGTATAGTTTATAGCATTATTTATTAAATTATATATTACTTGATAAAGTCTTTTATAGTCGGCTTTAATATTAACTTTTTCTGGATGAGTAAATATAAAGTCATAGTGTTCTTGTTCGGCTAAAATATTAAAACGTTTAACGATTTGATTTACTAATTCGATTAAGTCGATGTTTTCTATTTTTAAGGTAGTATTTCCTGATTGGGTGGCTGATAAGTCTAAAATATCATTTACAAGTAAGGTTAGGCGATCTGTTTCTTCAATAATAATATTTAAATTTTCTTCTCTTTTTTCTTTATTACTATAAGTTATATCTCTGACCATTTCGGCATACGCTTTAATCATTGTTAGTGGTGTTTTTAAATCATGAGATACATTAGCCATTAAATCTCTTTTTAAGCTTTCTGTTTTATATAGTTCTTTTTTTGCATAATTTAAAGATTCTGCAAGTTCGTTTATTTCATAAATATCACTTGGAGCTTGAAAATCAGCACTAAAATTGCCATCAGCTAGTTTTTTAGCTTCATCACTTATTTTGGTTATTGGTTTTGAAAGTTTTCTAGATATAAAATATCCTATTACTAATGATAATACAAGAACAATAACGGTTGCGAATATAAATTGATTACTTAATATAGTTATGGTTGAACCTAATGGTTCAAGAGACGCATTGATGAAGGCATATATATCTTTATCTAATTTTAAGGCATAAATTAAGGTTTCGTTTTTAAATTTTTCATTGATTAAATTGTAGTGCTGCTCCAAAAGTCCACTATTAATAAAATCTTTTTTTACTTTAAAATTACGATTACCAAACTCCATACATCCTTTGTTTGAAATGGTTGAAACGTAGGTGTTATTTCCATATATTTCAATACATATATCTCTTCTTTGAGCGATATCTTCAATTGTATCATTATTTATTTGTGTAACTTCACGTAATTCAGTGGCAGCTTTATCTAATTCGTTTGTTATATATGATTTATAATATGTACCTAAGAATGCTATTTGAAATAACCACAAAAAGCATAATATAAAGATTGAAAAACCGATTAGAAATAGCCAAATGTAAATTTTTAATGTGTTTTTATTGGCGTTTGCTACCCACCATTTAATTTTGTTTACAATATTATTCATCTTTGACTATAAATTTGTATCCTACGCCTCTAATTGTAGTGATTAGGTCTCTGTATGGTCCTAAATTATTCCTTAACATTTTTACATGGGTATCTATAGTACGGTCATCTCCAAAGAAGTCATATCCCCAGATTTTGTTTAAGAGTTGATTTCTAGAAAGGGCAATGTTTTCATTGGTAACAAAGTAGCATAATAATTCATATTCTTTTAAAGTTAGTTTTATTTCTTTACCATCAATATAAACGGCATGTCCTGGATAATCTATTTTTAATCCTTGATATTCGTATGTGTCTGGTGTCATTTTGCCACTTCTTTTTAAGATGGCTTTAATTCTAGCTAAAAGTTCTTTTGGGCTAAATGGTTTGGTTAGATAATCATCTGTACCTAAATCAAAACCTCTTAATTTATCATATTCTTCATTACGAGCTGATAAGATTATTACTGGAATGTTGTTTATTTTTTTTACTTCTTCTAGGAAGGCCATTCCATCCATTTTAGGCATCATAATATCTAATATAATTAAATCAATTTTTTCATTTTGAACAATATCTAAAGCTTCTAGTCCGTTTTCGGCTTCAATTGTTTCATAATTTTCTGTTTCGGCATATGTTTTGATTACATCTCTGATTAATTTTTCATCATCAACTATTAATAAGCGCATAAAATCATCTCCTTTTGTAATTATACAATTTTATTGTGTACTTTTTGTGAAAAAAAGTTTTATGCAGCTTTAGATTGTTTTCTAGTTTTGCATAAAACTTTTACTTTATTTTCTTCAGTCATGGCGTCTGTTAGTATTTCTTCTTTTCCTTTAATTAATTTTATATTACATTGTGGTTTTGTTACTTGTAAAGGAATTATTTTTACTAACATATTATTTAAATTTTCTTCGCCTTTTTTATCTAGATATATATTAGCAAGATGATGAATACTTATTGTATTTTCTGTGATAAATTTATCTAATTCTTGTAATTCTTTTTTATCTAAGTTTTCTAAATTATTTGTGTAATCATATATTTTTTGAATTAAACTATAATCTATTGAACTATTTTCTTCGTTATATGTTTCAAGTGCATTTCTAATGCTTTTTAAATAAGATAGTTTATTTTTTAGCATGTTATCACTTCCTTTTTTAAGACGTATTTAATTATAACTCTAAAAGAATGATTTGTCAAGGTTTTGTCAATTTTTGTATTTTTACTTTTTTGAGTCTTGACAACTTAGAAATTTAATTCGAGTAATTAAATATTATTTATACTTTAATTATTTCTTTTAAGTATTATAATTTTTTTATAGAAAGTAAAGAAAAAAGTAGGTTTTACCCTACCCTTCAAACTGCGAATTATATAAATTAGCATAGAAACCATTTTGTTTCATTAGTTCTTCATGATTTCCTTGTTCTACTATATTTCCATCTTTCATTACTAAGATTAAATCAGCATTTTTAATGGTTGATAATCTATGGGCAATGATGAACGATGTTTTTCCTTCAGTTAATTTATCCATGGCTGTTTGAACTAGTTCTTCTGTTCTAGTATCAACATTTGATGTTGCTTCATCTAAGATTAAGAATGGAGTTTCTTTAATCATACCTCTAGCAATTGTAAGTAATTGTCTTTGACCCGCAGAGACACTTTCATTATCTGATAAGATTGTGTCATAACCTTTAGATAGTGTTCTAATGAAGTGATCAAGACCAACTTCTTTACAAACTTCTTTAACTTTTTCGTCAGGAATATCATTTCTATTATAAACAATGTTTTCTTTGATAGTACCTTCAAATAACCATGTATCTTGAAGAACCATTGTAAATAATTCATGGATGTTTTCTCTTGTTAATTCTTTTGTTGAAACACCATCTATTTTTATGTCACCGGAATTTATATCATAAAATTTCATTAGTAAGTTGACCATTGTTGTTTTTCCGGCTCCAGTAGGACCAACAATTGCTATTTTTTGTCCTGGTTTAGCGTGTGCTGTAAAGTTTTTTATTGTTGGATTATCATTACCATCATATTTAAATACAACATTTTCAAAGTCAATATATCCTTTTACGTTGCTTTTTTCTAGATGTTTTGTAATGTTATCTTGGTTAGCCATTTCTGGTTCATCAATAAAATCAAATACTCTTTCACTAGCAGCAGCTGTTGATTGTAATGATGTCATCGCTTGAGCTATCTGTGATAGAGGGTTTGTGAATAATCTTACATATGTGATAAATGCGACAATTACACCGAATGATATTTGACCATTCATAGTAAGCATGGCTCCAACAATACAAACTGCGACATAACCAAAGTTACCAATAAAAGCCATGATTGGTTGCATTAATCCTGATAGGAATTGGCTTTTCTTGTTACTTTGACAAACCTTGTTATTATATTCATCAAATTTTTTACTAGCTTCTTCTTTACCGTTATATGCTTTAACAACATTTAAACCTGAATAAATTTCTTCTATATGTCCATTTAAATTGCCTAATTCTGTTTGTCTTTGTAAGAAGTATTTTTGAGATTTTTTAAGGATAACAGACATACCAATAAATCCGATTAAGCTTGATAAGATTGCTGTGACTGCTAAAATCCAGTTAGTTATAAACATCATGATAATACTACCTATAAATAAGGTTACACTACTAACTAATGATGCGAGTGACTGGTTCATTGATTGGGCAATCATATCAACATCGTTAGTTATTCTAGATAAGATGTCTCCTACTTGATGTTTATCAAAGTATTTAAGTGGTAATTTATTAATTTTAATTGATATTCTACCTCTTAGATTATTGGCGAATTTATTAGCTACATTAGTCATACAAATGGATTGAATGTATGTGAATAAAGCACTTGCTAGATACATGCATACAAGTAATAAGGTGATGCTTTTAATTTTATCCATGTTCATTATTGGTTCAATTACTTCTCTAACTGATTTTGGTAATGTATCTAATTTTTTATATATTTCATTTTCATTCGCATTTTTTTGTAATGTAGATATTGTTTTTATATATTTATATTGATCTTCTGGTGATATTTTGACACCATCAATTGTAATTTCAGTGAAGAAAATATTTTGTAAGTTTTTAGATAAATTAATATTTTTAGTTTCTTCACTCATTTTAATAAGATTTAATTTATCTTCAGTTGTGATAGTTTTTCCATTATATTTAGTTTGTGTAAATATTTTTTCTAGTATGCTATTTGGAAGAGTTTTTAGTTCATTAAAGGCTTCTGTTTGATCAGTTTCAAATTTTGTTAGAACTTTTTGGAATTTTGCTTTATCTTCTGAAGAAATATCTTTATCACTCATAATGCTTCTGATATTATTTTCAGAGAGGTTTGGATTTAAAATTTCTGGAAGAAGTTCTTTCAGTTTTTCTTCACTTAAGTTTTCACTAGCTTTTTTATTTAATGCTTCCATGTTATCTTGATTGACAACAAGTCCAGCTGATATTTCGTCTGTTAAATCGGATAATCTATTAGGAGCTAAAATGGATAGAATGGAACCTAGTATTGCTAGAGTGAATGCTACGATGATTAAAATTTTATAAGTGTTTAATTCACTAAATAATCTTTTTATGGCACCTTTAAAATCTTTTGCTTTTTCATATGTTTGTTCTTTTCCTGGTCTAGGCATTTTCCAATTCCTCCTTTGAAAGTTGTGATAGAGCTATTTCTTTATAGACTTCACAAGTTTTTAATAATTCTTTATGGGTTCCCATGCCAACGCATTTACCGCTATCTAAGACAACTATTTTATCAGCATTCATAATAGTTCCGATTCTTTGAGCAACAATTAAACTGGTTGCATTTTTAGTATAATTTTTTAACTCTTTTCTTAAAACGGCATCTGTTTTATAGTCTAAAGCTGAGAATGAATCATCAAATATGTATATTTCTGGATCTCTAGCAATGGCTCTAGCAATGGCTAATCTTTGTTTTTGACCACCTGAGACATTGGTTCCACCTTGAGCAATATGAGTTTCGTATTTATCATCCATTTTTTCGATGAATTCACTAGCTTGAGCTACAGAAGCAGCTTCTTTGATTTTTGTTTGGCTAGGTTCTTCTTTACCATTATCACCATAACTAATGTTATAATTTACTGTTCCTGCAAACATTACAGCTTTTTGTGGTACATAACCTAATTTATTATTTAAGGCCTCGAATTTATATTCTTTTACATTTATTCCATCAATTAATACCTCACCATCTGTAGCATCGTAAAATCTAGGGACTAAATTTATTAGTGTTGATTTACCACTACCAGTTGATCCGATGAAGGCAATTGTTTCCCCTTGATTTACTTTGAATGAAATGTTTTCTAGAACATATTCGTCTGCATCTGGATATTTGAATGAAACATTTTTAAATTCGACAGTTCCTTTTTCTTTGGTATTTCCATCAAATGAACCTGGAACAATTTTTTGTTTAGTGTCTAACACTTCATTTATTCTTCGGGCTGATACACTAGCTCTTGGTATAATCATGAATATCATAGCCAGCATTAAGAATGACATGATTACTTGCATAGCATATGAACTAAAGACAATCATATTACCAAATACGGTGATTTTATCTGCTAGTACTGAGTTTTGAATTAATCCAGCACCTATAAAATATATAGATAAGGTTAATCCATACATGATTAAATACATGACAGGCATAATGATAGCAAATTTTTTCTGGTTAGATAGTTGTAAGTTGGTTAGTCTATCGTTGGCTTTACCAAATTTTTCTTCTTGATATTCTTCAGCATTGAATGCTCTTACAACTCTAATACCAGTTAGATTTTCACGTGCTAGGCCATTGATTTTATCGATTAATTTTTGAACAATCTTAAATTTTGGAATAACAATAATCATGAGTGTAATAATTACTCCGAGTAATATTAAAACATTAACTCCAGTAACGGCACTCCATTGCCATCCTTTATCTAATATTTTACTGATGGCCCATACGGCTGTAATTGGAGCTTTAACTAGTAGTTGTAATCCCATAGCAATTAACATTTCAATTTGTGTAACATCATTGGTTGTTCTTGTAATTAAACTGCTTGTTTGGAAACTTTTAATTTCGTCAGTATCTAAATTTTGAACTTTGTCAAAAATTTGTTTTCTTGTGTTTTTAGAAAATTCTGATGCAATTGATGCAGCATAAAATCCGGCACCAACAGCAAAAATTAAACTGCCTAAGGCACATAATAGCATGTATCCTCCATTTAAAAGGATATCATTCATCTTACTTCCTTCTGTTTGAACAAGTACAGTAATTTCAGACATATAATCTGGTATTTTTAATTCTAACCATACTTGACCGACAATTAGAACTACACAGAAAGTGGCATATAACCATTCTTTTTTAGTTAAATTTTTTAATAATTTTAACATATGTCCATCCTTTCTTCTTTTAAATTTTCTTGCATTTGACTGATAACTTTTAAAAAGATTTCTAAGTCTTTTTTATTGATATTTTTTAATAGTGCTTTTTCTGTTTCATCTAAAGTTTGTTTGACAGCATTAAATTTTTCTTTAGTATTTTCACTTAGAATTATTTGTTTTATTCTAGTATCAGTTTTGTCTGGAACTCTGGAAATTAGTTTATTCCTTTCCATTGTTTTTAATATTTCGGATAGGGTTGCTCTTCTAAGATTTAGGGCAAACCCAATGTCTCTTTGATATACTTTATTCCCTTTTTTTGAGCATATATAATGAATTATTTGCATTTGTGCGGGAGTTGGAAGTGTTTCTTTTTTTACTCCATTTTCACAGCTATAACGCATGATAGTGTGATTTAAATCTTTTATTTGGAATATTACTTTTTTATTTTCCATACCTCACCTTCTTTTTTTGCTGACAAAAAACATTTTAGTACTTATTAAAATAATTGTCAATAACCTAACAAAAATAATTTGTACTTTACATATTTTCCCATAATTCAAAAATAAAAGATAAGAAAAAACTTATCTTAATTATTGATGTGATGATGTATTTGAGGTGT
Source organism: uncultured Bacilli bacterium (assembly GCA_944358445.1). Lineage (GTDB taxonomy): Bacteria > Bacillota_I > Bacilli_A > RF39 > UBA660 > Coprosoma. The sequence goes on from CALVRC010000023.1 coordinate 19,539, forward strand.
TTTTTTGGTTATTTTAGCAAAAGTATATCCGTTATTTTTAGAATATTTTATTATATCTCTTAGAGCTTCTACGGTCGTGGTTTTTGTTGATGAATCGTGCATTAATACTATGTTAGTTCCACTATGTATTCTATTCGTTACATTCTGATAGATGCATTCTTTTGAGACTTTTCCCGATGCGTCTTCACTATCAATATTCCAATCAAAGTAATAGAAATCGTTTTCATTTAATTTGGTTGTTATTCTAGTAACAATTCCTTTATTATATTTTCTGGATATGGTATTTGACGATCCACCTGGCAGTCTTATTATGCGTGATTTTACTCCAGTTATGTTATATACTTCATTTCTTATAGTATTTAAGTCATTAAAATAATTTTCATCTGATGAATAAATATAGCTATAATTATGGGTGGATGTGTGAAGTGCTATAGTATGGTTTTCTTCATGCATTCTTTTAACAACATCCGCATATTTATCTATTTGTCTTGAGGTTACAAAAAATGTTGCGGGAACATTTTCTTCTTTTAATATGTCTAGTATTGTTTCTGTTAAATAACTTGGTCCATCATCAAATGTTAGGTAAATGGTTTTATCTGATATTATTGAGGGGTTGATGTTTTTAATAATTGTTTTTTTAGGTTTGAAATATGCGATTTGATGATTAAAATTAACTTGCTTTTTTATTTCTTTGAACTCTGGTTTAGGAATATTTAATTTAATTATATAGATAATAAAAATAATAATATTTATTATTAAACAAGAAATAATTATAATTGCTATTTTATTTTTTGAAAGGTATTTTTTTATGTTTTGGTATTTCATACTGCTTCACCTAGTTCAATTATACATTAAATGATATAATTTTACAAAGAAAAAGCCAAAGGAGTTTTAATTTCCTTTGGTTTTTTTACAAATGTCATTTCTTTCTTTAATTAAGTTTACAATTTTTTCATTATTTTTTGTTTCTTTATTTTTTATAACATCATTTAAAATATTTATTATTTCTTCTTCAATCTCTTTTGTTTGACTATTAGTTATAGGATCAGAATATTTGATTGTTTCGATTAATTCTGGGTCATTTATTTCTTTTGCAAGTTCTAAAGCATTATTTATAAAGTTATCAGTATTTTGTATTTTTGTATCGTACTCTTTTAATTTTGATTTAGCGAAGTATATTGGTATATATAGAATTAAGTAAATAATAGTTATTATGATACTTAAAATTAAAAGATTATTGACATTTAAGTAAGCTACTACGTTAAGTGCGAGTAAATAGATAAATGATAAAATATAAAGGAATGTGAGATAAACTGTTTTATCTTGATTTTTCTTTTTATTTAACATTAATATCATTATTATGGTTAAAATTAAGGCGAATACTTCTATTATAATGGTTAAATAAAAGTCATTATTTAAATTTATATTTATAACTGAGTTTATATCAGTGATAGTCTCTGGCATATATATTTTTTCAGGTGTTTTGTCTAGATTCATGGTGATGGTAGTTACAGGATAATTTTCGATTGTTTCTGGAATTATTATTTGTTTATTATCACTTTGATATCCTGTTATTTCTACTTTGTTATTATTGATATTATAAGTAAATTCTTCTTCGTTTTCATTTATTAGGTTTGCAAATTCACTATCAGAGATGTTTTGGTATTGAAAGTTATTTTCTTTCGCATAGTTTTCTACGTGATTATTATTATGTGATGTTAATGTGATTTCACTATTATCAAAAGGTTTATTAAAATATGTTAAGGTTAAGAAACATGCACTTATTAGAATTATGATGACTGGAATGATTTTTTTCATATTATTTTACTCTCCTTCCACATTTTGGGCAAAAGGCCATATCAGATTCTAGTTTTGTATGGCAGTTTGGACAAATTTGAGGACTATTTAAAGGTGTTCCACATTTTTTGCAGAAACTATGGTCACTAGAATTAGAAGTACCACAATTTGGGCATGTTTTTTGGTTTGTATCAATATTCGTTATAATGCCTGATACATTATTTCCTACTTTATCACCTAAAGTTGTACCAATACCACTCATAATGCCTAAACCAACTCCAACGTTTGCAAATTCACCAATACCTTCGTTAGCGGCCATTTTTTCACCAACATCGAATGATCTTTCTTCTTGATATGTATATCCTTCTTGTTGGCGTTTGGCTGCTTCGGCCTTTGAAGTGATGATTTTTTGTTTAGCTTTGGTTTCTTCATCAATAAGATTTACTTTTTGTCTTAATTCAGCTTCGGCTACTGATACTGTTTGTTTGAAGAATAGTTCTTTAAATTCTAAGTATTGTTTATCCTCTTCTGGTTTTAATATGGTTGTTACAAAGAACTTATTTAATTTAATACCATAATCTGCGAAATCTTTTTCTAATAGTTTTTGTAATGTTTCACTAAATTCATTTAAATATTTATCAATTTCAAAGATGCATATTTGATTTTCAGTGATTATATTTGCCATATAACTTTTAACTTTGGTTAAGATGCAGGAAGTAAAGAAGTTATCAATTGTTTCATTATCAATTGTTTTTTTAGTTCCTACTAATTTTATTAATAATTTTCTTGAGTCTTCGATGATGAATCTCATTTCACCACAAGCCCCGATTTGAATTGGAAAATTATATTTAGGGTCTAGGAATTCAATTTTACTGCTAGTTCCCCATTTACTGTTTTTTTCGGTTGTGTCAATAAAATAAACTTCACAAACAAAAGGACTTCTAAAACCAGTTGGAATATTTAAAAATGTTTTTAGTAGTGGGATGTTGTTGGTTGTTAAAGTGTATTTCCCTGGTCCGAATAAATCTAGAGCTTTACCATTTGAGAAAAATAGAGCTTCTTGAGATTCATGGACTATTAACTGTGACATTGTATTAAAATTTGTTTTAGGATATTTCCAAACAAGATTATCATCGGCTTTAACTTTTTTTATTACTTCAAATATTGCCATATTGTTACCTTCTTTCTAACTTCTTAATATATTCGTTTTTGTCTCCACTATATACATATCCGGTTACTCCTTTACCGGTTTTTATTTTGTACCAGCGAGAATTATAGCCATCATATTCGTCTTCTACTTCAGAATTTAATATTGTATATATTTCTCCTTTTTTAACTTCACCTAAAATAGGAGTTCCATTACTTGTGTTAGGCTCTTGTCTAATTCTAAGGTATTCTGTTGTTATTTCTATTTGGTCTTTTGTTTCATCACGTTTATTTGTTTGTTCATTATTTATTGATGTAACTGCGCTTACAATAAATATTAAAATGGTTATTATAATGATTATAATTATTATTATTTTTCCTTTAGATTTTTCTTTAGTTTTAAAATTATTTTTAATATATTGATTTTTTTCTATTTGTTTATCTTTTTCTTCGACTGTCATTATAGATTTAGTACTTGAATTTAAAGACCATGATGGGTTTAGTAAAGATGATAATATTTGAGCTATAATTATGAAACTTGCTGTAAATATGACTTCGAAATTTCCCATTATAATGCTTTCGGTAGCACTAAAGTTTTTGCTAGCTAGATTGTTAATGATAGCACTGAAGGTACCATTAAACTGTAATATTAATAGAACTATAGAGATTGCGGTGATTAAACTTTTATATTTATATGTTTTTCTTTTGAAACAAAATATAAATGATAAAATAAAGAATATACCAGATAAGAGTATTAATATATATCTAGCTGGTTCACTATAATATCCGATTGGGAGCGCTAAATAGAAAAAGCCAGCTATAAAGAATATTACTGCTTGAACTATATAATACCATGTTGGAAGGCTTTCTTTTAAAACAGTTACTTCGTATTTTCCGTTTCCTAGGTTTTTAGCTTCATCTAAGGCATTTTGAACTTTAGCTATTGTTTCTTTATCAATGCCTTCTATATCATCAACTTTAGATTCGTCAATGATTTTTTTAACGCCTCTAACTAAATCTTGAATGGCTCCCACTTTATCCATTGATTGAGCTTGAAGCATGGCAAATTCTTCTGGTAATTTATAGGCATCTATTTTGCTATAAACTGGAATGAGAACTTTTGATTTATCATGTCTCATCATTTCTAGGAATCTACTCCACTCATTTTTAACCCAAATAGAAGAAAAATTTTTTTCTTTTGTTCCAACTACTAACATTACTTTAGCTGATTTTAGGGCAGAATAAATATAAGGTTCATATTCTTTTCCCAGTTTATTTTCTAATGTTATTCTAGCAAAGAATACTTTAAAACCTTGGTCTATTAATTTATCATATATATCTTGAGCAATTACTGAGTCGTGAGTCCTATTTCCCTCATTATCTGTTTCTTTATAACAAATGAAAACGTCATACGGTTTTTCTTTAGAAGAGATTGCTAGAATGTTTTTTTGAATTTCATCTATTTGTTTAGCTTCTTTTTCATATAGTTTTAAAGCATCTCCATAGGCTTCTTTTTTTATGTATTTGAAGTCTGAATCTAATAAAATAGAATAATCGTTTGTTCTATGGCATGTTGGTATTTTTGTTTTTGTTTTTGGGTCATCAACATATTCTACACCATATTTACAAAGTAAAATACCCCAGTGTGCTTCAACTTGGTTATTGTCTATTTTTAATATAGCTTCATATATTTCTCTCGCTTTATCAAATTCACTATTTAATCTTAGATCGTTTGCTCTATTATATAAGTTAAGTATTCTCTCATTGTCAATGTTTGGCAAGGTCATGACACTTTTACAATAAAGGCATTTTCCCATATTGGTACCTTTAATTGGTTCAATATCTCCACCACACATTTTACATTTAAACGTCATTTTAAACACACTCCTATTATTTTCTAATATGATTTTATCATATTAACTTTTTAAAAGCAATTATTTAATTATGGTAAGACTTCACTTTGAGAGGGTTTTTAAAAAAAAGAAATGTTTTAAGCATTTCTTTGGTTTCAATTATTAACATGATGAGTAATCATTGGTGTAGACATGGTTATTTTTTCAAAGGTATAACCATTATTTTTTCCATATCTAATAATACTTCTTAGAGCATCTTTAGTATGCGGTTTAATGTCATGCATTAAAATCATATTACTTCTATTTTTACTTAAATATTTAACAACATTATTATAAACACCTGAGCTTGTATTTGTTCCACCAGCATCATCTGAATCAAT
>CALVRC010000024.1 GCA_944358445.1 uncultured Bacilli bacterium
ACCCTGATGGACTCGAACCATCGACCGTCCGGTTATGAGCCGGATGCTCTAACCAACTGAGCTAAGGGTCCATTTAAGCTGACTTCTATATAATATCACATTACTAAATATTATGCAAGAAGTAAGTTTAAAATTTATACTTTATTTATCATATTTAACAAATTTATTTTGAACTTATCTTTATCAGAATGTTCTTTAGAAAGCATAACACCTTTATATGTAACAAGCTCAGACTGATGACCTTCACTTAATATATCCTTAGGTGATAAAGTTATAAGCATAACACTTTTACTATCTTCATTAACCTCATAATGAAGTTTTACCTCTCCATGTACCTTCGCAAACAAAGCATCTGTTGGTAAATTAACCTCATATTTTTTTACATTTCCATTTTCCGCCACAATTGTACCTAAAAACTCCCCAGCTTTAATCTTAGGGTAATATTCAAAATAAAGTTTTTTGAAAGCTAACATATTGTACTTCTTTAAAGCACTTTCTAACTTCTTAAACTCATTCTCATTTTGATAACCAAAAATATATTTTTCCATGGTTGTCAGTCCTTCCTATGTGGCATACTCTACTATTATTATAATATCATATATAAAATAATAAATCAAACAATAACATCACATTAGCTAAAATTTGACAAGCACTTGGCAAGAATAGATGCGAAAGAAAACTAGGGAGTACCTAGCTTTCTTTTCCTGTTTTAACATATCCTTGTTCAATAAGTGATGTATCATCACAACTTGACCATTTAGTATCCACCTGTTTATTTAAAGTTTTACTTCGTGATCTATAATAAGTAACATTTCTATAAACCGGCTCGTCAGTATAAGTTACTACAGTTTTTTTACATGTTACCATATCATTATATGTTCCTGCATTATCATAACTAGATGCACAAACATACTTTGGCTCACCATTATAATTAATTTTAACTGCGTTATTTGTTATAACATTACTATGTGAAACCCTTCTTGTTCCATTTTGAACTTTGCTTACTTTAGTTTGAACTTGATTAGTACTAGTTTTAGATATTTTCTTAGTACCCCAACTCGACCATTTTCCATATGCCCAAGTATCGTCAAGATTTTTTACGAACTCGCACCTTGCGGTGCTGGTACTGGGAAATGATGTTCCATCAAGACCCATATGAAACATTATATAATCTTCTTTATCACTGCAAGATAAATTAACCTTCATTGTATACTCTTCTTCTTCTTTAGTAACTTCTACATAAGACTTATTATTGTTACAAGTTCTATTATTACTATCAGAAAATTTTACAAGCAACTTATTATCATACATTTCACCTAAAGTCATCTTAACTTTATCACCTGTATTTTCAGGAAGTCTTGATGATGTAAAGTAACCACTACCTGCTGTAGCCATAGCAAGTAAATTGTTATTAAAATTATCATTTCCAATAAGACTTTCTTTAACCTTTTCATCTACATAATTAGTAACAAAACCTTTAGTCGGAAATAACATCATTAAAACAAATATAAATAAAACAACTAAAACTATTTTAATAAAAATACCTTTAAGTGTCTCTTTTCTCTCTAAATTCTCCTCATCATACATCCCCTTCATCCCCCTTTCAAATATGTGAATTATATTAACACATTTATACACAAAAGTCAAACTAAAGGTAATAAAATTCTATAATAAAATTACTTAATCTTAATTTGTACAAGCATACACCCTCTATTACCATAAGCACTCTTAAAATTAATCACATCTTTATTATGAGACAAAGTATTAATACACGCCTCTCTAATAATACCTGTTCCTATACCATGAATTATATTAACAACCTCGTTCCCCATTTTTTTATTATCTAAAATAAAATCATTAATAGCCACTCTCGCACTATCTCTATCAAATCCGTGCAAGTCAAGCTTAGGTAAACTATCTATAAATATTACTTCATTAATTGTCATAAAAATCTCCTCATCTAAATTCTACCACAGACTAAAAGAAAACTCTATCAAATATGATAAAGTTTTCAAACTATTCTTTACTAATTTCTGCTTGTGCCACCATTCAATTTAGAGGGCAGTTTTCAAATATATGTGAAATTCGAGTTAAAAATTATAAATATATTGCAACTCTTAATGGTTCTTTAATTTTTATTCTTTTCAATTCATCAAAATATTTTGAATAAAATATTGCATCATCATCTGTTATAGCTAATTCTGCGATTAATATTTCCTTCCTTTCTTCCCTTATACTTATTATTTTATCATTAATAAAATTTAAATGCCATTCTATTAGATCATTATCAATAATTATTTTATCTACAAATGATTCAACAAGTTCATCTGACATATTTTCACTTTTATAATTAAAGTTGTCTAATATCGTGTCTTTTAAACCTTTAATTTTTTGTTCAAATGTTTGTTTTGGAACATACTTTTCTTCAGTTAATTCACTTATAAAATTTTTGATTTTAATAATTTCGTTATCATATTCACTTTTTTTACTAGAAAATTCATCTTTTGATATTAACTCATTCATATATGCATCTAATAATTTCTTGTTTTTTTTAGTTAAATCTTCTAATCTTTTCTTATACATTTCTAATTCTGAAGTACTTTTCTCATGAATTTCTTCATCTTTTATTGATTTATCTAATAATTCATTAATAGTTTCGATTATTTGTTCTCTTTCTGATAAAATACGATCAAAAAGCACATATGCAATTAATTTTAATTTCCATTCACTTATCATTTTAGTATCGCAAATGCCTTCTAGACTTAATCCTGCTTTTTTTCTTGAATTATATGAACCTGTTCGTGCTTGTCCATAACATTGATAACAATAAGAAATATAGCCATCTTTTGTTTTATGATTTTTAATTCTTTGCATAGATGATCCACATTTACATTGAAGTTTATATTGCCATACACTTTTTGGAATTTTTCCTGCATAACTAGATTTATTATTATGGTTCGTACAATGTTTTTCTCTAATAACTTGTGCTTGCTCAAATTCCTCTTTACTAACAATTGGAACATGTTTACCTTCAACGATTACTTGTTCAACATCTCCATTATTTTTTTTAGGTTTTTGTTCCAAATAATCTGGAATATATGATTTTCTATAATATAAAGTAAATCTAAAATTGTTTTCAATCTATCTTCAATCATCGCATAGCTTAAATTTATTGTCTCATGATAATTAGATACTTCTAGTGATTGTTTTAATTTTTTATTTAATTGCTGATAAGTTAATTGTTTATCTTTATTATCAGTTACTTTTATTATTTTCATATCTACTAACTCCTAATTAAAAATATATATACAATTGTTTCCAACTGTTATGTCAGCATTAATTATTTTATATTAATTCTATTCTTGCTCTAGCAATGTTTTTATATTATCAATATTATCTTATATTAAAATGGTACATTATCATTATCTAACATAAACGCATCATCTAAAAACTTAGGTTTTCCTACAATATATTCATCTGCAGAATAACCATCTTCATCATAAAAATACCTAGTATATTCATCTGCAAATTTAGGTGGATAATCTGGATAATCAGCATAGTGATCTAAAATATAATCTATCATTATTTCTTTAGCATACCATTCTATGTTTTCTTGATATTTATTAATCAACATTTGTATAAAGTCTCTAAGTCCAGGTCCCTTTATCTCTTTAGTGAGAAATTGTAATACTATTTTATCTTTATATTTTTTTAAGTTCTTCCAATTTCTAGATGGAACTTTGCATTCATATAATGAATTACCATCTAAGAATTTTTCATAGTTTATTACATATTTATCTAAAGTAGAATTTTTTGTTAATATTTCACTTGCTACATCCTTAGTCATAACCACATAATTATCAATACCACGTATTGCTGTACTTCTGCCATATGTATTAGTCAATGAAGTAATATAATTAATTTTCTTATCTGGTCTCATATTGACATATGCATAACTGTAACTTCGTTTAGGAAAAGTAACATTATATCTACATTCGCTTTCAATTGCTATATCAAGAATATTTTTATTAGTACGAATATTTTTAGAAAAAAATTTAAAGCACTCTAAATCCTTAGATATAATAAATTTAACAAATTCAGTATTTTCTTTAATTTCAACCGGAATATCTAAAATTATTTTTTTATTTTTTTTTATACATTTACATAAAAACTCCTTATTACTTTTTAATTTATCCCCTAAAACTTCATAAAACCCAGCATAATTTAAAAATTTAAACATAAATTGAGAACTATTATATACCTTTTCATGAAAAAATTTTAAAATATAGATTATTCTATAAGTGTATATCAATTTTTTAGCAAATTCCTTATCTTTTTTTATATTATCTGACATATATTTTAAAACTTCAAATTTAGTTTTATTTATTTTTTCACCTTTTTTATTTAATAATGAACGAATAAACTTTGTATCATTTTTTAATTCTTTAGAAGCATATTCAAAATTGTTAGGATTCAATTGAACAAAATATTTTATTAATTTTTTATCATTAGTATCAATAAATTGTAATACATTAGAATCTAACTTATCATATTTATTTTTAGATATAACTTGAGTAATATCTAAGTCATCATATTTATCATTCTCATTTTTTTCTCTTATACTTTTAACTTCAGCAAGACAAATCTTATTTTTAATTTTAATTTGCAGTATTGAATTATTATATTCATCATTTGTATAAAAAAAATTATATTCTTTCTTACCATCAAGGGTTTCTATATTATATACAAACATAAATTATATGCTCCCTTCTCCTAGTTTTCTAATTTCTTCATCATGTTGCAAATCTTCCAAAATGAAATCAAATAAGATTTCACTATACCATCTACTTAAATTACTATTAAATTGTTTCATTAACCTAATTATAAATTCTTTATCACATAGAAGTTTATCAGGCATTAATTTTATAATTTCATATATTTCCGAGCTAATATAAATTTCATTAAATTTTAGATTTTTATTGAATACTTCAAATATTAAATCAGCATCGTTTTTTATCTCATATGAAGCGTATTTAAGATACTTAAAGTCATTTCTAATAAGTGGTATTAATAAATTTTTATCTTTTTTTAGTTCTTCACTTGTATACTTTAAGCATTCATAACACTTAGATATAAATAAAACTGCTATATCTTTATCATATCTTAATTTTTCTCCTAAGTTTTTAAATATATCTACATAAAAGAAAATAGAATAATATTTCTTAGAATTATTAATATAATCAATTAAATCTAACACAAATTGTTTATTATTCTTTATTTCATTTCCAGCATACTTAAAGCAATAAACTGATTCAAATATATATTTTAAAACAACATCTGGATCATTACGCATTTCTTCACTGATATTTTTGAAAATTGTCTCATATTTGAAAATTTTCTCATAATCGTATTTATTATCAATAGTTAATTTATCAATCAAATCTAATACAAACTGTTTGTTATTCTTTAAATCATCATTGATATAAGCAAAATTATTAACATCATTCTTCACTGCTTCAATTAATTTTTCTTTATCATTAGATACCATACATTCATTTATCATTTCATTATTTTTATTTTCTTCTTCACTTTTTATTATATTTTTTATTCGTGAACTTGCATATTTTAAACAATACTTATTTTTTTCTATAAAAAATTTTACTGTTTCTTCATCATCTTTTAAATCTTTACCTAAACTTTCAAATATATCATCATAATTAAGATATTCTCCTGTAGATTCAAGTTTTGTCATTAAGTTTAAAACAAATTCTTTATCATTTTTTAATTTATCTCCTAAATTATAAATACATGAGGATTTTTTATTTAAGCAATGTTCAACTATTTCTTTATCATTTCTTACGTTTTCACTTAATTCTTCAAATATATTACTATACTCATATTCCGGAATAATATCCAGTAAGAAAATTTTTTTAATAAATTTCTTGTCATCTTTAAATTCTGCGGGTAAACTATAAATTATTTTATAATTTAGTTTAATCGCTTCGAGTACATATTCTTTATTACTATATATTATATCTAATATATCCTTTGGTATATTTTTAGATTTGATACCATCTTTTCTTATAATTTCCTTCAATATATCTTTATCATGTTTCATTTCATTTGATAATTGTAATGGCAAAAAACTATTTTGTAGAGCTAATAATGTTATTTCTTTATCATTTTTAAATTCATCTAATAAGTCTTCATAAACATACCCATTTTCACTAACTAATGATAACACTAGATTTCTATCTTTTTTCATTTCTTCTGGAAGATATTGATATGAATATACACTATTTTTTAATGCCACTGAATATATATCTTTATCTTTTTTTAATTCATCATTTATATATTCAAATACTCGCCAAAAATTTTTATTATTTACACATTTCATAATAAAGTTTTTATCACTTTTTAATCTATTAGATGCATAGCGAAGAAGTTCACACGATTTTTTGTACGCTGCTAACACAACTTCTTCATCATCGTTAAATTTTTTTGAAACTTCTCTAAATAAACCATATACTTTATGTCTATCATCTTCATGTTCAATGATTTTCAAAATTAACTTTTTATTACTTTTTATATTATCAGACATATGACTAAATGCATAACCATCTTTAGCAACTATTTCAGCTATTTCTTCATCATTTTTAAGTCTATCTGAAGCCTTAGATATACAGGACATGCCTTGTTGTAAGGCAAGTAGCAATAACTCTTTATCATCTCTTAATCTTTTTGATAATTCTGAATATATTTGATATCCATAATAAGAAGTTCTTTCATCTTCAAGACATATTTTTAAAAATCTCATTACAAACTCTTTATTATCCTTTAATTCATCAGATAAATATTTAAATTTATATATTTCCTTAGATGAGATTAATTGTAAAGCAATATCTTTATCATTTCTAACATTTTTACCTGCATATTTAATATTATCAATATTCTTTTTGATAGCATATAATCCTATTTCTTTATCATTTCTATATTTATCTTCTAAGTCAGCATATTTATATTCTTTAGCTAGTTTATCTAATATTTCTTTTCTTTCATCATCCGTAACATCTTCATATTCCATTATGTTTTCAGTATTCTTTTCTTTAGATATAATATTTGTTTTTTCTATCGAATTATCTTTTATTTCTCTATCAATAGATTTAGTATCATCTTTATTTACTTCTTTTTTTGGAGAAACAGGATTTTCTTTTACAATTGGTTTTACAATTTCTATAATACCTATAGATTCTAAATACTTTTTAAAAGTCATATTAAATATTTTTTTAGAATCTTTATTCATAGTATGAAGTTGTTCTATTATGTCTTGATTATCATCATAAAAATCTAAAAGTGTTTTAGGTTTTTGTTTTGCTTTATATTTTTCAATTAGAGAATTTATTATTTCATCATAATTATTGCTTGTTGGTCTACCACCTACATTATCATTTTGATAAGTATATCCATATGCCTCCAACATAGTTTTAGTATCACTATATCCTAACCATTGATAAAGACCTGAAATACTACTTGATAGTTTCTTATGATCATTTTGAATTCCACGAGCAACTATTTTATTAGGATAATATTCATTTAAACGCTCTAACATACTTTTTATTTTTGATTTAATAATATCAGGTTCATTTCCTGGAGTATAAGTAACATGGTCACGTAGTTCTTTAACTGCTTTTCCTTTAATAATTTCAAACCCATAACTTTTGAGCATATCATCAGCTGATTCATAACCTAAGTTCTTATATAATTTAGATATTTTTTCTCTTAATCTTGAATCTATACTATCTAATGCAAATACTTTGTGTTCGGGGAAATAAGCTTCTAACTTATTAATTATATCTTCTAATGATTTATTCTCTATATTTTCATTTATAGAAACATTATTTTCTTCTTCTCCATTTTTCGCATAATTAATCATTTCAGGATCTTCTCTTAATCTTTTATTAGCATATTGTAATGCTTCAGGGTTTTGTTTAACTGCTGCTTTTACAACATTTTTATTTCTCTTCCACATGGGGCCAACTTTATCGAGTTTCATTCCGTTTATACTCATAGCATCACATAAAAATTCTTCATCTACTTTGCATTCTAAATTATACATTGGAGTAGAAAAATAAGATTTGCTAGTAAATGCAGCAAGACATACTTCACGATCTTTTTTCATTTTTTTAGAAAAATCATCAAAAGAATATTCACCCGAATTAATTGTGGCCATAATAATATCTTTGTCATTTTTTAATTCATTACTTGCATACTCTAATGCACGACCATTAGCCTTAACAGCTGCTAATACTACTTCTTTATCATTTTTTAATCTCTCACTTACATGTTCTAATGGATAACCACATTCTTTTACAGCCAATAATGCTAATTCTTTATTATTTTTCAGTCTTTCACTAGCATGTTCGATTGCAAAACTATTTTCTTTTAAAGCAGTTAATACAACATCATAATCATCTTTCAATTCTAAAGATAAATATCGTAATAAATATCCCTGTTTCTTAACATATTCTAATGCTTCTTTTTTTGTACATTTGCTATAATCATCATACATATTATTCCTCCAAATTACATTACTTCCTCATTTAATATTATAACATAATTTTTTAGCATTTTAACAGAATAACGAAAGAAAAAAGATGATTATTCACCTTTTTCTAAAATAAAATTTTTTTCAATGAAGTCTTTCAAATTTTTAAAATAGCTTCTTCTGCAGGTATTACAATAATATAACGGGTCATTATCAGTTATCATACATCCACCTAAAAATAATTCACCTTTTTCTGCCTTTTCAATCTCATTGAATCTAATTCAATTAAAAACTTTTTTATAATTTTTAAAGTATCATTATCTAAATCTTTAACATCTCTTAAATCTAAATGATAGTTTGGAAATAATTCATCTAACCACAATAAATAATAAATAATATCAAGTGGTTCATTAAAATCATATCTTTTAATTGCATAATAACTAACATTTAAATACTCAGCAATTTTATTTGTTCTATTTTTTTCTGGATTTCTTTCCCCAGTTTCATATCTCGTAATTGTTCTTCTTCTACATTTGCCTCCTACTTGCAAATATTCAGCTAAATTATCTTGTGTCTTTAACCTAAATTGCCTTGCAAATGCAATTCTAGCTCCTTGAGATAAATCTCTTAAAATTGGTCTTGAATATATTAATTTCATAAAAATACCTCCTATTAACTAATCGCAGAACATCAAAAAAAGAGATTAAACTTACTAATATGTGCGACATATTTAATAAATTTAATCTCCGATTATTTATATATTTGAATAATTAATAGTCTTAATTATTAAGTATTTTAAGTATTTCTTTTGAAATTACTTATATTTAAACTATTCTGACTGCCCTCTAAATTTAATAGCGGCTTTAGCAGCTGCTAAAATAGCCACAGGAACTCTATATGGAGAACAAGAAACATAATCTAAACCAATTTCATTAAAAAACTTAATACTTTCCTCATCACCACCATGCTCTCCACATACACCAAGTTCAATTTTCTTATTTGAAGCCTTTGCCAAATTAACAGCAACCGTCATAAGTTTACCAACTCCATCTTTATCAATAGTTTTAAATGGATCAGATTTTAAAATACCTTTTTGATAATAATCATTAATAAACGAACCAGCATCATCTCTAGAAAATCCAAAAGTCATCTGAGTTAAATCATTAGTTCCAAAACTAAAGAAATCAGCTTCTTTGGCAATCTCATTTGCGTTAACCGCACTTCTCGGAACCTCAATCATAGTTCCAATCTTATACTTAACCTCATTATCCTTATTTAATCTGTTAGCCACACTTACAATAATATCTTTCAAATATTTAAGTTCATTAATATCACCAACTAAGGGAATCATTATCTCAGGCTTAACATTTATTCCTTGTTTCATAACCTTATGAGCCGCTTTAAATATTGCAGTTGTCTGCATCACAGCAATCTCCGGATACACTATAGAAAGCCTACACCCACGAAGTCCCATCATAGGATTAAATTCCTTCAAAGAATCTATCTTTTTATGTAATGAACTAATAGATACATTCAAATCGCTTGCAAGTTCACGTACCTCTTCTTCTGTTTTAGGTAAAAACTCGTGTAATGGTGGATCTAAATATCTAATTGTCAAAATCTTACCATTAGCCGCTTTAAATAATCCTTCAAAATCCTTAGTTTGCATTTTTAAAAGTGTCATCAAAGCTTCAATTCTCATTTTCTCATCAGGTGCAACAATCATCTTCCTAATAGCAAAAATCTTATCTTTTTCAAAAAACATGTGCTCAGTTCTGCATAAACCAATACCTTCAGCTCCAAAATCAAAAGCTATATTAGCATCCTTAGCCGTATCAGCATTAGCTCTAACACCTAACTTCTTATATTTTTTAGCCCACTTAAGCATTGTTAAAAATTTATCACTCAAACTAGCAGAAGAAGTTTTTAACTCACCTTCATAAACATTACCGGTTTGTCCATCTAAAGAAATATAATCACCTGACGTATATTCCTTACCATTAATAATCATAACCTTCTTTTTCTCATCAACCAAAGCATTTTCACAGCCACTAACGCAGCACTTACCAATACCCCTAGCTACAACAGCTGCATGTGAAGTCATACCGCCCCTAACAGTTAAAATACCATCCGCATATTTCATAGCTTCAATATCCTCAGGAGAAGTTTCCTCTCTAACCAAAATTGTTCTAATTTTTTGATCAAATTTTTCCTTAACCTCTAAAGTATTAAAACATATTTGTCCAGATACTGCCCCAGGAGAAGCCGGAAGACCTTTAGTTATTACCTTTGCTTTAGAAACCTCACTTGCCTCAAAACTCTTATGAAGCATACCATTAATATCTTTAGTATCAAGTCTCATAAGTGCTTCCTTTTCAGTAATTAACCCTTCTTTAACTAAATCAACAACAATATTTAAACTAGCCATCGGAGTTCTTTTACCATTTCTTGTTTGAAGCATATAAAGCTTACCATTTTCTACTGTAAACTCCATATCCTGCATATCCTTATAATGTTTTTCTAAAAGCTTACTATAATCATTTAACTCTTTATATATTTTTCCATTTTCTTTTTTTAACTCATCAATAGGAAGTGGTGTTCTAACACCCGCAACTATATCCTCACCTTGTGCCTTAACTAAATATTCTCCATATAACTTATCTTCACCATCAGCTGGATTTCTTGAAAAAGCAACTCCAGTTAAAGAATTTTCTGATAAATTACCATAAACCATCTCTTGAACATTAACTGCTGTTCCTAAACTATCAGAAATATTATTCATTTCCCTATAAACAATAGCTCTTTTGTTGTGCCATGACTTAAACACTGCTGTAACTGCCTGCATCAATTGAAGTAATGGTTCTTCTGGAAAATCCTCCTTAACTAATTTCTTATAAAGATTTTTAAAGGTTTCTGTAAGAGCAACCATATCATTAGCCGTTAAATCCAAATCATTTTTAACACCTTTATTTTCCTTATACTTAGTTAAATAATCTTCAAATTTATCCTTACCTTTACCCTTAACCACATCAGCAAACATCATTATAAGTCTTCTATAAGAGTCATAAATAAACCGCTTACTCTCTTCATCCTTAGCTAAAGATAAAGCAATCTTATCATTCAATCCTAAGTTTAAAATGGTATCCATCATTCCTGGCATACTAATTGGTGAACCACTTCTAACTGATAAAAGCAAAGGATTATTAACGTCACCTAACTTTTTACCAGTTTTCTCTTCAATTTTCTTAATACCCTTTAAAATCTGTTTTTGAACATCCTCATTTAAAAGTTCCCCATCTTTAAAATATAAATTACAAGCCTCAGTAGTAACCGTTAAACCATAAGGAACAGGAAGTCCCATATTTGTCATTTCAGCTAAATTAGCACCTTTACCACCAAGTAAATTTCTTAAATCCTTATTACCTTCATCAAATAAATAAACATACTTTTTCATTATAAGCCTCCTTTTAATTCATATGAGCTCTAGGATGAGCACTTAAATAAACTTGTCTTAATCTTTCATTAGAAACATGCGTATAAATTTGTGTAGTTGATAAACTCTCATGTCCAAGTAAATCACCAACACTCTTTAAATCTGCCCCATCATTTAACATATGTGTCGCATATGTATGTCTTAATGTATGAGGAGTAACATGTACCGAAATGCCAGCTTTTTTAGCACTCTCAGTAACTATACTTCTAATTTCTCTTTCATTTAATTTTTCCGCTCTTTTTCCTATTAATAAATAAGGACTATCCTTATGATCCAACTTTAAATACTTATTAAGTAAATCCATACATTTACTTCCAAAATAAACATATCTTTCCTTATTACCTTTACCCAATATCAATATTTTTTTCTCATTAAAATCAATATCTTTAACCTTCATATTAGCAAGTTCACTAACTCTAATTCCACTAGAATAAAGCATCTCTAATATTAAAGCATCCCTTAAACCATATTTATTATTTCTATCAGGATAATTTAATAACTTTTCTAAATCTTCATAATTCAAATAATTAGGTAATGTTTTTTCTATCTTTGGATTACTAATTAATCTCATAAAATTATCTTTAATAATACCTTCGCTTTCCAAATATTTAAAATAACTTTTAAGTGAACTAACCTTTCTAGATATTGATCTGTTACTGTACTTTTTTTCATATAACTCTCTTAAATATTTTCTAACTAAATCAATATCAACATTATTTTCCTTAGCAAAGTCATAAAATTCAATCAAATCTTCCCTATAACTTTTAATAGTATAATCCGAAAAACCTCTTTCATATTTTAAATAATCCAAAAACTTGTAAGCCTCTTTCATATCATCACCTACATTAACTAGTATACCACAAATAACAAAAAACAAATAAACTTTTTAAGCTTATTTATTTTAGTTAACACTTTAATTTATAATTATAAATGGATCTAACTCTGAACCTGTACCCTGTAGCTGTATTGATGATGAAAGATAAAGAGCAGGACGAATAAAATCTTCTTCATCAGCATAATATCCAGAACGAAGATTTGCCCCACCTACCTCATTTACATAAAATGTAGTATTACAAGTAGGTGACAAAGTTAACCAATATTTCTCAGATTCAGGTATTATTAAATAATTATTTGCTCCACATATATCCATATTATCATAATTGCTATCTAAAGTACCGCATAATTCTTCATTACTTGCTGCAAGATAAGTATCACTAGGCGAAAGTAAAGCCACTTTCCCGTTCCAAAAATGTTTAGTTTCTTCATCTACAAATTCACTTATATCCATATCATCATCATCTTCAAAACTCGCATCTGTATAAATTGCACCTACTCCCCAATTATGACTTACAATTTTATCAGCATTTGTTTGTATACTATTTAAATATGTTGTATTTAAATATGTATTTAAACTTGAATCTAAAAGTACTGTACCTGTTTGCCTAGTATTTGTAAATTCAGCTGGACTACCAATCAAATTTTTATTAGCTGCCCATGCATTGCATCCATATGAAGAATTTGCACAGTAAGTTCCTCCTGCACCATTACTCTCTTTATCTCTAAAATTATCATTATCAAATGGCATTGGATCTGGTAGTAATTCATTTCTTACAATCTTATAAGTTCCATCAGTTTCTTTAGCTACTATTCTCCAAGTCTCATTATTAAAGGTAATATAATTATTAGGATTCGCACCTTTATACACATATCTTCCTGCTCTTGTACTATCAACATACAATCCGTCTCCTTCTGTTACTATCTCTACTTCTTTTCCGCCTAATAATATATTATTTGTGCCTGGCATTACTTCTGTTCCTTTTTGTGCATAATCTAGTGTTAGTTTTAAAGTACTATCTAAAATATTAGGTTGACTTGTTACAGATGGATTATATGTTACTTTAACTTTCATGGTTGCTGTTTCCCCTACTTTTAATTCGTCTCCTTCATTTACTCCTGATGTTTCAAAAAGAATAGCTGAATTGCTCGCATCTGTTTTAGTTATTGTTTTTAAAACTGCATCTATTGTTCCTTGATTTACTATAGTTATATCATAAGTGATTGAATCTCCAGGTGATTTTAAACTTACTCCAAAAGTAGCTGATGTATCATTATATGTTGTTACTTCTGTTTTATTTTCAGCTGTTCCTATAATACTATTTGGAGTTATACTTGTTATTTTAACATTGAAGTTAGATGCTATATTAGATGTTCCTGATATTTTAAGCTGTGACTGGAATGCCGCATACCCTACTCCCATAATGACAAGTACCATACATAATCCAACTATAATATAGTTTCTCTGTTTACTATTTAATTTTTTTCTCATTTTTATACACTCTCTCTTTACTACTATTATGACTTTTTTCACAAATAAATATTCAAAATAGATAAAACTATTTGTTAAATCCTTATCTTTAAGACATTATATCACAAATTCAAACTATCAGTGCATATAATTATCACCAGTAGTTTGAAATAATAATATTGGGTGATAACAAATGAATAATCAAATTAAATTTCATGATGACTACTATTATTATGATATAGTAAGAAAAAACATTAAAAAATACCGAAAATTAGCCGGTTTAACTCAACAAGAATTAGCAGATATGATTGGGGTTAATATGCATTATGTTTCCCAAATAGAAAGTGCGAATCCTAACAAATACTTTACACTAATAATCATTGGTAGAATTGCTGATGCCTTAAATATAGATATAAAAAATTTATTTGATGCAAAAAAAACTACTATCTAGTTTTTTCTTTTTACATATATTTTTTTAAAACCTTATCTACTTTCTCTTTACTACTATCAGAAAGTTCTACTAAAGGAAGTCTAGGTTTACCAAAATCATATCCCATTTTATTTAAAACATATTTAACAGGAATAGGATTTACTTCACAAAATAAAGCATTTATCATATCAATAGCTTCTACCTGCATCCTTCCAGCTTGAACAGTATAACCATTCAAATAACTATTAACCATCTCTACTGTATATTCAGGCATAACATTAGATAAAACTGATATAACACCTTTACCACCCAATGATAAAATTGGAATTACTTGATCATCATTACCAGAATAAATAGAAAAGTTTTCACCACATAAATTAGCTATTTTAGCCACCTGTGATATATCACCAGAAGCCTCCTTAATTCCAACTATGTTATCTATTTGAGATAATTTATAACAAGTCTCAGGTAATATATTAACGCCTGTTCTAGATGGAACATTATATAAAATAATTGGTAAATCAACCGAATCAGCAATCGCTTTATAATGAGCTATCAAGCCATCTTGCGTTGTTTTATTATAATAAGGAGTAACTATAAGAAGTCCATCAGCTCCAGCTTCTTCCGCATATTTACTCATCTTAATAGCCTGCATTGTGTTATTAGATCCAGTTCCAGCAATAACTTTAATTCTATTATTACTCTTATCAATCGTATATTTAATCAATTTTTTCTTTTCATCTTCACTCATAGTAGCAGACTCTCCAGTAGTTCCACAGACAATTACTGCACTCACGCCAGCGTCTATCTGATCATCTAATAATTTTCCATACTCATCATAATTAACACCATCATCAGTAAAAGGAGTTGCTATAGCTGTACCAACACCTCTAAATATTTCTTTCTCCATTCTTTCACCTCATATTAATTATATTATATTTTTAAAAAAAATACATTTTCTAAAACCACCCATTAAAAATCAAAAATCCACACATAATATAATAAAAGAACTATTTTCGAGTTCTTTTACCTTTATTTTCGGTATAAATTTCTGAATCAAAAAGTGGTAATTGCTCTTCAATAGTATCATTCTTCTTGGATTTAATTTTCTTTTCTTGTTTAGGATGATTAAGCTCATATTCAAGTCTTGCTCTTTCTGCGAGTGTTAAACCATTATGATTATAAGAAACATACATATTTTGCTTTTCTAATTCAAAATTTTTTCTGCCCATTTCCAATCCTCTAACCGTCTTATATCTCATAAATTCTTTTCTAAGTTTGACTTCTGCTTGCCACAATGAACTTTGAGCATCTTTTTCATCAGAATTCTTAAGCATTAAATAATTACTAAAAGCATATTTAAAATACTCATTAATATATCTATGAGTATACATATACTTTAAAAATTCAGCATCTTTCTCCAATTTATTAAGCATCCATCTCATATAAATATTTATATCTGTTTTAGAGACTTTTGATTCTCTTAGATTTTTACCAGCAAGTTCTCTTATAAAAAGCATATCACTAAAAGCAATCTCCATCGAAGTCAAAGTTCCTTTACTATTATATTCAATAGAAAAATATCCATCCTCATAACCCGAAAAAACTAAATTAAGAGCTTTTTCAAGTTCCTCTTCATTAGCAAAATTAGTTGTAAACATATCAATCTCAGTAAGCGTAAAAGCTTTGCGACAATTACCATCTTCATAATTTAACTCAAATATTTTCTCTCCACCTTTTGTATAATGATAAACAAGTTTATATCTATCTCTTCCAGCCATTTTCTTCACCAAATATATTATAACCCAAAAAAGCAAAATAACAAAATTAAAACATATTCAAATTATTTGAATATGTCTAACATCTATTACCATGTCCATTCTGATATTTCTGGCATATCTACCCCATACTCTCTAATATATTCATGATGCTTATTAAGATTATCTTGCATCTCTTTAATAACCTCTTCACCTTTAAAGCCCAAATTAAGACTCTTAACCATATCAATCACCAAATGATATCTATCAATCTCATTCAAAACTCTCATATCAAAAGGAGTTGTAATTGTTCCTTCTTCCTCATAACCATGCACAATCATATTTTTATTATGTCTAAAATAAGTAAACTCATAAATCAAAGAAGGATATCCATGGAAATTAACAATAATAGGTTTATCTTTAGTAAATACCTTATCATATTCTTCATCACTAAGTGATTTAGAATATTCTAAAGATTTCTTAAGACACATTAAATCTACAACATTAACAAATCTAACCTTTAAATCAGGAAATTTTTCTTTAAATATTTTAGTTGCTGCCAAAGATTCTAAAGTAGGACAATCACCAATAGATACCATAATCAAATCAGGATTATCATCTGATGCCCACTTCCAAACTGCCAAACCTTTATCGAATTCCTCCTTAGCTTCCTTCATACTAATCCACTGTAAAGATGGATGTTTAGAAGCAACTATAGTATTAATTAAATTTTTACTTTTCATACACTCATCAAAACAAGTAATAAGCATATTCGCATCTGCCGGTAAATACATTCTAACAACATTACCTTTCTTAGTAGCCATATGATTTAAAAAACCAGGATCTTGATGTGTATATCCATTATGATCTTGTTGCCAAACATTAGAAGTAAGTACATAATTAAGTGAAGAAATATCTCTTCTCCATTTTAAATTTTGACAAACCTTTAACCATTTAGCGTGCTGAGAAGCCATTGAATCAATTACTCTAATAAAAGCTTCATAACTAACAAATACACCATGATGGCCTGTAAGTAAATATCCCTCTAACAATCCCTCACAAAAATGTTCTGATAAATAACTATCTATAATTCGTCCATCTTTACTTAAAAACTCATCACCATCTTTAATTTCTTCTTGCCAGTCTCTATTAGTTGCATCAAACATTTCATAAAGTCTATTACTCATAGCCTCATCAGGAGAAAATAATCTAAAATTATCATTTAACTTATAAACATCTCTAATATATTTACTAAGTTCTAACATATCTTGAGTTTTATAAGTTCCTCTTTTATCAAACTTAACTTCAAGTTCAAACCTATCAGGCAGTTTAATTATTCTTCTAAGCAATCCTCCATTCGCATTAGGATTAGCGCCCATTCTATATTTACCATTAGGAATAATTTCTTTAATCTCATCATTTAATTTTCCATTTTCATCAAATAATTCTTCTGGTTTATAACTTCTGAGCCAAGATTCAATTTGCTTAATGTGTTCCTCACTATCCGGTTGAATAGGTACCTGATGAGCCCTAAAAGTTCCAGCAATTTTTTTTCCATCAACAACATCAGGCCCAGTAAAACCTTTAGGAGTTTTAAGAATAATCATTGGATATACTATATCGCCATCATATTTGCCACTCTTAATTGCTTTAATCTCATCCAAAACCCTATCCAAAGTATAATACATTTTTTTATGCAAAATATTAATATCTTCAGATTCAACCAAATAAGGATGCCATCCTAAACCATAAAAATAACTTCCTAACTCTTTTTCACTCATTCTTCCAAATATAGTAGGATTACTTATCTTATAACCATTTAAATTTAAAATAGGTAAAACAATTCCATCAGTTTTAGGATTAATAAATTTATGACCATTCCATGAAGTAGCAAGCGGACCTGTTTCAGCCTCACCATCACCAATAACAGAAGCAACAATTAAATTAGGATTATCTAAAACAGCCCCAAAAGCATGGGCTAAAGAATAACCTAACTCTCCCCCTTCATTAATTGAACCAGGCGTTTCTGGTGCCGCATGACTAGGTACCCCACCAGGAAAAGAAAACTGTTTAAAAAACTTTCTTAATCCCTTCTCATCCATAGTAATATTAGGATAAATTTCGCTATAAGTTCCTTCTAAATAAACGTTAGAAAGCGGACTATTTCCTCCATGTCCTGGACCAGAAATATAAATCATATTTAAATTATTATCTTTAATCAATCTATTCAAATGAGCATATATAAAGTTTTGTGATGGTACAGTTCCCCAGTGACCAACAACTTTCTTTTTCAAATCCTCCTTCTTAAGCTCGCTTTTTAAAAGTGGATTATCTAATAAATAAAGCTGACAAGCAGACAAATAATTAGCCGCTCTAAAATACTTATCTAAAATCTTTATTTTTTTATTAATATCTTCCATAAAGCAATCCCCAATTCTATTATAAAAATGTTTCCAATTATCATCTACCATAATTTTAGCACATTAAAAAATAAAAAAGAAGTCATTTTATGTTACTAAACAACTTCTTTACAGAGCGATTTTATAAAGCTCTCTATCACCAACATTAAAAACAACTTCCTTAACATCATAATTTGCCCCAATAGAAAGAGTTATCATATCCAAAGTCTCCTTAGATATATCTTCACTAACTGAACTATTTAAAATATCTTCATTAAAATTTAAATACATATATCCATCTTTAACCTCACTAGAAACAAGCTTTGTTCCATCATTTAAAAAACTCATTAAATTTTTATTAGGGTTAAAATTACGCGACAATTCATCAATAATAATACTAGCCTTATCCCTATCATCATTAATATATTTTGTAACTGGAACATAATAATAATTATCACTAATTTGATTAATATAATAAATAGTTACATCAGTAATATCTTTAGTACTAGTTAAATCAAATTCCTTATTAATTCCAAAAGTCTTATCTAAAGTAGATGGTAAATTAATCTTAGTCTTTGGTAATTTTGTTAAAATATCACCCTCCACATAAATAATTACCCCATCAACCTTATCAATAGAAGTCAAAGTATAAACAATAGCTTCCACCATCTTCTCTTCTAATTTTTCAGAAATATTAAGCAAATCCTTGGAAAAATCAACCTTAATAACTCCATTTTCATAACTCAAACTTAAAACTTCCGTATTAGGAGGAATAATTGCACTAAAACCACTAGGTATCTTACTATCCATACCACCAATTGTCAAAACTTTAATTAATTGTCTAGCTTTATTTTCAATATTTGTATCATTAACAGCAACACTAGTTAAAGCCACATAACTATTTTGATCCATCAAAAATATAGGAGAACTCTCAATATTAGTATTAACATATTCAAGTTCTTCTTTTATATTCAAGGTATTTTCATTAGCCGGAATAATATAAATTAAAAACATGGCAAACAAAGCCAAACTAGATAGTATTATTTTTCTAATTGAGATTTTTTTTAACATACCATCACCCATTTAAAGCATATGAAAAAAAGGCCATTTTTATGACCTTATAATGAAAGTTCTCCGAGTCTAAGCAACTCAATTACAGCACCCGCACGGCCCTTAACACCAAGTTTCTGCATAGCATTAGAAATATGATTCCTAACAGTTTTATCACTAATTTTAAGAATATCTGCTATTTCATTTGTAGTATAATTCTGAATAAGTAATTCAAAGACCTCACGTTCCCTATTAGTTAAAATTCCCTTCTTCATAAATTCCCTCACTTTCCTAAGGCGGGATGGTTTATATTTACTCATATTATTGTATGCACTCCAACGTTATAAGTGAAAGGAAAAAAACCCAAAGAAAAACTTTCTCATAAGAGAAAGTCATTTTTGAAATTTAACAGATATACTCATAGAATTTTCAAATTCCTCTTGAACAGATCTCATAATTTTATTAGCCAAAGCCTTATCATGTTCTTTACTATCAATAACCACAGTTACACTAGTCTCATCAATACTAACAAAAGATTTCAAATCAAATTCATTTTTAATTTTATTTTCTATAGACTCTTCATTCCCTCTATTTTTATTTAAAGTTTGCATCTTTTCAAAAGCCTCATTTTTTTCCTCAGTAGTTGAATTAGAATCCGTTAAAACTTTCTTCAATTCAGTAATCTCATCAAGCATTTTTTCTTCCGATTCCACTCTTAAAGCAACTAGTTCTGCACTCTCTTCATTTTCTGCACTTGCTGAAACAGTTTCTGCCTCTTCCTTACTTCCATTATTAGTTGCCATCAAAAGTTCACTTGGCATTGTAATATAATAAACACTAAGTACTAAAATCAAACTAAATAAAGTTAAAAACCATAAACTTCTTTTATTAATCATTATTATCCCTCCTAGTACATTTCTACTTAATTATATTAAGGGATAATTTTTTTATTACTATTTTTTTTCAGTTACAACCTTACCATTACCATTATCAGTTGCTTTATAACGGTCATTTTCTACCTCTAATGTAATTTTACCATCAGTATTAGTAAAAGTACCTTTAGCTCCATCAATTTCACCTGTAAAATCTAATTCTAAATCATCGCCACTATCACACATAACACAAATGAGTTTATTATTTTCATACTTATATTCTACCACACCACCTCTAGCATATTCATTATAATCCATATCAATAACATTTTTCATTTCTTCAACACTTCTCGTAAAAGCATTCATCCTAGAATCATCAACAACATTAAAAATAATAGGTGTTGTAATCAAAGCTATTAATCCTAAAATAACAATAACTGCAAGTACTTCAATAAGTGTAAAACCTTTTTTCATATTCTTCCCCACTTTCTATATCAATTATATACTATTTTTCTTTAAAAGAAAATTATATTTTTGATATATTTTACTTTTATAAGGTAAAACCTTATCTTTTGCTAATCTATATACAACAAAACTCTTAGGATATTTTTTTTTCTTTTTCTATATCATAATCATACTTTTTACAAACATTATTATAATATTCATCATCTACCATATAATTATAAGCTAAAGCATCTGCCTTATTTTCTATATCCTCATCATAAGAAATAATATTTTGAGCCTTTGCCTTATTAAAATCACTTTTTAAATGAGCAATTTCATGTAATAAAGCAAAATATATATCCGCAATTCTCTTATGCTTTCTTGTAATATAAATAGCAGGCGCATTTCTGTGAACTCTAAAAGCTCCTCTTATTTTAGAACCTGGGACATCATCTTCTATAACCAAATAAACCCCATTTTTATTAAAATATTTAATTAAATTTTCTTCATCAAACATATTTTCTTTAGCTTTTTCTTTTATATAATTAACCAAATTCACAATATTTTCTTTCTTATATTCTAAAACCTTTTCATCAAGCATTTTTCTGTAACACTTCTCAAGCCAAAGTAAAAGTAACTCCGGCTTATCATTCTTACTTTTATAATAAATATTCTCATCAATTTTAGAAACTTGTTCAATAGTAGGAACTCTTAAATAAAGTAAAATATCCTTAATAATATTCATTTTATTTGCAGTATCAGTAAATTCAATATAATTGTTCTTAATTAAAAATTTATATTCCCATTTTTTTAAATATTCGGTTTCCGTTAAATTATGAACCTTTAAATAATTTTCTATATCATCTTCCAAAAAACTATCAGCTTCCATTCTATAAATATATTCTATAGGAATATCCGTAACCATACTAATTTTTTCAATAACTTCAGCTGATAAACCTTGCTTACCAGATAATATATCTATTAAATGTTTTGGTGTAATACCTAATCTACTAGCAAATTCTTTATTTGAAATATGTGAATATTCTAAATAATCATTTAATAAATCTTTAAATCTAAATCTCGCCATACTAACACCTCCATATTTTCTAATCAAAAGGTGCCATGATATTTACTTTTAGTATTTATCAAACTCTCTTAAATATATATTAACATATGTGTTAATATATATAAACATTTAAATAACACAATATTCCATATAAAAATATGGTGTACTTTAATTTGCACACCATATTATACACAGTCCATTAATTTGTAATCACATATGGATTACCCTCAGTTCCATCTCCTGTTAAAGTGATAGAAGATGTTAGATATAGAGTTGGGGAAATACCAGCAACTGAAACTCTCGCTGTAAGCCCAGGCATGTAACCTGCATAACTACTGCTACCCTCAACAACTATAACAAATCTATTATTACCGTCATCAGGAGAAATAGTCCATAAATAACCTCCAGATGGTACAATACCATACATCCAATTGGTTGTTAAGCATGTTGCTCTATTTGTATTATTTATATTCATATTTTCACATTGTTCTTTATTTGTATTTGCTCTTAAATATTCACTTGCTGTTATTGTTCCTACACTTGCATTTTGGGATTGTGTTCCATTTTCATCATTTATTTGTCCAGCTAAATCAGTATTGTTATATGTTACTCCACCTATACTCCATGTATGTGATACTATTTTATCCTTATTTATTGTTATTGTTGGTAAATATGTATCATTTAAATATGTTTTTATATCTGATGTTTCCCATGCATTACTATCTCCAGAATCAAAAGACATATTATCAATACTTTCATTTCTCATTATCTTTAATGTATTATCAGCCCCTATAGAAATTATTCTCCACATTTCATTATTAAAAGTTATATAATTATTTGGATTTACTCCTTTATAAGTATATTTCCCTGGTTCATATTCATCTGCATACAATCCATCACCCTCAGTAACAACCAAATCTTTTAAATCTTCTGTAGTTAATATATCTCCAGGCCCTGGTCCTACAATGCTTCCATTACCTTGTTCATATGTTAAATCTACTTTTAATGTACTATCTAAATCAGCAGGTTGACTTGTTACAGCAGTATTGTATGTCACTTTTACTTGCATAGTTGCAGTTTCTCCTACATTTAAAGGATCTCCTTCATTTACTCCTGAAGTCTCAAATAAAATTGCACTATTACTTGCATCTGTTTTACTTATTGTTTTTAATACTGCATCTATAGTTCCCTGATTTTCGATAGTAATATCATATGTTATTGAATCTCCTGGAGACTGCAATGTTGTTCCAAATGTTGCACTTGTATCATTATAAGTTGTTACATCTGGTTTATCTGCAGCTCCTCCACTTTTACTTGATACTTCTATTCCAGTTATTTTTACTAAAAAATTACTTGCTATATTTGATGTTCCTGATATTTTTAATTGTGATTGGAATGCTGCATATCCTACTCCCATTATGACTAATATTGCACATAATCCCATTATTATATAATTTCTATTAGTTCTGTTTAATCTTTTATTCATTTGTTTACTTCCTTCCTACTACTATTATG
>CALVRC010000025.1 GCA_944358445.1 uncultured Bacilli bacterium
TAAATATTGTAATTAAGTTCTTTGATAATTTTATATATGATATTTTGATTACTTACACACTTTTCTTGACACACCCTGTAATTCAGTTATTTAATTAATGACAAACTGTTATACACTTTTTTATTCTTCTAATTTTACAGTTGGAATAGAATCGTCTAAAGAACTTTTGTTTTCTGTTGGTTCTGTACCTTTTATATAATATAAAACCTTTGCCTTAGAACCATTTGTAGCTGCTTTACCACTGATAGGATCAATGGCAACCCCAACAATATTATTTGGTGTTTCATACCAAGTTTCTTCATCTTTTTTTCCTTCTAAACAAGTTTCCATCACATCTACCCAAGTGTTTTTTAAATTCGAACTATCCTTACTAGAAACATCTTTATTATCATCATAACCAGTCCACATTCCAACCAGAAGTTCCTTATTGTAACCAAAAATCAAATTATCAGTATTTGTTGTCCCTGATTTAATCGCATATTTATGTGTCATCTTAGGAGCAATACTTAAACAAGTTGGTACATTATAATCCTTAAATTCAGCAGCATAAGTTGTTGTTAAAAGTTCATTTAAAATATACACGGTATTTTTATTTAAAACATTTTCTAAATTAGGTTTATATTCATATAAAATATTTCCATCCATATCTGTAACTTTGTTTATAAAATAAGGTTTAACTTTATATCCTTCATTAGCTAAAGTACTATAAGCTGCCATCATGTCCATCATATTAATCTCCTCCGCTCCTAAAGCTAAAGAAGGTAAAGTGTTTAATTTTTCATTAATACCAACTCTTTTTAAAATATCGGGTAAAGCATCATCACCTAAAAACAAGTGTGTTTTTACTGCATACACATTATCAGAATAACTAATTGCCGCAGCTAAACTAATCGGACCATTCGCATATTCGTCATTATAATTCTTAGGTGTATAAGTTTTATTGCCAGAAAAACTAAAAGTAGTCTTTTCACTAGTAAATGTTGTTGAAGGAGTAAAACCATTTTCTAAAGCTGAATAATATAGAAATGGTTTAATAGTAGAGCCAACCTGTCTTTTGGCCATTGTTGCTCGATTATATTGACTTTTATTATAATCTCTTCCTCCAGATAAAGCTAAAACTTTACCTGTTTTAGGATCCATTACTACACCAGCCATTTGAATATCATCATTTGTAATATTTTTATTCGCACTATCTTCTAAAGCTTTCTGTACCTTCAAATCTAAATTAGTATAAATTTTTAATCCACCAGTTTCTAAAAAAGAAGAGGGAATTGTTTTAATACTTTTTAGTTCATTCATAACTGCATCTTGATAATACATCATCATTTTTAAATTGTCACTATCATCACTTTTCTCATAATTAAGCTCAGTATTATAAGCTTTATCCGCCTGCGCCTCTGATATATATCCATTTTTAACCATTGAATTTAAAATAATTTTCTGCCTTGATTTTGCACTTTCTTCATTAATTAATGGTGAATATTTACTAGGATTTTTTGGTATTCCAGCAAGCATACTAGCTTCAGCTAAATTAAGCTCCTTCGCACTTTTATTAAAATAATACTTAGAAGCATTTTCAATTCCAAATATACCACCATAATTAATCGTATTTAAATAACCTTCTAAAATATCATCTTTGCTATAGTGTGTTTCAAGCCTAATAGTAATCCAGGCTTCTTTAATTTTTCTGTCCCAAGTCTTGTCAAAATCTAAAAATAAATTCTTTGCATATTGCTGGGTAATTGTTGATGCACCTTGTAGAGTCTCACCAGATTTAATATTAACAAACATTGCCTTTATAATTCTAAGATAATCAAATCCTTGATGCTTATAAAAATTTTTATCTTCTATAGAAATGGTCGCATTAATTAAATCTTTGGATATATCATTTAAACTAACACTCTTATCAGAACTTGCAGTATAAATATTTTCATTAATATCATATAAATGATAGCCATTCGCACCTGTAATTGGTAATTTTGGCTGCATTTTTGCATATAAATATATACCGAAGTAAATAATAATAAAAAAGAAAATTATTCCAAATATAATAAATAACCATTTTTTTGATTTTTTCTTTTTCATAAAATCACTTCGCTTTCTAAGATTATTATTAGAAAAATTTGAAAAAATATAAGTAAAAAAAATATATCTATGTTATAATTTGTGTGCGAGGTTATAAATATGAGTAAAATAAGCATAGAAAGCATATTAGAAAATAAAGAAGAAAAACATAAATTTAAGGGTAAAGGTATAAAAAAAGATAATCAAATTATCTACCTAGATGAAAAAGTCCAAACAAAAATAACTTTAGATAGTATAATAACCATTGAAAGAAAAACTGACTACTATTTAAAATTAAATTTAAAAAAAGGTATAAAAACCAAAGGAATATATATAAATAAATATGGAACATTTGAAATAGAAACATTAACCACAGAATTAATAAAAAAATATAATGAGTTAAAAATAGTATATAAAATAAAGATAAACGAAAATGAATTTGACACTTTTATATATAAATTAAAATTTTCCCTTGACACATAGATAGAATATGATACAATGTTCTAAGATTAATTCTTAAGATAATTTAGGAGGTATATTATGAAATTATCAAAAATGTCAAAAGATGAATTAGAGCTTTATTCATTCACTGATTTAGCAACAATGATTTTAAAAGAAGAAAATAAAAGTCTAAGTACTCCAGAAATTTTCAAAAAAATTTGTAAACTATTAGAACTATCAGATGAAGATTATGCAAATAAAATAGGAGACTTTTATACAAGTTTAACAACTGATAAAACATTCATTTTATTAGATGATGCTACATGGGATTTAAGAGATCGTCACTCAGTCAAAGTATCTTTAGAAGATGAAACAGAAGATGAAGAAGATTTAACTGAAACAGAAGAAGAGTTAGATGATGAATTAGATGATATGGCAGATGAAGACATGCATGATATGGATGATGATTCTGAATTAGATGATACAGATTTAGACGACGTTGAAGATGTTGAAGATTTAGACGATGATTTAACAATTATAGATGAAGAAGACTTAGATTAAAATATGACAGATATAGTATATAATTTAGAAAATCAAAGTTTTGATTTATCAAATTTTGAATATCTTCCAGCTAAATATGTTTTAATTCCTATTTTAAAACAAACGAGTTATGATGACTTTGATAAATATTATGATGTTACAGCTTATATTGTAACGAAAGGCTATATCAAAGAAAAAAAAGAACAAATAAAATATGATGCTAGCCACATAATTACTTATAAAGCAATTTTACCATTTTATGTAAATACATTATTTCAAATAGAGTATTCTGATTTAGGAAAAGAAATTGAAGTAAATGATATATTTGAAACATATGAAGAAGCTAAAGAATATTCGAATGAAATTAACCAAGCAATGTTTATAGATAGCATCTGTTTTTATCCAGTAAATTATCTTAAAAATAATTATGATAAAGAAATAAAACAAAGAGAAAAAGCATATCAAAGATATAATGAAATTGAAGATAAACTTTCAATATTAACTGATGAAATATCAATATCTCCAATTAACTGGGGACAAAATATTGAAAGTAAAACTTTATTAAAAAGGTATAAAAAATGAACCATTAAAGGTTCGTTTTTTAATTTATATCTTTAAAAAATTCTGTCATAGACACATTTAATTTTTTTGAAATAATATATAAAAATTCTAAACTAAAAGTTTGATAACTGTTATTTTCTGTATTCGCAATAGTTCCTTCATTATATTGAATTAAATCAGCTAACTGGACCTGTGTTAAATGATGTTCTTTCCTAATTCTTTTAATATTTTTTCCAACAATCACATAAATGTACTTATTATTATTTTTATCGATTTTCATTATTTATCACCAATATTATTGTCACATGCTCATATATTGAATGTACTACATTTAATATATGTACTTTTAAAAGAAAATGTGATATTATTAAAATAGAAGGAGTGTATGAAAATGAATAGAAAATTAAACAGAACTAATAGGAATTATATTATTATAGGATTATGTGCGATATTAGTAATAATGGGAGTAGGGTATGCGGCATTTTCTAGCCAACTTAAAATATCAGGAACATCTAATATAGCAAGTAACTTTTTAGTAAAAATAACAAGTATAACTCCAAATAGTATTATAGGAACAGCTGAAAATAAAACAGAAGTAACAACATATAATGATACATCAGCTACTTTTGGAGTAAGTTTAAAATCTCCTGGAGATTCCATAACTTATGATATAACTATAGTAAATCAAGGTACTATAGATGCAGTTTTAAAAACAATAACAAAAACAGATGCGAGTAATTCAGCTATTCTTTTTGAAACATCAGGAGTAAATGAAGGAGATGAATTAAATGTTGGCGAAACTGCAACCATGAAAGTAAAAGTAACATATAATCCAAATGTAACAAGTCAACCTAATATTTTAGATAGTACTTTAAAAATGACTTTAGATTATGCTCAAAAAGGAACAGAAGTAGTTCCGGGTGCAAATAATATATTATTAGGTGGAAAAGAAGTAGAAGTAGTAACATCAGGAGACGGATTATACACTGATGAATATGAAGCAGGTAGATATATTTATAGAGGACAAAATCCAAATAACTATATAACATTCAATGGAGAAACTTGGAGAATTATTGCCAAAGAGCAAGATGGAACATATAAAATAATTAAAGAAGAACTTTTAGAGCCTAGGGTTTATGATGAAGCAAACAGGCGAACAGAAAACAATAATAATACTTTTTGTGACGCACCAGAATCTGGCTGTTCAGTATATGCGGCTATAGATGGTGAATTTATAACACCAAGTGGAAGAGGAACAGTAACCGAAGACTCTTCTATAAAAATATATTTAAATGATGATTATTATGTAAATAATATAAATAGTACAGCAAAAGAACAAATGATAGAACATTCTTTTAATATAGGAGCCGTAGAATATTTTGAACAAGGTGGCGTGCAAGCTGATAGTATGGAAAAAAATATAGCTGGAGAAAAGATGTACACATGGACAGGTAATGTTGGTCTAGCTAATGTTACTGATATATTAAAAGCAAGTACTAATCCACTATGTACATCATTTACTGCTTCAAACGATAATCCCAATGGATGCAATGATAATTATTTAGTAGATAGACCAATATACTATTGGACTATAAATCCATATGCTAGTGATACTAATTCTCCAGTTAATATTTCTAATGGTGTTCATGTTGGTTTAAATAATGATAGATTTATTGGTGTTACAACTATGAATGCTCAAGGTGGAATTGATGGTACTTCAAGTTATTCTCCTAGACCAGTGGTATTCTTAAAATCAACAATTCAGTTAGAAGGTTCAGGAAGTGAATCTGACGCTTTTAGAATAGTATCTTATTAAAAATGAGTAAATGCTCATTTTTTTTGAATATACGCATTTGCCTAATATCATAAAATATAGTATAATCTTATACGAAAAAAAGGTGATGAAAATGTTAGAAAGATTAATCGCAATTGAAGAAAAATATAATGAATTGTCAAAAGAATTAAGTAAACCAGAAGTTTTAAGTGATATCAAAAAAACTTTAGAACTCTCTAAAGAACAAGCTTCTCTAAAAGATGCCTATGATGCTTATCAAAAATATAAAAAGATTGAATCAGATTTAAAAGAAGCTAAAGAAATGATAAAAGACCCAGAACTAGGTGAATTTGCTAAAGAAGAAATTGCTAAATTAAATCAAGAAAAAGAAGAATTAGAAAAAGAAATTGAAATCATTTTACTTCCAAAAGACCCAAATGACGGTAAAAACGTTATCGTTGAAATTAGAGGAGCTGCTGGTGGTGATGAAGCCAATATCTTTGCTGGTGACTTATATAGAATGTATACTAAATATGCTGAAAAACAAGGATGGAAAATAGAAGTATTATCAGAAGAACACTCAGACGCTGGAGGATATCCATTAGTTGAATTTATGGTTAAAGGTGATAGTGTATATTCAAAATTAAAATATGAGTCAGGTGCTCATAGAGTTCAAAGAGTACCAGTAACCGAAACACAAGGTAGAGTACATACATCAACCGCAACAGTATTAGTCATGCCAGAAGCTGAAGAAGTCGATGTTGAAATAAATCCAAGTGACTTAAGAATCGATGTCTATAGAAGTACAGGTGCTGGCGGACAGTGCGTAAACACAACTGATAGTGCGGTAAGAATTACCCACTTACCAACAAACACCGTTGTAACATGTCAAAATGAAAGAAGTCAAATTCAAAATAAAGAAAAAGCTATGCAGATGCTTAGAACAAGACTTTACGAAGCAAAAATCAGAGAGCAAGAAGAAAAACTAGGTTCAGAAAGAAGAAGTAAAATAGGGACCGGTGATAGATCAGAAAAAATAAGAACTTATAACTATCCACAAAATAGAGTAACTGACCATAGAATAGGTTATACTACTAAAAACTTAGATAGAGTTATGGAAGGTAACCTAGATGATATAATTGAAGCTTTAATTACAGAAGACCAAAACAGAAAATTAAAAGAGGCCTAAATGACTGATGTTGAATACTTAAAAAAATATCTTCCAAAAGATAAATTAGAAGAAGGCTTAAACAAACTAAAAGAAGGGAAACCTGTCCAATATATTGTAGGTAATGTTGATTTTTATGATATTAATCTTTTAGTAAACGAAAATGTATTAATCCCAAGATTTGAAACAGAAACATTGGTTGAGAAAACCATTAATTATGCAAAAAAATTAAAAGAACCATTAGATATTTTAGATATTGGTACCGGTAGTGGTGCCATTGCCATTACTTTAGTCAAGCATATTCCTAGTAATGTTTTAGCCACCGACATATCTGAAAAAGCCTTAAAAGTAGCTAAAGAAAACGCTAAAAGAAATAATGTTAAAATAGAATTTAAACAAAGTGATATCTTAAAAAATGTAAAAGGAAAATTTGATATCATAATTAGTAATCCACCATATATTTCAAAAGATGAAATCATTGATCCTCTAGTTAAAAATAATGAACCACATATAGCCTTATATGCAGATAATTTTGGTCTATATTTTTATGAAGAAATACTAAAAAATATAAAACCTCATCTAAAAGAAAAATTCCTTATAGCCTTTGAAATAGGAATGACACAAAGTAAAGCTATAACTGAATTAGCCCAAACTTATTTACCCAATTCCAACATCATCACCGAAAAAGATCTAACCGGAAAAGATAGATATATCTTTATTTTTAACAATTTTTAGAAACTCTTGTAAAACTATTGTTAAATGTTTAAAAACCCGTTATAATGAAAATGTAGGGTGGGGAAATAATGCAAGAAATAACTAAAGAAGAAATAAAAAATGAAATTATTAAAAATGTTGATTTAAAGAAGCAAACCATGGAACAACTTTGTAAGGCTATTCATGCCAAAGGCGAATCCATGCGAGCTTCTTTTATTAATGCCTTAAATGAATTAGAAGAAGAAGGTAAAATATATTTAGATGATGATGGATTTTATAAAAGATTCGATTCAAAACAATTAGGAAAAGTCCAAGGAGAAATACACATAAATAACCTTGGTAAAGGCTTTGTATTTATAGAATATAATGGCCATAAAATCAAATATTTAATAAATGAAGAAAACTTAAATGGAGCCTTAGAAGGTGATACTGTCGTTTTAAAAGACATTCATCATGGAAAAACAAATTATGCTGACGCTAAAGTTGAAAAAATAATTAAAAGAGCTAAAGGTAAAACCATCTTTGAATATGCAGGTGATGGCGAATTTATTCCATATACTATTCATGGCAATGTAACTGTCATTTGTCCCAAAGAGGAATTAAAACAAATTGTCACAGGACACCGTGTATTAGTAGATATTGGTAAAGAAAGAATTGCCACTATAGAAAATAAAGCCATATTTGAGGGACATATAGATAAAATTGTCGGTCATAAAGATGATCCAGATATTGAAATTAGTGTTATTGCTGCTGAACATGGTTTCTTAAAAGATTTTCCAGAAGACGTTATAGAACAATTGAAAACTATCAAAGACAAAGTAACTGAAGAAGAGTTTGAAGGAAGAAGAGATTTAAGAAATAAAAAAATCTTTACCATAGATGGCAAAGATACCAAAGATATGGATGATGCCATTAGTATTGTAAAAACAGTTAATGGTTATTATTTTTTAAGTGTTCACATTGCTGATGTTAGTTATTACATTAAAGAAAACACACCATTAGATATTGAAGCAAAAAAAAGAGGAACCTCAGCTTATTTAGCCGATACAGTTATTCCAATGTTTCCTCATCAAATTTCAAATGGCATTTGCTCATTAAATGAAGGAGTAGATAGGTTAACTAAAACAGTGGATATGATTATAAGTCCGAATGGTGAAATAGTTGACTATAATATATATGATAGTGTCATTAATTCTAAAAAGAAAATGAATTATGATGATGTCAATTTAATATTAGAACAAGGTATTATTCCTAAAGGATATGAAAATTATGTTGATGAACTATTAACAATGGCAGAACTATCAGAACTTTTAAATAAAGTGAATAAAAAAGATGGAAAAGTAGATTTTGCATCAGATGAAATAAAAGTTATTACTTCACCAACAGGCGAAGCCTTATCATTTAAACCTCAAATTCAAAAAAAAGGTGAAAGATTAATTGAAAACTTTATGGTTGCAGCCAATAGTTGTGTAGCCGAATACTATAGATGGCTAGAAACACCACAAGTATATAGAATTCATGGAAATCCAAACGATGATAACTTAATCGAAGCATTAAAAACACTAAAAAAAGAAAAACTGTGTCCAAAAGAACAAATAGATAGTTTAATAAATAAAATAAAAAATAATCATTATAATTCATGTGATTTAAATATGTTTTTAGAACAATTTAAAAATAATGAAAATTATTCTATAATTTCTCACTTAATATTAACAAGTATGAGTAAAGCAAAATATTCTAGTTCTTGTGATAGACATTATGGATTGGGTCTTCATTATTATACCCATTTCACATCGCCAATCAGAAGACATCCAGATTTAATGGTTCATAGATTACTAAATCCATATGATAAATATTCATTATCTAAAATATCTAGTTATTATGAAATTCTTCCAGATATCTGTCTTCATGACTCTGAAATGGAAAGAGAAGCTGACCAAGCTGAAAAAGAAGTTTTAGATTTAAAAATGGCTGAATACATGCAAAGAGAATATGAAGAAAACTGTGGAAAAATATATAAGGGAAAGATAATTGATATGACACCTTATGATACTAAAATCAAATTAACAAATAATATTATTGGTCATGTCACTCCCCAAGATTTAGCTCACGCAAAAGCCATAGGCCATAATGAAAAATTAAGACTAGGTGAAAAGGTATATGTTTTAATTAAAGAAGTATCTATACCTCACCGCATAATTTATTTTAATCTAAATTATAAAGAACTATCAAAAACTAAACAAAAAGTCCTAAAATAGTTCTTTTTTTCTTTACCTTTGCTTTACGCTTTTCAAAAAACAATCATATATTATCTTTCATATTACTTACCACATCTTTCAAAAAAATTACCTTCAAAGAAATAAAATAGCCACCACATAAACGTACAAATTACGTATAAAGAAAATGTAAAGCAAACTTTTATACGGTTTTAATGAAAAAACTTAAACCCTTGTGTTATAATAGAAAAGGTGATTAAAAATGGATGATAAATTACAGTTACTATTAAACCAAATTAAGATAGATGACAGTAAAAGAAACAGTTTTAAAAATGGCAAATTAAATAAAATCGTATGCAATAAAGCTAAAGATAAATATGTTTTTTGTCTATCTTTAAACACCCCTTTACCACTCAATCTATATGAAGAATTTAATCAAAAACTAAAACAAAGGTTTAATGTTAAATCTATTAAATCACAAATAAGCACAATAAGTTTTGATATAGATTTATTAACTGATTATTATATACATTTTTTAGAAAACTATAGTAAAGAAGCCCCACTTTTAAAAACGTTTGTAAACATCCCTTTAAAATTAGATGATGATAATTTACTAATAGAACTTACTAATAAAGCTGAAGAAATGAAATTTAATAGCATTAAAAAACCTTTAGAAAAAGATTTAAATAATGCTGGATTTAAAATAAAAGTAATTACAAAAATAGATGAAGAAAAAGCTCAAGAGTTAAGAGAAGAAATTGAAAAAGAAAAAACAAAAATAATTCCAAAAATTACAGAAAAAAAAGAAAGCCCATTTATCATGGGAAAAGAAATTACCGATGAGACAACTCCTATCAATCTAATCACCTTTGAAATGGATAATGTTACTGTGGATGCCAAAGTATTTGGAATAGATATTTTTGAATCATCTAAAAGTAACTTTAAAATAATTACTTTAAAACTAACTGATGGTACCGATAGTATGTATTGCAAAATATTCTGCAGGGAAGATGACGAATTTAATAAATACAAAAAAGCCTTAAAAGAAGGTAAATACTATATCATTAGAGGTTACACTAAAAACGATAAATACTCTGGTGAAATAGTTTTAAATGCCAGAGACATAAACGTATCTATGAAAGAAGATAAAGTAAGAAAAGATGAAACTGAAAGAAAAAGAGTAGAACTCCATGCCCACACTAAAATGAGTCAAATGGATGGAGTAGCCGATGAAGTAAAACTTGTCCAAACAGCCATGAACTGGGGACATAAAGCCATTGCTATTACCGATCATAATGGCTGTCAAGCCTTCCCACATGTTTTTAATCTAGTAACCAAATACAACAAAGGAAAAGAAGAAAAAGATAAATTCAAAGCCTTATACGGAACCGAATTAACTCTAATCGATGACACCGTAGATATAGTTTTAAGACCAACAGAAAAAAAACTATTAGAAACACCATATGTTGTATTTGACTTAGAAACAACTGGATTTAATGCCGGTGGTGCCGACTCAATAATCGAAATAGGTGCCGTTAAAATAGATAATGGTGAAATAACCGATAGATTTGATGAATTAATTAACCCAGGCAGAAAACTACCCGCAAAAATCACCGAACTTACTAACATAACTGATGAAATGCTAGAAGGTAAAGATAACGAAGAAACTGCAGTCAAAAGATTTAAAGAATGGGTAGGAGATTTACCTATGGTTGCCCATAATGCTAAATTCGATGTTTCATTTATAGTTATGGCTCATAGTAAATATAATTTAGGTGAATTTACAAATACAGTAATTGATACTTTAGAACTATCTAGAGCCTTAGATACTGGATATTCTAGACATAGTTTATCCGCATTAGTTAAAAGATATGATGTTCCGTGGGATGAATCTGCTCACCATAGAGGAGATTACGATGCCGAAGGAACCGCCTTAGTCTTCCACAAAATGTTAAAAAAACTAGTATCTAGAAACTTTGAAACAATTAAAGATTTAGACAAATTAGTATCAAAAGACGAAATTCATAAATATGGTACTAGTTACCATGTAAATATTTTAGCTAAAAATAAAACAGGTTTAAAAAACCTATTCAAAATAATATCTCTGGCCAACACAAAATACTTATATAAAACCCCTAGAATATTAAGAAGTGAAATAGAAAAACATAGAGAAGGACTACTAATCGGTAGTGGCTGCTATGAAAGTGAAATATTTAGATTAGCTAGAAGTAAAAATGATGAAGAACTTTCTAACTTAATTAATTTCTATGACTATGTTGAAGTTCAGCCCCCAGCTGTTTATGACCACTTGCTTCAAATGGGTGATTTCGCAAATAAAGCCGAACTTTTAGAACATATCAAAAAAATCATTAGAGTTACTAAAGAATCAGGTAAATTAATTGTTGCAACTGGAGATGTTCATCAAATAGAGCCGGAAGACACGATATATAGAGAAATTATTGTTAATCAAAAAGTTCCAGGTGGTGGAAGACATCCTCTAGCCAAAAAAGATATTAAACAAATTCCTTCCCAGCACCTACGTACAACCGAAGAAATGCTAGAAGACTTCTCATTCTTACCTAAAGAGTTAGCTGAAGAAATAGTTATTGATAATCCAAATAAAATATCTGATATGATAGAGATAATTGAAGTCATTATTGATACTGGTGGCATTCCTTTCGCACCTAAAATACCAAATTGTACAGAAACAACAACTGATATGGTTTATGACAAAGCCGAAAGTATTTATGGTAAACCTTTACCTTATAATATAGAAGAAAGACTTGCTTCTGAATTATATGGTGATGAACCATTTAATACAATTAAAAAACTAACTTCAAAAGATAATTTATCAGAAGAAGAATATCAAGTAAAAATTCATAAAAGATTAAATGAAGTAATGAGAAGTTATAAAGAAGGTGTAATAAATTTATTCAAAGAAGAAAACCCAAATATAACCGATGAAGAAGTTAAACAAAAAATGACCGGTGTTATAGGAGCTAACTTTGATGTTATTTATTTAATTGCTCAAAAATTAGTAAAAAAATCAAATGATGATGGATATTTGGTAGGAAGTAGGGGGTCAGTTGGATCATCACTAGTCGCAACTATGATGGGAATAACTGAAGTTAATGCTTTGCCACCTCACTATGTATGCCCAAACTGTAAACATTCAATATTTGAATTAGATGGAAAACCATTAGGAGAAGATTATGGTAGTGGATATGATTTACCGGACATGAACTGTCCAAAATGTGGAACAAAATTAAATAAAGAAGGTCAAGACATGCCATTCGCAACCTTCTTAGGTTTCCATGCTGACAAAGTACCAGATATTGATTTAAACTTCTCAGATTTAAACCAAGCATCCGCCCATGAATATACTAAAGTATTATTTGGAGTTGACAATGTATATAGAGCTGGAACAATTGGTACTGTTGCCGATAAAACAGCTTTTGGTTATGTTAAAGGTTACTGTGAAGATAAAGGAATTTCTATGCGGACAGCCGAAGTTGAAAGATTAGCTAAAGGCTGTACCGGTGTTAAAAGAACCACCGGTCAGCACCCAGGAGGAATAGTTGTTATTCCAGGATATATGGATGTCTTTGATTTTACCCCATTTCAATATCCAGCCGATGATGTAACCTCTGCTTGGCGAACAACCCACTTTGATTACCACGCCATTGACCAAGATGTTCTAAAACTAGATATTTTAGGACATTCAGGACCAACAAAATTAAGATTAATTCAAAATATAACCGGTGATGATGTAACCAAAGTACCATTAGATGATAAAGAAACTATGGGTATATTCCTATCACCAAAACCATTAGGAGTTACTAAAGAACAAATTATGAATGACACAGGAACTCTAGGTATCCCAGAATTTGGAACTCCATTTACTTTACAGATGGTTAAAGAAACTAAACCTAAAACTTTTGCTGAACTAGTTAAAATATCAGGTTTATCACATGGTACAGATGTATGGAATGGTAATGCCAAAGATTTAATCGATCAAGGGGTTGTTCCGTTCAGTGAAGTTATTGGATGTCGTGATGATATTATGGTATATCTTATGTACCATGGAGTAGAGCCAATTAAAGCATTCAAAATAATGGAATTTGTCAGAAAAGGTAAAGCTTCAAAAGAACCAGAACAATGGGCTGAATATGTAGAAATATTAAAGAAAGCAGACATTGAACCATGGTTTATAGAATCATGTAGAAAAATTAAATACATGTTCCCAAAAGCCCATGCCGTTGCTTATGTAATTAATGCCTTTAGATTAGCTTATTATAAAGTTCATAAGCCAGCCGTTTATTATGCCGCGCAGTTTTCTGCTGAATATGACGACTTTGATGTTGAGGCTATGATAAAAGGCTATGAAGCTGTAAAACAAAGAATTATTGAAATAAATGAAAAAGGATATGATGCAACTAATAAAGAATCATCAGTTCTAGAGTGCTTAAAAGTAGCCCTAGAAGCACTTGCCCGTAATATTAAATTTAAACCAGTTAATCTATATAAAAGTCATTATCACGACTTTGTAATTGACGATGATGGAAATTTAATTCCACCATTTAGAGCCATTGATGGACTAGGCGAAGTTGTTGCCAAAAA
This sequence comes from uncultured Bacilli bacterium, assembly GCA_944358445.1. Classification (GTDB taxonomy): domain Bacteria; phylum Bacillota_I; class Bacilli_A; order RF39; family UBA660; genus Coprosoma. The sequence continues at coordinate 14,099 of CALVRC010000025.1, forward strand.
CATTGTAGAAGAAAGAGAAAAAGGTGAGTTTATTAGTATTGAAGATTTACAAAAAAGAGCTAAACTTTCATCAACATTAATTGAAAAGCTTCGTTCTATGGGAATATTAGATGGTATGGATGAATCAAGCCAATTAACATTATTTTAAAAAGATGATTTTCTTTAATGAATAATCATCTTTTTTCTAATCTCTCAACAGTAACATTCTCCAAAAATTTATATATCAAGGTAAAATGTCAACTATTGAGCTAAATGTGAAATAAATTTGACATTATTTTAATTTATGCTATTATATTGACAAATTATCGGAAAAATAATGTATAATGAAAGTAGGAGGAGTATATATGAAATTTATTTTGTATAAAAATGCTAAACATTTAAGAGCTGAAAGTACAGATGGACCTATTAGAAGTAGATTACGTGCATTATTTGATAGGCCTAAAAGAAATTTTGGAGGAATTGCTGTTGCTGCAGCACTTGTTGGAACGTTTTTCGGTGCAACACCAGCTATGGCAGCTGAAAATAATATTGTAGATACAACTAATCCAGTTAGTAATGAACAAGTTGTAGATTATAATTCTATGCAAGCAGAAAATGATGCTATAGTTACTGATGCAGCTCAAACACAAGATGTTAATTTAGGACAGGAGAATGTTCAAACATCTAGTGTGTTTGAAAATCAAACAGCTCCTGGAATAAACGAAACAATTGATTCAAGAGTTCCACAAGTTGACAATGCTGCTCCTATAGAAGTTGCTAATGATACAGAAACAAACTTAAGTGTTAGTGCAGCTGAAGAACAAGAAACTGAAAAAGTTAGTGAAAATGATGAAATAAATAATTCACAAATTGATACTGGCAGTACTACAGAGGTTACAGATAATACAGTCAGTGATTCTACTGTAAATACTATAGAAAATGAAGTAACTACTGGAATAAATGAAGAAATTGATTCAAGAGTTCCACGAGTAGATACTGGCAATGATATTGAAGTTACAGATAACACAGAAATAAATTCTAGTGTAGATACTGAGGAACAAGAAACTGAAAAAGTTAGTGAAAATGATGAAATAAATAATTCACAAATTGATACTGGCAGTACTACAGAGGTTACAGATAATACAGTCAGTGATTCTACTGTAAATACTATAGAAAATGAAGTAACTACTGGAATAAATGAAGAAATTGATTCAAGAGTTCCACGAGTAGATACTGGCAATGATATTGAAGTTACAGATAACACAGAAATAAATTCTAGTGTAGATACTGAGGAACAAGAAACTGAAAAAGTTAGTGAAAATGATGAATTAAACAATTCACAAATTGATACTGGCAGTGAAACAGTAGATGAAAATTTAGAAAATATACAAGAAAATGAAGGATATCAAATTATTGAACAAGATGGTAGCTTATTTATAATTGGTGATATTCCCGAAGACCAATTAGATCAAATTGTTGAGGATTTAACTAATAAATATGGTGAAGATGTAGTTAATAATTCAAAAGTGTTTGACTATGATGCAATTAATTCTCAAATCAACCCTGGTGAAACAGGAAACTTAGGTAATTCAGGTTATACAGCGTCTAAGGATGCTGATGGAAATATTGTTGTTAGAGATGCAAATGGCAATGAGGTTTATAATTGGAATTCTATAAAACAAGATACGCAAGAAAATATAAAAGAAGAAACCAACGGTCCAGTTTACATAGTTGGATATGAAACACAAAATTCTGAGAATATGACTGGAGAACCAAACATTACTGAAAAACATGATTACATTATTGCGGAAAATGAAGATGGAAGCATTACAATAATTAATGACCAAAAATTAACAGAAGAAGCTAAACAAAAAGTAATAGACTTCTTAACTAGTATTAATAAAATAACAGAAAATACTATTATAAATGAAGCAATCTTACCTCATATATCTTCTGAAGATTTAGTAAATAATGGTCAAAGTGAACTAGCTGTTAAAATAGGAGATTACATATTCAAAACCAAAGATGGAAAAATATTTGAAGTGTATGATGAAAATGGTGAATTAATAAAAAATATTAATTTAAATAACAATATTTCAAATGATAATGAAGCAATTAATGATGAAACTGAGAAATCAGATACATTTAACGAATACCATGGAACAGAAACCAACGGCCCAGTTTACATAGTTGGATATGAAACACAAAATTCTGAGAATATGACTGGAGAACCAAACATTACTGAAAAACATGATTACATTATTGCGGAAAATGAAGATGGAAGCATTACAATAATTAATGACCAAAAATTAACAGAAGAAGCTAAACAAAAAGTAATAGACTTCTTAACTAGTATTAATAAAATAACAGAAAATACTATTATAAATGAAGCAATCTTACCTCATATATCTTCTGAAGATTTAGTAAATAATGGTCAAAGTGAACTAGCTGTTAAAATAGGAGATTACATATTCAAAACCAAAGATGGAGAAATATTTGAAGTATATGATGAAAATGGTGAACTAATAAATACTATTACTAAAGTAGCACAGAATATAGATAAAAAACCAAATGATAATACACAAGATGATAATAAAAATGATTATAATGACAATCAAAATAGCACCGAAAATAATAATGAAAATAAAATTGAAACCAACACAAATAACAAATTAGAAAATGAGAAAAAAAATACATTTAAAATAGCAAATTATAATTTAAATAAAAAAAGTTCTATGTCATTACCTAATACTGGTGACACTTCTATTCAAAGTGCTATATTAACCTTAGGTGCAGCTTCTGTACTTTTAGGAGCTGGTGGTTTAGAATTAGCAAAACAAAAAAGAAAACAACATTAACCTGATAATAATATAAATGACTAATTTAATCATGAATTAATCTTATATTCATTTGATAGTGTGAGTCATTCAATCAGATACTTTCGTGTTTAATTCATATCACGAGTTTCTGATTAATGACTCTTTTTCTGTATAAAATAGCATAACTTATTTTTGCACCCACACTATTTGTTATAAAACCGATAAAAGTTCAAAATATGGATTTTTTTCTTGTTATAAAGTATTTATTAATGCTAAAATATTATTAGGTGATAAAGTATGAAAAAAATAATAATGATAGATGGAAACAACCTTATGTTTAGAAGCTATTATGCAACCGCTTATAATGGCAATTTCATGAATAATAGTAAAGGATTTCCAACAAATGCCTTATTTGGCTTTGTAAATATGATTCATAAAATAATAAATGAAGAAAATCCTGAATATGTAATAGTTGCTTTTGATAAAGGTAAAACCTTTAGACATCAAGAATATGAAGACTATAAAGATGGTAGAGTAGAAACACCTGATGAATTAAAAAAACAGTTTCCAGTTGCCAAAGAATTATTAACAGCAATGGGTATTAAATACTATGAAATAGATAATTACGAAGCAGATGACATTATAGGAACATTTGCTAAATTTTGTGATGATGATAAAGAATTTATTGGAACAATTATAAGTAGTGATAAAGATTTGCTTCAATTAATTTCATCTGATGTTGATATAAAACTTTTAAAACAAAAAGACTACATTAGATATAATGAAAAAACATTTGAAGAAGCTTATGGGATTAAGCCAATAAATATCATTGACCTAAAAGCGTTAATGGGTGATTCATCAGATAATATTCCAGGAGTCAAAGGAGTTGGTGAAAAGACAGCGTTAAAATTACTTCATGAATATAAAACCTTAGATGGCATTTATAAAAATGCTGATAACATTAAAGGAAAATTAGGTGAAAAAATTAGGAATGATAAAGAAAACGCTTATAAATCATATCATTTGGCCACCATTATTAAAGACGTTCCAATGGAAATATCAATGGAAGATGCCAAATATTTAGGCGAAGATAGAGAAAAGTTAAATAAAATATATGAAGATTTAGAATTTTATTCTTTCTTAAAGAAACAAGAAAAAAAAGAAATCCCTAATAAAGAATTAAAAATTAAGATTATAAGAGATATAAATAATATTAAAATAGATGGAGAAGTGGCTGTCTATCTTGAAATATTTGGACAAAATTATCATAAATCACCTGTATTAGGTATGGGTGTTTATAATGAAAATATAGCCTATTATATTCCCATAGAAGTATTGAAACAAAACCCTAAATTTTTAAAAGAAAATGTCAAATATACTTATGATTTAAAAAAGATGATTGTTGCACTCAAATGGCAAGGATTAGAAATAGATAATGTCATCTTTGATACCATGATAGCAGGATCTTTACTAGATTACAACATGAAAGAAGACATGGCATATTTAGCTAATCAAATAGATTATAATTTAGAATTCTATGAAAAAATATATGGAAAATTTATCCATTTAAAAATGCCTAATGAAGAAAAAATTGCTAAAGCCTGCGTTGACAGAGCAAAATTCATCTATGAAACTAGAGAGTTCTTCCAAAATAAGATTAAAGAAGAAAATGTTGATTATTTATTTAATGAGATTGAAATGCCACTCGCTACTGTTCTAGCGGATATGGAATTTACAGGGGTAAAAGTTGATAAAAATGTTTTAAGGAACATGGGAGAAGATATAAAAATAAAATTAGAACTTCTAACCAAAGATATATATAATAATGCTGGATGTGAATTTAATATATCATCACCTAGTCAATTAAGTGAAGTGTTATTTGAAAAGTTAAACCTTCCACACAAAAAGAAAACAGCGAGTGGATATTCCACAGCAATCGATGTTTTAAACAAATTAAAAGATAAACATCCAATAATAAACCAAATAATAGAATACCGAAAACTATCTAAAATTTATGGTACATATGTTGAAGGATTAATAAATACAGTTGCTGAGGATAATAAAATCCATACAATATATACCCAAAACTTAACTCGAACGGGTAGGCTTTCATCAATTGAACCAAACTTGCAAAACATTCCAGTTAGAGATAATTATGGAAAATTGATTAGAAAAGCTTTTATTCCAACCTATGATTATATCTTAGGAGCTGACTACTCGCAAATAGAACTTCGTGTTCTAGCACACATGGCAAATGTTCCGGCTTTAAAAGAAGCCTTCCATAATAAATTAGATATCCATGCTAAAACAGCTAGTGATATTTTTAAAGTACCAATAGATCTTGTCACTAGTGAAATGAGAAGAGTGGCTAAAGCTGTTAACTTTGGAATTATCTATGGTATCAGTAGTTTTGGCCTAGGTGAAAACATCGGCATGAGAGCAGTTGAAGCCCAAAAATTTATTGACACATATCTAGAAACATATCCAGGTATTAAAGATTATATGGATAGTACTATTGCCCATGCTAAAGAAAAAGGTTATGTTACGACTATGTTTAACCGTAAACGAAATATACCAGAATTAAAAAACACAGTCTATACGATTAGACAAAGTGGAGAACGTATAGCTTTAAATACCCCAGTACAAGGAACTGCCGCTGATATTATAAAACTAGCCATGGTTAAAGTATATAAGTCATTTAAAGAACATAATTTAAGAAGTAAAATGATTATTCAAGTACACGATGAATTAATATTTGATGTACCAAACGAAGAACTTGAAAAAGTAAAAGAAATAGTTACTGACATTATGGATAATGTCTGCGAACTTTCTGTTCCTTTAGATATAGATATTCATTACGGAAAAAACTGGGCTGAGGCGAAATAATGGCAAGAAGAAGTAAAAAGAAAAAACAAAATATATTTATAACTACTTTAATAGTTTTAATATTTTTATGTATTGCATATCAAAATGAAATAAAAACATTCATGACTGAACCATTAATTCAACCAAAAGAAACATATACATTAGAAAACATCCCTGAATATAATGGTAGTGCTTATACTGAAATAAATAATAATAAACCCTATTTTACTGATGAAGATTATACTAAAGAAACCTTTGAAACGTATAGTGAATTAGATAGTTTAAATAGAGCAGGAAGAGCCTTTGCTAAAGTTGGAAAAGAAACCATGCCAACTATAGAAAGAGGTTCAATTGGTATGATTAAACCTACTGGCTGGCACACCATTAAATATGATATTGTAAGTGGAAAGTATCTATATAATCGTTGTCATTTAATAGGTTATCAATTAACCGGCGAAAATGCCAATGAAAAAAACTTAATAACCTGCACAAGACAAATGAACACCGGAGCCATGTTAGACTTTGAAAATGAAGTGGCTAACTACATAGAAGAAACAAATAACCATGTCTTATATAGAGTAACTCCAATATATGAAGGAAATAACTTACTTGCTAGTGGTGTTCAAATAGAAGCAAGTTCAGTAGAAGATAAATGTGGAAAAATTTGTTTCAATGTCTATATTTATAATGTTCAAGATGGCATCACCATAGATTATACAAATGGAAATAGTCATCTATCTTGATTTATAATCAAAATATTCCCAAATAACATAAATAATAAAATTAATTTGTTCAATCAAAAAATTAAATATAGGAATTCCTCCTTTCATATATTAACATACTTCGTGAAAGGCGAAATTCCTTTTTATTTTATAAAAATTTATTTAAAATTTTCTAATTTAAATTGTCTACCTTTATCTTGATTAAGTTTACTCATAATCTCATCTAATGGCATATTAAATATTGTTTTTTTTAATTCTTCATTAGTTATTCCAATCTTTAAAAAATCATATTTTTCTTTAAGTTTCTTTTCTACTTCCTCTATATCTTCAAATTCAAAACCTCTAATATTAAGTAAATATTCACCTGGTATATCCATAAAATCATAAACAGTAAAAAACTTAGTTTGCAAAAGCGAAACAAAAACCTTCGGTGAAAAATCAAATTCCTCTATAGGTGTATTAATAATCTTGTTATAAAATTCTCTTTGCACATCATTAAGTATAATTTTTTCTTTCATACGCTTCTCCTTTAATTTGTAAGTTATTGTATAATAAAATAAAGAAAAAATCAAAAGCTAACAACTTTTGATTTAATTTTTAGGAACTAACTTTTCAATACCTCCCATATAAGGTCTTAATGCCTCTGGAATATTAACACTTCCATCCTCATTTACATTGTTTTCCAAAAAGGCAATTAAACCTCTTGGAGTAGCAAGAACTGTATTATTTAAAGTAGTCACATATTCATTACCATTTTTAGTTTTCATACGTATTCCAAGTCTTCTAGCTTGAGCATCACCTAAGATTGAACAAGAACCAACCTCAAAATACTTGTTCTGTCTAGGGCTAAATGCTTCAACATCACATGATTTAACCTTCAAATCAGCTAAATCACCACTGCAACACTCTAGTGTTCTAACAGGAACATTTAAACTTCTAAAAAATTCCACAGTATACTTCCACATTTTATCATAAAACTTCATACCATCTTCAGGTTT
>CALVRC010000026.1 GCA_944358445.1 uncultured Bacilli bacterium
TGTTGCGAATAGATATTATAGATTATTCATATGTCTTTTTCAATGGATGTTTGTTGCACTTCAAATTTAAATTAACATCCTATGGAATAATTGCGAAAACCTTTAATTTAATGTATAATTAAATATAGTGTAGGGTGTGATAAATATGTATTTAAAATCATTAAAAGCCCATGGCTTTAAATCTTTTGCCGATAAAACAAACTTAGAGTTTGAACGCGGTATCAATGGAATAGTTGGACCTAATGGTTCCGGTAAAAGTAATGTAGTTGATGCAATTAGATGGGTGTTAGGAGAACAATCAGTAAAATCGTTAAGAGGAGATGGCACTATGACAGATGTCATTTTTTCTGGTAGTAAATCACGAAATCCAATGAATGTAGCATCTGTCTCTTTAACTTTTGACAATACTGACCACTATTTACCACTAGAATATGATGAAGTTGAAATCAAAAGAAGAGTATATAAAGATGGAACTAATGAGTATTTTTTAAACGGCGAAAGAGTAAGATTAAAAGATTTAACAAATTTACTCCTAGATAGCGGAATAGCCAAAGAAAGTTTTAATATTATCTCACAAGGTAAAATTGAAAGTATTATCAGTAGTAAACCGCAAGATAGAAGAATAATCTTTGAAGAAGCTTCAGGCGTTTTAAAATATAAAAGAAGAAAAGAAGAAGCTATTAGAAAATTAGATAAAACTCATGACAATAAAAATAGAATTAATGACATTATTAAAGAATTAGAAGATAGATTAATTCCATTAAAAGAAGCTAAAGATAAAGCCATAGAGTATAAAGAAGTAAATGATAAATTAGAAAATTTAGAAATAGCTTTAATTACTGAGGATATAACTAATATTAACTTTGAATATCAAAATAGCAAAGATAAAATCGATGTTTTAAATGAAGAAGTTATAAGATTAATGACGGCAGGAAATCAAAATGAAGCCAAAATCGAAAAGTATAAAAACGATATTGCTTCATTGGATGAACAAATTAAAATCATGCAATCAAAAGTTATAGAGTTAACAACACTAGCCGAAAGATTAAATAGTAAAAAGGCATTAATCGAAGAAAGAAAGAAAAATAAAACAGAAAATTATAAACTCCATCAAAATCTTTTAGAGTTAAAAGAAAAAGAATTATCAACAAAAAATGTTATCGAAGAAACAAACGGGAATATTTATCATTTAAAAGAAGAAATAAGAAAAATAAACGAAAAATTACTAGAAGAAGAAAATAAACAATCAAAAATAAAACAAATAAAAAACAATTTAGAAACAAAATTAACTAGTGTTATCAGAGAAAATAATAACCTAGAATTTAAAATAGAAAACTTAAAAAACAACATCGAATCAGGAGGCGCTTTGCCACTTCCAGTAAGAAGTGTTTTAAATAACCCTAAATTAAGAGGTATTCATAATGCCTTAGGTAATTTAATTGAAATAGATGAAAAATACTCATTAGCTATAACTACTGCTTTAGGTTTCAACACAAATAATATAATAGTCGACGATGAAAAATCAGCCAAAGAAGCTATTAATTACCTAAAAACAATTGGAAGAGCAACCTTCTTTCCACTAAATATTATCAAACCAAAATATATCGACAATGAAACATTAAATAAAATTAAAGGACATAATGGCTATGTTGATATAGCAAGCAATCTAGTAAAATATGACAAAACATATACAAATATAATTCTAAATCAATTAGGGAACATTATAATAGCTAAAGATATAGATGCCGCTACTAATATAAGTAGAATAATAAATAATCGCTACCGCATAGTAACACTAGATGGTGAAATTATTCATGTTGGCGGATCAATGACCGGTGGTAAACAAAATAAAACTAGAAACATTATTAGTGATAAATATGAATTAGAAAACAATCTGAGAAAAAAAGATCTATTAATTTCCAAAATAAAAGAACTCGAAAATGAAATAAATGAAACAGATTATGATTTAAAAGCTATCGAAGATAAAATATATCTCATAAATAAAGATAAAATGTTAAAAGAAGAAGAACTTAATAATAAAACAACTAAAATCAACAGTTTAAATTTAGAATTAGAAAAAATTATTTTTGATATCAACAGCAATAATAAAATATTAGAAGGTAGTCTCTCTAATGAAGAAGAAGAAATTTTAAATAAATATTATGCAGCTTTAAAAACTAAAACCGAAGCTGAACAAGAACTCAACTCCTTAAATAAAGAAAAAATAAGTTTAAATGAAGAACTAGAAGATTTTGAAACATCATTAAAAAAAGAAAATTCCTTATATAACGCTAAATCAAACGAATTAAAAGACTTAGAAATAAAAGCAAGTAGACTAGAAGTAAAATTAGATAATTTATTAAACACTTTAACTGAAAACTATAGTATGACATATGACAAAGCCAAAGAAAATTATAAATTGGATATTGAAACATCTTCAGCCAGAAACGAAGTCAGCAAACTAAAGAAAAAAATCAAAGAATTAGGTATAGTTAATTTAGCTGCTCCAGAAGAATATAATGAAGTAAATGAAAGATATACATTCTTGAATAAACAAATTGAAGATTTAAATGAGGCTGAAAATACATTACTTGAAATCATAGACGAAATGGATAAAGTAATGATTACTGAATTTTCCACCACCTTTAAAACAGTTAATGAACATTTTGGCGAAACATTTAGAGAATTATTTAAAGGTGGACATGCTGAACTAAAATTAACCGAACCAGATAATATTTTAGAAACGGGAATTGATATAGTTGCAAGCCCGCCAGGAAAAAAACTAAGTAGTATATCATTATTATCAGGTGGTGAAAAAACATTAACCGCAATCAGTTTATTATTTGCTATAATTAAATCAAAGCCATCACCATTCTGCGTTTTAGATGAAGTAGAAGCAGCCCTAGATGAAGCCAACGTTGATACCTTTGGAAAATATATTCAAAAGTTAAAAAACAAATCAGAATTTATAATAATAACCCATAAGAAAAAAACCATGGAATATGCGGATATATTATATGGTATAACTATGCAAGAATCTGGTGTTAGTAAACTTGTAAGTGTAAAACTAGAAGATATCGAATAAATATCTTCTTTTTCTTTTAAAAAAAACACTTTTACTGTATAATTATAAAAGGTGATGGAATATGTTAAAAGTAATAAACTTATCCGTTAGGTATGGCAAAAGAGTATTATTTGAAAATGTTAATCTAGAATTTACTGAAGGTAATTGCTATGGAGTTATTGGAGCAAACGGTGCCGGGAAATCAACCTTACTTAAAATATTAACCGGGCAAATTGAAAGTACTACTGGGGAAATAATCAAAGATAAAGGAGAAAGATTATCATATTTAAAGCAAAACCATAATTTATATAATGATTATACTGTTATAGATACTGTCATTATGGGTAATGATAGATTATATAAAATAATGAAAGAAAAAGAAGCTTTATATATGAAAGAAGATTTCACTAATGAAGATGGTATTAAAGTAGGTGAATTAGAAGCCGAGTTTGAATCATTAAATGGCTGGGAAGCAGAAAGTAACGCTTCAATTTTACTAGCAGGCTTAGGAATACCAAACGAATTATACGAAGAAAAAATGGAAAACTTAAAAGATAAAGACAAAGTAAAAGTCTTACTAGCCCAAGCCTTATTTGGTGACCCAGACATTCTATTATTAGATGAGCCAACCAATGGTCTAGACATTCAAAGTAAAATATGGCTTGAAAATTTCTTGAGTGATTATAAAGGAACAATCATCTTAGTGTCTCATGACAGGCATTTCTTAAATACAGTCTGTACTCATATGTGCGATATTGATAGAGAAAGAATCCAAATAACAATTGGTAACTATGATTTTTGGTATCAGTCTAATGAATTAATGCAAAAACAAATAAAACAAGCCAATAAAAAGAAAGAAGAAAAAATAAAAGAATTACAAAGCTTCATCGCTAGGTTTTCTGCTAATGCTTCTAAGTCAAAACAAGCTACTTCTAGAAAAAAACTATTAGAAAAAATAACCTTAGAAGAGTTAAAACCATCAACTAGAAAATACCCATATATAAACTTCGACTACGAAAGAAGATTAGGCAAAGAAATAATAACCTTAAGTAAAATTAATGTAAATATAGATGGAAAAGATATACTAAAAAACTTTACCTTAAATATTAAAAAAGATGACAAAATTGCTTTAATTGGTGAGAATGAACAAGCTAAAACCACACTCCTTCAAGTATTAGCTGGCGAAAGAAAACCAGATAGTGGAGAAGTAAAAGTAGGAACAACAGTTATAACATCATATTTTCCTAAAAATCATGATAAATATTTTGAAACAAACGAAGACTTAGTCGAATGGTTAAGAACGTTTTCGGAAAATAAAGAAGATAGTTTTGTTAGAGGTTTCTTAGGTAGAATGTTATTCTCGTCAGAAGAAGCCTTAAAAAAAGTAAATGTTTTATCTGGTGGTGAAAAAGTAAGATGCATGTTTGCTAAAATGATGTTAAATAAAGGAAACGTGTTACTTTTAGATGAACCAACCAATCATTTAGATATTGAATCAATCACCTCATTAAACAATGGATTAAACAAATTCGATGGTCCAATCGTTTTTGCAACCTTTGATACAGAATTAATCTCAACATTAGCCAATAGATTAATTTTAATTAAAGAAGACGGAAGCTATATTGATAAACAAATGACATATGAAGAATATTTAGAAAAATATGAAAAGCGTTAGACTAAAATCTAACGCTTTTAAACATCTTTACGTTTAATATCCTTACTTTCAAATTTTTCTGTACTATCAATTTTTTCAAAATAAATTTTGTAACCACACACATTCGCAATCTTTTCAATTGTTTCAAAAGTGGGCTGTATTGGCTCAGTTTCGTATTGTGAAACAGTATTTCTAGCAACACCAATCGCCCCACTAATTTGCTGTTGTCTCATATTATTATTCTTTCAGAAAACACTCATTTAGTAAAATATTATTGTATAACTAACGGAGGAAATGATTGTTTAAGTAATAATGAATACTTAGTAAGTGGAACAGCAGTAGATTTAACTAAAACAGTAAGCAAAGATAATTATGATTTTATTGGCTGGAGTACTAATTCTAAAGCAACAGAAGCTTTATAAGAACTAACAGTAGAAGATACAGATATAACTTTATATGCTATATTTAAAGCTAAAGATATAACTTCATCAATAAATATATCGACATCCTCAACCACAAACAGTATAACAGCCGTAGTAACTGCTCATGATGATGAAAGTGGAATAAGTAAATACGAATTTTTTATATATAAGGAAAGTGCATTTTTTACCCAAAAACATTCGTTCGCCAAAAAACTTTACAAAATAAATAGTATGTGATATAGTGAATGCAATAATGATAGAAGGTGATGATATGAAAACACTAAAAGGTTATGTATTTAGAATGTATCCAAACAAAGCTTAGGAAGAACTAATTAATAAAACTATTGGGTGCTGTAGATTTATATATAATTATTTTTTAGATGATAAAATTAAAGAATATAAAGAAACTGGAAAAAGTAAAAGTGCATATGACCAAATTAAATTAATACCATCACTTTCTATAGAAAAGCCATGGCTAAAAGAAGTAGATAGCTGTGCTTTAAGAAATAGTCTGTTTAATTTAGAAGATGCCTATAAAAGACTTTATAACGGAAGTGGTTATCCTAAATTTAAAGTCAAAGGTGTACATGAAAGTTATAAAACTAATAATATAAAAAATAGTTATAAAGGTAATAATTATAACTCAATCAAATTAGATTTAAAAAATAAAACTTTAACACTTCCAAAATTAAAAGAAGTAAAAATTAGAGGATATAGGAATAAAAATATTATACCTGGTGAGGTAAAAAGTGCAGTAGTTAAGAAAGAGGCCGGTAAATACTATGTAAGTATCTTAATCGAAGAAGAACTAATAAGACCAGAATTTATTCCAACAAGTATAATAGGAATAGATCTAGGGATAAAAGATTTAATAGTAACATCATTTAATGAGAAAATAGAAAATAAAATTAAAATAAACACAAAAAGAATGATAGGCTTACAAAGAGGAATATCAAGATGTAAAAAAGGAAGTAAAAATAGATATAAAATGAAATTAAAAATACAAAGATTATATCAAAAAATAAGAAATGCAAGAAAACATATGATACATGATATAACAAATAAACTAATAAACGAAAATGACATTATAGTAACTGAGAATTTAGATGTAAAAAGTATGCAGAAAAATCACTATGTGGCAAAAGGCTTAAATGAAAATCCAATATCAGAAATCATCAGAGTACTTAAATACAAAGCTAACTTTAATAATAAAAAATTAATACAAATAGATAGGTATTATCCAAGCAGTCAAATATGTAATGTTTGTAATTATCAAAATAGAAAGGTAAAAGATTTAAGTATAAGAAGTTGGGAATGTCCAGTGTGTCATACAGAGCATGAACGTGATTATAATGCAGCAGTTAATATAATGTTTAAAGGTTTAGAAAAATACATGTTATATCTAGAACATGGTATCTAATCATAAATTTTGACAAACAAATAATATAATTAGGGTGGCGACCATCCGATACTGGTCTATGGAGGAGCTTTAGGTTCCGTTGAAGTAGAAAAAGCTTACCGCGAGGTAAGCTAGTCAAAATTTATTTTGACCTTTGTTCTAAATAATGGAGAGTACATAGATAATGGAAATAACAATGTATATATTTTTAAAAATTTAAGTCAAGAAACAGATTATATAGTATTAAAATCAAAGTAATAAATGGAGTAGGTATGCAGACTGAAGAAGAAGTCGGTGGAGACACAGATTTAAAAGATGATGTCACAGATACAGGTGCTGGACTTTATAAAGATGAATATGAAGATAATAGATATGTATATAAAGGAAAAAAACCAATAATTATGTGAGTTATAATTTAGAAGATAAAGTATGAGCATCAAGCGGAAATAGTTGGAATAATTCAGCATTAAACAGTAATTTATGAATATTACAATACTTTAAATAGTCTTGCTCAAACCCAAATTGTTTCTCATAACTTTAGTGCAGGAACCGCTAAAATGGGATATAAAGACCTTCCTACTCAAATATCAGAGGAAAACGCAACTTTGTGGAGTGGTAAAATAGGACTAATTACTGCAAGTGAATATTTAAGAGCAAATTCTAATTTAGAACAATGCGGAACATATAATGCAAACCAATCTAATGTTTCAATATGTAAAACAACCAATTGGACAACAATAAATGACGAATGGCTTACAATAACACCAATAATAAATACCTCAAACCGTTTATAGATAATTTGTGTAGCTGGATGGTTCGGAAATTACTTTGCTTATTTTGATGAAGCAATAAGACTAATTCTACGTCTAAATTCTAGTATTATATTAAGTGGTGATGGTTCACAAAGTAATCCATATCAAATTAAATAAAAATTTATAAACGTATAATATAAAAAGCGTTAGAACAAATTTCTAACGTTTTTTAAGCAAAAAATGTTGGTCCACCATCAGAAACAAGTTGAACATTTTCCTCACTAGTAGGTTCGGCATTATTGGTAACACTATTAGAACTTTGATTATTAGGTGTTTCCACTTTCTTAAATTCATTCATTACTTTAAACATTGTTTTCGCATTTCTGACCATTGGAGCCGCTTGTTTTACTAAAGGAATAGCTTGATTAACTAGTCCAAGCGTTCTTTGAGCTCCATTTAATATACTGCTCCAATTAATTCCCGAACGTAATGTTCCTCCAAGTAAACCTCTGCCCAAACCAGAACTAGCCGTAGGCATGACATAATAATAAGGGTTATAAAAATTCATAATATGGGCTCCTTTCTAAAATATTATATGTTTTATTCAAAAAAAGTTTTAATTTATAATTTATTATGTTATAATAATTCTAGTGTAGAAGAATAGGAAGGTGTCAAGATGGGTAATAAATTGTTATCACCATTTGTTTATGTATATCATGGCCTTTTGGTTGTATTTAAAGCTATAGGAAAATTCTTTAAATATGTTCTTTTAGGTATTGCCGCTTTTCCAACAATGATTGTTAGACTATTTACAGGCAACAAAACAAAAAGTAAAGTTACAATCGATGCTAAAAAAACAGAAAACAATTACAAGAAAACTGACATATTGTTAGCAGAACATGAAAGGGAAAAGAAAAAAAGAGAACGTGATGAAGAAGAACTTAGAAGAAGAATTCAAGAGAGCCAAGAAAAGAAAGCACAAAAAAGATTAAATGATTTTATTCAAGACAGTTCCAAAATGGAAAGTAAAACCGTTGATGAAAAGTTAGATAAAAATGGCAATAAGAAAATGTCCTTTGCTGAAAAAATTAAAAACGTATTAAACACTGGACTAGGTAGCGGTGGACAAATAAAAGACAAATACCAAGATGCAGAAGAAATGGTCATTAACTTTGATGGACCAGAAGCAGTCAAAACAAAAGAAAAGATGACCTATGAATATATTGCAAGAAGTCCTGAAGGCAAAGTTATTAAAGGTTATTTTTCAGCATTCTCATTAGTTGAAGTTCATTCATATCTAAAAGCATTAGGATATAAAGTATACAGTATTAGAACAAACAAATGGATTAACATCATGTATGGTAGTGTTGGTGGCTCACACGACAAATTCAAAACAAGAGACTTAATTTTCTTCTTGACTCAAGTTTCAACTTATTTAAAAGTTGGAATCCCACTAGCCGAAGCCATAAGAATACTAACAAAACAATTTAAAAACAAAAAATATAAAAGAATTTTATCTACATTAAATTATGATTTAACAACAGGAAAAAGTTTTAGTGAAGCATTAGCTAAACAAGAAAATGCATTTCCAAGTATTTTAGTAAATATGGTTAGAACAGCTGAAATGACTGGAGAATTACCAGAAACATTAGATGACATGGAAGAGTATTTTACTGAAATAGAAGAAACAAGAAAAGCTATGGTTACTGCTATGATGTACCCAGCTATTATCTTTGTAATTGCAATCGGTGTAGGAACATTCATTATGCTATATGTTGTTCCAAAATTCATCGAAATTTATCAAACAATGGATAATGCTGAAATACCAGGAATCACTCTAGCAGTACTCGCATTAAGCAACTTCTTACAAAAATATATAATATATATTGGTATAAGTGTTGTAATTTTATTAATACTATTTATATACCTATATAAAAATGTTCAATCATTTAGAAAAACAGCACAATGGGGATTAATGCACTTACCAGTATTTGGAGATGTAATCATATATAAAGAGGTAACAACATTTACGAAAACATTCTCTTCATTACTATCACATAATGTATTTATAACAGATAGTATGGAAATATTAAATAGAGTAACAAATAATGAAATATATAGAGATTTAATTTTTGATGCTATTAATAACATCGCACAAGGTAGATCAATTTCATCAGCATTTAAAGATCAATGGGCATTCCCAATACCAGCTTATGAAATGATTGTTACCGGTGAAAGAACCGGACAATTGCCAGAAATGATGCATAAAATCTCAATGTATTATCAAGACTTACATAAGAATTCTGTAACACGTATTAAAACATTTGTTGAACCAGCACTAATTATTTTATTAACAGCTATGGTTGGTGTAATTGTCTTATCAATCGTTGTTCCAATGTTCTCAATGTATAGTCAAATTCAAGCATAAAGGTGATATTATGGAAATAGCCATTTGTATATTTTTATTCATAATAGGAACCATCTTTGGTTCCTTTTACAATGTAGTAGGTTATAGATTACCAAAAGGAGAATCAATAATTTTCCCACCAAGTCATTGTACAAACTGTAATCATAAATTATCAGCCTTAGAATTAATACCAATACTATCGTATATTATTCAAAAAGGTAAATGTAAAAATTGTCATCAAAAAATATCATTATTTTATCCATTTTTTGAAGCATTAACCGGCATACTATTTGTTCTAGCATACTTATCATACGGATTAACCCCAGAATTAATAATTGCTTTAACCTTTATATCTATGATGATAATAATTGTTGTCAGTGATTACCACTATTTAATAATCTCAGACGAAGTACTAATAACATTTTCCATAATCTTATTTGTTGAAATTTTATGTATAAACGGTATAGAACCGGCTTTATATAGTTTATTAAATGGTTTATTAGCATTCATCACAATGTATTTATTAAAAAAATTTGGAGATTTTATTTTCAAAAAAGAATCAATGGGTGGAGGAGATATAAAACTATTATTTATATTTGGGATGGTTTTAACTTATCCTATTGCTATATTATCAATATTTGTTGGCTCATTAATTGGTCTTCCAATAGCTCTGTTAATACTATATAAAAAGAAAGACCATGTCCTACCATTTGGGCCTTTTCTAGCAGCTGGAGCAACCTTACTTTTATTAATGCAAGTTAATTTAGAAATGCTTATTAATTTATATAAATAGATTGGTTTTACCAATTTATTTTGCTATAATGTATAAGGTAATTAGAAAGGATGATATTGTGAAACCATTATTATTGTGTATTTTAGATGGAGTAGGTATTAGAAAAGAAACTCATGGAAATGCTTTAAACAAAGCGAATACTCCCAATTTAGATAAATTATTTAATGAATATCCGCACACAGAATTGGAAGCGAGTGGACCATTTGTAGGACTTCCAGAGGGTCAAATGGGAAATAGTGAAGTAGGACATATTAATATAGGGACAGGTAGAGTTCCAAAACAATCAATTGACATCATTAATGACGCATTAAAGAATAATGAAATAAAGAATAATAAAGAATATAAAGAATTAATAGAACATGTAAAAAAATATGATTCAAATCTACATATATGTGGTTTACTTAGTAATGGTGGAATCCATTCACATATAAATCATCTTTTAGGACTCATAGAAATTCTAAAGGATGAAAAAATAAATCACATATATTACCACGTATTTACAGATGGAAGAGATACAACCCCTCATGAAGCGTTAAATTTTATAAAAATACTTCAAGAAAAAATAAAAGAAACAAAAGTAGGAGAAATTTCTACAATATCTGGTAGATATTACGCAATGGATAGAGATAATAGATGGGATAGAATCAAAAAAGCATATGATGAAATGACTAAAGAAACTGAAATATATAATATTGAAAATAGAATAAATGAAAGTTATAAAAATAATATAACTGACGAATTTATTGAACCATTTTCTGCTGCACACGGCAAAATCAAAGAAAATGATGGAATATTAGTTTTCAATTTTAGACCGGACAGATTAAGAGAATTATTTACAGCACTATCTAATCCAAATTTCAAAGACTTTGAAAGAAAATTTATACCTAATTTGAAACTAGTAACCATGATGCCAGTTGATAGTAATGTTATATGTACAAACTTATTTGCTCACCCAAAAATAACCAATTATTTAGGAAAAGTACTAGAAAAAAACAACTTAAAACAATTAAGAATTGCCGAAACAGAAAAATATGCTCATGTTACATACTTCTTTGACGGAGAAAATAAAGAAAAATTAAACGGATGTGACCAAGTATTAATACCATCGCCAAAAGTAGCAACATATGATCTAAAGCCAGAGATGAGTGCTATAGAAATAACTGAAACATTACTTCAAAAAATAGAAAATTATGATGTTATTATTTTAAACTTTGCTAATGGTGATATGGTTGGACATACTGGAAATTTTGAAGCAACTGTCAAAGCATTAGAAACTATTGATAAATGCATAGGTAAAATATATCAAAAAATAAGTGAAATAAATGGTACTTTAATAATAACTGCCGATCATGGAAACTGTGATTACATGTTAGATGACCAAAATAATATTATAACATCACATTCCATAAACCCAGTACCATTCTTAATTACAAATAAAAATATAAAATTAAAAAACGGAAAACTTGCGGATATAGCGCCAACTATGCTTACATTATTAGGCATAAACATTCCTAAAGAAATGACAGGTGATATTTTAATAGTGAAATAATTGTGATATAATATTTCTAGATTTATGGGTGGTAAAATGAAAACAAATTATAATTTAATGATGGAAGATATTATAAAAAATCTAAAAGGCAAACCAAAACTTCTGTTACATGCATGCTGTGGTGTATGTTCAAGTTCAGTATTAGAAAGGCTTTATCCTTTTTTTGATATTACAGTTTTATATTATAACCCCAATATTTATCCTATAGAAGAATATAATAAAAGGTTAGAAGAACAAAAGAAAATTATAAATAAAATGAATTTCAAAGTTAATTTACTAGAAATAGGTTATCACCCAAAAGACTTTGAACAAATATCTAAAGGACTAGAAAATGAAAAAGAAGGTGGCATTAGATGTACTAAATGTTTCCACCTAAGATTAGAAAAAACAGCACAAATCGCTAAAGTAAATAATTTTGACTATTTCACCACAACTCTTTCAGTCAGTCCATATAAAGATAGTCAAAAACTAAATAAAATAGGTGAGGTTTTATCAAAGGAATATAATATTAAATACCTATATTCCGATTTCAAGAAAAAAGAGGGTTATAAAAGAAGCAATGAGTTAGCTAAAAAATATAATCTTTATCGCCAGCACTATTGTGGATGTAAGTATTCATTAAATGAAGCAAATGAATACCAAAAACAAAAAGAACTAATGTATCAAAAGTAGGTGTAAATATGAAAAAGAAGTATGTTATTACTATCATAATCAGTATAATTTTATTACTTGCACTAATTTTTTTCCTTTTTTGGCCAGCTAAATTCGAATTTTCAAAAGGTAAAACTATCGAACTAGCTTACGGAGAAAAATATCAAGAGCCAGGCTATAAAGTTACCAAATTTGGAAAAAACTATACTAAAAATGTCAAAATAGCTAAACACATAAATTTAAAAAAATTAGGAACTTACGAAATAACATATAAAGTAAAAATAAATGGTATAACCTTTGAAGATAAAAGAAAAGTAAAAATAGTAGATAAAGAAAAACCTTTAATAAAGCTCACCGGTAATGAAAATGTAACTATATGTCCAAACGCTGAATATCAAGAAGAAGGATATAAAGCAACCGACAATTATGATGGAGATATTACTGAAAAAGTTAAAATAACTAAAAAAGATGGCAAAATCATATACTCTGTAAAAGACTCATCTGGCAACCAAACGAAAATAACAAGAAAAGTCACCAAAGAAGATAAAACTTTGCCAGAAATAACATTAAATGGCAAAAAGACAAACACTATATATCTAGGTAATACCTGGAAAGAACCAGGCTATAAAGCAACTGATAACTGCGATAATGATATTACAAATAATGTTGTTGTTGAAGGCTCTGTAAACACTAATAAAATAGGCAAATATAAAATCACATACACCGTAAAAGATTCCTCTGGTAACCAAACAATCACAGAAAGAACCGTTAATGTTATTAAAAAACCATCTCCTCCCAGCACATCTAATGGTAAAAAAGGCGTTATATATCTGACATTTGATGATGGACCAAATCAAGGCACAACCAACGTAATTTTAGATATATTAAAAGAAGAAAATGTTAAAGCCACATTCTTTGTTACAAATAAAGGACCAGACAATTTGATTAAAAGAGAGTATGATGAAGGTCATACTGTCGCCCTCCACACCGCCTCTCACGACTATGCATCTGTATATAAATCAGTAAATGACTATTATAATGACTTATTCCAAGTTCAAAATAGAGTAAAAAGAATCACTGGAGTAGAATCAAAAATAATAAGATTTCCAGGTGGATCATCAAATACCATTTCTAAAAAATACTCTAAAGGCATTATGACCACATTAACCAAAGATGTCTTAAATAAAGGTTATAGATATTATGATTGGAATATTGATTCAGATGATGCTGGTGGAACAAATACAAGCTCAGGTGTTTATAATAATGTTGTTAAATATTTAAGTAAAAA
>CALVRC010000027.1 GCA_944358445.1 uncultured Bacilli bacterium
AACCTCTTTTCTGTTTAGCGACAATTATTGTATCAGAGGTTTTCGTTTTTGTATATCCGAAACTATTTTACACTATCTATTTGCAATTTAGATTGACATATACCCCTATGGAGTATATACTTAAAATGGTGATAATATGAGAAATAAAAAAGATTGTCATAAATTAAAATACCAAAATCTTGAAGATAAAAATAAAATAATAAAAAGGCTTGCAATTATCGAAGGATAAATAAGAGGTATATCTGATATGGTAAAAAAAGAAAGATACTGTAAAGATATATTAATACAAATAAGTTCAGCAGAACAAGCCTTAAGAAGTCTATCTAATAACATACTTGAAAATCATATGCGAACTTGTATAACCGAGGAAAAAAAAAGGAAACAAAGAAGCAATTGATGAAATTATGGATATTATTAAAAGGAAAAAATAAAAAGGAGGAATCATGAAATTTACCGTTGAAAGAGAAGTTTTAGATTTAGGTTTAAAAGTAATTGGAATTCTAATTACTAATGTAGATAACAAAACACAAGATGAATTTTTTTTAACCTTTAAAGATAAAGCATATAAAGCATTAAAACAAAAATATCAAGATTTTGATATAGAAACAGATATGATCTTAAAAGGATTTCACGAACTCCATAAAAAAATCAATGTTAAAAGAAGAAAAAATACACCAATTAGCGAGAATATATTAAAAAGATTTTTAAAAGAAGAAAAAATGCCAGATACAAATAAAATAATAAGTATTTATAATATTGTAACACTGGATTCTAGATTATCCATTGGCATGCATGATATAGATAAAATATCAGGTAATGTTAATCTAAAAATTGCTGGAGCAGATGAAAAATACACATCTATCACAGGTGAAATAAAAACTCTTAACCAAAACCAATATGTTTATACTGATAAAAAAAATATCATCTTTAAATTAGAAGTATATCAAAATCCAAAAACCTTTGTAACAGAAACAACAAAAAATATTTTTATAACTGTACAAGGTAATGAAGCAACTAGTGCTGAATACCTCATGGAAGTAGCTAGTGAAATTATTCATTTAATCACGACATATTGTGGTGGTAATGCCCAAATAATTTATAAATAAATCTCAAAATTAGACAAATAAAGTTAGTTTTAAAAGTTATAATTAGAAAAATGTCCATAAAAAGTAAAGTATTTTACAAAAAAAGTTGTCAACTAAAAAATGGTATGCTATAATTATTACTAGAATAGGAGGGGTTTTCTATGGAAAAATTACAAAAAATTAAAGTAAAAAAATCCAACGGAGAAGAAGTGGAAGCTGAAGTATTACTATGCTTTGAATTAGAAAAAACTGGAAAAAAATATATTCTTTATACTATAGGACGTAAAAGTGATCAAGAAATGATTACTATTAATGCAGCTGAATTAAAAGAAAAAGATAAAGGATATGAATTAAATACAATTTCAGATGATGAATGGAAAGATGTAAAAGAAGTAATGCGTGAAATTATTAGGAATGAGGAGTGATAGAATGGCAAAAGAAATTAAATTGCTAGATGTAGAGTCAGTAACTGAAAATAATGAGTTTAAAGAGAAAAAAGTTAAAATCACTAATAAAATGTTAAAAAAAGTCTTTAGTTTCTTAAATAAAACTGCTGAAGGTGTAAAAACAGTGCCATATATTCCAGGTGCAATTTTTGCTCTAGCTAAACTTCATAAAGAAACAGCGAAAAAAGAAAAAACTAAAGGTAAAGAAGATGAAACAGAAAAACGAAACCAAGAAGTAAAAGAAAAAACATTTAGTGAACGAGTAGAGGAAAAAGTAAATAAATATGTGGCAGAAGATACAACTAAAAAAGGACAAGTGAAAAAAGCCGACAAAAATAATGCAGAGGAAGTAAAAGAACAAAAAGAAACTAAAGATAAAGAAGATAAAACAATTGTAAAAGGAAAAAGCCTTACTGAAGTATTAAAAAAAGCTGCTGAAAATAGAGAAAATTTAGAAGAAACTAAAAATGAACCAGCAAAAGCAGAAAAAGTTGAATTACCGGTAAAAGTAGAAGAAAAACCTAAAAAAGAGAAAAAGAATTTAGAAGATTTAACAGAGTTTGCAACATATAAAGATTATAAATACGCTTATTTCTGGAATTATAAAATAAATAAATATGATGCTGATGTTTTAGACAGTGTTGCTAAAGATTTAGCTAAAGTTGCTGATGTAAATCAATTTAGAACTCTACTTACAGAGGCGCAGTTTAATGATAAAAAAGCTAAACAAGTAAAGGCAAAAGAAATTTCTGAAATAAAGAAAAAACATAAAGAAGAAATGACACAAGCTGAGCAAAAACGCCAAGCCGATGTTCAAGCTGCAATCGATGAACGTCAAAAAGAAGTAGATAGTCTTAATGAAAAACTAGAAACAGCAAGAAGCAAAAATAGAACATTAAATTCAAAATTAAAAGTAACTACAGAATCACTTGCACAAATTCAAGAAAAAGCTGACTTGGTAGGCATTAAAGCCATCAGTGATATTATTAATACTGCTAATGAAAAAATTTCAGGTATTGATGAGCGTGCTAAAGAAAGAGCAAAAGCTAAAGAAGAATCAGCAGTTAAAACTGAAATTGACACTCAAGTTGACAAAATCATGAATGATATCAACAAGAATGTATACGGTAGTAATAGCACTGAAGAAAATAGTGAAACTAAAGAAGAACCACAGACATCTTCAGCAAAAGAAACTTCTAATTCAAAAGATTCTTTAATGCAAGAACTTGACCATTTTGATGATTCAAATTCAGTTTCAATTTTTGCTTCAACTGACCCAAATTATCCAGGAACTATTACTATAGATAATAAAGGAAATGCAGAGGCCAAATGGGAGCCATCACCAATAGTAAATTCAGATAAAAACGACTCCAATATGGAATTTGACCCTGAAACAAGAGCAAAAATTGGGCAAGAAGCATTTCAGAGAATGTTAGAAAATAACCTTACTTTTGATGAAGCAAAAGAACAAGTTGCAGCTGAGTATGCTGCTAAAGCAAACCAAGAAAATTCAAAAGGAAGAACTAGATAATTTTACGTAAATACCTTAAAGCATCGAAAATTGTCGATGCTTTTATTGTAATTTAAAAATTGCTATGTTATACTATATTGTGTGTAGGAGGGGATAACTTTGGAACAATGGTTAGTATGGTTAATAATTGTTATTTTATTAGCATTAATTGAAATCGCAACTATTAATTTAACCACCATCTGGTTTGTTATGAGTGGTATTATTGCCTTAATAATCTCATTATTTATTGATAATTACATTATACAGTTTGGAGCATTTGTCATATTTGGTGTAATATTATTAATTACAACAAAACCATTTTTAACAAAATTTTTTAAAAAGCATAAAGTTAAAACAAATGTTGATAGAATAATAGATATGACAGGAATTGTAACCGAAGATATAGGTAAAAATAGTGATGGAGAAGTAAAAGTTGATGGAAAAAAATGGACTGCATATGCAGATAAACCAATAAAAAAAGATGAATTAGTTAAAATATTAGAAATAAAAGGGGTAAAAATTAAAGTAGAGAAAGTAGGAGAAGAATAATGTCTGCACTAATAATAATTTTAGTTTTAGTTTTAGTTATCGTTATACCAAATGTCAAAATTGTCCCACAATCAATGTGTTATATTATTGAAAGATTGGGTTCATATTATGAAACATGGACAAATGGACTTCATTTTAAAATTCCTTTTATTGATAGAGTATCAGGAATAATTAGTTTAAAAGAAAAAGTAAAAGATTTCCCACCACAACCAGTTATTACCAAAGATAATGTAACTATGCAAATAGATACAGTTGTATATTATCAAATAACAGATCCAAAATTATATACTTATGGTGTTGAAAACCCAGTAAATGCAATCGAAAATTTAACAGCAACAACATTAAGAAATATTATAGGTGAGTTAGAATTAGACCAAACATTAACATCAAGAGATATTATTAATTCAAAAATGAGAGCAATTTTAGATGAGGCTACTAATCCATGGGGTATTAAAATTAACCGTGTTGAAGTTAAAAACATTGTACCACCCCGTGATATTCAAGATGCTATGGAAAAGCAAATGCGTGCTGAAAGAGAAAGAAGAGAAAAAATACTACAAGCCGAAGGTGAAAAGAAATCAAGTGTCTTAATTGCCGAAGGTCAAAAAGAAAGCTTGATTCTGCAGGCAGAAGCTGCAAAAGAAGCTCAAATTAAAAAAGCCGAAGGTGAAGCCGAAGCTATATTAAAAAGAAGTGTTGCCGAAGCCGAAGCAATCAAAAATCTAAAAGATGCTGGAGCAGACCAATCAGTTTTAACCCTAAGAAGTTTTGATGCACTAGCTAATATGGCTAATGGACAAGCAACAAAAATAATCGTTCCATCAAACTTACAAGATTTAGCTACTTTAGGAACAACACTTTCAGAAATGTTTAAAGATAAAAAGTAAAAGTATTTAATCTTTTGCTTTTTTTGACATTTTATTTACTTAATTTATTTTAAAATAAACTTAGGTGATTAAAATGACATATAAATATCATATTTATGATGAGATAATAACTATTTATTAGTATATTTAGATAAGCTTACCCATAAAATTATATGGGTGATATCATGCTAAATAAATTCAATAATCTGCGCACATACATACTAGAAAATGAATTTAAAATAACCATTTTAATGGGTCGGATTGATATTGTTAATTATTTAGAAATTGACCACTTTGACGACACAAAAATTATAGTGAGATTTGAAAAAGGCATTGTTATAATAAAAGGAGAAAACTTAACGATTTCCAAATTACTTAATGATGAACTTCTAATACTTGGAAAAATAAAAGCGGTTGAATTTAATTGATAGAAAAACTAATCAGTAAAGTTTCCTTAAATGTTAAAGGAAAAAACATCAATAGGTTCATCAAAAAACTTAGAAGTAAAAAAATAGAAATTCTATCCTTAAAATATAAAGATTCAAATCAAGCTGATATCATCATATATAAAAAAGATTATGAAAAAGTATTAAAAATAAAAAGTATTTATGAAATAACAGAATTAGATGTTTTTGGACTTATCAAAATAAAAAGAAAAATAAAACTTTCAAAACATTTAATCATTATAACCATAATTTCGTTTATTATATTTCTAATCTTTACCCACGTTATTTTTAATGTTGAAGTTATTCACTCTAATAAAGATATTAGAATTTTACTTTTGACAGAATTAGAAAAAGAAGGTATAAAAAAATACTCATTTAAAAAATCATATAAAGAAATAACCAAAATCAAAGAAAAAATTCTCAATAAATATCCAGATAAAATAGAATGGTTAGAAATAGAATCCACTGGTACAAAATACACAGTCAGAGTAGAAGAAAGAGAAATAATAAAAAAAGAAGAGGATAATACTCCTAGAAATATTATAGCTGGGAAAGATGGGGTATTAAAAAAAGTTATTGCTGAAAAAGGAGATATCGTCAAAGACATGAATGATTATGTCAAAAAAGGCGATTTAATTGTTAATGGTGAACTAATTTTTAATGAAAAAGTTACAGGAAAAGTAAAAGCCACTGGTAAAGCTTATGCTGAAGTATGGTATGTCACCAAAACAGAATATCCTTTTGCCGCACATGAAGAAAAAGAAACCGGTAAAACAAAAGATGTATATGCCATTAAATTTCTAAATCATACATTTGAATTCGCACTAAATAAATTTAAAACAAAAAAAATAAACGAAGAAGAAATAATAAAACATCCATTAATTCCGATTAAATTAGTTAAACAAAAACAAACAGAAACTAAAGTAACAGATATCATCTTAACCCCAGAAGAAGCTATCAGTAAAGCTAAAGAAAAAGCTATAGATGAAATCAAAAAAAATCTTTCAAAAGATGAATACATCATTAGAAGTAAATATTTGAAAAGTACCGTAAAAGAGAGTATAGTAGAAGTGGAAATGTTCTTTGCGGTATATGAAGACATTACCGATTATGCAGAAATTGGGTGATGTAAGTTGATTAGAAGTAGTATTTTAGAAATACTAGGTGAAGTTTGGCCAACTATTTTAATTAGTAGTGTTATTGCCATCAGTATGAGATTAGTATACTTAATCAAAAATAAACAAAAAATAATTTTATATAGAGAAATGCTTTCTTTAATATTTATTATTTATGTATTATGTTTATTCTATGTTGTAACCTTTGGTGATGTTGGGTGGTCTAACTCAAATTTTATACCATTCAAAGAAATGTTTAGATATTCATTTGGTAGTAATCTATTTATCAAAAACGTCCTCGGTAATATTATAATGTTTGTTCCATATGGATTCTTCGTTTCTTATTATTTAGATTTAAAAAAACCATTATCTGCATTTTTACTAGTTTTATTAGTATCAACCTCTATTGAAACAACTCAATTATTAATTGGCAGAGTATTTGACATTGATGACATCATTTTAAATATAGTAGGTGGAATGATAGGATTTGCTATATATAAATTATTAGATTTAATCAATGACCACCTACCACCAGTATTGAAAAATCCTATTGTTTATAATATAATTATAGTGTTATGTGCCATTTTTATGGCTATGTACATGTTTAATTTAATTGAGTTAGGAGTATAATGATGAATAATTATGAAGTATTTAATGAAACTGATGAAAACATAGACATCAAAGAAGAAAAGAAAATAATTGAATTCGCACTTAAACACGAAAATTTAAATAACGTAACATTCAACGTAATATTTGTGGATAATGAAAAAATAAAAGAGTTGAATAGAGATTATAGAGGAATAGATAGAGAAACCGATGTTATAAGTTTTGCTTTAGAAGATGGAGAAGCCAATATAAACTTTGAATTTGGTAGATTATTAGGTGATATTTATATATGTGTACCTAAAATGAAAGCTCAAGCTGAAGAATACGGTCATAGTGAAACAAGAGAAATGGGTTTTTTAACCGTTCATGGCTTACTTCATTTACTAGGATATGATCACATGACTAAAGAAGAAGAAAAAGTAATGTTTACTAAGCAGGAGGAGATTTTAGATGCCTACGGTCTCAAAAGATGAATTAAAAAAGAAAGGAATTAATAGGCTATTCAAAAGTTTTTCTTATGCCTTTGATGGTTTAAAATATGCTTTTAAATATGAGCAAAACATATTAGTTCATACTTTAGCCACCATATTAGTAATAATTGCTGGAATCTTCTTCAAAATATCAATCACCGAATGGCTTGTCCTAGCTCTAATAATTGGCTTAGTTATAGCAACAGAATTAATAAACACCAGTATCGAAGCCACCATTGATTTAGTTACTAAAGAAACCCATCCACTAGCAAAAATAGCCAAAGATACAGCCGCTGCCGCCGTCTTAGTATTTGGTCTAACAGCTATTGTTATTGGATGTATTATTTTCGTGCCAAAAATCTTAGTCTTAATAGGAGGATAAATATGCGCAGTGGATTTGTAAGTTTTGTAGGAAGACCAAACGTTGGAAAATCAACCTTAATAAACCAAATAGTTGGAAGCAAAATAGCTATAATTTCTGATAAACCCCAAACAACTAGAAACATCATTCAAGGTATTTATAACGATGATGACACCCAAATCGTCTTTGTAGATACCCCAGGAATTCATAAACCAACTCATAAACTAGGTCAAATATTAAATAGGGGAGCTTATTACAGTATAGAAGATGTTGATGTAGTGTGCTTATTAGTAGATGCCAAAGCCGGCCTTGGTAAAGGCGATAAATATGTTATAGAAAGATTAAAAAATATAAACAAACCAGTTATCTTAGTCATTAATAAAATTGATGGTTTATCAAAAGATGAAATATTCCTAAAAATAAACGAATATAAAGATTTATATAACTTTAAAGAAATAGTTCCAATATCTGCCTTAAAAAATAAAAATGTAGATGAACTGATCAAAGTAATAAAAGAGTATCTCAAAGATAATATCAAATACTTTGATGACAGTATGATTACTAATAGAAGTATGCAGTTCATGATAGCTGAAACAGTCAGAGAAAAAATACTTTGGCTCACCAAAGAAGAAGTACCTCATTCAGTAACATGCGTTGTAGAAAAAATAGTCAAGGATAAAGATAAAAATATCATTAATGTTGCTATCATTGTTGATAGAGATGCCCTTAAAAAAATAATCATCGGTAAAGGTGGAAGCATGATTAAAAAAATCGGCACCTTAGCTAGAAAAGATTTAGAAGAAATATTAGGAACTAAAGTATATTTAGAATTATATGTCAAAACAATTGAAAAATGGCGTGATAGAGAAAAATATTTAACAGAGTTTAATTTTAACGATTTTACTGAATAAAAAATAGTAAACATCACCACAATATTAATGGGTGATAAAATGAACAAAGAAGATTTATGGAATTTATTTAGATTAACAGGAAAAATAGAATATTATTTAAAATATAAAGAAGAGGGAAAAAATGAATCTAGAGGAAGTAACCGGAATAATAGTTAGTGAAACAAATTATGGAGAAACAAGTAAAATATTAAATGTTATAACCAAAGGAAAAGGCTTAATTTCAATGATGGCCAAAGGATGCAAAAATCTAAAAAGCCCTTTAAGAAGTGTCTCTTCAAAATTAACCTATGGAACATTTATTATTTACTATAAAGAAAATAAAATTTCAACAATCAAAGAAGTAAGCGTTTTAGATAATTTTAAAAACTTAAAAAAAGACATAACCTCTATTAGTTATGCCGCCTATATGTTAGAATTAAGTGAAGGTGTCATCAAACAAAATAATAACCCTCATATATTTGACTTATTAATTCAAAGTTTAAAAAAAATTAATGAAGGCTTTGATCCTTTAGTTATCATGAATATTTTAGAATTAAAATACTTAGAATTTTTAGGTGTCATGCCTATAATAGATTCATGCGCAATATGTGGAAAAAAAACAGGCATAGTAACACTCTCTAGTTATAAAGGTGGCTATGTCTGTAAAGACTGCTACACAAACGAAAATATAGTATCAGATAAAACAATCAAACTAATTAGAATGTTTTACTATGTTGATATTGAAAAAATATCCAAACTAGATATCAGCCCAAAATCTAAAAACGAAATCAATTTGTTT
This sequence comes from uncultured Bacilli bacterium, assembly GCA_944358445.1. Lineage (GTDB taxonomy): Bacteria > Bacillota_I > Bacilli_A > RF39 > UBA660 > Coprosoma. The sequence goes on from CALVRC010000027.1 coordinate 9,144, forward strand.
TTAGATGATTACTATTCTAGATACACCGGTTTATATTTAAAAAGTAAAAGTTTTATCAAAAATTTACAAAAAATTAACAAATTAACTTGACTAAAATAAAAGAAAAACATAAAATGAAAATGTATATTGAAAGGCGATGATCTGTGTGGAAAGCAGGGAGTCATATATTAGAAAGTGATTCTTCTAGAATAAATAAGGTGGAACCGCGGTCATTAACCGTCCTTATATATTACTAGGAGTTTTTTATTTAGGAGGTATTTATGGAAAAATTAACAATGGAAAAATTAGTAAGTGTTTGTAAACAATATGGATTTATATTTCAAGGTAGTGAAATATATGGAGGACTCGCCAACACTTGGGATTATGGCCCACTTGGAACCGAACTTAAAAACAACTTAAAAAAAGCTTGGTGGAAGAAATTCATCCAGGAAAGTAAACATAGCTATGGTGTAGATGCCGCTATATTAATGAACCCAAAAGTATGGGAAGCATCAGGCCATGTTCAAAACTTCTCAGACCCATTAATCGACTGTAAAGAATGTAAATCAAGACAGCGTGCTGATAAATTAGTCGAAGCAGTAAATCCAGAAATTGATGGCGACTCTATGAGTGATGAAGAACTATATGATTATATAATAAAACATGATATTAAATGTCCAAAATGTGGCAAATCAAACTGGACTAAAATAAGGCAGTTTAACTTACTATTTGAAACAAGTAGAGGAGTTATTAAAGATGACTCATCTAAAGTATATCTAAGAGGAGAAACAGCTCAAGGAGAGTTCGTTAACTTCTTAAACGTTCAAAAATCAATGAGAGCAAAATTACCATTTGGAATAGGCCAAGTAGGTAAAGCCTTTAGAAATGAAATTACCCCAGGTAACTTTACATTTAGAACAGTAGAATTTGAACAGATGGAGCACCAACTTTTCTGTACAGATGAAGAATCAATGAATTTTTATGAAAATTATAAAAAGAAAGCATGGGATTTTTTAATAAGCCTAGGTATTAAAAAAGAAGATATTAGATTCAAAGACCATGAAAAATTAGTCTTCTATTGTAAAGCCGCTTGTGATATTCAGTATAGATTCCCATTTGGCTTTGATGAACTTTGGGGAACTCACCATAGAGGAACATACGACCTATCTAGACATGAAGAATATTCAGGAAATAGTATGCGTTATCTAGACCCAGATACCAATGAGAAAATCTTACCAACAGTCGTTGAATCAAGCGTTGGAGCTGACCGTCTAGCTTTAGCGCTCCTATGTAATGCATATGAAAACGAGACCTTAGAAGATGGAACTACTAGAGAGGTTATGCATTTTCATCCTTTCTTGGCTCCTTATAAAGCTGCTGTTTTACCACTTGTCAAAAAACATCATAAAGAAAAAGCCGAAGAAGTATATGATATGCTTTCTAAAGACTTCATGATAACCTATGATGAAACAGGAAACATTGGTAAAAGATACCGTAGACAGGATGTTGCTGGAACACCATTTTGTATAACTGTAGATGATGAAACAATAAATAATGGTACAGTAACCGTTAGAGATAGAGATACCATGAAACAAGATGTCATTAAAGTAGATGATTTAAAAGATTACTTAAATAAAAAAATAAAATTTTAAAGAGAACTGTAAATGAAAGAGAGTGAAAATATGGATGATTATTCTGGATTTTGTTTATCATATGGCTGGGATGTTGGTAAAAAAATTCCCTTAGATGTAGAGTGCTATAAATGGCTTAGCTATGAATCTGAAAAAGAAAAAGAAAGAGTAGCTTTAATTAATTCTAAAAATGCTGATGAAATTACCCGTAAAGATGTCGCTTTTTTAGAAGAACAAAAGCATCTTACATATATTAAAAAAATATTAAGAGATTATCTTTTAACTGGTAATTTTAACAAAAAAACCTGGAAAATTATATCTATGTGTAAGGAAAATGATGATTTTTTAAAAACAATCATGATAGATAAATTAACCAAACAAGAGCTTTTAGAAGCCAAAGAAAAATTATTAAATTATAAGTCAGAAACCTTAGAAAAATTATCTAAAATAGTTAGGAATTTTGAAAACAATTATGATACTTTATCATACATTGATGCCTATGTTTTCCACTATTTATCAGAATATTACTATTATTATGACTATAGAGCTCACTGGCAAGCTTTGAATGACGAAAATTATAGAAAAGCTCTTATATCAGAAAAAATGAGAGAAGATAGTGCCATTGCCGCTAAATTTAGACTTTAATAAAAAATATACATTTATCCAGACATATATCTTGGCATTTTAAATAAAAAAGTAAAAAATACCAGCTTTAATTGCTGGTATTTTTTAAATGCTCATCTATCGCTTTAGTTATGCCTTTCGCATAACCTTCTGGATTATCTAGAATATTTTTAAGTTCGTTCACATTATCAATATAACCAAGTTCTAACAAATAACCTTCCGCTGTATTATTAGAATTATAATAAGGATTTTCATCATAATTAGTATTACTGCCATCCACATATGCATGAGTCGCAATCCCACCAACTTCTCTAATCATGTAATAATAAGGAGTAACCCCACCATCAGAAAATCTTTGATAAATACCATTTTCTACCTTAAATTCTTCCTTAGTAGAAGTAGAAGTATTACCATACTCACATATATTTGTAACAAGTAACTTAGCCAAATCAAATTTACTATCACCAGCCACATAAACTTCTAGCCCATAAGTTGAAGACATGCCACCAGGAACATTTGTTGAATTATGGTGTAAAGCAAAATTAAACTTAGATTTAGTCGCATTAGCTGTAGTTGCACCTCCCATTTCTCCATAAGTTGGAACCGTATCAGATTTACTATCTCTTGTTAATTTAACTTTGTATCCTAAATTTTCTAACTCATCCTTTAACGCCTTAGAAACTGTAAAATTAATATCAGATTCTTTATAAGCTTTACTTCTAGGGCATTTACCTAAACTATTAGGAACATCACCATTTTCACACACAATCATACCAGCATCCTTACCATCATGCCATGGATCTATAGTAATATCATAAACATCATCGGGTAACTTAGTATTTCTAATATGAAAACCCAAAATTTCATTACCTTGATATTTATCCCATGTAATATCAATTTTTTTATTTACTAGGAATTTGCTTTGTAAAAGGTAAAAGTTTGCAAGAAGTTATTTACAAGAACGTTTGTATGT
>CALVRC010000028.1 GCA_944358445.1 uncultured Bacilli bacterium
TTTACATTTTATTGTACTATATTCAAACTTATTTCAGCTTTTTGCCATAAAACGGAATTTCAAATAAAAATCTACGTAAAGTGAAAAATAAAGAAAATAAACTAGGCAAATGCGTAAAAATATTATATAATGGTTTTGATGTGCTGGAATAGCTCAGTTGGTAGAGCAGCTGTCTCGTAATCAGCAGGTCGTAGGTTCAAGCCCTATTTCCAGCACCATATAAAATTAACCACTCAAATATGAGTGGTTTTAAAATATTTTGATTTATTATCCGCTTTCTTTTTCTTTATTATAAGTAGCTGTTGATACTCCAAGCAAAGCTCCTAAAAATGTATCAATAGCTGTAATTGTTCCAACAACCTCTTCACCGAATGGTAAATTCCAAATGCTTGCTAGAGCAAAATATAAAGTTCCTATACCTGGCAAAATAATTTGAGCTATAGCTTTCAATATATCATAAACTTTATTTGACATTTTCATGATTAATTCCTCCTTTTATAAGGTAATTTGATTTTTATAATTACCTTTCTAAGGTAGTATATTCTTAAGAGGAATCTTACAACATGTCCTTACACTATTTAATTTTATATTATAAAATGCCAGGAATTAATAACCCGGCATTTTTTTAACGAATATTTATTAGTTGATGTCAACTTTCCATAATCCATGTTTATTGCAATAAGCATAAACTGTAGAATTTTCTACATAGTTAAAGGCCCATACTGGTTCATCTGTTGGTTTAAAGTTATGTATTTCAATTGTATCATCATATTCTAGCGCTACAAAATTAATGTAATGATCTTCATCCATTGGGTGCAACACTTCACCTACTTTGACTATAATTTTTCCATCTCTAACATCGCATGATGGTACATGTTTTTCTAAAGCGGCATCGACTGTATTAACAGTTAATTCTTCCATTTTTTCTGAGCAGCAAAATAAAGGTCCTCCTCCGTTTACTAATAATGAAACAACATTACCACATTTTTTACATAAATAAAATTTTCTCATTTTGACAACTCCATTCTTTTAGAAGCTTATGCTTCTTAATAATATTTTATACGTTTATACTTTTTAAGTCAATATTATACCAAAAAACACGTTTACTGTCATAAAACGTGTTTTTGGATGGGATTTAAATAAATTACAAACTATATTGACAGTTATAGTCTATAATTTGTGTCAAGTCTCCCATATATGTACATATTACTTAATAGCTTGACAAATGAAGCATTTCTTTCTTCCCCTATACTAATCTTCCACATATAAGGTAAGCAAAGAAATATAATTACTATCCATAAGATTTTTAATAAGTAATATACAGATTAAAAATTCATTTTATGGAACTGCAAGTAATTAAGATGCTTTTCCTATTAAGTAATTTCATAATATCATGTTTATTTTTTTGTGTCAATATATGTGTTTGATGATTTTTTTATTTGTACAAAATTTGACAGTTTTGTGTAAAACAATTATTTTTCAATTATTGAATTTAAAATTGTTTGACGGTATGTAGGGCACTCTGGTGAAGTACCACTATTTATATCATATTCAAATAAGTAAGCTTTGTTATCTTTGGTTGTTCCATAATAGTAAGTTGTTCCTATAGAATTTGTCTTTGAGAACCATGTCCAATTAATTCCATTTATAGTTGCTTGGTCTATGTTATTAGAAATGTTTTCTGAGTTATATTCGGCCATTTGTTTTACCAACTCACTTCCATCAGAAAATCCTTGCACTGCATTTAATGAAAAGCCACAATCCTTGAATACATCTGTTCCTTCTTCATATCTAAATTCGTATTGATAACTATATTCATCTGATTTATTTTGAAATGGTTCTATTGGTGTGACTGCGAATTCATCTTCTATATTAATTGATGAGTCATACATTAATACACCCTTATATTCACCATTTAATCCAGAATTTGTTTTATCCGCAAAATCTGAGATAATATTACCAAATAGTGTCAATGCGCCATTCATTACTACGATGACTATAACTATAAAGGCAATGGTGACATTTACAAGTACACCTAAAATAATTCTTATAATGCTTTCTCCACCTTTATTAGTACAAAGTGCTATTAATGTATCTTTATTTGCACTAGGATTATTTGCTTTAATATTGTTTATTTTTTTATGAGTTCTTTTTAGATATAATTTATTAAAAACAAATCCAATGATTAAATTAATTATTATTGGTAAGAAGATATTGATAAATAAACTAACTATAAGATTTATAGCAAAAAGTAGTATGCCATATAAAGTCATTTTACGGTAACATAAATAAAATGAATTAAAGAAAAATGCGGTAAAATTAAATTGTTTATTGGCTATTTTATCATAATTTTTCCCTACATATGCTTTTAATAATTCTTCATCATTATCCATAATAAATGACTGATTTAAAGAATTTGGTTCAGCTATTAAATTTGCTGGTTGAGAGTCTTGTTGTTCATTAATTTGAGATTGATTTATATTATTTTGGCTAATAGTTGGCGTTACATTTGAAGTTTGAGTCATTAAGTCTGGTTTTTGTATATTATTAGGTGTCATTTGAACGTTATTTTCTTGAGTTATTTGATTTACTGCTCTCATTTCTGTATTAGTGGTTGAACTATTTTGAGTTGGCATTGATGCCATTAAATCGGGCTTTGCTATGTTATTATCGGTTTACTAAAAAATATATTTGAATTATTTTCTTCGTTATTCATTTACTTTCCCTCCTATTTTAATTATAACAGATAAAAAGAAAAGTTATATATTATGGTTTACAGATTTAGTGTACAATAAACAGTATAAATGTTTAAAAATTTTTATATACTAATTGGTGCATGGGATGGGACTTGAACCCACACGAGAAAGTTCTCACTACCCCCTCAAAGTAGCGCGTCTACCATTCCGCCACCCATGCGAGAAAGTAACTAATTGGTAATTAGTTCCCCTTCATAATTACTAATGCCACCTATGTCATATATTTTGGTATATCCCATTTTTTCTAATGTTAAAGCCGCTTCTTTACTTCTTTTTCCGGTTCGGCAGTAAACGGCTATCGGTTTATCTTTATCATAATCTATTTCATTTTCTATTTCTGTATAAGGAATATTTATAGATCTTGGAATATGGCCCGAATCATATTCCTCTTTTGTTCTAACATCTATTAAAACTATGTTCTCATCTTTAACAATGTCTGATACACTACTAATTTTTGGGGTATTTATAACTGATTTTTTACTGTCCCCAATATTAGTTACAATAAGTAATAATATAATTAAAATAATTATAAAAATTATAAATAAGACGTTTTTTTTGTTCATTGTTATCTTATCCTTTCAAGGCTTTAAACATTTTTTTCCATAGGTTTTTAGAAGAATAATTTAAGATTCCAACTTTATAAATACGCATTCCATATTTTAATAATGCCCATATAGTTATTATTAAAAGTATAATTGCTAATATTATTTCTGTAATACCTATTTGGCCTAATACTAATAGTGATGGGGCTAAAATGGCGGATATAAACGGAATAAATGACAATACTTTTATAAATATTGAACCTTCAAACATACCTGCCATCATAGCTAAATAATACCCAATTAATGAAATGATGACTATTGGCATTTGCATTTGCTGGAAATCCTCAATGTTTGTTGTCATTGATGCTAGAATTCCGGCTAATAATGCATAAGCTATAAAGGTTAAAATCATTAATATTAAGGCAAGTGGAATAATATAAGCTAGATTTGAAGCTATGTCGCTTTGTACAATAGAATCAATAATTTGAGATATATCAAAACCGCTTGTACTTATAGAATTTCCAATTGAATTTCTAATAGTAAATCCTATTATAGCATAAATTATTAATAATGCAGCTTGAAGTAAAACAAATAAATTACTAGCTAATACTTTTGAAAATAGGTGCGTTTTGGGAGAAACATTTGAAATGATAATTTCCATACCTCTAGTTGTTTTTTCATCATTTATTTCAGCTCCAACCATTTGAACTAAAAAAATCGTTAATGCAAAAAAAGGTAAAATTAATAATGGAAATAATGTACTCATAATCATTTGAACATTTTCATCTTCGCTTTTTTTACTTTCATCTAATATTTCTCTTTCTAAAGTTACTGGTGATGATATTTTAGATAGTTCTTCTTTGCTGACATTACTTTCTTCCATGGCAATTATGGTTTTGGTATTATTTATAATTGTTGATATACCAGCGTATGAGGTGGTATTTATATATCCTTCAGAAGTTAATGTTGCTTTTAAATAGTTTTTGTCATCAGTTTCTATAGTTAAATACCAAGCTTTTTTATTTTTTTTATCTTTGAAAATTTTCTCAACTGTTTTATTTGTCCGTTTTAATTCAAATGCATTTTCATTTTCATCTATCAGATTTTTATAATTATCATTTTGCATTTTTAAAATGTCATAGGTTTTATTGGTGCTGTCATTTACGTAAACGATTTGGGTTTCATCAAAATCACCACCAAAGAAATTTATTATGGCATCCATATTTAATAGTCCAATTATTAATATGGCAAATATGACATTAGCAATTATAAACCATTTAGTATTAATTTTTCTTTTTAGGCTTATTTTTGTTAAAAATTTAAGTTTATTTGTCATATTTTTCACCTACTGTTTCGATGAATATTTCGTTTAAACTTGGCTCTTCGACACTAAATTTAGTAATATTTTTTCCCTTGCTTACAATTTCAAATACTTTTGAGGCAATATTTTCATTGTTTATTTTTATTTGATAGTCTAAATTATCTAAAGTCACAGATAGAACTCCTTCAATTTGTTTTATTTTTGATGCATCAATATCACCTGATACAATGATATTTTTTTTACGATATTTTTGCTTTATATCTTTTAAGTTGCCTGATAGGACTGTTTTACCATTTTTTAATACAACTAATTTTTTACAGAAAAGTTCAACGTGTTCCATCCTGTGAGATGAAAATATAATGATACTACCTTTCTCGGCCATTTCTTTTATTTGATTTTTAAACATTTCAACATTAAATGGATCTAATCCAGAAAATGGTTCATCTAAAATTAATAATTTTGGATCATTAATGATGGCTGTTATAAACTGAATTTTTTGTTGATTACCTTTAGATAGTTCTTTTATCTTTTTATCTTTATATTCTTCTATTTTAAATTTTTTTAGTAATTCATCTAATTTATTTAAAATATCTTTTTCTTTCATTCCTTTTAGAGTACCATAATATATGCACTGCTCTTTAACTGTCATTTTGGTAAGGAGACTTCGCTCTTCTGTTAAAAAACCGATTTTATCGGTTATATTATAATCTATAGGTTTATCATCTAGTGTTATTTTACCACTTGTTGGAGGTAAAAGACCGATTATCATTCTAAAGGTAGTTGTTTTACCAGCTCCATTCACTCCTAATAAACCAAATATTTCACCTTCATTAACTTCGAATGATAAATGGTCAACTGCTAAAAAATCACCATAATATTTTGTAATGTTATCAACTTTAAGCATAAAATCACCTATTTAATTAGTCTAATTATGTCATTATATGTTATTAAAAGCATTAAGGCCATAAGTAAGAAAAGACCTACCGCATGTATTGTGTTTTCTAATCTTGGATCAACAGGTTTTCCTTTTATTTTTTCAATTATTATAAATATTAATCTACCTCCATCAAAAGCAGGTATTGGTAATAAGTTAATAAATCCTACGTTTACACTTAACAATGCAATTAAACTTAAAACTGACCAAATTCCAGCATCAGCGGCTGTTCCTACAATTCCAAAGATACCTACTGGTCCAGATAAGGCATTTATACCTAAATTACCAGTAATTAAATATCCAATAATTAAGACCATTTGATGAAGTAAACTGAAAGTTTTTGAAAAGGCATATTTAAGTGAGGCAAAAAAACCTGTTTCAATTTCATCGGTGATGGCAAAACCATATTTATAAACTTCCTCATCGTTTTCTTTTACTTTTTTTGGTGTTAGATTAACGGTTTTTGTCTTGCCATCTCTTTCAACTTCCATTTTAATTTTTTCTCCAACGTTTACTTGAAGTTCTAGAGCTAGAGTATCATAGGTACTAGCGTTTTTGCCATTTATTTTTAAGATTCTATCTCCTTCTTTTAATCCTGATGTATATGCGGGATAATCTTTACTTATCTCTCCAACTATGGCTTTATTTTGAGGTGCTCCTGTAAATAAAGCTATAATGAAGAAAAGGAAAATTGCTAATAAGAAGTTATTCATGATACCAGCTATTACAGTCATAAATTTTTGTCCAAATGTTTTTACACTGAATTTTTTATCTTTTGGCACTTCTGGATCATCTTCAATTTCTTCTCCAGCCATTTGAACAAAGCCACCAATTGGAATTAATCTAATTGAATATTCTGTTTCATCATTTTTTCTTGTCCATTTGAAAATTCTTGGTCCCATACCAATTGAAAATTCATAGACATATATACCAGCTTTTTTAGCAAATATGAAATGTCCAAATTCATGAATTAAAATTATTACTCCTAAAATTAGTATAAAGTATATTAAAGTCATATAATCTCCCCTTTTATAATATCGTTAGAATAAAATACCAAAATCAATTTTGACTAGCTTACCTCACGGTAAGCTTTTTCGCTTTTCTTGCAGTCTTAGACTCCTCTATAGACCAATATCAGATGGTCGCCACCGATTATTTTATTTATTGGCCAAAATTTATTGATTAGATAGATTGCTTTAGATATAACATGTATTTTTCTAAACCATTAAACATTATATTAACTGCTGTATTATAATCACGTATATTGAAAGTTGAATACCCTAATAATATCTATATTTTTTAAATCTAGTTGTAAAGCAAATTCCTAGTATATAAAAAACATAAAACCTAATAGTACAAAGATGATGCTATCTAATCTATCTAATATTCCACCATGCCCTGGCATTAAATTAGAAAAGTCTTTTTTACCAAAATAACGTTTGATAGCTGAGAATACTAAGTCACCATATTGTCCTAGTAATGATAAAAATGTACAAATAGCAAGTATTTCTATTTTAGAGAATGTTGGATCTATTACAGTATGATGAAACATAGCACCTATAAATACTCCCATGAGTGTTCCACCAACCATACCTTCGACAGTTTTTTTGGGTGAAATTTCTTCTAATAATTTATGTTTGCCAATAAGCAATCCTGTAATATAGGCAAAGATATCTGTGGCTATTGGTATTAATAGTAAGAATACTAACATATTTAAACTTATTGAACGAACTAATATTAATAATGACATAGAGATACCTAAGAATAGTAGCCCTCCAATCAAGTAGAAGGCATCATTTATACTGTATTTTGAGCGTTCATGATAAAATACTGTAGGTATTAAAAATGCTATAAATAATGCAGATAATACTCTATAATCTAAAGTAAATACGTTTGAAATATCCTTTGAATTAGCTATAAGGATTACTGTTATAAAAATATATGCAATTAATTGAATAAAAATCGGTATTTGTTTTTTTGTTGCTTTTATATCTAAGAATTCTTTTAAGGCAATAAGTGAAATTATATAAACTCCAACATTAAATGCAGTTCCTCCCATAATAATTAATGGAATAACAATGGCTAGCGCTACAATTGCACTAATTATTCTTATTTTCATAATTGATACCTCCAAATCTTCTATCACGTTTGGTATATTCTACAATTGCTTTATCAAATTCTTTTTCATCAAAATCTGGGAAATATGTTTTAGGAAAATAGAATTCAGCATATGAATTTTGCCAAAGCATGAAGTTACTTAATCTTTGCTCACCAGATGTTCTAATCATTAAATCAACTGGTGGTAAGTTATGATATAAATATTTACTAAATGTATTTTCATCTAAATCATTTATATCTAATTTACCATTTTCTACATCTTTAACTATTTTTTTAGTAGCATCTACTATTTCAGCATGTCCACCATAATTAAAACAGATGTTAAATACTCTACCTTGATAGTCTTTTGTCTCTTCTTCGATTTTTATCATGGCTTTTATAACCTTATCAGATAGATTTTCTTTTCTTCCTGAAAAAACGGCTTTTATTTTTTCTTCATGACAAAATTCTAGTATTTCCTTTAATTTCCCTACAAGTAAATTCATTAAGAAATCAACTTCTTTTTTACTTCTTTTGAAGTTTTCTGTTGAAAATAAATAAGCACTTAAATATTTAATATTTTTTGAAAATATATAGGCACTTAGTTTTTTTACATTTAAAAAACCCTCATTATGTCCTTTACTTCTAGTCATTCCTTTTTCTGTGGCCCATCTACCATTACCATCGACTATGATAGCAACATGATTAGGTACTTTCAAATTTGAATAATCCATTTTACTACCTCACTATCCATTACTAATTATAATATATTTTTACCTTTAAAACAACGGTATTAATGAATTTTAATCGTGTTTACAAAAGATAACAAAAAAGAAAAAAGTTTAATTCTTTTATCTTATTAATAGTTATTATGCTTTATTTTCTTTTATAATAATTTTAGGGTGTTTATTTTTATCTAAGAATTTTAATATAAATAGCATTTCTTCTTTAGGGACTGCAACACAACCACCAGTATATCCTTTGTCTCCTAAGCAATGAAGAAATATAGCGGAACTTTTTCCTTTACCATCTTCGTATTTTTCACCATTTACATTATATTCGATGTAAACAGCATATTCATATTGCTTTGGATAATCTATAAGATGTTCTGCAGATAAAAATTCTTTTTTATTTGTATTAATGATATATGGATAGTTAAATGTATTTATTTCTTTATTTAAACTTATTAATTTATTATAATATTTTGAATTTTCATCATCTACCCAATACAGATTTTCATTTGTTTTTATATATGGATAATTTATTTTTAAATCGTGTGTACCAAAAGCTATACCTAAATTAAACTCACCTAATGGAGTTGTAACTGAGCCTTCATATGTGTGTGCACTTACACCATTTTTACCTATTTCTACATGATTTATTTCTTTAATTAATTGATTATTTTCATATATTTTCATAATGTTTTTATGACCTATTTCTACAACAATTAATTGATTATTCATATTTTCTCCTTTTAGAAAAAAAGTATCTATTCGATACTTATTTCATTTGTTTTGCTACTTCTTCAGCAAAGTTTTCTTCTTTCTTTTCCATACCTTCGCCTACTTCATAACGGTACATAGCATTAATTTTGCCACCATTATTTTTAGCATATGTTTTAACATTAATGTCACCATCTTTAACAAATGGTTGTTCTTCTAAACAAATTTCTTTATAGAATTTATTGATTCTTCCTTGAACCATTTTTTCAGCGATTTCAGCTGGTTTTCCTTCATTCATAGCTTGTTCTTTTAATACTGTTTTTTCTTTTTCTAATACGTCTTGTGGAACGTCTTCTACACTTACATAAGTAGGTCTCATGGCAGCTGCATGCATAGCAATATCTTTAGCTACTACACTATCAGTTCCTTCAGTTACGATTAAAACAGCAATTTTACCTCCCATATGAATGTATTCACCAAAGCTTTCATTATCATTCTTAGTTACTTTGGCAAATCTTCTTAATGATAATTTCTCACCGATTTTAGCTGTTTTAGCAACTATAAAGTCGTTAATTGTTCCTTCTTCATAAGGTAAGTTTAAAACTTCTTCTAATGTTTTGGCATCACTTTTAATAATTGTTTTTAAAGTTTCACTTACTAATTCTTGGAACTCAGCATTTTTAGCAACAAAATCTGTTTCAGAATTCATTTCTAAAATAACAGCCTCATTTCCTTCTGTTAAAATTGCGGCTACACCTTCAGCAGCAATTCTATCAGCTTTTTTAGCGGCTTTAGAAATACCTTTTTCTCTTAGCCAATCAACAGCTTCATCAATACTACCATTTGTAGCTTCTAGAGCTTTTTTACAATCTAACATTCCAGCTCCAGTTTTCTCTCTTAGTTCTTTTACTAAGCTTGCACTAATCATATTTATCCTCCTTTATTTAAAAAGATGACGTTAAGTCATCTTTAATTTATTATTTTAAAGCTTCAATTAATTCAGCTTTTTTCATTGTAGAATATCCTTTAACTTCTTTAGCTTTAGCTAATTCACGAAGTTCAGCAACTGTCTTAGTAGTTAAATCTTCTTTTTCGGCTTTTTTAGGTTCAGATTTAACTTCTTTAGTTTCTTTAACTTCTTTAGCTTCTTCTTTAGAATGAGTTTCTACTTTTTCAGATGACTTACCATATTTTTTATCAGATTTACGGTCAAATTTTGGTTTTCTATCTTCTTTACGTTTAACTGTTTCTAAGGCTTTTTTCATAATATCTTCGCCTTTTTCATCTTTACGGTTATCACTTGTGTAATCAACGATCTTACCACCATTAGCTTCAACGATAGCATTATTCATAACACCAACGATTAATTTAACTGCTCTGATAGCATCATCATTACCAGGAATTACATAGTCAACCATATCAGGGTCACAGTTAGTATCAACGATACCAAATACTGGTATGTTTAACTTTCTTGCTTCTCTGATTGCGATTTCTTCTTTAGATGGATCTACGATAAACATTGCTTGTGGTAATTTGTACATATCTCTAATACCAGCTAATAATTTATTTAATTTATCATATTCTTTTTTGATATGAACAACTTCTTTTTTTGGTAAAAGTTCAAATGTTCCATCTTTTTCCATTTTTTCAATTTGTTCTAATCTTTTAACTCTTCTTCTAATTGTTTTGAAGTTAGTTAATGTTCCACCTAACCATCTTTCGTTAACGTAAAATGAATCAGATCTTAAAGCTTCTTCTTTAACGGCTTCTGAGGCTTGTTTTCTTGTTCCAACAAATAAAACTTTACCACCATTAGCAGCAATTTCTTTTAAAGCAGCATAAGCTTCTTCAATTTTTTTTGCAGTTTTTTGTAAATCGATAATGTAAATATCATCTCTTGCTGTAAAGATGTACTCTTTCATTTTAGGATTCCATCTTTTTGTTTGATGTCCAAAATGAACACCAGCTTCTAATAAATAACTCATTGACACAACGGCCATATTTCATTCCTCCTTTTGTTATTATCCTCTGAATATTTTAACAAGTGTATCACCATAAAGGCACTAGATACACAAATCCATATTCATGTGTTTTAAAAAAGCCAATAGTATTATAACATAATTTTATGATTTTTGTGCATTTTTTATTCTTTTTAAGGTATTTTTTTGCTTTTAATTATCATTTATTATAAAAATAATAAACTTTATGATTTTAATACATAAAATAGTAAAGAAAGGAGATCAGATATGGGCAAAAACTGCAATAATAAAATAGAACAGATACTTGAAGAAGGTCGCCGGTGTCAATCAATAATTGGAAATGTTGGACCAACTGGCCCTACGGGACCAACTGGGCCTGCTACAGTGGTTGTTGGTACAACAACTACTGGAGCTCCTGGAACACCTGCAACTGTATCTAATACTGGTACAAATCAAAATGCTATACTTACATTTACTATTCCTGCCGGAGCGACTGGGGCTACTGGACCTACAGGACCAGCTGGGGCTACTGGACCTACGGGACCGGCTGGGGCAACAGGGGCTACTGGGGCTACTGGGGCTTCACCTAATATTACTATTGGTATGGTTACAACTGGAGCACCTGGGAGTCAAGCCAGTGCTAGCATAACTGGAACAACACCTAATTTATTTTTAAACTTAACAATTCCTGCTGGGGCTACTGGGCCTACGGGAGCAGCTAGTACTGTTGCTGGACCTACGGGAGCAACAGGGGCCACCGGACCTGCTGGAATTACAGGACCTACGGGACCGGTGGGAGCTACTGGGCCTACTGGGCCGGCTGGGGCTACTGGTGCGACTGGGCCTACCGGTGCGAGTGGACCTACTGGACCTACAAGTACAATTGCAGGGCCAACCGGACCTACGGGACCTACTGGACCTGCTAGTACGGTTACTGGACCAACAGGGGCTACTGGTGCGACT
>CALVRC010000029.1 GCA_944358445.1 uncultured Bacilli bacterium
TTTATATTCCAAAGTAGCAATAAGTCTTGTAAATTAAATGTTACTTCATAAACCTGCATTTAGTCTAAAAATTCACGAAAAATGAAAAAAACTGTTACTATTCACAGCTAAATTTAATATTAAATTTCTTTATTTTAAATGCTTTATTGGATTTTAAATTTTATAAATATATATCAGAACAAGTATTCACAGCCTATTTTTAGTTAAATTCCAAGTTTAACGCATTATAAATAAAGGGTAAACGGCTGTGAATAGTAACAAAAAACTAGTTTAGTTACTAGCTTTTAACTGTTTTTTAAATATTTTTTTAAATAAGAATCTAACTAATGGTCCAGCATAAAAAAGTTGCCAGAATAATGCCATTGGAAAACTTAAGGCCCATGTTTGGATCCAGTTTACAAATAGATTTTCCCAACCTTTAAATTCAAAAAATATGTTGGCTATTAATGTCATGATTGGACACATAAAAGCAACTGTTAAACAAGAAATCAATAAGGTTATAAATATAGGTTCTGTTTGTTTTACGTTTAGTGTTTTAAAAGTTATTTTGTGAACTAATTTTCCAACAAAGAAAAACTCTATTAAAAAAGCGATTAAGCATGTTAAGGGTAATGCTTTTAGTACTTCTAAAAATATTTCATTAGATAGTCCACCATTTTGAAGTGATATGTTGTATGTTATCATAGCAAATACCATTAAAATAACCATCATTATTCCAAAAATAACTTCTTGAAATTTAGTTTTAGGCATATAAAAACCTCCTTTCATTTTTAAAAGAAGATTGTTGTTGTTCGTTAATCATTTATAAAATGTACGTTTCCAATTATACCAATTTCTTTTTGCCTTGGGTAATTATAACAAATTTTTAAAATTTGTGTAAGTAAAAATGAATAATTTACATAATTATGTATCCATGATAAAATTGTGATAGAGGGAAAAAGTATGGAAAAATTAGAAGGATTATCAGAAGAAAAAGTTTTAGAATTAAAAGAAAAAGGTTTGGTAAATTATAATACTGAAGTTAAAACAAAGTCGATAGGACAAATAATTATGATGAATTTTTTCACTTTGTTTAATTTTTTGAACTTTGGACTTGCTTTAGCTATTTTTCTTGTTGGTTCTTATAAGAATTTACTTTTTCTTGGGGTTGTTTTTTGTAATACTTTAATTAGTACAGTTCAAGAAATTAGAAGTAAGAAAGTAATTGATAAATTATCACTTCTTAACGAAAGTAAAGCGACAGTAATTAGAGATGGAATAGAAAAGCAAATTGGAATTCATGAAATTGTTTTAGGTGATATTATTAAACTTAGAGCGGGTAATCAAATAGTTACTGATAGTAGGATTTTAGATGGTGAAATTTTAGTTAATGAATCACTTATTACAGGAGAATCAGAGTCAGTTACTAAAAATAAAGATATGGAAATTTTATCTGGTAGTTTTGTAGTGAGTGGTAGCTGCTTAGCTGAGGTTATTCATGTTGGAGCTGATAATTATACGGCTCAAATATCTGCAGAGGCTAAATATATTAAAAAGGTTAATTCAGAAATTATGAATTTTCTTAATAAGATTATTAAATATATTTCTATAGCTATTATTCCAATTGGTGTATTATTATTTTTAGGACAAATGGATTCTGGATCATTTAGTGATACGATAATCCATGTTGTGGCAGCATTAATTGGTATGATACCAGAAGGTTTAGTATTACTTACTAGTACTGTTTTAGCAATTAGTGTTATTAGACTTTCTAAATATAATGTTTTAGTTCAAGAGTTATACTGCATTGAAACATTAGCTAGAGTTGATACTATTTGTTTAGATAAAACTGGTACGATTACTAAAGGAGAGATGGAAGTATCAAAATTAGTACCTTTAAATGGAACTAACATGAATGAAATAATAGATGCTTTAAGTATGATGAGTTATCATATGGATAATGATAATCAGACAATGGAAGCAATAAGTAAAAAATATGCGAGAAGAAATGATCATAAGGTAATAGAGATTGTACCATTTTCTTCACAAGCTAAATGGTCTGGTATTTCTTTTGAGGATGTAAGTTATATTTTAGGGGCTCCAGAAATTGTACTTAAGGATACTTCTAAAATAGATAAAGAGCTTAATTTGTATACAAGTAGTAATAGAACAATATTATTAGGAAAGGTTAATTATAAGTTAAATAAGACTTTACCTTTAGATGTAGAGCCTATGGGACTTGTAATTATTAATGATAAAGTTAGGTTAGAAGCTAAAGCTACACTTGAATATTTTAAAGAGCAAGGTGTTGACATTAAACTTATTTCTGGTGATAATCCAAAAACTGTAGCTGGTGTGGCAGAGAAGGTTGGACTTACAAACATTAAATATATTGATATGAGTCGGTGTGATACACCAATAATTGATATGGTTGATGATTATAATGTTTTTGGTAGAGTTAAACCTAAACAGAAAAAAGAAATTGTCATGGCATTAAAAGCTCATGGTCATACAGTGGCTATGACTGGTGATGGAGTTAATGATGTACTTGCTTTAAAAGAAGCTGACTGTAGTGTAGCTATGAATAGTGGTAGTGATGCGGCGAGAAATGTATCTCAACTTGTTTTACTGGATTCTAATTTTTCATCTATGCCGAAGGTTGTGGCTGAGGGGAGAAGAAGTATAAATAATATTCAAAGGTCATCATCTTTATTCTTATGTAAAACTACTTATGCGACTTTACTGGCAGTTTTATTTATGTTTTTACCATTAAGTTATCCTTTTGAGCCTATTCAACTTACTTTAATTAGTGTTGTAACAATTGGTATTCCATCATTTATTTTGGCTTTGGAACCTAATAATGAGAGAATTAATGGTAAAATTATTTTGAATGTTTTGAAAAGATCTATACCAACAGCTTTAACTATTGTGGCTAATATTATAATTGTCACATTTTTACCAAATATTATTAGACTTACAACTGATGAGGTTTCAACTTTATGTGTACTTTTAACTGGACTTACGGGATTTATGCTTTTATATAGAATAAGTGTTCCTTTTAATACTTTACGTAGGTGTTTATTTGGATTTTTAATTGTATTATTTAGTGTTGGTGTAATATTATTTAGAGAATTTTTCTCACTTACAATTTTGACTCCTAAGTTATTGATTTTAACACTCGCATTATTTATGATAGCTGTAACTTTATTTAATATTTTTACAGATTTGTTTTATAAAATTTCGAAAAAAGTTAAATTGTAATTTAAGCCTTAAATTTTAGGCTTTTTTCATTTTCTTTTTATTATAAATCATTGACAGTGAGTGTAAAGGAGATGTATAATTATATTAATAATAAAGTGGGTGATGAAATGGTTAATGAAAAAGATACGGGGGCTTTGATTAATCAAATTCGCGAGGTAACACGTGATCATATAGATTGGATTAAGTCACAGTTACTTAAACCTAATAATTTTATGATGGCGAAAGGCCGTGAGGTTTGGATTGATGTACCAAACTGTAAGCTTAAAAATATCGTGACAATTCCAGGAAAAGGAGAAGCAAATTATCGTGAGGCTTGGGTTAAAGTTTATAATTTGGCTGTTGATTATTTAGAGGATACTTTAAGTTATGCGTGTATGAGTGGTAAATTAGATTATAGGACAATTAATTGGCCGGATTTTGATGTTTCTAATGCGAATTATGCTCGTGGTTTAGAAAAAGTTTTAGATGAATTTAAACTTAAGGAAGAAACTAAAATTAAAGAGGAAGAAGAAAAAAATAAATTAAAAGTTGTTAAAAGTAGCGTAGTATTAAATCCAGTTTCTACTCAGAAGATAATAGATGCTTATCATAATGAAATTTCTAAAAAAATAAATGTTTCTAATGATAGTGATAATGTGGAATTTAAACATGCTAAAAAAGAAGTGGAAGATCCAGTTTTAAAAGAACCTGAGGTAGAAGTTTTTGAAAACCCTACTGTTGATGCTGATACTATTGAGAATAATGAGGTTATAGAAAATGAACCAGTTAAACCAACTATGGAATTTTCTTTCCAGAAAATTTTGGATGGTGATAAATTAACTAAGAAAGATTTAAGAAATTTACATGATATTGATTCAAAATTGGTTATGATACCTTGTCAAGATGTAGATAATATTAAAGCTGAAAAGATGTTTTTAGAAAATATGCATGTATGTAGTGATGAAAATATTATGTCAGGTGCTATGATATATGGAAGGGCAACTGATGAAAAGGAAGCTTTATATGAATTAAAGAAGATGTTTAAATTATTAGATCAATGTGATAAAAACTTTTCTAGATGTGTTATTTATGAGGTGAATGATAAATTTGCTTTAAAGAATAAAGATAGTGAAATGCGACTACTTAGTTTTATAAATGCATATACTATGGTGGCAGAAGGCCTTAGTAAGGAAGGGTATATTCCAATTCTTTCAATGAATTTAACTAGCAGGAGAATTTTAAATGATATTTATGGTCGCTATAAATTAGATAGTAAGTTTGAAATTATTTATATGGTTTTAGTTAGAGAATTGGATGAGCTTGCTAAAAATGATTCAACAATTTTAATGGATCCACAATATGACTATGATGTAATAACACTTAGAAATCCAAAATTTAATAGTGTTTTGGAAATACAAGAGGTTTTAAGTGAAAGAGGGAAAAACATGGCTTTAGCTAAGGCAGCTTAGTGGTTAAGCCTTAGTTTTTTTTCTTTTAGAAAGGTGGTTTAAATGCTGAAGTTAAATAATATTAAAAAAGATTATAAAACAGGTGATTTTGTACAACACGCTTTAAAGGGAATTAGCTTAAATTTTAGGGAAAATGAGTTTGTTGCCATCCTTGGTCCTAGTGGTTCTGGTAAAACTACTTTATTAAATATTATTGGTGGTTTGGATAGATATACTACTGGTGATTTAATTATTGATGGAAAATCTACTAAAAAATTTAAGGATAAAGATTGGGATGCTTACCGTAATCATGCAATTGGGTTTGTTTTTCAAAGTTATAATTTAATTGGGCATATTTCAGTTCTTGAAAATGTTGAGATGGGAATGACACTTAGTGGTATGGGGTCATCTTTAAGAAAAAAGAAGGCATTAAGCCTTTTAGAAAAAGTTGGACTTAAAGAACATGCTCATAAAAAACCAAATCAACTTTCAGGAGGACAAATGCAAAGGGTTGCTATTGCGAGAGCTTTAGCAAACGATCCTAAAATTATTTTGGCTGATGAGCCGACAGGAGCTTTAGATAGTAAAACTAGTAAACAAATTATGGAACTTATCAAAGAAATTTCTAAAGATAAGTTGGTTATTATGGTTACACATAATAGGGAGCTTGCCGAAAGTTATGCTACAAGGATAGTGGAGATGAAAGATGGTGAGCTTATTAATGATAGCAAACCTTTTAAAGATGATAAAAAAAGTGGTAATTTAAAAATTACAAAAACCGCTATGAGTTTTTTGACTGCATTAAGGCTTTCTTTTGGAAATATTAGAACAAAAAAAGGAAGAACTATTTTAACAGCATTTGCGTCTTCTATTGGTATTATTGGAATTGCCTTAATACTTTCTTTATCTAATGGCTTTAATATTGAAGTTGAAAATTTTGAACAAGATTCTTTATCTCAGTCTCCAATTATGATTACTAATCAAACTATGCAGATGGACGAGGAAACATTTAATGAACTAAAAGGTAGTGTAGAGAAGAATAAATATCCTGATGACAAGGAAGTTTATGCGCAGGATGATATTACGGATACTATTGTTCATACAAATAAAATAACAGAAGATTATGTTAATTATATAGATAGTATGAATATGGATAATGTTTCTGGTATTTCCTATATAAAAGGAACTAATATTAATTTAATTAGTAAAAATGGAGATAAATATGATTTAGTTTTTGATAATAGTAGTTCTAATATGATGAGTCAGATGACATCTTCTGTGCTTCCAGAAAATCCTAATGATGAAAATAGCTTAATTTCTAAAAATTATGATATTTTAGCTGGTGATATTAGTGATGAGGCTGGTTTGGTTTTGTTTGTCAATAGTCGTAATCAAGTAAGTGCATCTATTTTAGAAGGTTTAGGATTTGATGAGAATGTTAGTTTTGAAGATCTTTTAAATAAGGAATTTAAAATTGCTTATAATGATGATTATTATAAGCAGATTGGTGATAATTTTATACCAGAAACTGATTTGAGTAAAATTTATAATAGTGATGATAGTATTACAGTAAAAATTATGGCTATTGTTCGTGGTAAGGAGGATAAAGAACTGATTACGGGTGGTAGTGGTTTATATTATACAGATGCATTGGTAAATGAGGTTATTAATAAAAATAAAAGTTCTGAAATTGTTAAAGCTCAGAAGGATGCAGATTATAACGTCCTTACACATCAAAAGTTTGATGAATCATTTACGAAAGATACATTTTTAGGATATTTAGGAGCTGATGTGGTTCCGTCTGCAATTTATATTTATCCTAAAGATTTTGAAACCAAAGATGAAATAATTAGTTATTTAGATGATTATAATGATGGTAAAAATGAAGAGGATGTTGTTCAATATACGGATATGGCTGAAATGATTTCTAGTTTATCTGGAGATATAATGGATGCTATTACTATTGTACTTATTGCTTTTTCTTCAATATCTTTGGTAGTTTCTTCAATAATGATAGGCATTATTACTTACATTTCTGTTTTGGAAAGGACAAAAGAAATCGGAATTTTAAGGGCACTTGGAGCTAGAAAGAAAGATATTACGAGAGTGTTTAATGCTGAAACATTTATTATTGGTATTTTTTCAGGTGTTCTTGGTGTAGTAATTGCTTATTTCCTTACTATTCCAACCAATATAATAATAGAAAATTTATCTGGTTTGGATAATGTTGCTAAACTTAATATTGTACATGCAATAATTTTAATTATTATAAGTTTAACTTTGACAGTTATAGGAGGAGCTATTCCAGCTAGAATGGCTTCTAAGAAAGATCCTGTTGTGGCTTTAAGAACGGAGTAATATGTTTACTTCGTTTTTTGTAAATTTGACATTATTTTATTTTCTGATACAATAATAAAGCTTTTAGAAAGAGGTGGAAGAAATGTTAAAAGTAGTACCACAGTTAGATGTAGAAAAAAAACAGAAGAAAGATATATTAGATAATTCATTAATTAATTTGTCTAATGAAAAATCTGAAAAAGAAATAAAATTAGAAAAGTATACAAGTTTTTTTAGAAAAAATTTATCTAGATTAGCTGATTATACTGATTCTAATTATTTGGCTTTAGAGATTATGAATGATGAAGGTTTATTAGTAAGTGAACATATGAAAGATTTATCTAATTTTAAGGTATGTCATGCTAGTTTAATTGAAACATTACTTGATAATCCTGTAAAACTTTCTGAAATTAAGTTAGTTCATGCAGTTATGCCATTTGATGAAGTTTATCCGATTGTTAAAATGCTTGCTAAAATTCCAGAAGTAAGTAATGCTGATACAAGAATTATTTTTGGAGCTTATGATAATTATGAAGATGATATTCATGAGTATAACCGTAGAGTATTGAGAGGATTAATGAATTCTTTAGATTTTAATGGTTATCATATGGCTGATATTGATGGCACTTCAGTTAAAATGGTTTATTCTACTTATCAAAAAAATTTAAGAATGAGACACTAGTTGTCTCTTTTTTGGTGTATAATTATTTAGGGTGATAAAAATGAAAGGAAAATTAGAAAAGATAGTTAAGATTTTAGCTAAAGAAGGAAAAACTATTAGTACAATGGAGTCATGTACAGGTGGAGCAATTGCGAATGCTATTACTAATGTGTCAGGAGCTAGTAATGTACTTAATTTTAGTGCGGTAACTTATTCTAATGATTTTAAAATTAAAATGGGAGTAAGCGCGGATGTTATAGATAAATATACAGTTTATAGTAAAGAAACAGCTAGAGAAATGGCTAGAGCTATTAGTGCATTTGCTTCAAGCGATTATGGAATTGGAGTTACCGGTAAGCTTGGTAAGAGAGATCCTCATAATAAATTTGGAGATGATAATCAAGTGTTTGTTTGTATATATGATAGTGGTAAGTATGTAGATTTTAATTTGTTTGTCGATAGAGATGATAGGCGGGATGATAAGTTAGAAGTTTTAGAAGTTGTTGTTAATAAACTTTTAGAATATTTAGAAAAGTAATTATGTATAAAAAATTAGATTATTTATTTTTAAATTTAAGTAAATCGAAGTTTCGATCTAGTTTTCATTTGAGAAAATATATGGTAGATTATATCAATGAAAAAGGTATAGATGTGATTAGAAAGCATGCTTATGATTTTATAAACAAAAAGTTAAAACCGGCTTATCCTAAAAATGATGGAAGACAGACAGCATATAAAGGACATCCTGTTTTTATAGCTCAGCACGCGACAGGAACGTGCTGTAGGGGGTGTTTGGAGAAATGGCATCATATACCAAAAGGTAGAGTACTTACTGATGATGAGGTAGAATATATTGTAAATGTTATTATGAAGTGGATAGAGAGGGAAATGAAAAGTTAATTTTCTATACAATTTTATTTAAATATGTTATAATTTTAGTGGTAATCGATTATTAATGATAACCAAAAATTTTTAAGGAAGGGAGATATATAAAATGGAATTAAAAGGTTCAAAAACAGAGAAAAATTTACTAACTGCTTTTGCCGGAGAAAGTCAAGCTAGAAATAAATATACTTATTTTGCTTCTACAGCTAAAAAAGAAGGATATGAGCAAATTGCTGCTATTTTTGAGGAAACTGCTAATAATGAAAAAGAACATGCTAAAATGTGGTTAAAAACTTTATTTGGTGGTGATATTAAAGATAGTTTAAAAGTTACTACTACTGAAGCTTTAAAATTAGCTGCTGAAGGCGAAAATTACGAATGGACTGAAATGTATGCTGATATGGCTAAAGATGCTAAAGAAGAAGGCTTTGATCATATTGCATATTTATTTGAAGAAGTAGCTAAAATTGAAAAAACTCATGAGGAAAGATATAATAAATTATTAGAAGCTGTTAAAGAAGAAAAAGTATTTAAGAGTGAAACTCCTAAAATGTGGGTTTGTCGTAATTGTGGTCATGTTCACTATGGTGAAGAAGCTCCAAAAGTTTGTCCAGTATGTGCTCATCCACAATCATACTTTGAAATTAAAGCTGAAAATTATTAAAAAAGAATTGCTAGATTTTGTAGCAATTCTTTTAATATACATAAATAAACAATATGCATAAATAAACTTATTAGAATAATTTCCACAAAAAACGAACGTTCGTTTTATAAAACATTGCATTATATTTTTGATTATGCTATAATTGGGTCAAATTGGGGGTGTTTTGAATGTTACAGGGATCTGATATTAATAATAATTTGTTTGAAAGTATAAAACATATTGATAAAAATGGTAATGAATATTGGCTTGCCCGTGAATTACAGCATGCTTTAAATTATGTGAAATGGGATAAGTTTAAGAAAGTAATAGATAAAGCGGTTATGGCTTTGCAAGGCGGTCAAATAGATTGGCTTCCCAATGTGGGGAATCCAAAAAATATCAATGTTGATGATTGGATTTTAGAAATTGATAAGACAATAACAACCGGGAAAGGTAGAAAAGAAATTATAAAAGATTATCTTCTTTCTAGAGTTATTTGTTATTATAGCATTTGCTCAGCAATATTTTGCGATTAGAACTAGACAAGATGAATTAAACCAAAAAAATTGGAAAACTTTTACAGAAATCGAGAAAAAATTTTATATAAGGAGTCAAACTAAACGTGGAAATTATTCTTTACAGCAAGTAGCTAAAGAAGCTGGAGTGAAAAATTTTGATAAGTTTCATAATGCTGGTTATAAAGGTTTGTATAATGAAACGGCAGATGAAATATTTAAAAGAAAAGGGTTAAGATATAGAGAAGATATTTTAGATAATATGGGAAGTGAAGAACCTGCAAGTAATTTATTTAGAATAGTTCAAACTGAAAGTAAGTTGAAAAGAGAAAATGTAAAAGGAGAAAGTAATGCAAATGAGGTACATTTTAATGTTGGTAGAATAGTTAGAAATACTATAAAACAATCTGGAGGGACTATGCCAGAAAATTTACCAACCCCATCGAAAAGTTTGAAACAAATAAAAAAAGAGAATAAATTAAATTATTCAAAAATGGAAAAAATCGATGGCTTAAAATTTTAAAAAAGAATTGCCAGGTTTAGCAATTCTTTTAATATACATAAATGGTGTCCCCTTGGGGGCTCGAACCCCAGACCCACTGATTAAGAGTCAGTTGCTCTACCAACTGAGCTAAGGAGACAAGTTCTTAATAAGTATATCATATTTTTATTAAAATGTGAATTGTTTTAATTGTTTTTTTATGTTATCGTAGATTTTTATTTGAAATTCCGTTTTATGGCAAAAAGCTGAAATAAGTTTGAATATAGTACAATAAAATGTAA
>CALVRC010000030.1 GCA_944358445.1 uncultured Bacilli bacterium
GCTACAAGTTGTTTACTATGTAAATAATTTTGCGAATGTTCTATTCCCATAAATACCTCCTTTACAAATTACTATTTGTTGTTTAGATAATTATATCATAGATATAGATATTTAGATAGCCACTTCGTTTGAATTTTGAATAGAATAATCTAAATCTTTATCTTTCATTTTATCATTGATTTTGCTAATAATCATTTGACTATAATTACAAATTGTTTCTAAAGATGAATCTATTTCTTTAAAGTCTTTATTTCTCGACCAACTGTAAAGATATGTTTCGCTAAATTCAGGCACATTAAGATTAAAGTAATTTGATACAACATAAGCTATCGATTCGGCTTCGGTTTCATATTTATTTCTATTGTTTTGATATTCTGTATAATTTTTTTCTAAATTAGTATGAGCTAGAGAGTGAGCAAATTCGTGAAGTAAGGTTTTAAATTTTACAAGATTAGTTTGATTAGAATTTATAACTATTTCTTTATCTTGAAAATTACAGTATCCATCTTCTTTAATACCAGTTTTATATTTCAAATTAAAGCCATTATCTTTAACTAACTCCTCTAGGGTATTAAGGTATTCTTTTGCATTTTCATTATCTACTCTAGGGTGTAGTTTTTCTTTAATTTCTTCATAAGGCATAGTACTATCAGAAATATCAAAAACAGTACCTAATGAAAAATATGATAATCTTTTATGATGAAATGTAAAGGTATCATTATTTTTATCTTTATACATTTGTTTTTCTTCATCAGAAAGAGAATTATAGTATTTTAAAGTATTATCCCTGTTATCTTGTACTACGGTACTAAAACGAGGAACAATAATAGAAATAGAATCAGGACTTTTCTTAACGGAATATCCTAATTTTTTATATGTTTGAAAAGGGGCTACAAAAGTAGCATTAGGTTTTTGTAGAAATATAAGTAAAATGTTATTATGACTGTAATTATTAAATTTTCCTATATTATCTAAAAATAGTTTAATATTAGATGGATTATTAAATAATTCAATAGCTTTATTTTTTAAATCTTCGGTAATAGATAAAATATCCTTTTCTAATTGTTCTTTATCATCAGAAGTAGGAATTTGTTTTTTTAATTCTTTGATTTTATCAAATTGTGTTTTAGCATATTTATTCATTATTTTTCCATATCTTGATCTTTAGTAAGGTTTTGTTCTTTATAATATTTAAAGTCTTGAACTTTACTACTAATCATTGGTGGGATAATTCCTACGTCTTTGTGAAAGAAACTGTCGTAAATTATTTGTAAATCATCTTTAGACAAATCACAGTCGTATTCTTTAGCAACACTCATAACATAATTATCAAATTCTTTTTTAAAGTTATTAGTTAAATTCATAACTTGTCCTCCTTATCTTTTAAAGTATCTTCAATTCTTTTCTTTGCTGTTAAAAAATAATCTTTATTTTTTTCTATACCGATAAATTTACGATTACCACCAGCACGAATAACAGCGACACCAGTAGTCCCTGATCCCATAAAACAGTCTAGGATAGTTTCGTTTTCACGAGAGCTATTTAATACTAGTGATTCTATAATTTCTAAAGGTTTAATTGTGGGGTGTTTATATAGTCTTTTTTCCTTTTGAGTAGTTGGTAAATAATAAACTGTTTTAGCTAGTTTGTAATTAGTTGGATTACAGTATCCACGTTTTCTAAAGTAAAGACAATATTCTTTATCATTAAGATATTTATTATTAAAAAGTGGCATAGCATTCGTTTTATTCCAAATTATAATTTCATAAGAACAGTTATGCTCGCCAATAAAAAAATCTAAATACTGTCTTATTTGAGCAAGATTACACCATATATAGATGTTTACTTTATCTTGTATTCTAATAAACTCATTTAATATGGATAAATCATAGTTATCAATTAAGTCAGCATCTGTTAATTCTTTTTCTAATGATAATAGAGTTTTAGCAAACCTACTTTTTCCTTTTTTACCACCGTCCATATTTAATAAATATGGTGGATCTATGATAATTAAATCAATAGAATTATCTTTAATATCTTTTATTAATAAATTACTATCTCCATATAATAATTTTATATTATCTATAATATATATCACTCCTTTTTTTATTGGCTAATCTATATCTAGTTTTAACTCTTTCTCTATCTCTAGGGGACAATGTACGGACATTTGTCCTTTTTCCATTTCAATACGTTTGCGATATTCACGTTTACGGTCAGCTTCGGTAGAGCTTTTACCTATATATGACTGTATATCAGACATATAAATAGTACCGTTTTGTAAAATTTCAATAAGCCCTAGAGCCTCAAATATTTTAAGGGCTTTTTCAACGTCGTTTGAATTATGTCTTATTACTTTTGCGATTAAATTAGGGTTATATGGGATTTTATTATTAAAAAGTAATCGACCATCATTTTTTAAACTTTTAAGATAGAGTTTTAAGAGAATATTAGAATAGATGTAACCGTTTTCTTGAGATTCAAGTATAATTAGTTCTTCACTATCAAAAAAGTTGTCTTTTAGCTTTAAATAATAATATTTGTGATTATCAGCCATTAAAGTTTATCTTTACGTTTCAGCTTATCTTGAACAGCAAGAAGTTTACTACTTAATTCAACTGATTTTTCTTTAGTCGTTTTTAGTTCTTCTAATAAAATATCTTGTTCAATTAAGAGCCTTATGTATTCAGCTCCACTAACAGTAAGAGCATTTGATTTGTCTATTAAATGATTTTTCTGTTTCTTATTCAAAACAAACTCGAAGTCTTTATCAAATTGTTTTTTTCTCAATATAGCTCCTCCTTTCAGTAGGGGATTTTATCTACTAGTTTAGCGACAACTACTATTTGTTTACCTTTATTTTGTTGGTCGCAAGTAGTTAGTATTAATTCGGTAGTATCTTTTGTTTTTGTAAAACTAATAGTACCGTCTTTATCTTGTCGTTCAATTTTTGAAACTTGATAAATATATTTTTCATTTTGATAGTAGATATATACTTGATCGTTTTCTTTTAATTTGTATAACTTATGAAAATAAGCAATTCGTGAATTACCAGAGTGTCCAGCTAGTGCTAGTGTACCATTTGTAACATTTGGCATATCAGAATTTTTTAATATCTCTACGTTTTTATCTACATTATTATTTTTGTCGTTAATAGGAAATAAGCCACGTTTTAAATTGATTTTAGGAATTTCAAGTACAGCAATATAGTTATAAGTTACTGTTTCTTTTTCCTCTTTAATAGTGGTAGTAGAATTATCAACCTTAACCGTAGTATCAGGTTTATAATCTAAATATTCTTGGATAGCTTTATCTTCTTGTTTATCTAAATAATAATTAGAATAGATTTTTAAAGATATAAGTGTAATACCTAATAATATGAAAAGAGAGCCGATAATAAAAACTCGGCTCAACTTTCTATTTTTTATTTTTCTTTTTTTCATATATGATTGCTCCAATTCCACCTAAAATAGCAAGACCACCTAAAACGTAAGTAATATCAATAGCATTTACTCCAGTATTAGGTACTTCAATTTCTTTTTCATTAGTCATAGTTGATTTAATAATTTGACCGTCTTCTGTAATTTCAAAGAATTGTTTTTCAGTATTTAAGATATAGCCCTCTGGTGCTTCACTTTCAATTAGATAGTATTTTCCGATAGGCATATCATCTATAATAATTTTACCGTCTTTGTCAGTATAGCCCTCGAATACCTTTGTACCATCTTCTTTAAATATTTCTATTTTAGTATTAGGAAGTGGCTCGCCAGTAGAAAGGTCGGTTTTAGTAAATTCTAAAGTACCTTTGCTATATTCATTATTTAAAGTAAATGTTTGATATACTACACCAGTATATTGGTCTTTATATTTTAATTCAAATTCATAAGTGTTAGGATCAATAACGTTATTATGATTAGATTTAACTTCTTTTAGGTTGTATTTTCCTAAAGGTAATAGCATATCGCCTAAAGAAACATATCCCTTTTCATCAGTAGTTAATGTAGCGATTAATTCGCCTTTAGAGTAGTATTTTTTACCACCAGCGATAATATCTTCACTAGCTCTTAATTCAAAAACAGCACCGTCAAGTTTTATTTTTTCATAGTGATAACTACCATTTTCAAAAACAACTTTCTCGCCATTTTTAAAAATTTCAACTTGTCCTTTGACTTGTTCATTTTCAAATTGTGTTTCAAAGATAACTCCATAAGTAGGATCAGTAATTAATTCTGAATCCTCGCCAATAGTAAATTCTTTAGACTGTTTATTCCATAGATAACCGTCTAGGGCTTGATCTACCTCCTCAAGTCTATAAGTACCAGAACTTAAAGGAAGTGGTGTCATTAAAATACCATCTTCATTAGTCATAAATTCACATTGTACTTTATCAGTAGTTTGACATACATACTCATTATTATCTACATCAAATATTTTGAATTTAATACCACTTCTAGCAATGATATTACCTGTTTCTTTATCTACCTTTACAACTTTTAATTTAGCTTTAATTTCAGCATTTGCAAGTAATTTATAGATAGGATCGTCAGAACTTTCATTTACTGTAATTTCAAAATCCTTTACAAATTCATGGTCTTGAGTACTAGTAACTTGTTTAATAGTATATGTACCATAAGGAAGTGTTGCAGTAGCATATCCTTTTTCATCGGTAGTAATACTAGTTACTTTTTCGCCACTAGATTTTAAATAAATATCAAAAGTTACATTAGGCTCGCCAGTTAAGAAACCAGTTTGATCTGATGCGTAAACCTTAAATATTTTTAAATCTCTTTCGATAACTTTCTCGCTTACGTCAACAAGAGGATATAAGTCATCTTTTGTAATCTCAAAATAATACTTTGTTTCGTTTAATTCGTATCCAGTAGATGCTTTTTCTTCTTGTAGATAGAAAGTACCTAAACTTGGTAGATAGTCGCTTATGACATATTCGCCACCAACTGATTCTACTTGTCCGACACGTTTACCGTCCATAGAATAAATACCAAATATAGCTCCGTCTAGGGTAGCGTCGCCTTGTGCGATACCTAAACCTGTGTCAGCATCAACTTTTTTTACTGACACCTTACCACCAACAATATTTATTTTTAAATCTCTATCAATAGGATCGTAATATCCTCTTGACATTAAATCTTGGCTTTTTGGGTGGACATATACGATAGCAGGACTAGACATATTTTTATCTCTTTTAGTAATAGTAATATTACCGTTACCAACTTCATTAGCAGTAATACTTAATTTGTTACCATTAATACTAGCACTTACACCATCAGTACTTTTAATTTCAAATTTATTTAAGACATTATTAGCATCAGTTAATTCTATTGTTTCGCCAATAGTCATGTCGATAGTATCTTTATCAAATTTAGGAGTAATATCGTGTTCAGCAACTAAACGATTTAACTCATTAATTTCATCAGTATATTTTGTGATACGGTTTCCGTCCAATTTGTCCGTGAAATAAATGTCGTATCCGTGTGGGACTGTTTGCCAAATAAGAAACTGGGTTACAGAATACCATTTAATATCGGTATGATTAGCATATCCGTAACCGTAGTATGCAAGTAAACTAATTCTTCGCCATTGCTCATTTGTTATATTAGCAATATAAGACTGATTGAAGTCTTGCCCCTGATAGATAGTAGAGCCACTAGCTATTGGAGTGCCTGGCTCGATACAATAGACAAACTGATTGTCGCTATTTCTTGTAATAACGGTCATTTGTTGATATTTTCTCGTACTTCCTTTTACTTTAAGAATATAATCACCCTTAATATACTGGGATTTTTCATTAAATGTATCATTATATGTTTTAGCTTGTACTGTTATACTAGGAATACATGATACACCAACTAAAAGTAGAAGAAAGCCATTAATTATTTTCTTTTTTAAATTCTTCATATAATAAATTCCTCCTTAATTTTAGCCAAAAGAAAAAAGCCTATTAAGGCTTTGGAATATCCGAATATTCAACAAGTTTATCATCTTTTACTTTCATTGTTAATTGATAATAAGTATCGCCACAGTCATCAGTTGCACTCATATATTCATAACCAGTAAAACCGTAGATTTCTTTATACTGTTCAGCCGTAGCCTTTAACTTATCTAAACTGTCAAAGTCAGCTCTAAAAACAACATAAAATAATTTTGGAGTACAGCTTGGTGTTTCTACTACTTTTGGTGGAGTAGTAGGCTGTTTTGTAGTTGTTTGATTATTGCTTGGAGTTTGTGGCTGTGGTGTTGTATGAACATTATTATTTGGATTTTCTTTTGGTGTTTCTTCTATATTTTGTTTTTCTGTTTCATTAGTTTGGGGAGTTGTTATTTCAGAATTAGTTTCTTCTTTTTCTGTTTCTTTGTTATCCGTTTTATCTTTCTTTTCTTCTTCTTTTATATTAGTTTTAAGTTGTTTAGATGTATCAACTTTTGAGCTACTATCGTTACTAAAAAAATGAAAAGCGACAAAACTAGAAACTATAACAGTAATAGCAAGTAATGAAATTAAAATTATCTTCTTCCTAGACATATTTTTCCACCTCTTGCCAGCACTATAACATCTATTAAATCATTTGTCAAAAGTGCAGAATTAAGTCATAATATACCTCCTTATGAGCCTTTAAAAATTATTGATATATTTATCTAATCCTAAAAATACACAGAATTTGATAATAGCACTTTTCTTTAAACGATCATATTGGTATTGATGTAAAATCATAGCTTCTTGTATATAAGTCTTTTTTTCCTTATTCATAAAGCAACGAATAAATAGTTCCTTTTCTTCTTTAGTAAGTTTTTCTAAAGCACTTGGATATTTTACTATTAAATCCCTTAATTTATCTTTGCTATCATATTCATAAATCATAAATGTTTCGATTTTACTACAAGTATTACGAACACTAGATTTACCAGCAAGTTCCACTTCATAAGTAGGTGTAATTCGGATATAGTAATCTTTATCGTCAAGTATTAGGGTTGCAGTTTCTACTAATTCCAAAAAGGCTTTTACTATTTCTTCTAGTTTTTTTACATCAAACTGTTTAATCATAAAATCAGTTAATATGTGTGTGTAATTCATAACAATTCCCTCCAACTATGAAAAAAGAGCAACAGCCAGTTTATCGGTTGATAAAAAAGCTATTACTCTTATGTTTAAGTGATAAGTTAAATGTTTTATTGCCGTAACTTTTGGATTTTGGGGGAAAGTATCCCTTATGTTCGCTTGAAAATTTGCAATAGTGCATTCACAAATCACCCCCTAACATATAAAACAATTAAATTGCTTTATATGTTAGCACAAAGTAGTAAAAAAGACTATTCCCATTTTACAGGGAATAGTCGTAACAACAAGCATAGGCTCATTTGCTTATAGTTTTTACTACTATACACATTGTACCACGCATTTTATAAAAGCCAATACCTAAAAAAAATATAAAATAAATATAATAAAAATACAAAATGATTTATTTACCATTTTCTTCATACCACATAATTTGGTGTAATTCACATTTAAGAATATGACAGATTTTAGCGAGATTAAATAAATCAACTCTATATAAAACTTGTCCATTAACATATTTATAAATGGTATCCTTATCAATTCCAGAGAGTTGACTTAATTTATATGGTGTCATATTTCTTAATTCGAGCATAGGCTTTAAATCAATAACAATAACCCCAGTTTGTTCTTTTACAAGCATTATATACCTCCATTTCATAAACACGTTATCAAATGAAAAATGGTAGAACTAATCTGTTTATAGACTAATACTACCATCTATATATAATTACAAGTAAAATTTATCTACCATATATCATTGATATATATAATTATATCATAGTTTTAAGTGCTATTGTGTAATTATTGCTCGTCATTGACAGTTTTTTAATAAACTAGCAGATAAACTTTCAAGATCGTTATTTTTTATTAAATCTTTTAAAGAAGAAAAATAGGTGTTTGCTTCTTCTAAATTGTTATAAGTTTTTGCGTTCAGGTTTGAAAACGTATAATCAGTGTCAAAAATAATTATAGATACATAATAAGAATTATTTTGTTTTTTAATAAAAACTCCGAAAGTAATGTTATCTTTCGTTTCTTCAAATTGATTAACTAGATTATCATTTAATATACTTTTAACCTTATCAGTTGGATCTGTAAATTTTTGTGCTAATTCAAAAAACTTTTTTTGTAATTCAATATTGCTTTGAGATGTTAATTTTTCTTTCAATTCTAAATACTTATTATTCATAAACTAATATAGACCTTTCGTTGTTTTTATTATAGCATTGTTTTACGAATAAGAAAACAGGTAAAATTTTACAGTTTACCACACAACACATCAAGCTCCATATTATATAAATTAGTTAAAGCGACTAGTCTATCAATAGGTGGGAAAAATTCGCCTTTAAAATATCTATATACTGTTGAAACATTGCATTTTATATTATCAGCTATGTAAGTATAAGTATGCTTATATTCTTCTTTTTTCTCATTTAAAGTAGTAAGCATTTTATCATAATTAATTCTTTTGATATTTTCTACTTTAATTAGTTCTTTATCAATACCATAAATGTATGATAGTTTTACTTTATAAAAGCAAGATAACTTATCAGCCATATCAAGAGGGATCATAACGTTACCATGTTCCCAATTATCATAAGTACTTCTTTTGCAATTCAATATTTCTGATACTTCTCTTTGAGT
>CALVRC010000031.1 GCA_944358445.1 uncultured Bacilli bacterium
ACAATTTATGTCAATTTATTTTAAAAATCAACAAATTATGTTATACTTATTATAGTAAGGAAAGTAAGGAGAAATGATATGAAGGAAAAAAATGAATTGTTAGCTTCAGCAAAGTTGACATCAAAAGGACAAATTACTATTCCGAAGATTGTTCGAGAAACATTGAATATAGAAGAAGGAGATTCTGTAATCTTTTACTTGGATGAAAAAAATAATATTAAAATTTCAAACAGGAAAGATTGCAAAGTATCACCAGATAATGATAAAGAACAAGTAGTGGTAAAGAGAGGTAGTAAATAATGGCAGTAAAGAAAAGTGTTTTATATAGTAAAATATGGGATAGTTGTAATACTTTAAGAAGCAAAGGTGGAATGGATGCAACACAATATAAAGATTATGTTTTAATCGTTCTATTTATGAAGGTTATTACAGATAAGTATTACAACAAAAAAGATTCTTTAATAGATGTACCAGCTGATGCAAATTTTAACACAATGATTTCATTAAAAGGTAAGAAAAATATTGGAGAAGAATTTAATAAAATATTAGCAAAAATTGCTGAAGAGAACGATTTGCAAAATGTTATAGATGTTGTAGATTTTAACGATGAAAATAAACTTGGCAAAGGTAAGGATATGATAGATGCTTTAACTGGTTTAGTTGAAATATTTCAAGATCCAGAATTAGACTTTAGCAATAATAGAGCGGATGATAATGATGTTTTGGGTGATGCGTACGAATATCTAATGAAACAATTTGCTTCAGAAGCAGGTAAAAGTAAAGGACAATTTTATACACCATCTGAAGTTTCAAGAATAATGGCAAAAATATTAAAAATTTCAGAATCTAAAAAGAGTCCAATTGAAGTATATGATATGGCTTGTGGTTCCGGTTCACTTTTAATAAAAGCTGGAAATGAAGCGGTTGATAATTCAAAAGTTTATTTATATGGTCAAGAAAAAGATACCAATACTGCAGGCCTTTGCGTTATGAATATGTTTTTACATGGAAATGCTACCGCTCAAATAAAATCTGGTAATACATTAACAAATCCTCAATTTTTAGAAAATAGAAAAATTAGATCATTTGACTTTTGCGTTGCCAATCCACCATTTTCAGTGAAAAAATGGAATACAGATTTAACTGCAGAAAATAATTTTGATAGATTTACAGGTTTTGGAACTCCTCCAGACAATTGTGGTGATTATGCTTTTTTACTCCATATGTTAAAATCCATGAATTCAGTTAATGGCCGAGGTGCTATAATTCTTCCACATGGAGTTTTATTTAGAAGTGGGCAAGAAGAATTAATTAGGAAAAATTTATTAAAAAGTGGTTTTATAGAAGGAATTATTGGCTTGCCAGCTAACTTGTTTTATGGTACCGGGATTCCCGCTTGTATAATTGTTTTAGATAAAAAAGAAGCTAGTAATAGAAAAAATATATTTATGATAGATGCTAGTAAGTATTTTGTTAAAGATGGTAATAAAAATAAATTAAGGGAAGAAGATATTAAGAAGATAACTGATACATACTTAAATAAAATCGAAATAGAACATTATTCAAAAAGTGTTTCTATGAAAGATATTGAAAAGGAGGAGTATAATCTAAATATTCCAAGATATATTGATTCTTTTGATGATGAAGTCATTCAAGATATAAGAGCTCATTTACTTGGTGGTATTCCCAAAGCAGATATTGATAGATTATCTAAGTATTGGAATATTGCACCAAAATTAAGAAACAAATTATTTAACAACAATAAAAAAGTTGGCTATCTTGACTTAATGGTTGATAAGGATAATCTTAATGAAGAAATAACGAACTCTGAAGAATTTATTAATTATTCTGTAGCTTTAAATAAAAAGATAAATATTTGGGAGCAAGAAAATAAGGATTTACTATATTCAACAAATTTAAATAGCAATGTAAAACAAATAATTAATACATTATCTGATAAAATTTTAAATATTTTTGATAAGGATGAATTGATTGATAAATATGAAGCATATGAATATTTAATGGAATATTTTAATGATACTTTAAAAGATGATTTTTATTTAATTATAGAAAATGGTTGGATCCCTAAAATAGTTTTTGCTCAAGATAAAAATGGTAAGATTAAGAAGAATGAGTTTGATTCAGATCTGTTACCAAAAGAAATAGTCATTGAAGAATATTTTAAAGAGAAAAATGATAAAATCGAAAAATTAAATGATAATTTAAATGATGTATGTCAAAAACTTGATTCAATAATACAAGAAAATACTGGTGATGAAGAAATTTTTAAAGATGATGAAAAGATCAATGAAAAATTAATTAAAGAAAAAATTAAAGAAGAAACAGAAGATAATATATCTACATTAAATAAAACACTTGATATTCTATTATCCCAAAAAGAGTTAAAAAAGGATATTAGAACACATCAAGAGGCATTGAATAAATTAATAATTGATAAGTATAATTCATTAGATGAAGAAACATCAAAAGATTTAATAATAAATAAAAAATGGTTTAAATCTATTGAAAGAAAATTTGATGATAAGTATGAAGATTTAATTTACGATTTATCAAATAAAATAATAAACGAATATGAAAACTATGATGAAACATTAAATCAACTTTCTGAAAAAGCATCTGGTTTAGAATCTTTAGTTTTAAAAGATTTGGAAAGGATGGGGTTTAAATGTTAGAAAGGTCTGGCTGGCAATATAAAACAATGAAGGATATTTGTTATGTTAATCAGGGCTTTCAAATTAACATTGAAAAAAGAGATAAGCATAAAAGAAAAAACAATAAGATATACATAACAATTCAACATTTAAATAGTGTTGGTGATGATGAATATATAAATGATAAAGATCATAATGATTCAGTTGTTTGTAACCCCAATGACGTTTTAATGACAAGGACAGGAAATACAGGACGTGTAGTAACAGGAGTATCTGGAGTTTTTCACAATAATTTTTTTAGAATAAATTTTGATAGATCTAAAATAGATAAAGATTATTTAGTATATTATTTAAATCTAAAAAGTATACAAAATTTAATATTAGAAAAGGCTGGAGCAAGTACTATACCAGATTTAAATCATGGTGATTTTTATTCAATACCATTTAATTATCCAGAGAATTTAAACGAACAACGTGCAATAGCAAAAACTTTTATTAACATAGATAATTTAATTAATTCATTGCAGTTTTTAATACTAAAAAAAGAAAAAATTAAGAAACAAACAATGAATATATTATTTGATAAAAATAATTTTAAAAGTGAGTTAAAGACAATTTGTTTGAATAAAATAGGATATGCATATAATGGATTAAGTGGAATGAAATCGGAAAATTTTAAAGATGGTAACAAAAAATATATTACTTTTTTAAATGTTTTGGGTAATCCAATTGTAAAGGAACAACAATTTGAAAAATTTTATTGCAACAATGTTCAAAAAAAAGTACAAAAAGGTGACTTGTTTTTTAACACATCATCTGAAACTCCAGAAGAGGTTGCTCTTTGTTCTACAATTAATTTTGATATAGATGAGCTATATTTAAATAGTTTTTGTTTTGGATTTAGAATTACTGACCATTCGATTAATAATTTATATTTATCATATTTTTATAGAAGTAAATATGGAAGAAATATAATAAAGAATTTAGCACAAGGATCAACAAGATATAATTTGCCAAAAAAGAGATTTATGGAATATTCAATTTGCGTCCCTTCAGATACTAATGAGCAAATAGAATATGCAAATATTTTAATGAATATGGATAATGAGATAGAGTTATTAAATGAAAAGCTATCTAAGTATAAAAAGATAAAAGATGGAATGATGGAAGATTTGTTAACTGGTAAAGTGAGGTTAAGTTATGAGTAGTGGTAGTGTAAATGAATTAGAAATTAAAACTCAAGATAGATTATTACACAAAGTGTTTGAAGAAAAACTTAAATATACTTATCTTGGTAATTTTGAAGATAGAGAAAATAATTCTAATATTGAGGAAGAATTATTACTAAAATTTTTAATAAAAAAATATCCTGAAGAATTAGCTAGTAAAGCAATAGCTGAGTTAAAAAAAGTTGCTCATAATGAAACAAAATCGTTATATGAAGTTAATAAAGAGGTATATGAATTATTAAAATATGGTAAAGGAATTACATTATACATTGGCCAAAAAGAGGAAAAGGTATATTTTATAGATTATGAAGATTTTAACAATAATGATTTTTATGTTGCTGAAGAAGTAACTTATAGAGGTCAAAATGAGAAAAGGCCAGATATAGTTATATATATAAATGGTATTGCAATTGGTGTAATAGAATTAAAAAGAAGTACTGTATCTATAAATGAAGGAATAAGACAAAACCTTGATAATCAAAAGCCAATATTCATAGAAAGATTTTTTACAACAATTCAATTTATAGTAGCGGGAAATGATTCTGAAGGCTTAAAGTATGCAACAACGTTAACTCCAGCAAAATATTATCTACCATGGATAGAAGATTATAAAGCTATCGGTAAGTTACATGAAAAAGTGAATGATCTTATTAACAAAAATGAATTATTAATAGATCAACAAATACCATCATTATTTGAAAAAGAAAGATTAATTGATTTATTAGATAATTTCATCGTATTTGACGGTGGTATTAAAAAAGTCCCAAGATATAATCAGTATTTTGGAGTAACAAACGCAAGAGAATTCGCTTTAAAGCATGAAGGTGGAATAATATGGCATACTCAAGGATCAGGGAAATCATTATCGATGGTCTTAATTGCAAAATGGATTTTATCTCATATTGATAATTCAAGAGTATTAATATTTACTGATAGAAAAGAATTAGATAAACAAATAAAAGATGTTTTTGAAAGTACAGGTGAAAGGATTCATAGAGCAACCAGCAGTAGTGATCTATTAAAATCATTAAATGATTATTCTAATGGCAGATTAATTTGCTCTTTAATACATAAAGTAGGTAGTTCGGTTGATGAGGAATTAGACAAAAACTATTCTGAGTATGTTAAAGAATTAACTAAATATAAAAACGAAGAGTTTTCTGCTAAAGGAGATTTGTTTGTATTCGTAGATGAATGTCATAGGACTCAGGCTGGATTGTTACATGATGAAATGAAACGCTTGTTACCTAATGCAACATTTTTCGGTTTTACTGGAACTCCATTAATGAAAAAATCAAAAGCTACAACATTAGAAAAATTTGGGAAGTATATTCATACATATAAATTTGATCAAGCAGTAAAGGATGGAATAGTTGTTGATTTATGCTATGAATCAAGAAACGTAGAACAAAGAATTAATAATAAAGCAAAAATTGATGAGTGGTTTGAAGCGAAAACTGCAGGTTTAAATGAATATGCTAAACAAAAATTGAAAGAAAGATGGGGCAATCTTCAAAGCATTACTAGCTCAGGTAGTAGATTGGAAGAAATAGTAAAGGATATAATATTTGATTTTGAAAAAATCCCAAGACTTGAACAGAATAAAGGAACTGCAATGCTAGTAGCAAGTTCTATTTATGAAGCATGTCGATATTGGGAAATCTTTCAAACAAAAGGTTTTGATAAATGTGCAATTATATCTTCATATTCACCATACGTAACAGATATTAAAGGCGAAGAAGATGGTGAATTTACAATATCTGATAAACAAAAAATTTACGAAGTGTATGATAAAATGTGGGATAAAAATAAATATCCTAAATTAAGAAGCGATAATGAGCACGATGATTATACTCAATGTTTTGAAGATGATGCAATTCATAAGTTTATTAATAGTCCTTCTGAAATGAAAGTATTAATAGTAGTAGATAGACTTTTAACAGGCTTTGACGCACCTTCTGCAACTTATTTATACATTGATAAGAAAATGCAAGACCACGGGTTATTTCAAGCTATATGTCGTGTAAATAGACTTGATGCAGGTAAAGATTTAGGTTACATAGTTGATTATAAAGATTTATTTGAAAATATTGAGGGAGCAGTAGAAAATTATACTAATGGTGCATTTGATAATTTTGATAAAGAAGATATTACGGGGTTACTAAAAGATAGATTAAAGTTCTGTAGTGATAGATTAAATAATGCTTTAAAGAAAATAAAATCTATTTGTGAACCTATTGAGAATCCCAAAGGAACTCTTGAATTTTTGCATTACTTTGTTGCCCAAGATCTTGATACAATAAGTGAGTCAAGAGAAGAAAATTTAAAAAATACTGAATCTAAAAGAATTGAATTTTATGATGCAGTTTCAGATTTGGTAATAGCTTATACAAATATAGCAGATGAGATGACTAAGGCAGGATACTCTAGAGAAGAAATTCAACAAATAAAGAGTGATGTTAATTATTACAATAATGCTAGAGATGAAGTGATGAAATCTGCAGGTGATTATATTGAACTAAAAAATTATGATAGTTCAATGAGATATATGATTGATAATTATATTGGAGCAGATACTTCTGAATTGCAATATAAATTAGATGAGGCCACATTGCTAGATGTAATAGTAGCTAGTGGACTTGATAAGGCAACTGAAATTATGCCTAAAGGATTTAGAAAAAATAAAAAAGCAATGGCTTTAGCAATTGAAAATAATATTGCTTCAACAATAATTAACAATCAAAATAAAAATCCTAGATATTATAGTAAAATGTCAGAATTGTTGAGTGAGTTAATAGAGCTAAAGAAAGAACAAAATCTTGATTATCAGGCATATTTAGAAAAGTTAATAGAACTTGTTAAGAAAGTTAAAAATCCAGAATTAAGTGGTCATTATCCTAATTCTATACATAACACAAGATTAAGAGGATTATATGACATATTAGATAGTGATGAAAATAAAACACTTGATCTTTATGAATTTTTAATTAATAATGTACCTAAAGACTTCATGGATTCTAAGATGAAACAAAAAGAATTAAAGCTATCATTATTAATGCAATTAGATGATGAGGCAAAAGCTGATGAAATCTTTAATTTATGGAAAAATACAAGAGGGTGTTAGGTATAAATGTTAATAAATAACTATAATATTGAAATAAATAGAAAAGATGTAAAAAACATAAATCTTAAGGTATATCCTGATTTATCTATTAAGGCGTCAGTTCCTAAAAATATGGATATATCGAAAATAAAAGCAATGATCATTTCAAAAGACGAGTGGATAAAGAATCAACTAAAAAAATATGAAGAACAAAATCGTATTACTAAAAGAGAATATGTTTCTGGAGAAGATCATTATTTAAATGGAAAACGTTATATTTTAAGAGTTTATGATTCAAATGTTCCAAGTGTTAAAATAGAAAAAAATAATATAATTGCAATGTATGTTAGAAAATCTTCAAGTATTGATAATAAAGAGCGTCTATTAAATTCATTTTACAAAGATAATTTACAAGTTAAAATAGAAAAGTTTATGCCAGTACTAGAAGAACTAATTGGAGTTAAAGCTAAAAATTATTCTATTAGAAAAATGAAAAACAAATGGGGCAGTTGTAATACTGATAAGAAAGAAATAATATTTAATTTAGATTTAGCCAAAAAGAAAGATACTGAGATTAAATATGTAATAATTCATGAGTTAATTCATTTAATTGAAAGAAAACACAATAATAATTTTAAGTTACTTATGGATAAATATTGTCCAAAATGGGAAGAATATAATGAATCAATTAATGAATTGCTAAATCCAAATAAGATTGATTGATAAGATGAGTCTGGAATTGCTCCAGACTTTTTTTAGTTAAATTATAGAAATACTGTGGTATAATATTTATTAAATTTAGGGGGTGATATGTTGTATCATTTGATTAAAGTAATTAGCTATTTAGTAAGACAATTTTTAATACCTAATCCATTTACTAATTTAATTAAGAATCCTGGAACGGCGGAAATAGTTAATTGGATATTCGGAGGTGCTCTTATACCACTCGCATATTTTTTAACAGGTACATGGTATGATGGGGATGTAAAATTCATTGGTAGCCTTGGTTTTTTATTTAACTATGCAATATTAACAGGTTTATTTTTAATGATAACTAAATTTATAACTAATCTGTACTTAGTAGCATTTCTATTCATTTTAGGGTATGCTATATTGTGTATAATTGAAAGTAAATTATTTGGAGAAAAGTATTCATTTTGAGAGTTAGTATAATAGGTACTAATTCTTTTTTAGGTACAATTTAGGTACAAAAATACTAAAAAACCACGGTAAATGACGGTTTGTGCCAATATAAAAAGGCCCATATTTAAAGGGTTTAACACAATTTGGTCTCTTCTAACTGAAGAGAGCAGGCCC
>CALVRC010000032.1 GCA_944358445.1 uncultured Bacilli bacterium
TTACCTCTTTCTTATATTTTATCATACTTAAAAAGTATGTAAGTTTTTTACTTACACACTTTATTTTACACTCTCAAATTTTATTAAAAAAGCCTATAAAGAAAATTTTAATCTTTATAGGTTTATTTTTTTAAAC
Source organism: uncultured Bacilli bacterium (assembly GCA_944358445.1). Taxonomy (GTDB): domain Bacteria; phylum Bacillota_I; class Bacilli_A; order RF39; family UBA660; genus Coprosoma. Next base: position 137 of record CALVRC010000032.1, read on the forward strand.
TTTTGATATAAGTATTCATATCATCTTTAGCATAATATGGAAAACTACTTGTGACAATTATTTTTGCGGTTGGTATATCATTTTCTACTAATATTCCTAAAATACTATTTGCTTTGTCTTTATCTATTGTTACTACATTATTGTTATCGGTTAAATAACTATATATAATAGGATTAGAGTGTGTTGATTTAGAACTAAATTCTTTTTCAATATTATATAAGCTTAACCAATTGCCATTTGTTTTAATTGGAGTAGTAGATTTTATAATATCATCTGGCTTTTGATTAAAAAATCCACTATAAAATCTTCTGATTTGTGTAATTCCTTGATTATCAACAAAATCACTAATTGTTCTAGCAAGATATGCGGCATTTTCAGGTTTTGATTTTGCTAAATAATTATATAAATCAATTATATCTTTATCTGTAGTATTCCAATATTGATAAGCAAAATCAATTTTATTATTTTTACGTAACTTATATTTTGGGGTTTGTTTAATTAAATCACAAATATTTTCAATTTCAATAAGTTCTTTTTCTTTCATTATATTACCTCCTTAATGTATTTAAATAATCTATATATTCTTCTATATTTTCTTTTGCTTCATATGGATATGCTCCTTCAACAATACATTTTGCGGGGATTATTCCTTGGTTTACAATAGCTAGTTTTACTTTAGATGCATGAGTTTTGTCAAATTTTATAGGCATACCACTGTTATCTAAATAAATATGTATTGATGGGTGTTTTGCTTTTGTTTCCTCAAATATTAAATTTTCATCAAATGGTTCTAACCAGTTTTGATAATTATATTCTCTTGTTACACCAGCTACATTTAAACTTCTCATTCTTTGATCGTTTATATTAATATCTGAAATTTTTTTAATATATTCAAATTCTGAACTTGGATATGGTTTTAATAAATTGTAACGTGCCATGAATTCAATTATTAATTTTTTTAATTCAGTATTTTTATTGGCATTTTCTTTTAAAATTGTTAATAAGCTTACTTCTCCAAATGTGTCATAGTAATCAATAGCAAATTTTATTTTTTCATTTTTTGTTAATTTTGTTTTAATCATTCTATTATGAGCTTGTTTAAAACTATGAGCATCAATTGTTTCTTTTATCATATTTTGTAAATATTCAATATTTTTTTCTTTATTTGACATATAAAGTCCTCCCTTTTAAAGCATGGCTTATTATAACATTTTTTTAATAAATGTCAAATTTACGTTATGAAAATTAGTTAAAAAATATAGTTTATATGATATAATTTTATATAAGGTTGGTGAAAAAAATGAAATTATATAATACACTTTCAAAAAAAGTTGAAGAATTTATTCCATATAACAAAAATTTGATTACAATGTATACTTGTGGTCCAACGGTTTATTATTATGCCCATATTGGTAATTTAAGAACTTATATTTCTGAAGATATTTTGGAAAAAGGACTTAGATATTTAGGATATAGTGTTAAAAGGTGTATGAATATTACAGATGTTGGGCATTTAACTGGTGATGGGGATACTGGTGAAGATAAGTTGATGACAGCAGCTAAAAAGGAGCATAAATCTGTTTTAGATATTGCTAAATTTTATACTGAAGCTTTTTATAAAGATTTAGATAGACTTAATATTAAAAGACCTGAGATAATAAGTCCTGCAACTGAAAATATAGATTTTTATATTAAAATGATTAGTAAATTATTAGATGAAGGGTATGCTTATGAAGCTGGTGGTAATATTTATTTTGATACTTCTAAATATTCAAATTATTATGAACTTTCTGGAAGAAGTAAGGATGATTTGTTATTAGCGGTTCGTGAAGATGTGGATGTTGATAATAATAAAAAAAATCCATTTGATTTTGGGCTTTGGTTTACTAATTCTAAATTCAAAGATCAAGAACTTAAGTGGGATAGTCCTTTTGGATATGGGTATCCTGGCTGGCATATAGAGTGTTCAGCTATTGCAATACAAAATTTGGGAGAACATTTGGATATTCACTGCGGTGGTGTTGATAATATATTTCCACATCATACTAATGAAATCGCGCAGTCTGAGTGTTATTTAGGGCATAAATGGTGTAATTACTGGGTTCATATGGAGTTTTTAAACGATAAATCTGGTAAGATGAGTAAGTCTAAGGGTGATTCTAAAGATTTAAATAGTTTGATAGAAAAAGGTTATGACCCAATTATTTATAGATATTTTTGCTTGCAGTCTCATTATAGAAAAGTTTTAGTTTATAGTTTAGAGAGTTTAGATATGGCTACTAATGCTTATAATAAGTTAAAGAGTAAGATTAAAAATATTAAAGATAATCTTAGTGGTGATGTTGATTATGATAAGGCTTTAGAATATCAAGATAAGTTTAAAGAAGCTTTTGAAAATGATATTAATACATCTTTAATGCTTACAACTTTATATGATGTAATTAAAAGTGATTTAAACAATAACACTAAACTTTATTTGATTAAGGATTTTGATTCAGTTCTTTCACTTTCTTTACTTGAGGATGAGAAGATTTCTAAGGAATTAGAAGATTATGTTTTAAGTAAGATTGAAGAGAGAAATCAAGCTAAAAAAGAGAAAAATTATGAACTTGCGGATTCTATTAGAGAAGAGCTTCTTTCTAAAAATATTGTAATTAAAGATACGAGAGAAGGAACGACATTTGAAGTTAGAAAGTAATGGTATTTTAGTTATTAACAAGGATAAAGTCTATACAAGTAGAGATGTAGTCAATATAATAAGTAAAGAATTTGGTACTAAAAAGGTTGGTCATAATGGAACTTTAGACCCTCTAGCAACCGGTGTTTTAGTTATTTGTTTAAATAGATATACGAAGTTAAATGAATTACTTGCTTCTGATGAAAAGGAATATATCGCAGAGGTTACTTTGGGAATTAAAACAGATACACTTGATATAGAGGGTAATGTAATAGATAAAAAAGAAGAGTATCTTAATAAAGCTGATTTGGAAGAAACATTAAAAAAATATGAAACGACTTATGAACAAGAAGTTCCGATTTATTCTGCTGTTAAGGTTAATGGGAAAAAACTTTATGAATATGCAAGAAGTGGAGAAAAAGTTATTTTGCCTAAGAAAAAAGTAACGATTAAGAAAATAGAACTTTTGGATTTTAATGAGAATAAATTTACTTTTAAATGTTTAGTTAGTAAGGGTACTTATATTAGAAGCTTAATTAGAGATATTTTAAATGATTTAGGGGTAATCGGAACTATGAGTAATTTAATTAGAACTAAACAAGGTGTTTTTGATATTGAAAATTCTTATAGTTTAGAAGATGTTAGAAAGGGTAATTACAAGTTACTTTTAGTTAAAGATGTTTTAAATATCGATAAAGTTACAGTATCTGATAAGTTAAAGTTTAAAGTACTTAATGGAAATAAGGTTAAAGGAAATTATTCTGATAAAGTTTTATTTTTAGATGAGGATGGCAAGGAACTGGCGATTTATAAGAAAGATAATGATGATTATAAGGTAGAGCTTATGCTTTAGTAATCTCTTTTTTTGTTTATTCTTATGTGATGGGCTATTTTAAATTTTGTAAAAAACGTTTTAAATTTTATTGTATATTATTACCTAATATGTTATAACATATTAGGTGGTGTTTGTATGTTTGAACATAATTATTATGGTTTTGGACCAATTTTGAAAGATTATTTGGATTATCATAGAATTTCACAAAGTGATTTTGCTAAAAGATTAGGTATTACTCAAAAACATATGAATGAAATATTAAATAATAAAGCTGAAATATCTGTAGAACTTATGCTAGCAATTAATTTGATTACAGATATTGATGTAGAACTTATATGGCAAGCAGAGGAAGAAAAAAGAGTATATTTATATTTAAAAGAAAACTTTCAAGATGAAAAAGAATTAAAAGAATATTTAAAATCTTTTTCAATTAAGGAACTTAAAGATAGGGAATGGTTAAAGTTTAAAGATGAAAAATCACTTATTCAAGTATGTATGGATTTATTTAAATTTTTATCTATTAAAAATTTTGATACATTTAATGATTATAGTGAACAAACAATTTTATATAAGAAAAATAATCAGTCTGATATGAATAAAGTAATGCTTTGGATAAAACATTGTGATAGTTTGATTAAAAATATAGATGTATGTAAGTATGATAAAAATAAGTTTGCTGATTTAATTAATGATTTGAAAAAGCTTTCGTTAGAGAAATTTGATGAAAATAAGATTATTAAGTGTTTGAATAAATATGGGATTTATCTGGTGATAGAAGATGCTTTGAAAGGTACCAAAATAAGAGGCTGTATGATGGTTAAAAGTGGTAATCCAGTAATTTATTTAACAAAACTTTATAAGGATAAGGCATCATTTTATTTTGCTTTATATCATGAACTTGGACACGTTAAATCGGATTATAATAAAGCTAAAAGTAAAGTGATTATAGATGAGGATGAATTATTAGAAAAAAGGGCAGATGAGTTTGCTTTGGAGACGATGATTAGTTCTTCTGTTTGGAAAGAAATTGTTGAGGATAAGGGTAATGCTTTAAGTATATGTGAGAAAAATAATATACCTGTTTGTTTTGGTGTATGGAGACTTGCTAAAGAAGGTTATATAGATTATAAAAGTAAGATTTACAATGACTATATTGAAAAAATTAATATATAGAACGGAGATGTTAATAATGAAAAATGAAATTATGTTATTTGAAAATCAAGATGTAAAACTTGAAGTTAATGTGAAAGATGAAACTGTTTGATTATCATTAGATCAAATGTCTAAACTTTTTGAAAGGGATAAGTCAGTAATTTCAAGACACATAAAAAATGCATTAAATGAGGAATTAGAAGGGATTTCAACTGTTGCAAAATTTGCAACAGTTCAAAAATAGGGTAATCGTAATGTAACTCGTGAGGTTGAATATTACAATTTAGATATGATTATTAGTGTTGGTTATAGAGTTAAATCTAAAAATGGTATTGTTTTTAGAAAGTGGGCTAACAAAGTCTTAAAAGATTATTTGATAAAAGGTTATGCAGTTAATGAGAAAAGATTAAAGTATTTAGAAAAAACAGTAAAATTGATTGATATCGCAAATAGAATTGATGAAAAATTAGGAGATAATGAAGCGAGAGAAATTTTAAAAGTAATTGGTAGTTATTCAAAGGCTTTAGATTTATTAGATGATTATGATCATAGAACAGTGAAAAAAGTTAATGGTAGTGTGGATACTAAAAAGATAACTTATGAAGAATGTATGAATATTATTAACACTTTAAGATTTAATTCAGAAAGTGGTTTGTTTGCTTTAGAGAGAAATAAAGGATTAGAAGCAATAATAGGTAATATTTATCAGAGTTTTGGAGGAGAAGATGTTTATAAAAGTCTTGAAGCGAAAGCGGCAAATTTTTTTTATTTAATTATTAAAAATCATGTGTTTATTGATGGTAATAAAAGAATTGCAGCAACATTATTTATATACTTTTTGAGTTTCTATGATATTTTATATAAAGATGGGAAAAGGGTAATCGATAATAATGCGTTGACTGCTCTTACACTTTTAATTGCTGAATCAAATCCAAAAGAAAAAGATGTTCTTACTGATTTAGTTATGAACTTTTTGGTGGCTTAGAACTAATTTTAAAAATTTCTTGCATTTTCCTACAATTTAATGTATATTATTAGTGGTACTTATTTCTCAGATTTAAAGAACTCCATCTTTATATCTTAGATTTAAGCGAATATTTATATAAAGGAGGATAGAACATGGCTTTAAGTAAAGAAGAAAAAGCAAAGTTAGTTAAAAAGTATGCTAGAAAAGATGGCGATACTGGTTCAGCTGAAGTACAAATTGCTATTTTAACTGAAGAAATTAAAGAATTAACTGAGCACTTAAAAACACATATTCACGATTATCATTCACGTCGTGGTTTACTACAAAAAGTTGGTAGACGTAGAAGTTTATTACAATACTTAATGAAAAAAGATGTTACAAGATATCGTGAAATCGTAAAAAGTTTAGGACTTAGAAAATAGTAGACACTCTTTTTAGAGTGTCTTTTCATAGAAAGGGAATAAGATGTATGAAGAAAACGTTTGAATTAGATTTTTATGGGAGAAAAATTATTGTTGAGAATGGCGAGGTTGCTAAACAGGCGGATGGTGCAGTATTAGTTAGATATGGTGATACTGTTGTTTTGTCGACAGTTGTAGTTTCTAAGGAAGCTAAATTACTTTCTGATTTTTTCCCGTTAATGGTACTTTATCAAGAAAAATTATATTCGGTTGGTAAAATTCCTGGAGGTTTTATTAAAAGAGAAGGTAGACCTAGTGAGGCTGCAACACTTGCTGCAAGAATGATTGATAGACCAATGAGACCACTTTTCCCAGATGATTTTAGAAATGAGGTCCAAATAGTTAATACTATTTTATCTGTTGATCCGGATAATTCACCTGAACTTGCTGCGCTACTAGGATCATCTATCGCAACTTCTATTAGTAAGATTCCATTTAATGGACCAGTTGCTGGAGTTAAAGTTGGAAGAGTTAATGGTGAATTTGTAATTAATCCAACTACAGAACAAGCAGAAGTTTCTGATATTGATTTAACTGTTGCTGGAACAAGTGAAGCTATTAATATGGTTGAATCTTCTGCTAAAGAAGTTAAAGAAGAGGATATGTTAGAAGCTTTAATGTTTGGTCATGAAGCTGTAAAAAAATTAGTGGAATTTGAAAATACAATTGTTAAAGAAATTGGCCAAGAAAAAATGGAATATGAAAAATTAGAAATTACTTCAGATTTGAAAGAAGAAGTTACTAATTTAATTAAAGATAATATTGATAAGGCTTTAAGAATTAAAGATAAATTAGAAAAATATGCTGCACTCGATAAGATTAAAGAAGATTTAGTTAATAAATATGAGTCTGAAAATGAGGATATGCATCCTGATGATTTAGCTAAGTTAAAAGCTAAGATTGTTATCATTTATAACGAAGTAGAGTATGAATTATTTAGACAGATTGTTGTAAAAGAACATACTAGAGCAGACGGAAGAGCTATGGATGAGATTAGACCACTTTCAGCTTGTGTAGATTTTTTACCTAGAACTCATGGTTCAGCTTTATTTACAAGAGGACAAACTCAAAGTTTATCTGTAACTACTTTAGGTGCTTTAGGAGAACATCAAATATTGGATGGACTTGGTTTAGAAGATTCTAAGAGATTTATGCTACATTATAATTTCCCACAATTTTCAGTTGGAGAAACTGGAAGATATGGAGCTCCTGGTAGAAGAGAAATTGGTCATGGAGCTTTGGGTGAAAAAGCTTTACTTCAAGTTATTCCATCAGAAGAAGAATTTCCTTATACAATAAGAGTAGTATCTGAAATATTAGAAAGTAATGGTTCATCATCACAAGCTAGTATTTGTGCAGGATGTATGAGTTTGATGGCTGCAGGTGTGCCAATTAAAGCACCAGTTGCAGGTATTGCTATGGGCTTAATTACTCATGGGGATGATTATACCATTTTAACTGATATTCAAGGAATGGAAGACCATTTAGGTGATATGGACTTTAAAGTTGCTGGTACTAAAGATGGTGTATGTGCTTTACAAATGGATAT
>CALVRC010000033.1 GCA_944358445.1 uncultured Bacilli bacterium
CCTTTCTTCATGATAATAATATATCATATTATAACATAATTGTCAACATATTTTTAGAAAAAAGTGATTTTTTTTTTTAAGAATCACTTTCATTACCATCAATCCAACATTCAATAATATTATGCTTGTTAATAAAATAGGTTACACCGTTGCTAATTATCTCTAAAAACATGCTTTGGTTATTAATATCATTTTTCACTGCTTGTTCTAAATTAGCTTTAGAAACTCCTTTAGGTAAATCAAACATCAATTCATCTTTAATGGTTGAAATATATAGTTTCACGTCAAACACCTCCTTAATCTAAATCTTCCCATTTATCTTCTAAATAATTACAAATATATACTTCATCACTATTCGCATTACCTTTACCTAAAGCTGAATATGTTTTATTCAAGTGATATACATACCAATTATTTTCTTCACACCATTTTATTAAATGTTCATTAACATTACCTTTGTTTACAAATACATTACTCATACCCCACTTAATATTTTTTCTATCTAAATCTTCTAATATATCAAATAATTCACAATCAGAATCAATAGTCCAAGCATCTGTTTCATGCTTTTCATTATAAATTGCTAATGTATTATAATAAGGTGGATCAACATACACAAAATCATTTTCCCCAAGGTTATCGCTTTTTAAAATATCTTTGTAATCATTACAACATACCGCTATATTTTTATGTTTTAACATATCGCACCATTCTATCATCTGTTCTTTATGTTTTTGACAAAAACATCTATTACCATACGGCATATTAAATTCGCTCTTACCATTGAATCTTATTAAGTTAGAGAATGAGTAAAATGTTAAAGTATATAAGTCTGTTATATTATCTTGATGTTTGTTATAATAATCTCTAAAGTCTAAATATTTTTTATTATAATATTCTCTTGTTTCTTTTATATTGGGGATATTTTGTCTAACATCAGTACCTTCTCTGTTTAGACCAAATCTCTCAATATTATTTTCAACGGCTTGTATTATACTAGTACTTCCTAGATGTTCAAACATACAGAATAAATCGTAAATATTCTCATTAAGTTCGTTATAGATAATATTTTTAGCATCGACATTTCCAGACACACAACCAGATCCACCAAATAAATCATAGAATGTAATTGTATTTTTAGGAAATAATGGTAATAGTTGTGGTAGAAGTTTATATTTATTACCCATATAGAATATAGGGCTTTTAAGTAATTTCATAAATACCCCCTATAATGCAATAATAATTAAGATTATAATACCAATATAAAAACCTATTTTCATATGTTTTGGTATCTCTAATCTATCTTTAAAACCAAATCCCCCGGATAAAATATTATAAAATGCTCTTATCAAACCTACTATAAAGCAAAGAAGTAAATAACATACTAATAAATATATAAAAAGCATACTATCTTCTTCCCATTCCTATTTCTTCTATTTCTTTTCTTTTTTCTAAATCAATATGTTCTTTTAGACTTAACACATTATTGATACTACATTGTAAATCTTTAAAATATTTTTTAAGTTGTCTATTATTTATACTCTTTTCTGTATCTTTAAAAGAATTTAATAGGTCTATTAAAAATATCTCATATATATCTTTTTGTTTTAACAATTCTTTTTTATCCATCCTTTATCACCACATCAATACGTCCATCATGGTATATCTACCATTTTTCTTTAAAATATATTTGGCGATTTCATTAGCACCATTTCGTCCTATACCCTTTGACATTAACAACTTTATGAACTTTTTTCTTGATAATGTCATGCTAGTAGTAATATCAAAAGATATGTTTGGATTTGGTATATAATCACCTACTGATAAATCTTCACAATCAAACTCTTCATTTTCATTCAAACTTATAGCACCTTGTACTTCTATTTCATCCCCATCTTCATTAACCATTAATAATTTCCCTGGTAAATAATCACTCATTATTTATAGACCTCCTCAACTTATCTAAATCTTCGTTTACTTTCTTAATAGCGTCCATTAGTCTATTAACTTCATTTTGAGCAACAAGTAAGTTATCATTAATTATCATTATTTCCTGTGATAAAATACTCATATCTCTGATATAGTTCTCAAAAAACCAATCAGAATTATTATCTTTGTAGTCTTTACATACACTATCATATACAAATAAACAATCATCATATATGATCTTCTCTGGAATATTTCCCTTTTCTAATTCTACTAAAAAATCAATTACTTTCATTTTATTAATCCTCCTCTTTCTTAAATCTTTCTTCTAAATCAATTAATGTAGTATTTGGTCTAAAAGTATTATGACTATCTTTTTCCATATCTTTTAAAATTTTCCATAAATTAGGATAATTTTTATAGAGGAATCTTAATTGAGATAATCTTTGTTTAGGACAAAACCAGCAGCCACCTCTAAAACTATCCTCATATATTGGACTAAGCAAATCGTATTTTTTACATATTTCAATAGCTTCTTTTTCAGTTATTTTTAAATCATATAACGGTGCTATATGTGTATCATGATTAAGTCTTTCATATCTTTTAGGTTCGTCATAGGCTATACCTACATATTGTATAACGTCATCATTAATACTTTTTAAATAATCTCTTATCGGTTCTATTTTAAGTCTTGAATTACACCATGCACCAATAACATAGGGAAAGCCATAATTATATCCAATATGCTTACCTCGTTGTTTAATAGTATAGAATTGTTCTTTAAAAGTCCTTTTATATGTTATATGCTTTACAGTAATATCAAATTTATCTTTTAATATTTTTTCTGCTTTTGGTATAAACTCTGCCATTTTAGGCATTTCTCCACTTATATTATCATCAAATCTAATATCACAATATATAACTTCATCCAAAGGCATTCCTAATTCTTTTATTTTTATAAGCATTGCTAAACTATCTTTTCCAAACGAACAACTAGCAATATATTTTGTCATTAATTAATCCTCCTCTTTACTTTCTGGATATTTTTCATAAGGTTTTCTATAATTACCATTTTTTCTATCACGATAAATTAATAATGCAGTAGGATAACTTCCTGTTTCTCCATCATGACATACAGAATATTTTATATCTATAATATCCTCCTCATATATTTCATTCATTGCTAAAAATGTATTTATATCTTCATCTATTGGTTCCATATATCCAAACCATTTAACTTTTACTTCTTTCATAATTATTTCCTCCTCATCCAATATTTTTGTTTCCCATACTGTTCAAAAGTAACAGTAGTATCAACCCGAACCCAGTCGTCAAATTTATTCATATAACGACTAATCATTTTAAAATCACTCTTAGTAGCATTCTTCTCAATCCCTCTAAATGCTTCTGTCCATATCATACGAGAACAAACTTTATCACCTATTTCTTTATCCTCTAAAAAACCTTGTAATTCAGTAAGACGTGGGTCTTCGACCATACGTTTATTCTGCATAGTATCAACTATAGCATTATATTTTTTCGGAATCGTCAAATAAAAATGTTTCTCATCATTATTCATAATCCAAAGAGCCTCTCTCCAACACTCTAAAATATAATCTTTAACATAATCTTCATTATCATAAAGCTCACCACGTTCTAGTCCAACCTCAACTGGTAAATATCTTCTATTCCCTGTATCATCTGTTAAGAACTCATAATCATTCGTAGTACCAATAAAAATACATTTCCTCGGAACATTTGAAACGTGCTTATCATAAGGAACACGGTATTTGTCGACTTGTCTTGTAATAAATGCTTTTAAAGCTTGAACATCTTTCTGACGCACCATAGCAAGAAGTTCCGAGAACTCACAGACCCAACCACTTTCTAAGCATTCAATACCATCATTACCATCAACTGTCGTAACTTCTCTATAATAATTTGTATTAAGAGCAAGCCACATAACAATTGTCGACTTCCCCGTACCTTGCCTACCAATTAAAATCGGCATATAATCGAACTTAACTCCAGGTTTATAAAGTCTTGCGATTCCACCATAAAAAATCATACGTGAAACTTCTTTATAATATTCTGCAGTTTCTTCATCATCCGATTCACACTTTAAAATATCTTTCAAAAAGTTATCAATCCGAGGTTTACCATCCCACTTTTTATTCTCAAGCAATTCTTTCAAAGGATTATACTTATGATGTTGCATAACAATTTTCAAACTCATAGCATATTTTTTCTCATTATATAATTTATAATTCTTTTCAATATACGCCATAACATTTGCATCATCTGTATCATTCCATGGTCTAGGACATTTACCATTTTCATTATATTCATAACGATTACTAAAATCATTATATAAATATATGTCCTTTAAATTGGTATCATTTTCCATTATGAGAATAAAGTTTTCTATTGTATTTTCAATATTACCATTTCTATTAGAACTAAGACTTGCTAACCATTTTTCATTATCGTCTAATTTTAATTCAAACATTCTACTTTATCTCCTTTACATTATCAAAATAATATTCTATCTCCTTATTTTCATCTAGGACTTTCACAATCATATATGCAAGAGGTTTTTTACAAGTATTATGACCGTTGAGAATATTATACAATGATACTGTTGTATATCCAATTTCTTTTGATAACCATTCTACAGTCTTACCATTTAGAAGTTCTTTATACTTTTCTTTTTTAAATCTATACACTCTATCACCACCTTATCTTTCTAATGTGATTTAAGTATAGCATAAAAAAAATATAATTTCAAACATTTTTTATAATTTTATAAAATTTTTTAATAATATAAAACTTTCTTTTATAAAAATAAAAAATGATTAGCAACCAATGACTATTATGTTAAGTTTCTATAGTTGCCCTTAGGTTTCTCTTTCGTTTCTCTATTTTTCCCTTATTTTATAAAGGTTTTATTTATTATAGAAACCATAGAAACCTACTTTATATAAAAAAATAATAATATAATATAGGAATAGGTATATATAAGAAAAAAAGTTTTAAAATTGTTCGTTTCCGTTGTTTCGTTTCTCATCTCTATTTTTCCCTTATTTTTCAACGGTTTTAAGAGAAACGATAGGTTTATAAATGGGAAACGTAGAAACGAAAGTAAAGTATTTTTAAGGTAATTCTTGACTAATTTGTTTTAATATTTATCGTTAATTTGACAAGTTTTTGATTATGATATATAATGTTATTAAGGTGATTTTATGTATGAAAATGTTTTAATTAATTCTGATAGATGGTTTTTAGATAAAAACTTATTAAATGAGGTATGGAAAGATTATACGTATGAGAATAAAACTTATTATAAAATTAGTAATTATGGTAGGTGTAAAAGTATAACTAGAACTAGATTACTATTTAATGGTGTTCCTTGTATTCAAGTAGGAAAAATAATAAAAGCTAGTAAAGATAGTAAAGGTTATTATTCTTATCATCTTAGTTATGACGGAAAAATATCAGTTCAAAGAGTTCATAGATTAGTAGCTTTATGTTTTATACCTAATCCTGATAATCTACCTTTTGTTAATCATAAAGATGAAAACCCATCTAACAACAGAGTTGATAATTTAGAATGGTGTACTCATGAATATAATATCAATTATGGTACGAGAACAGAAAGAGCTAGAAAATCAGCTAGTAAATCTATAGAACAATTTGATTTAGATGGAAATTATGTTAAAACTTGGGAAAGTTTAGCAGACGCTAGTAAAACTTTAAATATTAGTAGAGGTACTTTATGTAGTTGTCTCAAAGGTTCTATAAAATCCTGTGGAGGTTATCAATGGAAATATACTGATTCTAATGACAAGATTAAAAAATATTCTATTGAACATCCAGTTAGACGAGTAGTTCAATTAGATTTAGATGATAATTTTGTGAATATTTATGATAATTTACATGATGCCGAAAGAAAAACTGGTGTTTGGATTACTCAAATAAGAAAATGTTGTGATAAAATACCTATGTATAAAACTGCTAAAGGTTATAAATGGTGTTGGGAGGATGATTATATTGGAAAATAAAGAACTTACAAAACAAGGTAGAGGTAACGCATTCGATAATAAAACTAGACGTTCTTATATGGAACAACCTAATGTTAAAGCATTTAATAAAGTGTTTTATAAAAAGGCGTTAACTGGTAGACCTTTAACTTGGGAGAGTGTTGAGGAGTTGGAAACACAGTTAGAAGAATACTTTAAACTTTGCGATGAAACTGCGACTATACCGACTATAACGGCAATAGCAACTTGGCTACATTGTAGTCGAGAACTCATATATCGCCATGCTAATAATGTAAACTCTCCCTTTCATGACACTCTTAAAAGTGTTATCAATATATGTCACACATCACTCGAGAATGGTGCTGTAGATGGTAAGGTTAATTCAGTAGTTTATATTTTTATGGGTAAAAATTACTTCGATCTCGAGGATTCCAAAAACATCACAGTCACCCCAGCGACTAGCGACTCTCTAACTAATTCTCAGGAAACAATGGATGCTATACAAAAACAGATAGAGGAAGAGAACATACCCAACGCCGAGTTTACAGAACACTAGCGACTTTCACGCAAAAAAAAGCCACCGACTATGGCGACTATCGACTTTCAAAAAACCTAGCGACTTTCAGGA
>CALVRC010000034.1 GCA_944358445.1 uncultured Bacilli bacterium
TCCACTATAGCACATACAAACGTTCTTGTAAATAACTTCTTGCAAACTTTTACCTTTTACAAAGCAAATTCCTAGTATACAAAAAAATCGTCATAAACTTTGACGATCTTCTAAAGTTTCTACCGGCTTACTCTTAATATGATTACCGATAATTTCTGATACATCAAATACAGTAACAAAAGACGACTCATCTACTTCATCTAAAATATCTTTTAATATAGATACTTCAAACCTTGTAATAACCGTATATAAAACTTTTTTATATCCATGAGAAACAATCCCCTCACCAGATAAAACTGTTACTGTTCTACCAAGCTTTTTTAATATTTCATCCGCAATTTCCTTGCCATCATCCGTAATTATAAATGCCGCTTTCGCACTATTAAATCCATCTGATACCATATCAATAACTTTATAAGATATAAAATAAGTAAGTAAAGAATATAAAGCTCTTTCAGCACCTAAAACAAAAATCGCTATACCATAAATCACAACATTAAAACAAAATACCACTTGTCCTACAGATATACTCTTTTTTCTATTAATAAGTATAGCAACAATCTCAGTACCATCTAAACAGCCACCTTCTTTAATAATTAAACCACATCCTACACCAAGTAAAATGCCTCCATATACTGTTGCCAGCAAAGTATCATCAATTAAAGGAGAATAACTATGAAAAACCTCAAGCAAAACACTAAATAAAATCATTCCATAAAATGCTTTTAATATAAATTTTTTTCCTAATTGTTTATAACCTAAAATTAGAAATGGTAAATTTACTAGAAAAATAATGATACCAAGTGAACCACCAAACACAGTATTCAAAATAATTGAAACACCATTCATACCACCATCAATCATTGAATTAGGTATTAAAATTAGTTCTAAAGCTATTGCAGACATAACAGCACCTAAAGTAATTAAGATAAGTGACAAACAAAAATCCCAATCTAAAAGTTTATATGCTTTCTTAGCCATACCCCTTACCTCCTATTAATAATTCTATCAAATACTAAATATTAAGTCTAGTAATCTATGTCAATTCTTAAATAAAATTATGCACATTAAAACAATCAATAACTACTTATTAATCAAAATTAAAGATTTAATTTAAAAAATGTATTTAACTACATCTTTTTTTCATTTACCTTTTAATTATCTTTTATAATTAAACCTATGATTTTTGAAATATCTTCCATACTCATATTTTTATATAATCTTTATTATTTCTAGGTTTTTTCCTTCTTTTATACCAAAGTTTTTATCTTTTTTTGGTAACTTTTAATTCTGTAATGACAAATTTTAAATATTTAAAAAAACTTATTAAAGATTCAATTTATCTAAAATAAGTTCTCGATTATTAATTAATCTTTCATCTTTATCAAATTCTAATGCTTTATCAATACATTCTAAAGCTTTTTCATATTTTCCTAAATTAAAATAACATATAGACAAAAAATCATATATACTATAATCCGTACTAAACCATTCCGTAATATAAGTCTTATAACCTTTTTTAATACCTAAAGCTTTTTCTAAAAGTGGTATTGCTTTACTATATTCTTTATTATCGTAATAAAAGAGTGCAAGTTCAGTATATGCCTCTTTTAAATGAGAAGCTTCAAGTAAAGCTTTTTGATACCACATTTCCGCCTCAAAAGGCCTATTTAAATGTTTGTAACATCTACCAATAAATCTCATAGAAGCACATCTTTCATCTTTCCATGTAGCTTTTTTTAAATTTAAATGTCTCTCCAAAGTATCAATGGCATCATTCCATCTTTCATAATACATATACTCTCTGCCTAAATAATGAGTATTTCTATCATCTAATGGATCTTCTTTTACAGAGAGTTCTAAAAGTGGTAAATAACTTCCTCTAGATTTACTTCTATCAGGATAATGATTTAAAACTAAAGTTTCATCAAACACCCTTTTTTCTACTCCATCAAATGCTAAAACCTCATGTACAGGCCTCGTCCACCTATAACCATGTCTAGAATGCATTTTATCTGAATAAAAACTAATTATCGGATTACCACTATCATCTAAACTCCAATTATAAGTATAACTGGCTCTTGTAGTATCTTCTTTCCACATCTTTTCTAATTTATCTCGCCATCCTTCTTCAAAGACTTCATCTAAATCAGTACATACACATATATCGGTATCCTCATCAACCATATCTAAAGAAATATTACGTGCTACATCAAACCTCCATGGTTTAATTTCTTCTTTTTTTACTATCACCCCTAATTTCTTTAAAGCATCATAACTTCCATCAGTAGAGCCAGTATCTAAAACAAATATCTTATCTGCTTCCTTCATTGAATCATACCATCTTTGTACAAATTTTTCTTCATTCTTACAAATTGCATAAACACATATCTTCATATTTTCACCTTCCATAATAGAATATGAAAATACTAAGAAAATAATTATTTTTAAACCCTATTTTTTATCTAATAATTTTAATCTCCTTATAACTTTTTTTTCAATCCTCGATATATAAGATTGACTAATTCCAAGTAATTCGGCAACATCCTTCTGAGTCATCTCTTCACTATTATAAAGTCCATATCTCATAATCATTATTTTTTTATCTCTATCATTTAATTTTTCAATCTCCTCATAAAGTAATTTTTTATTAGTTTCTTCTTCCAAACCTTTCGTTACAATATCACTATCAGTTCCCAAAATATCTTCTAAATGAAGTTCATTACCTTCACTATCAAAACTCAAATTATCCTCAAAACTAATCTCACCTTTTCTTCTTTTATTTTTTCTTAAAAACATAAGTATTTCATTGTCAATGCACCTAGAAGCATATGTCGCAAGTTTAATATTTTTGCCAGGCTTATAAGTATTAACCCCTTTAATTAATCCAACACTTCCAATACTAACTAAATCCTCTAAATCAACACCTGTATTTTCGTATTTCTTAGCCAAAAAAACTACTAAACGAAGATTGTGCTCAATAAGTTTACTTCTTGCCTTCTTATCACCATCCATTGATAAAGTAACATATCTTAACTCATCTTCCTTAGATAAAGGTGCAGGAAGTTTGTCCGCACTCCCAATAAAAAATATACTATCATGCTCAAAAAATCTTTTAACCAAATAAATTAATTTTTTAATCATTATATATCCCTCCTCATCATACCATTTAATAAAACATCTGCTCCAGATAACTTAAAATCTTTACTAAAACCTAAATAAATATTTTCAAAAACACCAATTCCTACCACCTCAACCTTTCTAACCTTTATACATTCAAGTAAGCCAGTCCCTCCTATCACAATATATGGAATATATATTTTTTTATTTCTAAAAGTATTATCAATATTTGTTAAAATCACCGGTTTATTTTTATATTTCAAAACATTTCCACTATCTAAATATCCATTTAAATTTAAAACCTTCTTACCTATATAAATATTAGTCTTAAAAGTAAAATTAATTCTCTTTTTAAACATTTTCATCTGTTTTATATATAAAAATAAAGCTACGGGTGAAACTATAATTAAAAAAAGTATATTCAAACTAAAACCATTATTAAAAAATACTATTCCATTATTTTTAAAAGATAAACTATCATTTATAAAATATAAAAAACCACCAAGCAAAATACTAACCAAATAAAAACATCCTACATTAATTAAAAAACTTTTTAAATCCTTATACCCAAAACACACTATACACATAATTAAACTCAGATAGATTTTAATAAAAAATAATTGTAAAGATGTAATTTCAAAAAACAAAATCAAAATAGTTAAACTTCCAATAAAAGCTCCCGAGGCAATTCTAAATATTTTTACATTTTTCTTTAACAGAATTACTACTGTCAATAGAATTAAAAAATCCAAATAAAAATTCAAAAACAAAAGACCATCAATATATACCGTCATATCACCACCAAGAACAGTATAAAAAAAATGACACAAATATAATGTCATTTTTTATTTTAATTTTTCAATTTCTTCCAAAGGAATTAATTCCATAAATACTAAAATTATCTACAAACTTAATCCTTGTATTAATATCAATCAATAAAATACTCCCCTAAAATCGGATACTTCTTTGGTAAACTCCACGTAAAATTTATTTGAATTACATCATTCATATCAAAATATGTCTCACCTACTTTAACCTCTTCACTATACTTACTTCCTATATATCCTAAATTTCTCCTATGCATACTCTCATAAAACCCAGAATTTACTTCAATATTAACTAATTTATCATCCGCTTTTACTAAAACATCTAATACTTACCCTTTCGCATATATATTTTCCTTTATCATTTGCACTCCTATTCTAACTCCTACATAAATTAATATACGGCATATTACTTTAATTTCCTTTTATCCAAACAAAAAAAGTTCAAATTTTTGAACTTTTATAAATAACTATCAATTTCTTTTATAATATCATTTTTAGAAATCTCAGTATCAATTTTTCCATCACGAGATTTTAGTTCTAAAATACCTTCATTAGCTTTTTTACCAACCGTAATTCTATAAGGAATACCAATAAGATCCGCATCTTTAAATTTAACTCCTGCCCTCTCATCTCTATCATCTAATAATACATCAATACCTTGCTTATTAAACTCATCATACAATTCTAAAGCTAACTTCATTTGAACATCATCTTTAACATTAATAACTGTAATGCATACTGTAAAAGGTGCGATAGACACAGGCCAAACTAAACCATGCTCATCAGCTTGCTGCTCAGCTATAGCTGCCATACATCTAGCAACTCCAATGCCATAGCATCCCATATATACAGGTTTTAATTTATTTTCTTCATCCAAATAATTCAAATCCAAAGCCTCAGAATATTTAGTACCAAGCTTAAAAGTATTTCCAATTTCAATACCTTTTTTAAAATAAATTTTACCAGAACAATGTGGACAAGTATCGCCTTCTCGAATATTTACAATATCACCCTTCATATAAACATCAAAATCACTTAAATTAACATTGATATAATGATAACCTGTTTTATTTGCTCCACATACAAAATTACTCATATCAGCCACTTCATTATCAATAACTATTTTTGTTTTTATTCCAATAGGACCTAAAGAACCAAAAGAAGCTTCAGTAACTGTTTTTAATTCTTCTTCTGTTGCCATTTCCACCGTACTTGCTTTTAATAACTTACGTAATTTAGTATCATTTAAATCTCTATCACCTTTAACTAAAACAAAAATAATTTCACCATCAACATTATAAACTAAAGTTTTAACAGTCTTCTTAATATCAATATCTAATAAAGTTACGATATCCGCAATACTTTTAGCACCAGTTGTCTCAATCATCTCCATTTTTTTTGTTTTTTCTTTAGCAACTTTTTCTGCCTTAACAGGAGCAACCTCAATATTAGAACCAAAATCACAGCTATCACACATTACTAAAATATCTTCACCAATATCTGTAACTGCTTGAAATTCTTCAGATAAATCTCCACCCATAACACCAGTATCAGCACGTACAATTCTATAATCTATACCCATTCTATCAAATGAATTCTTATAAGCTTCTACCATTTTTTGATAACTAATTTCTCCAGTCTCAAAATTAGTATCAAAGCTATAAGCATCTTTCATAGTAAACTCTCTTGTTCTGATTAAGCCAAAACGAGGCCTTGCTTCGTCTCTAAATTTATCTTGAATTTGATAAATATTAAATGGCATATCTCTATATGACTTAATTTTTTCCTTAGCTGCCATAACAAATAATTCTTCATGAGTTGGACCCAAGCAAAATTCCCTATTATTTCTATCATTTAATTTAAACATATCAGGTCCAAAAGAATCATATCTATGTGATTTATGAAAAATTTCACTAGGAATTAAAGCTGGCATTAGTACCTCATTAGCACCTGCTTTATCCATTTCATCCCTAATAATATTTTCTATTTTTCTTTTAACTCTAAGCCCCATAGGCATAAACATATAAACACCACTAGCTTCTTTTTTTATCATACCACTTCGAGCTAACAAATTACCACTTTTTGAATCCTCATCTTTAATATCATCTCTAATTGTGTAAAAAAAACTATTATTTAATCTCATAAAATTCTCCTCTCTAAAAACAAAAAAAAGAATGATATATAGGAGTGCATATAAACACGGTACCATCCTTTTATTTAACTTAATTCAAGATAACGGTTTTAACCGGAAATGTTTGCATTTCTCTCTGAAAGTAGGAATTAAATATTATCATAACTTGCTTTCACCAACCAAGCTCGCTTTATATGAGTGAATACTCAATATTCTTTCGTCATCGATTTACAAATTAATATTAACATATTTAAATGGTATTTGTCAAAGTATTATATGTATTGATAGTGTAAAATAGTTTCGGATATACAAAAACGAAAACCTCTGATACAATAATTGTCGCTAAACAGAAAAGAGGT
>CALVRC010000035.1 GCA_944358445.1 uncultured Bacilli bacterium
TGGCGCCTGATGTAGGACTCGAACCTACGACCCAACGGTTAACAGCCGTTTGCTCTACCGACTGAGCTAATCAGGCATTTATACAAAAAACAGTTATACATCCTTAAGGACGAATAACTGTAATTCGCGGTACCACCTTATTTATCACTTATGTGATCACTCTATAGTTCCATCTTTTGAAACGTATAATATGGTAACGGATTACAGCCGACTTACTCTACTAAATTTCAGGTAAGTAACTCTGTGGTGTTATTCATATAAGGCTTATTACCAGAATTCCACCATCTCTGGCTCTCTTCAAACAGTTTCTTACATTACTTCTCCACTTCACAGTATTTATATAAAATATTAATTAACAAAAATTGGTGACCCGTACGGGATTTGAACCCATGAATGCATGCGTGAAAGGCATGTGTGTTAACCGCTTCACCAACGGGCCAAAAACAAAATGGTGGGCCTGGTAGGACTTGAACCTACGACCCCACGCTTATCAAGCGTGTGCTCTAACCAACTGAGCTACAGGCCCATTTGTCATTTGACTTTATCATTGTACATTATTTTCTGAAATTTGACAAGAGTTTTTTTACTTTTTTTCACAATATTTCAAATTTCTTCTCTATTCTAGCACACATAAAGCCAAATAACAACAAAAATTTAAAAATTCTACCTAGTTTTTTTTATCTTTTCATTAGCTAAACTTAATACTTTCATCTCATCATTAGAAAAAACATCCTCTTCTAATTTAAAACTAATACCAAGTTCCTCAAACAAATCAATAATATCATTTATATTTACTTTCATATCATTTATTTGCTTACCTAACCTAATAAGTTTTTTCTTAAGTACTTTTAACTTTTTCAGATATATAAACTGTTCATATGATTCTAACGTACATCTTGAGTTTTCCAATTTATCTTTTGAAGGAAGTTTAGATGAATCAAACATAAAATCATAAATTACCATTTCTTTAGTTCTTTCATCAAAATTACCGCCACTTTCTAAACGAAAACCTTTTTTTCTAACAGTTTTAATAATAAATTTTGGATGATGAAAAAACACAGTAACACAATCCTCATTTAAATTATATTTTTCATTAGGATGAACATCAGAAAAAACATTATCTTCTCTATAAAAAATTCTACTCAAATATTCATCACTAATTTTACCCTCAGGTTGATAATAAAGTGAAATTTCCTTACCTATTTTTATAGTATTCGAAGGAAAGTTTAAATATACCTTATCAATATCTAATTCATTTATTTCATTCAAATTCTCAGTAACTCTTTTTAAATATTCCTCTCTTTTATCTTCATTCATTATATTCAAACGATAAGCAATATAAAATAAAAATGAAATATAATAATCTAACTTATCTAAAAATTCTCTTGAGTTTTTATCATCAAAAATATCAAAAAAACCTTTATATTTTTCATAAAAATTCTTAGAACTTCTATCAAAAATCAAAAAATCTTTTAATACTATTTGTTTAATTGTTTTAAAACGATTATTTTTATATAATTCAAGCATTTCATTTAAAACTAAACAAGATTGTTTATAATCATTTTCCATAAAATTTAAAAATGATAATATTAAATCATAATCGAGTCCATTAAGTAATAACCCTTTATTTGAAAATTCATCATATAAATCCTTAAAAATAGTTTTATATTCAGTATAATTCACTTTCACAGAATCACTTTTGACCTTTGATTTATCAAGTTCTTCTTTAAAACGCCTAAAAGATGCACTAGTATCAAGTAATCTTTTACTAGGTGGTAACTCTTCACTATAATAAATATCAGCATATATACGATTACATCTATTTTTATCAGAATTTTTCTTACTAATCATTCTTAATCTCTCCTTTTAGTTAAAACTTTGCCTGTTTTCTGAGCTACATCTAATAATGAATTTTCTTCTGAAGAAAAAAACTCACTAAAATCAGTACCATCCACCCCTAATCTTTTCATCAAAGAATACGTATTATTTAATTCAGTTTTTAAATTTTGTAATTGCTCTTTTAAACTTTGTACTTTTTTAACCCTCATCATATAATCATATGTAGCTAAATCACTTCTAGTATTTTCTAGTTCTTCTTTGCTAGGTAATTTATTATCATCAAAAGCTAAATCATAAACAGTAATTGTAAAATATTTATTATCAAAATCTTCATCAAAAGCAAACTTATAACCAATTTTTCTACCGTTTTTTATAATAAAAGAAGGATTTTCAATATCAACATCTACATAATCACCATTATAACTATCTTCTATCTTTCCATCAGTAAAAAAATTTTCTTCTTTATAGTATAAATGCCCAAAAGGAAAAAGAAACTTACTAATGCCTCTAGGATGACCATCAAGAAGAATATTTTCATGAAAATCACCACTAAGTAATTTTATATAAACTTTTTTGATTTCAAGTTCAAATACCTTATTAAAATTAGAAATTACCTTATCAAAATACTGATTTCGTTCATCCAAATTCTTATCATCTAGCTTATCAAATATATCAAACATCAAAAAACAGTATCTATCTAAATTATTCCAAAAGTCAAGCTTTGCACTTCCTCCAACTTTATCAAAAAATTTAATATACTTTTCTCTCATTCTATTACCATTTATTATTTTTAATAAATTATTTGAGTTTTGAAATATAGCTTGATTAAGCTCAGGCAATCTCTCATTAACTTTAATTTCCATAATTTTATTAAATAATCTTTTAACCTCATCATAATTATCTTTCGCATACCTTAATAAATCTAACAAAACACTATAATGATATGTATAATCAAAACATAATCCCGTCTTAGATATTTCCTCATCTAATATTTCTTGCTGTTTTCTTCTTATGTATGGAGTATCTAAATATATTTTACTAGGTTTAATAAATTCATCTGTAACCTCTCCATTCTTAACCTTTTCATCATGTTTTTGCTTTAATTTTTCATATTCACTCATAGTCATACAAGAACCATCACCCGAAAAATCAGATACAATTATATTTTCTTTTTTCCTAAATAATCCCATAATCTACACCTCTTTCCAAGATTATAACACAAGCTAAAAGAAAATACTTAAATTTCAAAGCATTTTCTTATAATACTTCCAAGCAATTACCCTAAAAGCTAACCTATCAATCAAACTCTCATCAATAACATTATTTTTAATAGCTTCTTTAACTAAATTAATACTCTTTTCATAATCAGTTGTAATAATTAAATCATTACCAGATAAAATTGCTTTCAATGTAGCACCCTCAATATCTTTAGTAGCTCCCATCGCCAAATCATCAGTAATTATAATTCCTTTAAAATGAAGTTTATTTCTAAGCAAATTATGAACACTTGTAGATAAAGATGCAGGATTATTAGAATCAATACTATTCACTATATTATGACTAACAAGCACCGCCTCTGCCCCTTCATCAATACCCGCTTCAAAAGGAGGTAAATCATTTTTTAAAATATCCTCATAACTTCTGTTATCAATAACTTCTCCATTATGTGTATCAGCATTATTTCCATAACCTGGAAAATGTTTTAAAGTATATGATACACCTAAACCTTTACTAGCTTTAATAACTTCCTTCGCATACTTTGATGTAACTAAGCTATCTTCTCCAAGCGATCTAGAATACATATAATCATTACTATTAATAGATACATCTATAACAGGAGCTAAATTAAGATTAATTCCTAAAGCAAAAAGTAATTTACTTTTATTAATTGTATCTTCTTTAATAGTCTCAAATCCACCTTCTAAATATAACTCTCTTGAAGATTTAAAAGGCTCATTAACTAAATTAGGATTACTACTAACCCTAACAACTTTACCGCCCTCCTCATCTACCGCTGTTAAAATAGGAACTTTAGAAACATTTTGTAAATCACTCATCATCTTCTTAACTTCATCATAACTTTTATTTTCAAAATCTTTCGCATAAAATACATAACCACCAAACTGATACTTTTTTAAAATATCTACTCCACTATCGGGATATCTAACCAAAAAAATTTGAGCAATCTTTTCATCCAAACTCATTTCCTTTAGTTTTTCTTTAGCCTCCTCTTTATATTTATCAAACATACTTTCAAAATAGATATTTTTATTTATCTTTTCATAACTGATAATCTCATTTTCTTGAATTTCTTTATTCTTATCTAAATTACCTTTATATTCTATTTTAATATTATTACCAGCCATTAAATTATTACTTTTTTTAAAAACATAAATAATACTATTCTTATCTTGAATAGTTAATAACTCCTCATCAGTTTTAATTATAGTTCCAAATAATTTTTTGTTTTTAACATCTTCCAAAACTTCCACTTCATCATTATCAAAAATAAACAAACCATAAACTAATAATCCCACAAAAATTAATAAAATAAAAGCTTTAAAAAAATTATTCATAAATATCCCCTCATATCTTATATCATATTATTTCTAATAAAAATAAAATGTCGAAAAAATATTAAAACTGTTAAATTTATTAAAATTTTTTATTATTTTTGCCACAAATCTATCTTCTTAACTAAATCAGTATAGTACATTTTACCATATAAAAAACTTTATTTCTATTTTTTACAGGAAACAAAGTTCAGAAATATTTAAATACTAATTATTTTTTTGTTTTCTCATAACCACTATTTTTTACAGATATATTTAGTACACTATCACTATTACTTATACTACTAAGTACTTCTTCTAAAGGTTCTGCACTATGTATTAATTCTGGATATAATTCACCCAAAATCTCAATTTTTTTATTAGCTATTTCTAATAAAGATTCCGCACTTTTTAAATATTTCTTTAATAATTCTAATTCTTTATTATAAACAAGTAATGAATATGATGGTAAAGAAGATTTTGTTATTTCTAGCTCTTCTAAACTAGGTAATTTAGAATTATCAAAATCCAACTTGTTAATATAAATATCCCATACCTTTTCATCAAACTTAGATGAAATTTTATTACAAGACAAATCCTTACAATAACCGATTTTTCTAATTCCTTTCATCACAAAACTATAAAAATCAACACGTACACTCACATGATTATTAGCCGTTAAATAGTCTCCCATAAATATACCATCAACATACATATTTTCTTCCTTATAAAAAACTTTCTCATTATCATTGTCACAAACTTCACCAAAAGGTTGATAAGTTAAATTAAAATATGATATACCGACAGAGTTTTTTTGCACATTCAAATATATATTTCTTATAGGAAGTTTATCTAATATTAATAAATTATCTATCACTTTATTGATATATTCAATTTGCATTTCTCTATAATCTTTTAATGTACTAGACCTAAAAACAGGAGAATACCTCAAAACCTCAAGCAAAAAAAATACATAATTTTCTATATTTTTTAAAAATTCTTTTGCATACTTATCATCTAGTGCTTCAATTTGCCTAAAAAAGGGATATTCATCATATAATTTTTTAGCAACACCAACTCTTGGCAAAAGACTTTCTTGAAACATCACTTTTTTTAAAACATCTAATTCATCATTTTGAAATAAATTATATATTTCACAAATAACTAAACTCATTTCTTCTAAATTATCTTTTACATAATTTAAAATCCATAATAAAAAACATTTATCAAATTCACTCAAATTTATACTATCAATATTTAATTTATTATATAATTCATTATAATTATCTCTTATAAGATAATAATTACTTAATTTTAAAACATCTTCATTTCCCTCTTCTAAACCAGCTTTATATACTTCTTCACGTAAACGATTAAATGCTGGCATAGTATCAGAAAGTTTTATACCATTATAACCACCTTTTTGAAAATACCTATCAGGATAAATTCTTGTATTAATTTCAGTATTTCCAATTTTACCTTTTCTCTTCGTAATCATAATATCATCACCATTAAAAAAACTATAACATAAAAAAACGTGAATTTTTAGACTAAATGCAGGTTTATGAAGTAACATTTAATTTACAAGACTTATTGCTACTTTGGAATATAAA
>CALVRC010000036.1 GCA_944358445.1 uncultured Bacilli bacterium
TTACATCCCAAAGCAGCAATAAGTCTTGTAAATTAAATGGTTCTTCATAAACCTGCATTTAGTCTAAAAATTTGCGTCAAAAATCCTACATTATCTACACTTTTTTATAAAATACATGATATAATAATAAAGGTGATGAAAAATGATAACAAGAACAAAAGAAAACGACTTTAAATATTGCTTAAAAGGAGCTGCCGTTATATTTATATATTTTTTCTTTAGTATATGTCAAACATTTCCTTTTATATTACTTCACATAAATTATGAAATCTTACCAAGTTATATAAAAATAATATATTCACTAGCTGTAGAATTATTAATGATTTCTATAATATTCTTTATTTTTGATAAAGAATTCAAAAACGCATGGCAAGATTTAAAGAAAAACCATTTAAATTATTTTAATAAATATCTAAAATACTATATTATCAGTGTTATTGTAATGGTCATGGCTAACCTTTGTATAAATATACTAGGTGGTGGAATGTCTACCAATGAAACAACAATAAGAAATGAATTTCAAATATTTCCACTATACACATTTATATCAGCTGTCATTCTAGCTCCTATTTTAGAAGAAAGTGTCTTTAGATTAGGCTTTAGAAGTATTATATCAAATGACTTTCTATTCATAACCATATCAAGTTTAGTCTTCGGTGGACTTCATTTAATAAGTACACCGTTTAATGAACTCTTCCCTTTATATTTACTTTCATACTGCAGCTGTGGTATTGCCTTCGCATACATGCTAAAAAAAACTAACAACATTTTTGTTCCAATGTTTTTTCACTTTATGCATAATGGATTAATATTAGCTTTACAAACTTTCTTATTCATATTCTCATAAAGACTTTTGTCTTTTTTTTAATTGTGATAAAATTATCATAGGTGAAAAAAATGGCAAAAGAGAAAGAAAAACATTTTTCAATTTTAAAATTACTTATTATTATTTTATTAATAATAGCTGGAATTATTGCTTATGGTTTTTTTATTGAACCAAAATTAATTACAGTCAAAGAGCAAAAAATAACTATTAATAATCTTCCAGATAACTTTAATGGATTTAAAGTAGTCCATATATCAGACCTGCATTATGGAAGAATGTTTGATGAAAAAAGTTTAAAAAAATTAGTTAAAAGCATCAATGAACAAAAACCAGACATTGTTGTTTTAACTGGAGATTTAATTGATAAAGACACAAATATGACCATAGATGAAGCCAATAAAATAAGTAACCTATTAAATAAAATAAATTCTACATCAGGAAAATATGCTATAAACGGCAACAATGATTTAAAATTTGATGAATGGACCAACATTATAACAAATGGTGGTTTCAAAGATTTAAATAATACATATGACACAATTTATAAAGATGGATATCAAAATATTTTTATAGCCGGTGCTAGTACATCTCAAGATAAATTAAGTATTAATGATAAAATTAAAACATCCATCGACTATCTGAATTCA
The DNA here is from genome assembly GCA_944358445.1 of uncultured Bacilli bacterium. Lineage (GTDB taxonomy): Bacteria > Bacillota_I > Bacilli_A > RF39 > UBA660 > Coprosoma. Next base: position 1,474 of record CALVRC010000036.1, read on the forward strand.
TTTGACAAAGATGGTCCAGTTTATAAAATATTATTAATACATGAACCAGATGTAATCGAAGACATGAACGTAAATCCATTCGATTTAATATTAGCTGGTCATTCCCATGCCGGTCAAATTAGACTACCGTTTATAGGAGCGTTCATCTTGCCAGAAGGAGCTCAAAAATATTATGAAAACCATTATAAAATAGAAAATAGTGACTTATATATTTCTAATGGTTTAGGTGTATCTAATTATAATTTTAGATTATTCAATACACCTTCATATAGTTTATATAGGCTGGTTAAAAATAAATAACATGAACGTGCCAGACATCATTACTACTCTATCAGGAATCTATGCCATAACATATATTCTAGATAGTTTAATAGAAGTAAACACAGACTTAAATATATTGAAAAAAAATAAAGAAAGACACACCACCGCCTATAACATAATTGATGATATTACAATAAAAAATGAAGTAGAAAATCAAAAATATTTTCCAAAAGAAATATCATATCCAAAAGAATTAAAAGAAATAGTCATAGAATTTAAAAATTATATAGAGCCAGAAAACTTTACCATTTGTAGTCAAAGATTAAAAGATTTAAAAATAAACTACATAACCATATTAAAAGATATAAAAAAATACCTTCAAAACTTTTGTGAAAATGAAGGAAGTTACACCCCTCAAAACAACACCATTGACATTTATAAAATATTTTCTAAAAAAAACGTCCTATCTCATGAATTTCTGCACATGGCTTCATCAAAAGATGAAAATTGTGGATTTCATTTAATTACAAGATTTGAAGATGCTGAAATAGGAAGAGGTCTTAACGAAGGATATACCGAATTATTAAACAAAAGAATTTGGAAATATAAAAACAATAGTTATAGACAAAATGTTAAAATAGTAAGATTAATTGAAACCTTATTTGATGATCCCAAAGAAATGGAAAATGCCTTTTTCAATAATGACTTAGACAAAGTTTTCCTACAGTTTTTAAAATACGGAACCAAAGAAGAATTTTTTGAAATAATGACTAACCTAGATAATTTAGCTACAACTAACCAAATAATCTTTAGTAATGTAGATAATATCAAAACACAGTTAAAATTATACGAAATAATAAAAAGATCAAATGATCCTAAAAAAATAACCAACTTCGAAAATATCTTAGACGAAAATAAATTCATAAAAAAACTAAGACACGGAAAAATTATTTTAGATAAACCAAATTTAAAATCAAAAACAAAATAGAGAGCTTAATTGCTCTCTTTTAAAAACTCTTTTATAACTTGAACATGCTTTTTAACAGTCTCAGGTGATGGTCCTCCAATTGCAGTCCTATCATTTACAGCTTTTAATAAATCAATATATTCATAAATATCTTCATCAAAAAGTTCTGAAAACTTCTTATACTCACTAACAGTAATTGTATCCAATGTCTTATCATTATCAATCCCATAAGCCACTATTGAACCAATAATTTTATAAGCTGTTCTAAATGGCATACCCTTTTTAACCAAATAATCAGCTGCATCAGTCGCATTAATAAAGCCTTTCTTAGCTGCCTTAAGCATATTATCCTTTAAAAAAGTTGTACTAGCAAACATTGGAATAAAAGTATAAAGACACATTTTAACATTATCCATTGCATCAAAAATAGCTTCTTTATCCTCTTGCATATCCTTATCATAAGCAAGTGGTAACGATTTCATCATCGTCAAAAGAGAAATTAAATCACCATATACTCTACCACTTTTCCCTCTTATAAGTTCTGTAATATCTGGATTCTTTTTTTGAGGCATAATAGAAGAACCTGTCGAAAAAGCATCATCTAATTCAATAAACTTAAATTCATGACTACTCCACATAACAAACTCTTCACTAATCCTTGACATATGCATCATAATAATAGATAAAGCTGAAGTTATTTCGATAGCATAATCCCTATCAGAAACACCATCTAAACTATTTAAACAAGGAGAATCAAATCCTAATAACTCACTCGTCATATATCTATCAATATTATAAGTAGTTCCCGCTAAAGCACAACTACCCAAAGGATTCACATTCATCCTTTTTAAAGCATCTTTTAATCTTAAAATATCTCGTTTAAACATCTCTGCATATGCCATAAAATAATGTGCTAAAGTAATAGGCTGTGCTCTTTGTAAATGTGTATATCCAGGCATAATTGTCTCATAATGCTTTTCAGCCATATTAACTAACTCACCAATTAATTCATTAAGTAAATGGATAATTTCTTCAATCTCCTCACGCGTATAAAGTCTTAAATCCAAAGCCACCTGATCATTACGGCTACGAGCAGTATGAAGTCTTTTTCCAGTATCACCAATTCTTCTGGTAAGTTCTCCTTCAATAAACATATGAATATCCTCCGAATTCATATCAAAATCAAGCTTACCACTTTCTAAATCACTCAAAATATTCTTCAGTTCTGTAATAATTTTTTTACTTTCCTCTTCATCAATAATATTACATTTTCCAAGCATTGTTGCATGAGCAATACTTCCAGTAATATCCTGTTTATACATTCTTTTATCAAATCTAATTGAAGAATTAAAATCATTAGTTCTCTTATCAATATCCTTTTTAAATCTACCAGCCCACATAACCATATTATCTACCTCTTTTCTTAGCCATAATTTTATTTGAAAGTCCATATATATTAACGAATCCTAAAGCATCATATTGATCATAGTCTTGTGAATTTTCAAATGAAGATACTCCTAAAGAATGCAAACTATTTGGACTATCAATACCCATACAAATTATATTTCCTTTATATAATTTTAATTTAACATTTCCATTAACATTTTCTGATGCCTTATCTACAAATGCTAAATATGAATCCATAAGTGGACTATAAAATTTAGCATTATATAATAAATCACCAATCTTCAAAGCCATATGTTGTTTTTCATGTAATAAATCTTTATCTAAACAAATTGATTCTAAAAGTGAATGTGCTTTATAAATTATAGTACCTCCAGGAGTTTCATAAACTCCTCTAGATTTCATACCAACAAGCCTATCTTCAACCATATCCAAAATACCAATTCCATTAGCCCCACCAATATTATTTAAATAATTAATAATATCAATCAACTTCATATTATTGCCATCAATACTATTCGGAAGTCCGGATGTAAAACCTAACTCAACAAATGTAGCCTCATCAATTGCTCTCTCTGGAGTTACTCCCATTTCTAAAATTTCATCATATTTTGGAGCATTCTTAGGATCCTCCAAATCCAATCCTTCATGTGATAAATGCCAAATGTTCTTATCCTTAGAATAACTATTTTCCTTATTAAATTTTAATGGAATATTATGTTTTAAAGCATAATCATACGCCTCATCACGTCCTTTAATATTCCACGTTCTCCAAGGAACAATAACATCCATATCTGGATCAAAATATTTAATTCCCATCTCAAACCTTACTTGATCATTACCCTTACCAGTACAACCATGACATATTGCTTTAGCACCTTCTTTATGTGCCACCTCAACTAACTTCTTAGCAATAAGTGGCCTACTAAAAGCAGTCCCAAGTAAATATGTTCCTTCATAAGTTGCACCAGCTTTAATAAAAGGCGCAATATAATCATCAACAAGTTCTTCCCTTAAATCATCAACATATATCTTACTAGCACCACTAGCAAGTGCTTTTTCTTCAATTCCTTCTAATTCACTATCTCCTTGTCCAACATTTGCCGAATAAGCAATAATTTCACATCCCGGATAATTTTCTTTAAGCCATGGTATCATAACCGATGTATCTAACCCACCAGAATAAGCTAAAATTATTTTCATATTATCAACTCCCTAAAATATAAATAAAAAAGACATCTCTAAAAATAGAGACGTCATAAACGCGGTACCACCCTAATTGCTATAAAATAGCCACCTCAAATCTTTAACGGAATTACCCGAACTAATATACTCTGTATCAAACATTTCCAAAAGTTACTCACAAGTTCTTTTCAGTTATCATCTATTTATTTGGCTCACACCATCCCAAACTCGCTTTAAATAATTAACAACTTACTCCTCTTGGTCCTCGTTTTCATTTGTGTAATAAAGACTTTACCACATTAATTTTTTTTTGTCAAGGCCTGACTCATTTGAATCTTTTCCTTTGTAACTGATTTAAAAAAATTAACTTAATCTTTAACAATAAAAAAAGAGTTCATACACACTTTA
>CALVRC010000037.1 GCA_944358445.1 uncultured Bacilli bacterium
TATAATATTTTTTCTTTTTTTGGAATATTTTTTAATCAAAAGAGTATAATTTGATGAGGGATAAATATGAAAAAATACATGGACAAGTTAAAAAGTAATATTCGCATTAATAAAAAATTATTCGTTTTTTTAGTTGTAATAGTAGCTGTTGGAGTGGCTTCTGGTAGTATTTTTGTTACATTATTGAATGATAGCGATAAAGCACTTGTAAGTAATTATTTAAAAAATTTTTTGGAAAATTTAAATAATAATAGTTTAAATTATAATAGTACTTTAATTAACACAATTATTTTTACTTTAGGCTTAGCTTTTCTTATTTGGATTTTAGGTATATCTGTTATTGGTTTTATTTTGATTTTGTTACTTTTGTTTATTAAATCGTTTTCTTTAGGTTTCTCAATAGCTAGCATTATTATTAATTTTAATTTTAAAGGTATTTTAATTGCAGGTGTTTATGTGATTCCTCATCATATAATTAATTTGATGATTTATTTATTGATTTCTTCATATGCTTTGATTTTATCTTATAGGCTAATAAATAGTTTTACAAAAAAGAAGAATTTTGATTTTAAAGGCATTTTTAATAGGTATATATTTATATTATTTTTCTCCTTAATTATACTTTTATTTAGTGTTTTTTATGAGGTCTATTTTGCACCTAGATTGATTGATATTATTGTAAATTTATTAACTTAAATATAGCATTTGTGCTATATTTTTTGTATAATTATTATGGAAGTGATGTTATGGCAAAAGTTGTAGTTGGAATGAGTGGGGGAGTAGATAGTAGTGTAGCTGCTATTTTGCTTCAAAAACAAGGTTACGAAGTTATTGGACTTTTTATGCGTAACTGGGATAGTACTATTAATAATGACTTGTTAGGTAATCCTAATGATTTAAATGACATATGTCCGCAAGAAAAAGATTATAATGATGCTTTAAAAGTTTGTGAAAAATTAGGTATTCCTTTAAAAAGAGTTGATTTTGTTAAAGAATATTGGGATTATGTTTTTACTTATTTTTTAGACGAATTAAAAAAAGGAAGAACTCCTAATCCAGATGTAATGTGCAATAAGTATATTAAATTTGATATGTTTGCGAAAGAGGCTTTTAAACTAGGTGCTGATTATATTGCAACTGGTCATTATGCTAGATTAATTGATGGTAAATTATATAAAGGACTTGATAAAAATAAAGATCAGACATATTTTTTATCACAAGTTTCTAAAAAACAGTTAGAAAAAGTTTTATTTCCAGTAGGGGAGTTACAAAAGAGTGAAGTTAGAAAGATTGCTCATGAATATGATTTAATTACTGCTGATAAAAAAGATTCAACTGGTATATGTTTTATTGGTGAACGTAATTTTAAGAAGTTTTTAGAAAATTATTTACCAAATAATCCTGGTGATATTGTAAATATTGATACTGGTGAGGTTTTAGGCAAACATATTGGGCTTATGTATTATACAATTGGTCAAAGAAGAGGTCTTAATATTGGTGGTACTAAAGATAGAATATTTGTTTGTAAAAAGGATTTAGATAAAAATATTTTATATGTGGCCATGGGTGATGAAAATAAATATTTAATGAGTTATGCAGCTGAGATTGAGGATGTTAATTTATTAGATGAATTACCTAATAAATGTATGGCTAAATTTAGATATAGACAGGAAGATAATGAAGTTTATACTGAGATGTTAGAGAATGGAAATGTTTTAGTTAAATATCCTCGTGGTGTTAAAGCGGTTACTGAAGGACAAGCTTGTGTATTTTATAATGATGATGAATGCTTGGGTGGCGGAATTATTAAAAAAGTTTATAAGGAGAAGAATTAGTTTTTATGATGGAGTTACTTAAAAAATATAAATTTATAATTTTGTATGGTATTTTTGGCGTTTTAACGACAGTTATTAATATTGCTGTTTATGGAATGTTTTATAGTGTATTTGATGTTTCAAATGTCATTAGTAATATTATCGCTTGGGTAATATCAGTGCTTTTTGCTTTTATTACTAATAAACTTTGGGTGTTTGAAAGTAAGAGTTTTGACATTAAATTATTTATGAAAGAACTTGGAAGTTTTACTTTATGTAGAGTTACAACTGGAGTTTTAGATTTAGGGATTATGTTTGTTGGTGTTGATTTATTAAAAGGTCCTGCTATGATTTTAAAAGTTGTATCTAATGTTATAGTGATAATTTTAAATTATATAATGAGTAAATTATTTGTATTTAAAAAGAAATAGTTCATTTTATGAACTTTTTTTCTATAGTAATTGAAATTCTTTAAAAAATAAGATAAAATATTTAATTATTAGGAGGATGGGATTTATGTATGTTTTGTTTACTTTATTTATTCCAAGTATCATTGGGGTTAGAATAATTAACTATTTTAATAAAAATTTAAAAATTAAAGATATACTATACAATTATATCACTTTACTTTTATTTTCTTTTATTATAAATATGTTTATTATGTTTAATTTTTTTGGGGTAAAAGAAGATATTTTTGATGCTTTAAATTCTAATATAATGTTATTTATTTGGATGAGTTTAATTTCTATTGCTGTAAATATTATTTTATGTTTTATTGGTTTAGTGATTCAAAAAAATATTGAGTTTAAAATAGAGGTTGTAGAAAATGAAGTTAAAACTAAAACAGTTTCTAGTAATAATAATAAAATTAATACTAAAGATAGTAAAAATAGCAAAAAAACTAGGAAAACTGTTTCTAAAACTGTTAAGAAAGATAAAGATAAGTAGTTTATTTACTTTTGTTTTTTTGACGCTAGCTTTTATTATTTATTTTGTTAGTAATTATATTAACGAAGCATTTTATAATATTACAGTAGACCAACTTTTATATAGTTTAACAACTGCTGAAGGAACTAGTAATACTATATTTATTGATGGAGCTAAATATGTGCTTGAACGCTTAATTCCAATATATTTAGTTATATTAGTTGTTATTATAATTTTTAAAATATTTATAAAAACAAAAACATATTTAAATATTGAAATTAAAGGTAGAAAATTAAAATTTATTTTATTTCCTATTTCTAGAATTATTAGAGTTTTATTTTCTTTTATACTTTTAATTTTATCAATTAATTATGTATATATTGAATTTGACTTAGAAAATTATTTTAATCCAAATAGAAAAACTAATTTTTTTGAGGTTTATTATACGGATCCTAAAAACATTAAATTAGAAGCGCCCAAGAAAAAAAGGAATTTGATATATATTTATGTTGAATCACTAGAAACGTCTTTATTTTCTAATAAAAACGGTGGAAATTTTAATGATTCAATTATTCCTAATTTAGAAAAACTTGCTAAAAATAATATTAGTTTTAGCACGAATAACAAATTAGGTGGTGCGTATAGTGCTTTTGGGGCTAGCTGGACTGTAGCAGCTATGGTCGCATCTACTTCAGGGGTTCCTTTGAAAGTACCGATTGATGGTAATTTATATTCTGGTTATGGTGAATTTTTACCTGGGGTTTATTCTTTGGGTGATATACTTAAAGATAATGGATATAACAATTATTTGATGATTGGTTCAGATGCAAATTTTGGCGGTAGAAAAGATTATTTTACTTATCATGGAAAATATAAAATTATGGATTATAATTATGCGAAAGAAAAAGGATATATAGATGATAATTATTATGTTTGGTGGGGATATGAGGATAGTAAGCTATTTGAATATGCTAAAAAAGAACTTTCTGAAATAGCTAAAAATGATGAACCTTTTAATTTTACTATGCTTACTGCTGATACTCATTTTACTGATGGATATGTTGATAAATCTTGTGATTATATTTATGATTATAAATATTTAAATTCATATCATTGTAGTGATAATATGATAGGGGAGTTTATTAGTTGGATTAAAAAGCAAGATTTTTATAAGGATACTACAGTTGTTATTACAGGAGATCATTTATCTATGCAAGCAAATATATCCAATATGTTTGATAGTAATGATTATAATAGAAGTGTTTATAATGTGTATATTAATTCTGTAAGTAATACTAAAAACACTAATAATAGAATATTTACAACTTTTGATTATTATCCTACTACTTTAGCTTCTTTAGGGTTTGATATTGATGGTAATAGACTTGGCTTGGGTACTAATTTATTTTCTAAAAGGGAAACTTTAGCAGAAGAACTAGGATTGGATGAATTAAATGATGAATTATCTAAGAATTCTAAATACTATAATAATAGATTACTTGGAGATAGTTATGAAGAACTAAAAAAAGCAGTTTCTTCTGAATAAAAGGTATTTTAATTTTAAATGTACCTTTTTTAGTATAATTTTTGTACATTTTTTAATTTTTGCGTAGCTAGAAGATATAATGAAATTATTCTGTTAAAACAGAACATATATTCTTTTTGACAGAATTTTACATTTCTCTTGACTTTAGTAGGGGAGTTAGGTAAAATTAATAGTAGGAGGGTTACAGACATATGGAAAGATTAAATGACATATTAAGAGAACTTGGTATTTCTAAAGTGAAGTTAGCTAAATGTTTAGGAGTGTCTAGACAAATGATTTATAATTATTTGGAGTTAGATGATATTAATAAATGGCCAAAGGATAAAAAAGTTATTTTACTTAATATTTTAGGTATTAAATCAGCTGATGAATTAAATGATATTAAGGTTGATACAGATTATATTATGGATGTTGAAACTAGAATTAATAGTTTATTTGAAAATTCAAATAAAAGTGAACTTGGCGAAGGAAATGTTATATTTTCTGGTTTAGATGAAAAAAGAAAAGAACTTTTACATAATATAGTTGATGAACTAAAGGAACGTTTAGAAGATGAAAAAGATGAAGAGGGATATAATTCAATTCTTTATTTATATCATTATTTACAAACGATGCCTAGTATGAAGGAACTTAAATATATATTAGCTTATGTGTCTAAAGTTGGTGGATATACTAAGCCATACGAATTTGCATTTGATGAAACTGAGCAATTTGTTTTTGAAAGTATTTTATTTTCTGCCTTTAATTTATATCATGCTGGAACTTCTAGTAAGGCTAGAATAGCTGAAACTCATAAACGTTTTGTTGCTCAAATTGAACATAAATTAGAAGATAAGATGAGTAGAACTTTAGAGATTAATTCTGCTAAAGTACAAGCTATGAAGGAACTTGGTTATACAGAAGTTAATGATGAAAATGTAGCCGAAATACTATATAAAATAGATGAAATTCAAGCTCGTAAAGCAAGAAATAATTAATCCGATAATATATCTTATGTGTATTGTAAATACACAGTTAAATAATAACATAAAAAAAGTGTAATGTCAATACACGA
>CALVRC010000038.1 GCA_944358445.1 uncultured Bacilli bacterium
ATATGTGGAGTATAAGTAGGTTTATGTTTTCCTCTTAAAACATTTGCTACTTTAGTAGCTAAACGACCTAAAGTTTGTCCTTCAGCATCCACAACATACCAATCTCTAGTGACATCTTCTTTTCTTTGCATGTATGTTTTCATTTTTACTTTCCTTTCTCCTTTACATTCGTAAGTTTTCCCAAGACCTACGTATGTGGGATAAATAAATGTACCAATATCAATTATATCAAAAAACTAATAAAAGTCAATAAAATTATATGATTTAAAAGGCTTTTTCATACATTTTATTGACTCTTATTTAACAAATTTACAAACAATTGATAATTTTGTTAAATTGTTACCTTTATCCTAATAAAGTACATCTTTTAAATATAACCCTTCAGGATTAGCCGTTTTTCCAGCTTTCCTTCTATCTTGAGCATTCAAAATATCAATTATATCCTCACTCTTACGTTTCCCTTCACCAATCTCAATTAATGTACCTATCATATTTCTAACTTGATAACGCATAAAACCGGTTCCTAAAAAACTTAAAGTAATTTTATTAACATTTTTAAGTTCACGAGTTAATCTGGTCTGAACAATCGTTCTAACATAATCTTCTTTCTCATCATCAGTTTTAGTAAAAGATTTAAAATTGTGGGTTCCTTCTAAATACTTTAAAGCCCTTTCCATCTCTACTACATCTAATTTTTTATTATATTGATAAATATAGTCCTTCTCAATAGGATTATACTCACCCATATTAATTATATAAATATATTCCTTAGCCTTCGCATTAAATCTAGCATGAAAATCATCAGCTACCATTTCTACATTTTTAATATAAATATCTTTAGGAAGTAAACTATTAAGACCATCTTTTAACTTTTCAGGTGTAATATGTTTAATATCTAAATCAAAATGAGCTTTTTGATTATATGCATGAACTCCAGCATCCGTTCTACCAGAAGCATGTACACTTACTTTTTTATGACCATTAATAGTCTTTAATGCTTTTTCAAGTTCCCCTTGTACGGTTTTTTCTTTAGGCTGTTTTTGATAACCTTTATATTTAGAACCATCATAAGCAAATGTTATCAAGTATCTCATAATATTCCTCCTACAACTTTTTTAAAACTTCTATTATTGTAACACAAATTAGTATCATTTAACAAACCTATATATATCTTTAATTAAATCATTAATATCATCTCTAAAACCAATATTAATATTTTTTTCTTTTTTAACTAAATTAGAAAATTGGATTAACTTAGGTTCATCAATATTAGCATTTTCATACAATTTTTTATTTGTAAATAAATCAAATTTATCACCTTTAAAAATCAACTTACCTTTTTCCAAATATATTACTTCATCAGCGCTATCCAAAGCAATATCAGTATCGCAAGAAGCAATAATAATTGTCTTATTATATCTAATCTTCATCATTTTAAATAATTTTATTAATCTTTTTTTACTCTCAAAATCTAAATTAGTAAAAGGATCATCCAGAACAAAAACTTTAAACTTTTGAGCTAGTAATATAGCCAAAGCAACCCTTTTTTGTTCACCTTTACTCATTTCATATAAAGATCTATTTAAAAAACTCTCATTAAGTCCAACCATCTCCAGAGCTTGTATCATTTGCTTATCATAGTTAACTATCTTTAATTTTCTTTTCTTTAAAACATACAAAAACTCCTCATAAACTGTATTAAAAACAAAATAATCTATATAATTTTGCCTTAAAAAACCAATTTTATTTAAAGAAATATCTCTAACAATATTACCTTCATAATCATTAATATCATCACAAATTAAAGAAAGCAAATTGCTTTTTCCACTACCACTTTCACCAAGTACAAAAGTAATTTTAGAATCTCTAATAGTAAATGACAAATTTTTTAAATTAAAATAATTAACATTATCTAACCTTATTTCCACAAATCATCCACCAACTTTTTTTCATTAAAATACACCTTATCAATCAAATCATAAAATTTAAGTTTATTAGACAAATTTATAACAAAAGGCAACTCTAAATCATTTTTTTCAAAAAATTTCTCATCTTCCAAAACTTTTCTTTTACTCCCATGTAAAATAACCTTACCATCACCAATAATTATAATCTCGTCAGAAATCAAAGTATCTATAGAAGTATTAGTAAAATTAACAATAGTTATTTTTAACCGTTTTAATATTCTTAATATATTAATTCTTTCTTTATTACTGATTCCTTCTAAAGCATTATCCAAAATTAATATTTTAGGCTCCTTCAAAATTCCAATACACAAATTAACTAGTCTTTTTTCAAAAAAACAAATACTCTCAAAATCTCTATTTAAAATATTCTCAAATCCTATTTTTTTAGAAAGTTCTATAACCTTATCGCTTACTTCTTTTTTACTAAAGCCTTTTATACTATTGATTAAAATGTTCATAACATACCCGTTATAATCTATATTATCAAAAACAACACATACATCTTTTTTATTTATTTTTTTACCAAAAAATAAAGTATTACTTCTAATAAAACCACCCAAAATCTTAGCAAGCGTTGTTTTACCACTACCATTTTTACCTAAAACAGTAACGAACTGACCTTCAGAAACATTTAAATTCAAATTATTAAATACCTTTATATTCCCATAATTAAAACTTAAATTTTTAACCTCAATAGCTCGCATAAAATCACCACAAAAATTATTATAGTATAAATGATTTTATTTTACAATGATAATTTTATTAATGCTTTTGCTTTTTTTATAAATTTATAATACATCTTATTAAATATCATTTTCATATTTTTCACGCATAACTGGTAAAGTTACTAAAATAGCTTTTGTATTATCATCAATAATCCTAGAGTACACATTTTTAAAATCTGAAGAACCTCCAATATCAAAATCCATAAATTGTGAAAGAGGAGTAGCTCTCACACCTCCAAGCTCAATAAGTAAAGTTACAGGAAATAAACTTTTTAACTTAGAATCCATTGTTGTATAAATTTCAAAACCATCAGTCTTATAGTCAGTAACATCACTATATATTCTAGCAACGCCATGATCTTTTTCCTTTATTTCATCAGTCAAGTTAATCCACGGGTTTTTCTTTTCTGCCTCACCTAAATAATAAACAATATTACCACAGCTATGATAAATAAATGAGCCAATATACTTATATTTATTTTTAATCTCCTTATAAAAATCTAATAAAGCTATATTTTCTTTTTCAATTTCTCCTTTCTTAAAATAAGGACACCCTAAAGGTCCTAATTTATCTCTTCTAATATTATTTAAATGTAAATTGGCATATATTTCTTCACCATTACTAACTCTTTCAATAAAAGAACTAGACTCTATATTACTATTTAAATCAACACCTCGCCCATTACTAGACCAATTAATCATACATCCTATTGGTAAATCATTTTTTTGAAATAACTCTATCAAATATTTTTTTAACTCTTTATGCTTATCATCTAAAATTAAAGGAGTTGCATGTTTAAACATCATTTGTTGCAATTTCAAATCTCTATCACCATATTTATTTGCATAATCACCTTCAATATAACTATTTCTATAATATGTCAAAAAATATGTTTGCTCTTCCTCTAAAGAAATATCTCTAGGAATCAAACTTCTAATCGCACTAGTAACAATAATTGTACCTTCTGGATTAACAATTGGAATAAAATGAATTGTATACAAATTTTCATCAATTTCCGCTTCTCTTTTAGAAAGTTTTTCCATAAATCTAATTACAAAAACATTACTAATAAGTTCGGCACTATGCGTTCCACCAGTAATAATTACATGATACTGACCATGTCCATAAACATAATGATTAATTGGATACCCAAAATAAGTATAACCAATTGGTTTTTCTTTTTTAATAACATTTTTATTTAATGAATCTAATATATCATTCATCTCATCATAATCTAATATCTTTCCCATATAAATCCCCCTTAATTATATCATACGCCAAAGAAAAAGTTAAATCACTAAAGACTTAACTCCTTTTTCCATTTTGAATTTTATAACTAACCTTTAAAAGAAACTTTCTAGGTAAAAATCTTATAAAAAATATTCCTAACTTCACTTTCAAACCAGGTATTATAATTAATTTTTCATTAAACATTTTTTTAATTGCATATCTAGCCACATCGACACTTTCAAGTCCTTTAATTGAAAAATGAACCCTAGCCACTTTATTAAATTCTGTATTAACTGGTCCTGGACAAAGAACACTTATAGAAACATTACTTCCTTCTTTTCTAAGTTCTTCATATATAGCCAAACTTAAACTAACAACATAATTTTTAGTTGCATAATAACTTGCCATCAAAGGTCCTGCCATAAATCCCGCAGATGAAGCCACATTTAAAATATATCCTCTATCTTTCTTCTTAAAATCTTTTAAAAATAATTTAGTAAGAATATGCAAAGATTTAATATTTAAATCAATCATATCAAGTTCCTTATCAATACTAGTCTCGCTAAATTCACCAAACACACCAAATCCTGCATTATTAATTAATATATCAATATCCTCTTTTTTTAATTCATTATAGAGCTCCATACAATTATAAGTACTAGAAATATCTTTAACAATATAACTAGCTTTATCTCCTAATTCTTTAACCAACTTTTCAAGTCTTGTCTTTCTTCTAGCTACAAGTATTACCTCATATCCTTCTTCTACTAATACTCTTGCTATATCAGCTCCAATTCCCGAACTAGCGCCTGTTATTAATGCCTTCATGTATATCACCTTAAAAACATTATATAATATGCAAAAAAAAAAGTAAATTATTTGACATTATATATAAAATATTCGTAGATTTTTATTTGAAATTCCGTTTTATGGCAAAAAGCTGAAATAAGTTTGAATATAGTACAATAAAATGTAA
>CALVRC010000039.1 GCA_944358445.1 uncultured Bacilli bacterium
GTAAATATTGTAATTAAGTTCTTTGATAATTTTATATATGATATTTTGATTACTTACACACTTTTCTTGACACACCCGCTCTATTTTTTACCAATCTTTTGGCTGTTTCAATATCATTTTTAATAGCATTCTCTTTTTGATATTCTTCTGTTTGATTTTCTTTAATTTGTTTTATGTAAAGTTCATAAAGTATTTCATGTTCTTCTAAAGTAAGTGGTAAACCAAAAGAAAATTCTAAAATAAATTGACCATTGTCTGTGATTTCGTTACTATTTATTATTACTGGTTCATTATTTGTATATTTGATTATTGTTGAATTTCCGTTAAGAATTTCTAAATCATAGTAGCGTGGACAGGTAAGCAGGTTAGTTTTAGGGTTTCCTATTATAGTTAGTTCATTTTCACCAAATACATAATATTTGTTTTCACTTATTTTTACTTGAAACATTTCTTTCATCTCCTTTAAGGTTTTAACATAATAACATTTTTTCTTTAAAAATGCAAATTATAATTTGTTAATTTTTGGTTAGTCTCTTTAAAATTGAGTAAAATTAATATATAATAGTTATAGATGAAGGGGATGGAGTTTATGGATTTAGAATTTAATTCATTAGAAGAACTTTATAATAGATTAAGACCTGCTTTAAATGCAAAAATGAGTGAACTTAGTGCTAATGGGTATGGTTATTTAAAACCCGAGGATATTTGGAATTATTTAAAAGAAAATAAATGGAGAAGTAGCCGTGATTTAATGCTTAGTGATATGGTTAGTGATATTTTAAATAGTGATAATGCATTAATTGATGATTATTTTAAGGAGAAAATAAATGAAAAAAACAGAAATCTTTATTTAGATATTTAAGAAGGTGATACGATGAGTAAACATCAGAAAAATTTAACTATTGAAAAATTGATGGATAAGATTAAGGAGTATATTACTGATGATAAAGAATTATCAGTTATTTCAGAAGCCTATAAATTTGCGAATGAAAAACATTTTGGGCAAAAACGATTAACTGGGGAAGATTATATTATTCATCCTTTAAATGTTGCATATATTTTAACAAGAATAAGTGCGGATTACGAAACTTTATCAGCGGGACTTTTACATGATGTAGTTGAGGACTGTAATGTTTCTATAGATGAGATTGAGGAAAAGTTTGGTCATAATATAGCTATTTTAGTTGATGGTGTAACTAAAATTAATAAATTGAATTTATCTGGAACAACAGAAGCTTTAATTAATAATCAAAGAAAAATAATTGTTGGGCTTTCTGAGGATGTTAGGGTTATTATTATAAAGCTTGCAGATAGGCTGAATAATATGCAGACGCTTTTTGTACATAGTGAGAAAAAACAAAAAGCAACAGCAAGAGAGACTTTGGATATTTTAACTCCTATTGCAGATAGGCTTGGTATTAATAACATTAAGCAAGATTTGGAAGAATATTGTTTACGTTATTTAAATTCTAATGAATATTATGATATTGTAGAAAAGTTAAATGCAACTAAAGCTGAACGTGATAATAGTGTGGCTAAGATGATTGAAAGTGTTTCTGAACTTTTAAATAAACATGATATTAAACATGAAATTTTTGGTAGATCAAAGAGTATTTATAGTATTTATAAGAAGCTTGAAAAAGGTAAGAGATTTAGTGAAATTTATGATTTGCTTGCTTTAAGAATTTTAGTTGAAACAGAGCAAGATTGCTATCAAGCTTTAGGAATTATTCATTCTAAATTTAGACCAAAGCCTAAGAGGTTTAAAGATTATATTGCAATGCCTAAGACTAATATGTATCAGTCTTTACATACAACAGTGTTTGGTATTGATGGTCAGTTATATGAAATTCAAATTAGAACTTATGAAATGGATAGGGTTGCAGAATATGGTATTGCTTCGCACTGGTCATATAAAGAAAAAGGTTCAGTTAAAGCAGTGATGCAGAATGAGATGGAACAAAAATTACAGTTTTTTAGAGCTATTATGGATTTAAGGAAAGAACAGGATAATCCGGAAGATTTTGTAAATACTGTTAAAAAAGAGGTTTTTCAAAATACTATTTATGTTTTTACTCCTTTAGGTGATGTTATTGAACTTCCTAATGGTAGTACGCCAATTGATTTTGCTTATAAGGTACATACTAATGTTGGTGATAAGACAGTAGGAGCTATTGTTAATTCTAATATGGTATCACTTGATTATAAGTTAAAAAGTGATGATATAGTGAAAATTATTACAAATAATAATTCTCCTGGTCCTAGTAGAGAATGGCTTAATATTGTTAGAACGACACAAGCTAAAAGTAAAATAAAAGCATTTTTTAATAGGGTTAATAAAGAAGAAAATCTAAAAAAAGGTGAGGATATTTTAAGTAAAGAATTACGTAAGCAAAAAATTAGTAATGATGAATTCTTTGATGATGAGAGATTTAAAAAATTACTTAATGATTTAAAATTTAATTCAGCTAATGAGCTTTATGGGAATTTAGGTAGTTCTAAAATATCTATTAATACGGTTATGGATACTTATTTGAAAAAGGAAGTATCTAAGGAAGAGATGATTTTAGAGAAGGCGGCTAAAGGTAGTCAGAAGCAAAGTTCTAGTAATAGTTTAATTACTATTGCTGGAATAGATGATATTAAGATTAATTTAGCTTCTTGTTGTAATCCTGTTCCTGGTGACAGAATTGTTGGATATGTTACTAAAGGTTATGGAGTTACAGTTCATAGAATGGTTTGTCCAAACGTTTCTAAAATTGATGAAAGATTAATAGAAGTTAAATGGAATAAAGAAAATAGTAAACTTCCAACGAATATTTTAGTAAGAGCAAATAGTAATAATAATTCATTAATTGATATTATTTCAAAGGCGGCTAATAATGACATTCCAGTAAGAAGGTTTAATAATCATCACTCAAAAGAGGACGATGCAATTGAGATGACAGTTTTAGTTGATAATAAGGAACAGCTTTTAAAACTTATGAACGATATTAAGATGATACCAGAAGTTACTGATGTCGAAAGGTTAATAAAATGAGAATACTTGTTCAAAGAAGCTTAAAATCAAGTGTTTCTGTCAATGGTGAGATTACTGGTAAAATTGATAAGGGTTTGGTATTGTTTGTAGGGTTTACTTTGGGTGATAGTGAAAAAGAAATAGATTATTTGATTAATAAAGTATTACATTTACGTATTTTTGATGATGAAAATGGGGTAATGAATAAATCTGTTTTGGATATTAATGGTGAGGTTTTAAGTATTTCACAATTTACACTTTATGCGGATACCAAGAAAGGTCATAGACCAAGTTATGTTAAAGCATTAGATAGTATAAAAGCAAAAGAACTATATAAAATATTTAATGAGAGATTAGGTAAATATGTTTGTGTGGAAACTGGAGTTTTTGGAGCAGATATGCTTGTTAATATTAAAAATGATGGTCCAGTGACGATTCTTTTGGAAAGGGAGCGAAAATATGATAAAAAATAAAATAGACTTTAAGCTAGTAAATATTGTATTGTTAGTTTTGGCTGTGTTTTTAGTTTATCAAGCTAGAGATTTTTGGTTTGGAACTATTAGTTTACTTTTTAACATATTACTTCCTTTTTTTATTGCTTTTGCAATAGCTTATGCTTTTTATCCGATTGTTAAAAAATTAACTGATAAAGGTGTTCCAAAGGCTTTAGCTATGCTTTTAGTGGTTGGAGGAGCAATTGGGACAATATGTTTGATTTTGATATTGATAACTCCAACGATTATGTCACAGCTTACTAGTTTATTTAATGGAATTATTTCTTTTTTAAGAGAATTATCAACTGATTATAATGTTGATTTTAAAGATATTCAAAATACTTTGATGGCAAGTTTTAATGATACTTTAGAAAAATTAGGTACTTATATTTCTAATGGAGCTTTGAGTTTTATTGGGGTTTCTATAGATTATATATCTAAGATATTTATTGTTTTGGCTTCTTTTGTTTATTTTTTAGCTGATATGGATAAGATTAGGAATTTTATTAAAGAATATTTGTCTCATAGATCTAGGAAATTATATAATTATGTTGCAACTATTGATGATGAAATGCGTAAGTACATTGTTGGTTTTATGAAAATTGTGGTAATTTCTTTCTTTGAATATACTATTGTTTATACTTTGATTGGACATCCAAATGCTTTAATGCTTGGAACTTTAGCTGCTTTAGGTAATTTGATTCCTTATTTTGGTGGTATTATTACTAATGTTATAGCGGCTATTACGGCTTTTGTTATAAGTCCAGCACTTTTTATAAAGACTTGTGTTGTATTTATTGTTTTTTCAGCGGTTGATGGATATATAATTAATCCATTTGTTTATGGTAATAGTAATCAGGTTCATCCTTTAGTGGTTATTATTTCAGTATTTGCGGGTGGAATATTATTTGGAGTATTTGGTATTATCATTTCACTTCCGGTGGCTATTATTGCTATTGCAACATTTAAATATTTTAAGACCGATATTATAAATATGAATAGAAAAAGAAAAAAATATAAAATAATTAGATGAGTAAATTACTGTTTGCTCATTTTTTTATATATAAGGAAAGTGTATTTTCGTTTTAAACTATTAACTATTCATGATATCGATGTTGCAACGATGATTGCTGGTGATTATAATGCAGCAGTCAAAATAAATTTTTATCTTCATTTTTTTTAATAAGGTAGTAAAATACATAGTTAGTGTCAAGAAGTTTCGGATAAATTAACAAAGAGTAATAACTTAATATAATAGTTGTTGCTTTTTTGTGTGTC
>CALVRC010000040.1 GCA_944358445.1 uncultured Bacilli bacterium
CCCTTAGCTCAGTTGGTTAGAGCATCCGGCTCATAACCGGACGGTCGATGGTTCGAGTCCATCAGGGTCCACCATTTAAATGCGGGCGTGGCGAAATTGGTAGACGCACTAGACTTAGGATCTAGCGCCTTACGGCATGGGGGTTCAAGTCCCTTCGCCCGCACCAGATTGATAGTTATTCGGGTTCAATGTCAAGTAGTGTTGGTGGAACCAAAAACTAATGATAATTGAGCTTGTTAAGAGGGTCAAAAAATGACCTTCTTTTATTGTGCTTTAATTGGATTAAGTAAGCCTTTAATAAGCATAACTCTGGCTTTTAAATGTTTGAATTTTCTATAACCACAAGCCGCATGTTTAATTTGCTTGATAAGATTATTCATACCCTCAGTAATACCATTAGAATATTCATAGTCAAAAGCATTAACAATATACTGTTCCATATTTCTAAAAATTTTTTGTGTATTAAGTAAGTTAGTAAGTGCAACTTTAATTTTAAAATTTTTACAAATTATGTATATTAAAAATGTTAATTAACTTGACAAGCGTATATAAATACGCATATAATGTGTGTAGAGGATGATAATATGGAAATACATAATATGAAATATAAAAACCAAGGAATTCATGTGATTGCTAGTATATTTACAATTGAAAAAGGTGTTTTAAAAATATTATTAATTAAAAGAAAGAATGAACCGTTTAAAAATTGTTGGGCTTTAGTTGGAGGAGCTTTATATAATGATGAGGATTTAGAGGATGGATTAAATAGAGAAATTTATGAAAAAACTGGTTTAAAAAATGTTGAAGTAAGGTTATCAAGTGTGTTTGGTAAAAAAGATAGGTCTCCAGTTATGAGAATGGTTGCTATAAGTTATATTGGTATGGTGAATATTAATGAAGTGAAAATTTTAAAGGATACTTTAAAAACTAGTAATGCGGCTTGGTTTTCTATTGATGATGTGCCTTTTTTAGCATATGATCATAATGATATTATAAAAGATGCAATGAAAAAATTAAAAGAATCTATTTTAACAACAGATATTTTAAAGGTTTTTTTTCCTGATGGATTTACATTACCAGAATTACAAAAAGTGTATGAGTGTATTTTAGATGAAAAATTAGATAGACGTAATTTTCGTAAAAAAATATTAAATACGAATCAAATTGTTTTAACTGAAGAAAAACAAGCTTTTGAAGGAAAAAAGAAGGCTAAAATATATAGATTTAAAGAGGAAAGTGAATAATATGGAGGATAAATTTGTTTTTTATTATAGTGCAATGAAAGGTGGTAAAACAACTAGAATATTTCAAAAAATTCATGATTTAGAAGAAAATGGACAAAGTGTTATTGTTATAAAACCGTTAATTGATACTAAAGGAGATAATCAAATTATTAACCGAAAAAATGAAAAAAGAGTAGTAGATATTTTGCTTGGCAAAAACGATAGTTTATTTTCTTCTAAATTTATTAAACAGATATGGTATTTTAATCATATATTAGTTGATGAAGCTCAATTTTTACAACCAAATCAAGTTGAAGAGTTATGGGAGATAAATAAAAGAACTAAAATACCAGTTACTTGTTTTGGATTAAAAACTAATTTTAAAGGAGAAATATTTGCAGGAGCAAGTAGGTTATTTGCTTTAGCTGATGAAATAATAGAACTTGATAGTAATTCATTATGTAGTTGTGGGAATTTTGCTAAGTTTAATGCAAGGAAAGTAGATGGAGTTTTTGTAATGGAAGGTGATGAGATAAAAATCGATGGTAAAAATGAAAAAGTAGAGTATATACCACTTTGCGGAAGTTGTTTTTTTAAAGAGGTATATAGTAGAGGAAGAAAAAATGAGTTTTAAAAAAATTGTTTTAACAGGTGGACCATGTGCTGGAAAAACAACATCAATTCAAACTGTAGTAAATAGATTTACTGAAAAAGGTTATAGGGTGTTAGTTGTGCCAGAAAGTGCGACAATATTAATTAATAGTGGTATTCGTAGTTTTGGAAATCATGCTTTGAGTAAATTAGATTTTCAATGTTCAGTTATTTCTTTACAGTTGTTACTTGAACATTTAGCTGAGGAAGCTACTTTAAAAGATGATGTACCAACTATTATATTATGTGATAGAGGTATATTAGATTCAAAATCTTTTGTATCAGATGATGACTGGCAAAAAATGTTAAAAATTTTTGATACTACTGATTTAACTTTAATGAACCGTTATGATTTAGTTATTCATCTAAGAACAGTAGCTATGGGTAAGGAAGAGTTTTATACATTAGATAATAATATGGCAAGAGTAGAAACTAAGGAGCAAGCAAAAAAGCAAGATCAAAAAACATTAAATGCTTGGTTAGGACATGAAAATTTATTTGTTATTGGAAATGAAATGTCTTTTGAAGAAAAAATAGAAAGAGTAATTAGTGAAATTTATTATTGTTTTGGGAAACCTTATTTAATTCAAACTCAAAGAAAATATTTGGTAGATGTTTCTTTAGAAAAAATAAATGAAATTAAATTTGTTAAATTAGATATTGAGCAATATGTTTTAAAAAATGATGATGTAGAGTATATTTATAGGAAAACGAAAAAAGATGATGATGTTAGATATACAGTTATTACTAAATTAGATACAGATATAGATAATGAAAGAATTATAAAGAGAAGACAAGCTTCAGAAGAAGAGTATAATGCATATTATCCTTTGGAAAATATAGTAATTAGAAAAACGCGGTATTGCTTTGAATTTGAAAATCAATATTTTCGTTTGGATGTTTTTGAACATGGATTACAAGTGTTAGAAACTGAACTATCATTTCAAGATCAGCAAATTGTTATACCGGAATTTATTACTGTAAAAAAGGAAGTTACTTATGATAAAAATTATCGCAATAGTTTTATTTTTAATAATTTGAATGTTGATAGAAAAGGTAAAATTAAGAAATATATAAAGGTGTGTTAGGTATAAATTTGAAAAACAAAATTTTAGGGTGTGTCAAGAAAAGTGTGTAAGTAATCAAAATATCATATATAAAATTATCAAAGAACTTAATTACAATATTTA